>JACPZP010000151.1 GCA_016195405.1 Planctomycetota bacterium | reverse complement strand
GAAGACGCCGCGAACGATTGAAGGCGTCGATATCGCGCATTTGGGTGGCCAGGAGACGGTCGCGTCTCTGGTATCTTTCATCGACGGGCTGCCGTTCAAGCCGAACTATCGCCGCTATCGCATCCGCTCGGTGGAAGGGGTCGATGATTTCGCGTCGATCCGGGAAGTGGTCTCGCGGCGATTCCGTCCTCGCCGAGCCGACGAGGACGAAGCTGTTCAGCCCGACATCTTGCTCATCGACGGCGGCAAAGGGCAGCTCAACGCCGCGCTCGGAGTCTTTCAGCTTTTCGGTAAGGAGCCGCCGTGTCTGATCTCGCTCGCCAAGCGCGAGGAGGAAATCTATCGTCCCGGGACCGCTGAACCGATCCGCCTAAGCCGTCACGCAGCTGCGTTGCGGTTGTTACAATACGTCCGCGACGAAGCCCACCGCTTCGCCCAACATTACCACCACCTGCTGCGGCGCAAGAAGCTCGAGGAGTGAGGACAAGGAAATTGCATATTCTTCTGACCAACGATGATGGTGTGTATGCACCAGGCCTTCGTGCCCTTCGATCAGAGTTGCTGAAGCTCGGCAAAGTCACGGTCGTTGCGCCCGCTGGCGAGCAGAGCGCGGTGGGGCATTCGATCACGCTCTTGACGCCACTCTTGGTCCAGGAAGTCGTCGATGATTCCGGCAGCGCGATGGGCTGGGCGGTCGAGGGCCGGCCGGCGGACTGCGTCAAGCTTGCGATCATCGAATTGCTGAAAGATGAGCCGCCCGACGTCGTGGTTAGCGGCCTCAATGCCGGCTCGAACGCCGGCATCAACGTACTTTATTCAGGCACGGTGGCGGCTGCGATCGAAGGGGCATTTTTCCAAAAGACCAGCATCGCCGTGTCGCTGGAGTATACCAAGCCCAAGCCGCTCGATTTCCCCCGCGCGGCCGGCTACGCGCGGCGCGCCATCGAGCAGATTCTCGCCCAGCCGCAATCCGAGGGGGCGCTGTTCAACATCAACATTCCGAGCCTGGAAAAAGGGCCGATCGCGGGAATTCGCGTGGTGCCGCAGAACTTGGCGGCCTATCGCGAAACCTTCGACCGCCGCATCGATCCGCGCGGCCGGGTTTACTTCTGGAGCGGCCCCGACTTTGGCTGCCCCGATCCGCATCCCGACACCGACGTCAGCGCCCTGGCCGAGCGCTACATCACGGTGACGCCGTTGCAATTCAACATGACAAGGGCGGCGCTCTTGGACGAGATGCGGCGCTGGAAATTGTCGATTTGAAGGCGGCCGTTTAGCGGGGAGCCGTAGGCGACCGTGCCAGGGTCGCTTGCGGCTCAGCGCTAAACGGTTATCGCAGAGGTATTTGGATCGGCACGTCCTGATTTGCCACGGCGTTGAACACTTCAATCCTGCGCATCTTCCAGTGGTCGCCTTCGCGCACGAATTCCGCCCGGCAGCGGCACATGAAGCTGTTGTCCTCACCCGTGGCGCCGAAGGAAACTCGGGCGGTGCCGGCCGCCCTATCAAGGGTCTCGACTTCCCAGCCCCAAATCTTGATGTACCCGATCTTGAATTCTTTGGCGGCATGAATCGCGCCTTGTGCGGCCGCATCGCGATTCCTGCCCATGTACTCAAAATCGTCCGCCATGTGCGCGCGTAGAGTCTCAAGTTTGCCGTTAACCACCGCATCCGCCATTTCGCGAACATTGAGTTCCATGCGCTTGCGGTCCGTGACGATCCAGTTCGGCAAGAACCAGAGCAAGACGATGCCCGCTACCAGCGCGCCCGCGATGGCGAGGTATTTGAAGCGCTTGGTTAGATAGTAGGCCGCTCCATAGGCGAGGGCGATGACACCTACGAGAAATTGCCAAATGCTGATGTTGTCGATGAGCCAATACATGATTGGATTATCCGCGAAGGAAGACGAATACGCACGAGAAAACTCAGGCGCCGGCGATCTGATCCGGCGTAGCGTGCGACCGTGGCTTGCGCGCGAAGAAGAAGCCTTTCGGGCGAAAGAACACAAAGGCGGTCACGGCCAGACCCACCGCGGCGCCGATGGCGGTGCGGCGAACGACAAAGTCATTTGCGAACAATCCAATCAGCTTGGAAAATGGTTTGCCTTCAAACGTGAGTAGCGGCGCGATAGCCACAAGGCCGGCGAGAGCCCCCGCGCTGCCCAGGGTGGCCAGAAACAGGGCGCACGGCAGCCAGTATTCGCGGAGACGCTCGAACATTGGCCCTTCCACCAAGCCGGCAGGCGAGTCTTCGAGCCTGCGGGGTGCTGTCGGATCCCCGCAGATTCGCTGCGCTCATCTGCGGGCTTGGAGAAAGTCTACCACCTTATCGGCGCGACGCCGGCCACAGTTCCGCGCCGTAGCGCGAGCTTTCGGCCAGGTCCTCCTCGATGCGCAGAAGCTGGTTGTATTTGGCGATCCGATCGGTGCGGCTGGTGGAACCGGTTTTGATTTGTCCCGCGCTGGTGGCGACGGCAATGTCGGCAATAGTGGCGTCCTCGGTTTCGCCGCTACGGTGGCTGATGACCGAAGTGAAGCCGTTTCGCCGTGCCAAGTCGACGGCATCGAGCGTCTCGGTCAAGGTGCCGATTTGGTTGACCTTGATAAGGATGCTGTTGGCGGCGGCTTTGTCGATTCCCTCGCGCAGCCGCGCGACGTTGGTAACGAACAGATCATCGCCTACAATTTGGACCTTGGCCCCAAGCTCCCTCGTCAGTTTCTGCCAGCCCGTCCAATCGTCCTCGGCCAGGCCGTCCTCGAGCGAGCGGATGGGCCATTTCGCGCAGTAGCCTTTCCAAAGGGCGATCATCTCCTCCGAAGAGGCAATTCGTTCGGGGTTGCTTTTGAAGAAGCAGTAGCCGGTCTTGCCACGCTGTTTCGCCTCTTCAAAAAGTTCGGTGGCGGCCGGATCGAGAGCGAAGACGATGTGCTCGCCGAGCTTGTAGCCGGCCGATTCGACGGCGCAGGCCAAGACCTCGAAAGCCTCGTCGGCGTTTTTCAGGTTCGGCGCGAAACCGCCCTCATCGCCGACCGTGGTGCTCAGATGCCGGTCGTGCAGCACCTTTTTGAGGTTGTGAAATACCTCCGCCCCCATGCGCAGGGCTTCGTGAAAGCTCGGAGCGCCGAGCGGCATGATCATGAATTCTTGAAAATCGACGTTATTGTCGGCGTGTTTGCCTCCGTTGAGGACGTTCATCATCGGCACCGGCAAATACTTGGCGTTGACCCCACCGAGATAACGATAGAGCGGCAGGCCCACCGAGTTGGCGGCGGCATGAGCTACGGCCAGTGACACTCCCAGAATGGCGTTAGCCCCGAGCTTGCCCTTGTTGGGCGTGCCGTCGAGGTCGATCATAAGGCCGTCGATGCCGGTTTGGTCGGAGGCGGGAAAGCCGAGTAACTTGGGGGCGATGATGTCGTTGACGTTTCTGACGGCCTTGAGGACCCCATTTCCCAGGTAGCGTTTCTTGTCCTGATCGCGCAACTCGACCGCCTCGTGGGCCCCAGTGCTCGCGCCGCTCGGCACGGCAGCCTTCCCCGTGGCGCCGTCGCCAAGGAGGACTTCGACCTCAAGCGTCGGATTGCCCCGGCTGTCCAGAATCTCACGCGCGTGAATGTTCTGCAGTTCCATGGGAAAAACCTTGCACGGAGCGATTGAATCGGGCAAACACTAACGGTGGTATAGGTTTTTCGGATGGAGGCGGAAACGCGCGAGGAGTAATGAGCGAGGAGAAAAAGGGGCTCCGGCGGGGTGTCGTCGCAGTGGACCGCTTGTGGACCTCGTGCGGGCAGCAACTGTCAGGCGTGGTCCGGCGGTTCGGGGTCGTCTTCGGTGCCGGAGCCCCTGGGGCAACTGGCAAGCGGGGGACTGCCAGGCCTTTCAGGACATTGGTAACACAAGTATCGGACAGTGCTCCGCATCACTTGAGACTGCAGTTCGCATGGGAGTTATGGATCACTAATCGCCCGCATGAATTCTGGATGAAATACGAACAATCCGCGTCATCCTCTCGTTCCGCTTAACTGCGTCGTCCTCTTTTATTCGAAGTGCACAGATCGCGAAGTGTTCGCAGGTTGACCGCATCGAGATTCTCGCCTTCCGGCGATTCCTTCGGCGTCTCCAGGATCATGGGGTGGTTGCGAAAGCGGCGGTCGTTTACCAGCAGTCGAAATGCTTCCAGGCCGAGATGTCCCTTGCCGATGTGAGCGTGCCGGTCGACGTGGCTGCCGAAAGGGGTTCGGCTATCATTGAGATGGAACAGCCGCAGGTTTTCCAAGCCGACGAGGCGGTCGAACGCGCGCATCGTCGCCTTGTATGCCTTGGTCGGAAAAAGCGGGTAGCCCGCGGCAAACACGTGACAGGTGTCGAGGCATATTCCAATGCGTTCGGGATGCTTCACCAAATCCAGGATCCGGGCGAGATGCTCGAAACGATGCCCCAGACTCGTTCCCTGGCCTGCGGGGGCTTCGAGTAGGACCATGACTTGGCAGCGCGCACAGCGGCGGTGAACTTCGTTGAGCGCCCGTGCAACCCGGCGCAGGCCGGCATCCTCATCGCCATCGGTGGCGGCGCCGGGATGAGTAACGAGATACGAGAGGCCCAGCGCTTCCGCGCGTTGCATCTCAATCACGAACGCCTCCAGCGACCGCCGATAAAGCGTCTTATCCGGCGAAGCCAAGTTGATAAGGTACGAATCATGAGCAGTCGGGAACCGCAACCGAGTCGCCTTCAACGTATCGCGAAACAGGCGAATATCCTCGTCCGAGAGCGGCTTGCCCTGCCACTGATTGTTGTTTTTGGTGAAGAGCTGGACGGTCTCGCAGCCGTGCTCATGGGCCGCGACAAGGGCCTTAAAGTAGCCACCTGCAATCGACATATGGGCGCCGAAGAGTGGCATGGGAGTGCATCCACGTAGGACACGAAGGGGCACAAAGCATAAGAATCTACCAGATTCGACCTTGCGTTGCTGATGCTTTTTGCGGAAAAGACATGAGCGATTGGCTTCCCGTTGACCTGCCGTTGACCGATCCACGCCACCCGTTTCATCTCGAGCACATACGTCTGGCGCTTGAGGAAGCCCGGGCGGCGGCGGCCGAGGATGAAGTTCCAGTCGGCGCCGTGATTGTCTCGCTCCAGGACGGCATCATCGGCAAGGCGCACAATCAGCGCGAAACCCTGCTCGACCCGACCGCCCATGCCGAGATGATCGCCATCACCCAGGCCGCCAGCGGCCTGCGTTCTTGGCGGCTGGAACAGTGCATTCTCTACGTCACTCTGGAGCCGTGTCCGATGTGTGCTGGGGCCATCGTGCTGGCGCGGCTGCCCATGGTCGTCTATGGCGCCGCCGATCCCAAGGCCGGCGCCTGCGACACGCTTTATCGGATCACCAGCGATCCGCGGCTCAATCATCGCGCCCAGGTCGTCTCCGGCGTGCTGGCCGAAGAATGCGGCGGCATCCTGTCGGCGTACTTCGCTGCCAAACGTTGAAAAGACCACGTATGCGGCAAGCATTTCCAGTTCTCTGAGCGGAAGGCGTGGAATTGACGCACGTCGCCTTGGGCGCACGCGCTGCACCGTGATAGACTGGCGCTGGCCGCGCTTCCCAGTTTTTCGCCGCGAGACACATCATGAAGAAGACACTGGCTGTAACGGTCGTGACGGCAATTCTAACCGCGTCGGTTGTCGGACAGGACGTGCGCCTCATGACTCGGCCTTCGCTGCCGCCGCGCGAGGTCTTGAATCGCCTCAATCTTAGTGTCGGTTGGAAGGCGAAACTGCCGACCGATGGCATGCGGGACGGCTTCTATTCATTGCAGATTATTCCGGGAAAGAAAAGTCCGCAAATCGTGGCCCAGACCTTCTCCGGCGCCGTGAGCTTGCTCGATGCCGAGACCGGCGATGTTCTTTGGCGCACGCCCGTAGGCACTCCGTACTGGCCAGGTAAGCCCGTCGGCTTCAACGACAGCAATCTCTTCGTTGTCCGCCGCAACGTGCTCTACGTGCTGAACCGGGCGACCGGATCCCAGCGCGTCTACGCGGTCGACAAGGAAACCAAGCTTCCCGATTACGGCCTGAAGCTTGAATTCGGTCCCAGCGCGGCCCCCGCGGCCGACGAGTATCAACTCTTTTTCGTGATGGGCGATCGCGTTTTGTGCTACAACCTTCCCGATTGGGACGCCTTCGAAAAAGGCACCCTGCCTCCGGCGGAGAAGGATAAGGAGTTGACCAAGGATGAGCGCCAAGACCTTCTCGAGAAGCGCTCGGCCCTGGCGCCTCAGTTACACTGGAGCACGCTTAGCACCGGGTTGTTCTTCGAGCAACCACCCCTGGTAAGCGCCGACCAAGTCAGCGCGTTCAGCACGAGCGGCCACGTCCTCTCCTTTGATAGGGGCACGGGCAAGGATCGCTTTGATTTTCAAGCCGGGGGCAACGTGCCCGGTGGCGTCGGCCAACACAACGGCAATGCCTATTTCGGCTCCGAGGATTTCACGCTGTATGCCCTCAACATGAAAGGCGGCCAACTTGCCTGGCGTTTCCTGAGCGGCGCGCCCATCCGCCTCCAGCCCCAAGTGACCGACAAGGACGTGTTCGTCGTAAGCGGCAGGCGGGGTCTGTTCCGCCTCGACCGT
>JACPZP010000150.1 GCA_016195405.1 Planctomycetota bacterium | reverse complement strand
GGATCAATCCGTCGGACTGCGGCCATCGCGCCGCCGGAACGTTCAGGAAACGGTCGAGGTAGACGCTCATGGCGGCATCAAACACGCCGCGCAGCAATTCCGGCGAAGGCGACCGCCTCAATCCCTGATGGACGGCATTGGCGAACGTGAAGGTGTGCAAGGCGGTGTCCCAGTCGCCGAACTCGTTGCTCGTATGGAAGCGAGCGACGCGCAGCGCCGCCGCATAAGCCACCTCCGCCGCCAACTGCTCCTCGCTCGCCCCTTGGCGCAGTGCATCGAGAAGAACATCGGCGCTGGCCTGGGCATCTTCACCCAAGAGCGCTGGGACGATGTCAGCGCCACTTTTCCAGCTTTCGCGCCGGCGTCGACCACTTTCCAGCGCGGCGGGCAGCGCCTCGAAGCACCGTTCCACAATGGCGACCAAATCGACCGGATGACGCCAGGCGTTCGATTCCTCCATGCGGTCGGCGTTGGCATAGGCGGCAACGAGGCTGGTCAGCACCGGCTCGGCATGTTCCCATCCCGCATGGTCCAAAGCTCCGAATGCCTTGTTGGTGAAGTCGGCGACATGGCCAATTTGGATGTAGCGATGGTCGGTGACGGCGGCAAAGAGCATGTCCGCCATCTGCCGATGGTCTGCCCCTGTTCGCAAAGCCGAAATCAGACAGCGCTCGGCCCCTTCAGCGTCGCGCACTTCGATGAACTGGCGGAACCAGCGCTTGAAAGTCGCCAGGTCGGCGCCCGCCGCCGGCAGTGGATGCAGGCCGAAACGCGGCGCCGCGCCGGCGCATTCCCTCGCCACCGCAGTGAGCCCATGATAGGCGGCGCGTGGCCGATCCTTGGCGTCCAACGAATCGATCAGGTTCATCATGCAGGTGTGGATCGTTAGGCCCTGACCCCAGCCGTCGTCTCGATAGCGCGTGCCGAACTCCAGACCAGTCCGGAAGGGCACGGCGGCTTCCTCGCCTCCCTCCAGGAGCGCGATGACACCCTTGGCGACGACGAGCGGAATATTTCGTTCAAGGCCGTCGCGCAGGCGCTGGCGCTGATGGGCGCGCGAATCCTCATGCAAGGCCACGTCCACCCAGATCTCGCCGTCGCGGATGTGAACGGGGAAAGAGCGGACATCATCCGCCCACGGATCGAAAGTGCCGCCGCTCGCCAGGTCGAAGCGCGCGTGATGCCAATGGCACGTTAGAATGCCTTCCTTCACGGTCCCGCGCTGTAACGGGAAGCCCATGTGCGGGCAGCGATTATCGAGGGCGAAGACCTTGTCGTCCTGCCGGAACAGGGCCAACGTATGTCCGCCGGCCTGAACGGTCATGCAGCCCTCGCCGTCGACGTCGGCTAGGCGAGCGACGCGGACAAATTTTGGCGTGCTGAGTCTCGGCGGTGTCACTTTGGTATCCCCGCTTCTGCCGCGAGATTTCGTCCCCCCACGGAACACCATTATAATCCCAAAATGAGACTCATCCGATCTGAACCGCTTGACTTAGTCATGAACGTAATCGACCGAGTGCCGCAACTGGGCGCTCGGACCATTCAACCACCTGCAAACTGTCTCTTCAGCCGAGAATGTCAAAAATCGGTGGACACGAAAGATCGCGATCGAAGCGTATGACGAGTAAAGAGCCGTTGCGAACGACGTCCTTATTATTTCTCCTTCCACGCCGGCAACAAACCGGGTATCCACGGCGCGCCGCCTTCGTGCAGCGCTTCCTGGAGGCGTCGCAAGTCGGACTCGATCAGCGTGCGCAGGCGGGCCAGCTCGCGCGCGAAATCCTTGCTGGCGATGTCATAGGAGTCGCGTTGCGTTTGCGTCGGGCGGGCCAGGGAGTTGCGGTGTCCGCTGACGATGTAGCCGACGCGCTCGCTGATGGACGGCGGCGTGTTTTCGTCGCGGGCGCGCAGGACGACGTCGCCGCGCAGGGCGCGCATAATCTCGCGGTTGCGTTTCTCCAGATCGCGGGCCACATCTTTCCACTTGACGTCGATGTTGGGCGTGTGGTCGAGTGTGCGCTTGATGCGTTCCAGACGTGTGGTCAACTCATTGGCCGTCTCCAGCGCGCCGGCCACGGCCCGCTGTAGGCGGAGCACCTTTTGCTGAAAGTCATGCAGTTCCTTGCGGTCATCGGTCGCCGCGGCGTCAGGCCCGTCGAGCACGACCTTGAACGCGCGCGCTTCGCCCAGCGGGGTTACCGTTCCGCCGACCCGCTTAGCCAAGCTCACCCGATACGTGCCGGGCAGAACGAGCGGCCCCTGCGGCCCGGCGACGAAAATGTCCTCATCGCCCTCTTTCACGGGAGGCTTGGGGAGAACCGGGGCGGGCTCGCGCAGGTCCCAGGCAACGCGCTGGATGCCCTGCGTCGCGGGGCCGGTCAAGGTCCGCAACGGTTTGCCGCCGGTGTCCGAGATGGTGAGCAGGATGGCCGGCGCCTCTTCCTCGGCCTCGGCGCGGAGCTGGTCCTTGGAAGGATATGGCGCCGTAGCGCCCTTCTTGGTCGCTTCCTTCTCCAGATCGCGCCGCTTCTGCTTCTCGCTCTTGATGGTGTCCTTGAGGTGATAGGTGAACGTGGCGCCAAAAGGCGGGTTGTCGGCCGTGTAGAACGCCGAGCCCTGGAAGCCCTTGCCGGGCACGCCGTATTGGCGCGTCGGGATGTACTCCGTCGCGTCGCGTACGGGGCAGAGCACGGCTTCGCGCAACAGTGCTTCGGGCGTCAGCTCGCGCAGGGGCGAGTAGTCGTCGAGGACGTAAATGCCGCGGCCGAAGGTGCCGACGACGAGGTCGTTCATCTGCCGCTGGATAGCAAGATCCTTGACGGCGATCGTCGGTAGTCCTCCCTTGAGACGTGTCCACTTCTTGCCCCCGTCGAGTGTGAAGTAGAGGCCGAACTCGGTGCCGGCGAAAAGCAGATTCGGATTGACGTGGTCCTCGGCGATAGCGAGGACCGAGCCGCGCTCCGGCAGGTCGCTCTTGATGCTGGTCCAGGTTTGGCCGGCGTCCGTGCTCTTGAGCAAGTACGGGGCGAAATCGCCGTTCTTGTGATTGTCGAAGGCAAGATAGACCGTATCGGTTTCGTGCTGCGAGGCCAACAGTCGCGTGACGTAGGTCTGATCGGGAACGCCGGGGAACGTGTCGATCTTGCGCCAATTCTTGCCGCCGTCTTCGGTGACCTGCACGAGGCCGTCGTCGGTGCCTACATATATGAGCCCCTCCTTTTTGGGAGATTCGCTCAGTGCGATGCAGTTGCCGTAGAAGGAGGTGGACTGGTGCTTGGCGACGGCGTCCGGTCCCCACAACTTGCCCATGACCGGGAGCTTGTCGCGGTCGAGCTGACGGGTGAGATCGCCGCTGACGGGCTTCCAGGAGTCGCCGCGATCGGCGCTCTTGAACAGCCGATTGGCGGCGAAATAGAGGCGAGTATTTTTATGCGGGCTGATGATGAGGGGCGAGTCCCAGTTCCAGCGCAGCGGGGGCTCGTCCTTGCCGACTTGGGGCTGGATGATCGTGCTCTGGCCGGTGCGGCGGTCGAAGCGCGACAGCACGCCGTACTGAAGGGTGGAGTAGACCGTGTTCGGATCCTTCGAATCGACGCGGCTGTGAAAACCGTCGCCGCCGAGGGTGACGAACCAGTCGGCGTTGGTGATGCCGTGGGCGCTGCGGGTCCGAGCCGGGCCGCCCAGGGTGAAGTTGTCCTGGGTGCCACCGTAGACGTGATAGAACGGGCCGCTTTCATCACAGGTGACGTCGTAGAACTGAGTGACGGGAAGATTGGCCATGAAGGTCCAGTTGGCGCCCTGGTCGAAGCTCTCATAGATGCCGCCGTCGCAGCCAACACGATAGTGGCGGGTGTCCGTGGGATTGATCCAGATGGCATGATCGTCCACGTGGCGCCATTTCTGCCCGAGCCGCCGCAACGTCTTGCCGCCGTCGTCGCTCACTTGCATGAAGACGCCCATGACGTAGACGCGGTCGGCGTTCTTGGGATCCGCTGCGACGCCGGCGAAGTACATGGCGCCCTGGTCGAAGTCGTTGCGCCGCTCCCAGGTCTCGCCTAGGTCGGCCGAGCGGAACACGCCGCCTTTCTTGTCGATGGACTCGACCCCGGCATAAACGATGTCCGGATTCGTGGGGGCGATCGCCAGGGAGATGCGCCCCAGGTCCTCGCTGGGCAAGCCGGCCTTTAGCTTCTTCCAGGTTCCGCCGCCATCGGTGGATTTGTAGATGGCGCTCTCCGGACCGCCGTTGATCAGTGTCCATACGTGCCGGCGGCGTTGATAGGAGGCTGCGATCAAGACGTCGGGGTTGCGCGGGTCAAGCACCACGTCGGTGACGCCGGTGTTCTCGCTGATTTTCAGCACCTGCTTCCAGGTTTTGCCGGCGTCCGTGGTCTTATAGAGTCCGCGCTCGCCGCCGGCATTCCACAAGGGGCCCTGGGCGGCGACGTAGACCACGTCGGAGTTGCGCGGGTCGATGAGGATGCGGCCGATGTGCTCGGAGCTCTTCAGACCGACGTTCTTCCACGACTTGCCGGCGTCGTCGGAGCGGTAGACGCCGTCGCCATACGAGACGCTGCGCTGGCTGTTATTCTCGCCGGCGCCGACCCAGACAACCTGCGGATTTTTCGGATCCAGGGCGATGGCGCCGATCGAATAGGATCCTTCCTTGTCGAAGATCGGACTCCAGGTCGTGCCGGCGTTGATCGTCTTCCACACTCCGCCCGAGGCGACGGCGACGTAGTAGATGCTCGTGTCCGTGGGATGAACGGCAAACGCGGCGATGCGGCCCGACGTGATGGCTGGACCGATCGAGCGCAGCTTCAAACCGCCGAACGGGGCTGAGCCATCCGGGCCCTTTGGCGGCGGGTCTTGCGCAAGCGCGGCCAGTGGCCACAAGATCAAGAACGCCAGCACGGCACGGATTAGCGGCATGGTTGCCTCCCTATAAAGAAAATCTCTAAGTTGCTGCGTGTGATTTACGCGGGCCGCTTCTGAGCGGCGCGCGCCGTTCAGGGAAAAAGCAACTGTAGCGGACGCTGGCGCTGGCCGCAAGCAGATCCTGCAAGACGTGGGAGGGCGCCAGCAATCGGACGCATGCCGGCGCCATCGTCGGCACACCGAGCTAGCTTTCTAATATGGAACCAAGCCTTCCAGAATAAATGTCACCTTTTTTCACAAAATGCTGTCCGCTTCCACGCAATGAAATGCATGGATATATGGGGACGTAATTTCAAAGGAGGCATGACATGGCGCGATTCATCAGTGGGTCGGTTGGGGTGGGCGGCGTCAATTTGAAGGAAGACGTGCGCGTGATTCAGGAGATGCTCAACAGGGTTCCGCCCGGTTCGAGTGGGCCGTCGCCCCTCCTCGACACCGATGGCCTGGTGGGACCGATCACTATCGGGGCCATTCGCAATTTTCAGCAGGCTAACCTTGGCTTTCAAGATGGCCGGGTCGATGTGAACAACAAGACCATCGCCAAACTCAACACGTTCGATACGACACCCGCGGCGACGGCCACCGTCCGCTTCGCCCACGAAAATCCGCAAGACCCCCTCAATCCCGCGAATCCCACCGATGCCCTGGACGGCCTGGACACAAGCGCGGCGCCTTTCCCCTGGCTGCTCGCGCCGAACCTGGGCTCCAACCGGATTCGTTTGGTCAACGGCGGCAGCTTCAGCCTGTTGACCTCCAATCGCAACGTGGCCACCGTCGAACGCGAGGTCTTTGGCGGCACCTTGGGCCGGCTGTTCACTGGACTCATCATCATTCGCGGCATCAGCGTCGGCGACGCCTTCATCAGCATTCTGGATGGCATTGGCAACCAGGTCGCTCGGCTCGATGTCTCGGTGCGGCGCAAACGCAGGATGTCGGTGGCTTTTCACTATGTCAAGCAGCCCAACATCTTCTCAGCGGCCAATCCCGGCATCCAAACTTCGCGCAACCCCGGCGGCGAAGCGGGCGTCGTGGACCAGATGAACCGGATCTACTTGCGGCAAACGAACATCGAGTTTTCGTTTGTCAGTGCCCGGCCCCTCAACATCAATGAAAATCTCGGCATCGAGGTCAACACCAGCCTGGCTCGCCTAGACGGCGAATGGCCGCGCATCGTGCGCCATCGGAGCGCCAGCGCGAAATTCAATGTGTTTTTCGTGCGGGAACTGGAGACCGACCTAGACGGCGAGCCCGGCAACGCCGCCTTCTCTACCTCGCCCACCGACACCTTCGACGCCATCACGGAAATCGGCGGCAACCGCGATTGCATCTTCGAAGACGCCGCCGGCAACCCGCTCAATCTGGCGGAGACCCTGTCCCACGAAGCCGGCCACGCCTTGGGCGAACTCGACGACCCCAACTCCAAGCTCCTCATGTTCGGCACCACCGACGCCCGCGGCCGCAAGATCAACAAAGCACAAGCGTTGCGCATGAACACCAATGCGGCGATTTGAAAAAGTGTCGGGATCTTAGGAATACGATTCGCTGTAAGCACGCGAGAAGCGTGCGATGAAAGCCATCGAATCACCGCGGAGCGCCGGAGTTCCAGTCTCCCGACGCACGTTGGCTTGTCCACCTGTTCGCCCAAGTTTGGCCCATCCCGCCAGGTGCGGAACTGGCGGACCGGACATCGGCTTGGCCACGTTTTCGGCTGTCGCAAAGTGCGCGCTCGATCGAGATCGCAAGATTCACTTGCGGTTATCGTCGCCAGTGTTTTCCCGTTTGTCGTTCGGCTTGTCTGCAAAATGAACTAAGAAACGGCTTTTGGTGGTCCAGTTTTAGGGGCGTAGTACAGTGGGAACTAAGGGTGGCTTACTGGACGAGTTCAGAACGGCTCTTGTTTCTTTTAACGCTAGCGACGAAGTGGCCAGGTTCGTGGTCGCTGCGTGAATTGGAGGAAAACGTGCTGCCCCGCTTAGGTTAGCCCCTTAACCAAGCGTAGCTAGCGTGTCGGCACAGGAGATTTTCACGAAAAATCGAAATCCCATGGCTTTTCAGCGTCTCTTGAAGAGTAAGTGCTTTTCAAGGACACGAACAAGAAAGGGATTTCGAGTGAAAAACTACAATGCGCCGGCGCTTGGCTCTTCGCAAGCGCCAGAACGAACACCGCCTCGACAAGACCGACTTCGTGGCTGCCACAAGCCCATAATCACGAAACGCGCCATCCATCACGCACCATCCACTATGAAATCGCACGCTGCGCCACAAGCCCAAGATCAGCGGCGAACGATTCGAGGACGCCAACGCTCGTTACAGCATGATTCTCGCGGAAGTGGCCCAAGAGAAAAAAACGGCGTTTTGCGACATCCGCGAGGCCTTTGCCGAATTCAGCAGCGAGCAGCTCGATGAGATGTTGCTGCCCTATCCGGATCATCTCCACTTGAGCGTCAAGGGCAACGCTCACTACGCCAAGCTCATCTTTCCATTCGTCAAAGAAGCGATCGAAAAAGTCCTGGAAAAAACGGAGCCTGACGATCAATGTTGACCAAGACGAAAACGGACCATCACTGGAACACGCGCGCCAAGACGATCGAAAACGACATCGAAGTGAACATCATGGACGTGTTCCAACGCGAGTTTGAATACGACTACGTTTGCAAGTATCTCAAGCCGGAAATGCGCATTCTCGAAGTCGGCTGCGGCAACGGCTTTTCCACCAGGCCCATGTCGACGCGTTTGACTATGCCGAGAAAATGATCGAGCGCGCGAAGGCGTCTGTCGGGGAAACGAACAATCGCTTCTTTCAAGACAACCTCCTTGATCCCAAGCAGGTCCGGGGGACGTACGATGCCGTGGTTTGCATTCGCGTATTGATCAACATCGAGCGGCAGAAAGATGCCCTGCGGAACATGATTCCGTGGGTGAAATCGGCTGGATTGCTGATTCTTGTCGAAGGCTACCAGGAAGGCTTTGCCAGCCTCTCACGCATACGCGACCAGGTCGGCCTGCCTCCCGTGCAGCCGGCGAAAATCAATTACTATCGCAGGACGCGACCGCGGCATCGCTCATGGCGGCATCGTCGCCATGGCGCAGGTGGTGTGGCCGCTCAGGCTGGCAATGTGCATCGACCGGCACTTAAATCTTCTCTAGATCCATCTGTTGTGCTACGAGTCCGATGATGTACTCGACTTTGCCTTCAATGCCCTGTGCGACGGCGCCTGCTTGCAAGACGTCGAACTACCCGCAACGATGCGGTTTTCCTCGACGCCGTAGACGGCGCTTCGCATCCCGGACCCGACCACCGGCGGCGATTTCTGCCGCCGCTTCAACGCCGCCGCCGTCCGCGTCCTCCTGGAAGTTGTCGACAAGACCCCGCCACTAAGTCCGGGCCGAGCAACCTGACGACTCGTTCGACCAAGTCATCGTCGACATTGACGGCAGTCTGTCCTAGACCACCGGCTTATGCTAGCAATGCACGGACATCGCATACAAAGGCACCTGGGGCTATCCCCTGAACCGGTGGCCTTGCTCCGCTCCATGTTCAAATACCTGTTGGTAGCCGAACAAGATAACCCCGTCGACCGGGTCGGAGACGTATCGTTGTCAGCGCCTCCGGTAGCGTTTTTCCTTGGTGTAGTTCGCTATCAGGGAAGATCAGGACTAAAATACCTAGAGCGATTGTACCCCTTCGATCCGACGATATGCAAAATGGAAGGACTGAATATTGGCCCGGCGATCAACCCGACGCACTGCACGCGAATCTGCACTGGCGCTCCTTTATAGGAGGGCGAATCGCATCGCCGAAGTGTACGAAATCGCAACGCAACAGGCCTACACGTGCCTGAAGCGGCTGGTCGATTCGCTCGCTACCGAACTGTACGAACGGCCGGCGGAGTTACAACGTGCCTTTAGCCGCTTCCCGCTTTTGTTACTGGAGCACGCTCTGAAAGCGTTGCCGAAGGATGTAGCCGTTCGCCTGATTACCGAGGAAGACCTGCGAGACTTTGTCCGCCGCGTCCAAGTCGTGGAGTGGCTCGTTGACGAGGAAACGCCTTTCCTTACCCTTGGTGAACTGACCCGCCACACGGAACGTTTTCGAGATTATCTTCGGTTACATGCGCCCTTCCTGATCCAAACCGGACTTCCGCCACGATCATACGATGAGTGCCGTTGGCTATACCTGAATCTAGGCCGGCTCTACGACACGCGGGCGACAAGCTCGCCTTGGCCGCGCGATGTACTCCATCACCTCACTCGCCCCAGTCCGGGTTGCCCCAGTCGACCGGTACGCCTTTCGCCGTACACCTGGATAAAGATGCCTGCCCAAGCGGCAATTCTCGGTCGCGACATCACCGCCTGCGAGTACCACGAAGCGGACTATCTTAAGGGAATGCACCAAGAGGCCGCCGACCGCATCGAATTAAGCCGGGAGAAGCTGCTCAACACCAAGTTGCGGTTGCTGGACATTCTCATTGATCCGGCCATGAAGCGAGACTCCGGAAAGGTGTGGCCGAATTTCGTGAAGCTTTTGGCCGCATCATTCACCCCAGGCGATATAGAATTCTTTTTTTACATGGACCGGTTCTACCTCGGCACCGACGCCCGCTATGGAAGTGATGTGAACCCCGACCCGAAAATGGTACCGGGTGGATTGACGAACTGGATCGACGTTCTTGGGCACTTCGAAAAGGAAATCCGCTTCGGCACGCTGGCACGGACTAAGGCCGCAATGTTGCCAGCGCTATTCCAGAAGCTCACAACGGCCTCAGAGGGTGGCCATGAATACCGTTGGGCCTACCTCAACGTCGTCGGCAGCGCCGAGCAAGCGCGACTCGACGCCATCCTCCGCCAGCTATTCCTTCGTCTGGATGAGGAGAAAAAGTTTTGGCCGGAATTCCGGCATCGTGTGAACAGTTCGTTATCGTGCGAATTCCTGGTTCCGGTCACTGTCTACGTGCCGTTCGCCATCGTGGACGGGATATCCTCCTTCCTGCAACAACGTGCCGACCAGATGTTTGAACACTGGCCTGCCCCTGCGGCGCCGGCAGTGACTTCTCAGCAAGTTAAAAGGATTGCTGCAAAGTTCCCGGCGCCTGAGGGTCTAAAGTGGTCGGAGGTGACGATCGAGTTTGTGTCAAATGACTCGCTGCGCTTCACTGCGCGGGGCGTGCAGAAACGGTACACTTACACGGAACTTGGCTTCAAGGATGGCCGCAAAGGGGATTTACCAGACACATCTTGGGAGTTTTTGAAATTGATGGCCGAACACAACGGTGATTCATCCAAAGCAACCGCTGCTTCGCAAGTGCTCAAACATAAGGCAACGAAGAAAGTCCAAGCGATAAACAAACGGCTCAAAGAGTTGACGGGACTGTCTGAGAGACCGATCTCTTGGAGTCGTGGGGACAGTAAGTACAGAATCGCGTTCAACTTCCACAAGAACACACTGCAAAAAAATCTCGCCAACTCGTCTAAGGAGGAGCCGGAAGAACGGGAAGATCCAAAAGAAGACTGAACCAGGAGTCTTGCAAAGTCTGCCGGTGATTAATCGCCACACATCTCGTTAGATTTTCTAACATTTTTTCAATGAGCACCTGTCGCCACAAGTCCTTACAGGTAAAAGACATTCTTACCTCTGCTGCTGCCGTCCCATTTGTAAGCCGGCGACATCGCGGTGTTTTTTCTGTGCGTAAGTGATTTTTCGCCATCTCCGGGTAGGAGGCCCGGCTGACCTCTTTCACTTGGACGGCGTCGCTCGTAATGAGCGTTGTCGTTAAACCCCACGAGTCCCCGCCGGGCCGCTCGTGGGGATTTTTTTTGGGCACTGTGTAGGAATGGCCAACTCCGTGATCAAGGAAAGTCTCTCGCTCTCAGAGGCCACGCGACGCGTGTTTGAACCACGCGCGCCGCGCTCGTTGGCCGATGAAGACCTGCGTGAGATAACCGAGAACATGGTCAGGTTCATTCAGATACTCGAAACCTGGGCATCGCCATCAAAGATGTCCAAACGTACCCACAACAAAAAAGGAGAACAACAAAAGGTCTAGGCATTTACTCGAAAATTCGTCCGGCGGCGCTAACATCGCAACTTGTTGGAATTACACAAATCGCTCCAAAAGGAGGACAGCACTAATGGAATCACCCAAAAAAAACACCGTAAACGATGACCCGGTTCACCTTGATGAAGTGGCGAACCGGCAAGTGGATACCGAGCCGGCACCGGCGATGCCGAAGATCGAAAGCGAACCGGCGGACACAATTAAGGTCGGCGCCGGCGGCAAACTAGTTGTGCCTCGCGAGGACCTCGACGCCGATCTAGATGATGGCGCCGAGATCGACCTGGTGAACCTCCAGGCCAAGAAAATTCGCAAGCCGGGTCGCCGCGAGTGGGTCGTATTCAAACTCGGCTTAGAGCTGCCCACGCGGATGCTCCTGTACAAGCCCCGGCCCGATGCGATCGAGACGGATTACTACTATGTTGAGAAAGCCCTGCGCGGTCCGATCCGCGACGAACCTGGTACGAGAGCATCGCGCAGCTCTTCAGAAAGCCGCCTGAGTTCTTCATTAAGAACGCCATCCGCGTAATCTCCGATAAACCCAACGGCCGCTACCGCGTCCGCATCAAGCCTGTGACGAGCGAAATCGTCTGGCCGACCAAGACCACCGGCGAGCTGCTGGCCGAGGCCTTAAGTATGGAACGAATCATCGGCTCGGTGGACCACCCCATCTACCGTGAGTTAATCGAAGGCATCGAGCTGGACTAATGGTTAGCCGTGGCGAAGTTTGGTCGATCGACACGGAATGGGGTTTCCGTGACGACCGTGTCGATCAGGAATCGGCCTGGGTGCCGGTTGTCCTCTGCCTCGTTGGTATACACTCCGGACGCCGGCTGCACTTCTGGGGTAGAGATTCTGGCCTCCAGGCCTTTTTTCGCGACCATACCAATGACCTTTTCCTCGCCCATTACGCCGTTGCGGAGATGAAGTACCTGCTCCGCTTTGGGATACCTTTACCCGAGCGCTGGGTCGACACGTTCGTAGCCTGGCGCAACCTGACCAATAAACCAGGCAACCTTGAAGCCGGCTTAACCTCTGCCCTCTGCCGGCTTAGTTTGCCCCATATGGCGCCGGTGGAGAAGAAAGAACTGCAATTGAAGATTCTGCATCTACGCTTCAATCCCGGCAATGCCACCGATCGCCAGGAAATCATCGACTACTGTCTCAGTGACTGCGACGGCTGTGCCGCGCTTTACGAACGTATACATTGCCGAATCCGCGATGCCGTCATGAACCACTGGACCGAGTACTTGAAGGCAATCGCCCGCATGGAGCTACGCGGCATCCCGTTCGACGTTAAGGAGTACACCCATATTCAACACATGCAGCCAGCCATCAAGACGGCTTTGATCGGAAACGTCAACCGTACTTCGCCGGTCTTCGTCGGTGAAACCTTTAAGAAAAAGTCCTTCCTGGTCTGGTGCCGGCGTATCGATATCGACTGGCCGGTCAAGATCAGCGACACCACCAGTAAGGCGTACTACCCCTGCGACAAGGAGACGATGAAGGACATGGAAAGCCGCCATCCCTTCATCGGTGAAGTCCGCCAAGTCCGCAAGACCCTTGACCAGTTCGAGGGCCGCGCTTTGACCGTCGATTTAGCCTCTCGCCGGCACTACTACAGCACCTCAGTTTTTCGATCGGTCACCGGGCGCAACCAGCCGCGCAACTTCGTGTTCAGCGGCCCGAAATGGCTGCGCTACCTTATCGTGCCCGAGTCGCCCGAGCACGTCCTCGTCTACGTCGATTACGTTGCCCAGGAAATCGGTATCGCCGCTGCTCTGTCGGCCGATCCAGTGATGCGAACCGTCTACGAGGCCGACGACTGCCACATGGCGCTCGCGATTCGGGCCGGTGCCGCGCCTGCTGATGCTACGAAGAAAACCCATCCCGACATTCGCAAGCGCTACAAGACTGTCAACCTGGGCACGCTCTACGGTCAGAAGGCCTATGGCATCGCCCGTCGCCTGGGCATCAGCTACCAGGAAGCTGAGCAACTTCTGGATGATCACCGCGCCTTGTTCCCCAACTTTTGGTCGTGGTCGGAACGCATGGTCCAGGGCTCGATCGACCGCGGCTGGATTGTGACGCCGTGCGGTTGGCGCAGCAAGGTACCGTTCCCGTGCAACGATCGCACGTGGATGAACTGGCCGATGCAAGCCACCGGCGGCGACATCATGCGGCTTACCGTGGTTTACCTCGATCGGCAGAACGTCCGCATACTAGCGCCGGTCCATGATGGCTTCGTGCTCTCCTGCCGGCGCAGCCAGCTTCCCGACCTGCGCGCCGCCGTCGACTATGCCTGCAGTATGGCAGTTGAACAAGTGCTACGCGACTTTCCGTTGCGCTGGGACTTCACCATCTATGACAACGGCCGCTTCGAGGACGAGGATGGTCAACCCCTGTGGAACAAGCTGCAAACCATCATGAGGGACGCCGATGCCGACAATATCACCGAGTAAACGGATTGGATCCTGGTTACCTTGGGACGTGGTCGAGCGGGTTTGCAAGTTAAACCTCAAACCAGCGTCGACGTGGCAGGTATTATTAGCGGTACTGTTAACAAGTGCTCGATACAACGGACGAACAGCTCATCTTGGCGTCACCGAGCTGGTTCAGTTGACTGGCCTCTCTAAACGCACAGTGACAAGGGCATTGGCCCTGCTCATCAACAAGGGCTATTTAGTCCGAACGGTGCGATACAAGCGACTCCAGGTCAATCTAGATGTTGACGCCAAGGTCACGGGAAGTGCCAGATTGTTGGCCCCACGAGACTCCAAATTCACTTCCTCGCCATGTGCCAATACGATGACACCTCGGAAGTGCCAGCTTGTTGGCCCTTCACCTACTTGTGTTATTGTTTCATGTATTGAGAATAGTGTATGTAGCGACGGGACCTTCACGGTCAAACAAAAGAAGCTTGTCGCTGACGTCCTTCTTGAGGCAAGTGAATTACTTGGTGCGGACGTAGGTGAACTGACACTGCCGCCTAAATATGCAACACGGCTCGATCTGTCTCTAAACACAACCTATCAACAGGCGTGGATTCACATCAACAAGTGTGGAGGTTCTAAGGCTGCCCGCGATTTTACGGGGGCTGTCCTTGCATTACGAGCTGATGCCCGCGTCCAGGGTAACGAGTTGGAACTGCTATGAGACCGTCTTCAAGTTCAGAGAAACTCACCTCGGCTCCATTCATAGCCGTCGGTGATGCCTGACTCCAACATGAAAGATCGCAGCGCTTGATCACCTCGATGGTAGCGGACGTGCCGGCATCACTAATAACATGGAGTCAGGAATCAGCGCCACAGGCCTCGCGACCGCGACGGTTTCACCTCCGTGAGCGCCGGCAAGACCGAGGGCACGATGACCACCACCCTGTCCGGACAACTCAACGTCGCCGTTCAGAGCCGCTGAGCCCCAAGCGCTCGGCGACTGTCTCCTGTAGGCGTCTCATCGACCTCGTTGCACTTGCAACAGCGCTTTTCACATCTTCCGGAAGATCCTCCAAACCCACCGTCCGCCGCGCCCGGCTCTTGCGCCCTTCGGTCGCTTCCCAATGCCAGCGCCGCCACTCCTCGCATATTCCTTCGATCATTACCATAAGACCGTCGACGTCCTCGGGCAGCCGACGCGCCCTGCCTCCCTGTCGGCGCCGACCGTAGCGGCGCAAGACCTCGCGTTTCAATCGGACAATACTCCATCGGTCCTCGAACATGCGGCGCTGAAACCATGGGCGGTCTTTCTTGGGAGCGCGCAAAAGCACAATCAGAAACGAGCGGCCGACGGCGTATCTGGCGCGCCGGCACTGGTTGAGAAAGTCATCCAGTTCCTCCCGCGTGTACCCCATTTCAGGGTCAGCCAACTGGCGTGCTTTCCGGTAGTTTTCTGCGTTTAGGCCGACCTGTGCGGCGGCGCTTTCGGCCGAGCGATACAGCATCCGTCCTCTGCACTGTCTGAGGCTTTTTCGGCCGATCGTGAAAAAGGCCCGAATCTTGTCCGCATTTCCGTCAACGCGTGTGCGCCGCATTGTGGAGTTCCCCCGGTCTTGAGAGCGACGTTCCCATTTTGCGGAGGCGTGAGCCCAATTGCGACTAGATTTTCGGTCCGGCCAGGCTACTGGGCAGTTGTCACCAATTGTTCTCGGAGTGGCCACGGGTTACGCAGTCGGCGGATCATGTCGATGCCGGCGTAGTGGGGCCCGGCAACAGCAAATCTGGTTAAACGTCAACGCAGCCTACGAATACTGCCTTTGACGCGGAACCGCGTTCCACAGAAGGCTTACGTTCGACGTCGAGGGTCTTGTATACCCGGCGTGCCAAGCGCGCTTAAAGTCTCGGAGCGGGCCCTTGGCACATCCTTTTGGACTGATCTAAATTGCATAATTTAGACTTCCCGTCGCGTGACCAAAGGTGCGAAGCGCTTTCCACCAGTCAATTCTCAATACCCACGCGAGTTTTTCGTTGAATCCCAGTCGATCCCGTGGTGCAATTTCTCTGGACTGAAGTGATCCGTGGCGCGGGTGTCGGTCGCTTGAGGAATGAAGACCGATGTGGAACCTAGGAGAAGAAAATAACCGGTTTCTGGGTGGGCGTAGGACGCGGCGTCAACTTTTGCAGGCAGGCGGGCTCGGCATGTTAGGCCTGGCTCTTCCTGAGTTCCTGTGGGCCGGCGATTCCTCAACCAGTCGGCGTGGCGCCGAGAAGTCGTGCATATTCATCGTGCAGTATGGCGGCGCAAGCCATATCGACTCCATTGATCCCAAACCAGACGCTGTTGATGGCATTCGCGGCCCTTATCGACCGATTGCGACGCGCGTTCCCGGCCTTCATTTCAGTGAAATGCTACCCCGCCTGGCAGCATTGGCCGACAGCTATTGTGTTTTGCATTCGTTGAGCCATGGCCGCAACGACCACGATGGCGGCATGCACGTTTGCTTGACGGGGAAATCTCAGCCCCAAGATCGGACACCTTGCTTCGGTACCGTGGTGGCTAGGTTGCAGCCAA
>JACPZP010000149.1 GCA_016195405.1 Planctomycetota bacterium | reverse complement strand
TGGAGTTCAGGAATCGCTCTAGGAGCGCGTCATCCGTCAGCAAGCCCATGGCGCTTCGAGCCATCAGGCTTCTCATTCGGCGCAGCACCAACTGTAATCCGGGCTCTGGCATAAACTTTCCAAGGTCGCTGGCGAACGCTCACTGTTAATAGAGACGTGTGGCAGCGCGGATTTGTCACTATTTGGAAGGGAAAGAAAAAAGGCGTCAGAACCCAAACCTGGCAAGCACCCACCGACAAGAAGCTGGGCTTGGAATCCACGTTCCGCAGGCTAGGCCGTCCGCGAGAGAAGGAGCCGTAGGAAACGGTCCGCGTCCCATAGCCATCGATGGATGAGACGCACAATCTCATCGAGCTCGAAGCCGCCGTCGCGCGTGGTCAGAACGCCTTCTGACCCCAAGGGGCAAACCCTTGAACAAAGGGAGAGGATGCCACGCGCAACTTGGCTACCTCTGGCGAGTCCGTAAAAAAGCCGTCAACGACGGCCCCGTCCGCCGTCTGTACCTTGTGAAATTCCCAATTCCGTCATGGCAGTTTTTTCCTTCGCCAGGCGATACTGCGTCAAATCGACAACGGCAAACAACGGCAAGTAACTACGATTTGGCTTCAAACAGGCACGTGACCGTAGTAGTTATGCCGCCGCGGGCCGTGAACGCGCCTACGACTTTGCAGCGGCGCGGCTGGCAGGCTTTCACGAAGTCATCGAGCAGCCGATTCACGACGTGTTCGTAGAAGATTCCCTGATTGCGAAAGCGCTGCAGGTAGAGCTTCAGCGACTTCAACTCGACGCACTTCTCGCCGGGAGCATACGTGTACGTGATCGTGCCGAAGTCGGGTTGGCCAGTCTTCGGGCAGACGCTCGTAAACTCGGGGCAGACGATGTTGATGGTGTAGTCGCGGCCTGGATACTGGTTGGAAAAAGACTCCAACTGGTCGGCCGCCGGTGCATCGGGATTCATAGGTCGTTAAACTCAAAACGGGTGTACTTTGTTTTCGGGAGGCAGGGCGGTCGCGACAATCGGAAGCGCTTTCGGTTGCCGCGTCGGCGGCATGGTCCAGAGCATTCGCAATAATGACAGAAACAGTGCCACGCCGGTTGGAATCAGCGAAAGGCCATACCCGGGACCGGTGTCGTGAAGCTCCAGCCGCGGGCTATCGCCGAGGGCGAACTGGAAATTCGAAAAGATCATGAGTTGGAAGAGCAACGCCGCAAAGGCGCTTACGAACATGAGCAAGTTGATGATCCGGCGGCACTCCGGGCCCCAGTTGATGAGCAGAGAAAGCGCCACCAGTCCACCCAGAACACCCAAAGCGATGCCGCTGCGCTCCGCGTGCCACTGCTGGAAATCTGTCAAGTATAGGCCCTGAAAGCGCGAAATGCGATTGACGTCGAACCAGGGCAATACATGGCCGATGGCTGCGACACACAGGGCCATCAAGGTCAACATGTCGACGATCACGTTTAATACGTTTTTCATGGCTGCACCCGAATTGCTGCATTCCCCCCGACCTTCTTCGCTTGCGCCTCATCGACATTTCACGGTTCCGCTTGTCGTTTCCACACAATCAGTTATAATACTTTACTCGATTGCAAGCGACGTCTTGACGACGCAATGTCTTGACAACGAACAGCATGCGGACTGTTCCACTTGGCCAAGCTCTTGGTGCCGCCATGGGAAACTAAAGTAGGATAGGTTTCCAACCTGTCCGATCTTGATTGTCGACAGGTTTGAAACACAGGTCAATGACCCAGGGTTTCCCGAACCTGGCACAAATCCCGACAGTCCATTAAGATTCGAACCACGGCCAAAGCGCCTGCGGAGTCGCCGGCGAGCCGGGGTGTTTTTCTTTTACGGGCCAACCATGCTCGAGAACATTCGCAACGAAGATATTCGTAACATCGGCATCATCGCTCACGTCGACGCGGGCAAGACCACGACCACGGAGCGCATCCTGTACTTCGGCGGCTCCAAGCACAAAGCCGGCGACGTTGATGAGGGCAACACCACCACGGACTTCGATCCCCTCGAAAAGGCCAAGGGGATCACCATCAATAGCGCTGCGGTCACGGTGGAATGGGATGATACGCGCATCACGCTGATCGACACGCCCGGACACGTCGACTTCACGGCCGAGGTGGAGCGGAGCCTGCGCGTGCTCGACGGCGCGGTCGGCGTGTTCTGCGCGGTCGGCGGCGTGGAAGTTCAGAGCGAAACGGTTTGGCACCAGGCGAATCGCCACGGCGTGCCGCGCATCGCCTTCGTCAACAAGCTCGACCGCATGGGCGCCGACTACTTTGATTGCATCGAGCAGATGAAATCGAAGCTCAGCATGGTCCCGGCCGTCTGCTCCATCCCGGCCGGGCAATCGAGCAACTTCGAAGGCGTCATCGACCTGATTCGCATGAAGTTCTGGCTGCAGGACGCAAACGATCCGACCCACATGAATTACACGTGGACGGACATCCCGCCAGCCCACATGGAGTTGGCGAAGAAATGGCGAGAACAATTGCTCGACGCGGCCTCCCATGCTTGCGATGAATTGCTCGAAGCAATCCTCGAGGGCAAACAAATTCCCGAAGAGATGATCCGCAAGTCCTTGCGCATCGGCACGCTTTCCGGCAAGCTGACGCCCGTCTATTGCGGCTCGTCCAAGGAGTATCACGGCGTGCGCTTGCTCCTGGATGCGGTGCGCGACTTCCTCCCTTCGCCCAAGGACCGGCCCCCCGTGCGCGGAATCATTCCGAAGGTCAAGGAACAGGCCGAACGCAAGCCCGAAGAGGGCGAGCCTTTCTCCGGACTGGCGTTCAAGACCGTGAGCGAAAAGCATGGCGATTTGATCTACGTGCGCATTTACTCCGGCGAGCTGCATCCGGGCGACACCATCCAAAACACGGTCACGAAGAAGTCGGAGCGCATCAGCCACATTTATCGGCTGTTCGGCGACCGCCGCGACCGCTTGGAAGTGGCCGGGCCTGGCGAGATCGTCGGCGTGGTCGGCCTGAAGAACACCGCGACCGGTCATACGCTGGCGGCTCAGGACAAGCCCATCATTCTCGAGGAAATCCGTTTCCCCGAGCCGGTGATCGCCCAGGCACTGACGCCGGCCAAGAACGTCGACGAGACGAAGTTGGCCGAGGCGCTTGGGAAGATGGTGCGCGACGATCCGACTCTGCGTGCCCGCACCGATCCGGAGACCAGCCAGCTCATTCTCAGCGGCATGGGTGAGCTGCACTTGGAAGTGGCCGTCCATAAGCTGCAGCGCGATCACGGCGTCGCGGTCGAGGTCGGCAAGCCGATGGTCGCATACCGGCAAACGCTAGCCAAGAAGGTCGAGTTCGAAACGCGCTATATCAAGCAGTCGGGCGGCCGCGGCAAGTACGCCGTCATTTACATGAAGTACGAGCCCTTGACCAAGGAGCAGTGCCAAGATTTGGCCGAGGAGTGCGAGGAAGAAGGCGACAAGCCCGATCCGAACAACATCTACTTCGTAGATGAAATCTTCGGCGGCTCCGTTCCGACCGAGTACATTCCCTCGGTGCGGCAGGGCTTCCGCCAAGGCTGCCAGAAGGGCGCCAAGTACGGCTTTCCGGTGGTCGATGTGCGCGCGACCTTGCTCGACGGCAAAGCGCACGACGTCGACAGCTCGGCCGACACGTTCAAGCTAGCGGCACTCGAGAGCTTCCGCGACGCACAGGCGAAGGCGGGGCTGGTGATTTTGGAGCCGATCATGACCGTGGTAGTGCATGCTCCCGGCCAGTACCTTGGTGACTTGACCCGCGACGTCAGCCGACGGCGGGGCGAAATCCTCGACACCAGTCTCGACAAAGGCCGTTGCGTTTTGCGTGCGTACGTGCCGCTGGCGGAATTGTTTGGCTACACGAGCGAATTGCGCAATTTCACGAGCGGCACGGCAAGCTTCAGCATGGAGCCGAGCCACTATGCCCCGGTCAAGGAGGAACTGGCGGACATTCGCCAGGCGGGATAAGCTATTAACCACGAGGTCAACAAAAAAACGGCCCCGCAGATTGAATGCGGGGCCGTTTCGTTGCTTGGAAACATCTCAGGCGTGCCGTCCCAGCACCTCTTCTTCCCAGGCAAGCAGTGCGTCCGCAAGCGTCCACATGCTGCCGGCGGCGTGATCAAGTCCACGTGCCACCGGGGAGCCAAGCTCCCTCGCGGAAGGCGAGCTGAAAAGCGCGTCGAGCGTGGCCGCGCATGCCGAGGACGACGTGGCCGATCCGCGGTTTGTGGTCACCAGCCCTACTCCGGAATTCTGCGGCACGCTCCCCGTGCCGGCGCCCGTATGGCTCGCGTCGAAGAGAAGGTTGGCAAAACGGCGGGCCGAAGCGCCGTCGTCGTTCAGAATAGTGCCCACGCCTTGGGTGTCGGCGATGACGGCGTTCGACGGGCTGGTAAGGTTTACGAAAAATGTTTCGTTGGGCTCGATGGTCGTGTCCCCAGTGACGTTCACGGTAATGATCTGGCTCATTTGCCCGGCTGCGATGCTCAGTGTGCCGGACTTCGACGTGTAGTCGCTGCCGGAGATTGCGCTGCCGTTGGCGGTCGCGTAATGGACGCTCACCGTGCGCGAGTTGGGCGTGGAAAGCGTGACCGTGAATGTGAAGGTCGTCGTGCCGGAATTGCCTTCTGCGTGCGAGTAATCGCTGATCGAGATGGCCGACGTGTCGTCATCGACAATCGTGGCCCGCCCCTGCGAATCGCTGATGGTGGCGCCTGGCGTGGGATTGGTCAGATTAACGAAGAAGGTCTCGTTGGCCTCGTCAATCAAATCGCCGTTGACCAGGACCGTCACGGTTGTGGCTGTGGCGAACGGAGCGAACGTCGCCGTGCCCGAGGTCGCCTGATAATCGACGCCGGACGAGGCCGTCCCGGTGGTTCCCGTGGCGAAATTGACGTTGATGGAGTGATCGGCGGACTTGTTCAAGGAAAGCGTGAAGACGGCCGCAACCGTGCCGCTGTCGCCTTCGTTCACGGAAATGTTATTGATGGAGATGCCGGCGGAATCGTTGTCGATGATGGTGCCTTGCCCTTGCGCGTCGGCAATGGCGGCGCCGCCGGTCGCCCCCGACAGATTGACGAAGAACGTCTCGTCCAGCTCGTCAAGCGTGTCGCCGTTGATGGTGACGGTGAACGTCTGGCTGGTTATGCCTGGAGAAAAGCTCAACGTTCCCGATTTCGCGACATAATCGCTGCCGGCGGTCGCCGTGCCATCGGCGGTGGCGTAGTTGACGGTCACGGTATTCGCGCTGGAAGGCGACAGAGTCACCGTGAACGTGACGGTCTTGGTGCCGCTGTTGCCTTCGGTCACCGACACGTCGTTGATCGACAAACTCGGGACGGCATTCACAACCTGCGGCGCCGTGTTGCCGCTGCTGTCCTGCCAGCCATTCGTGCCGGTGAAAGTGGCCGTGATCGTATGACTGCCCACGCCCAGGCCGGAAGTGCTGAAAGAGGCATGGCCGCTGCCGTCGACCGCCACTCCTGAGGCGAGCGTGTTCGCGCCTTCGGTAAAGGTGACCGTTCCCGTCGGAGTGCCCGCACCTGAGTCCACGGCCGTAATCGTCGCTGTAAAGGTCACCGACTGGCCGAAGTTCGACGGATTGGGCGACGAGATCACCGTCGTGCTCGAGCCGTCCTGCACCAGCTGCGATGCGGAGTTGCCGTTGCTGCCTAGCCAGCCATTCGTTCCGGTGAAGCTGGCCGTGATCGTATGACTGCCCACACCAAATCCGGAATTGCTGAAAGAGGCATGGCCGCTGCCATCGACGGTCACGCCCGAGGCCAAAGTTGTCGCGCCTTCGGTAAAGGTGACCGTGCCTGTCGGAGTGCCCGCACCTGAGTCCGCGGCCGTGATCGTCGCCGTAAAGGTCACCGATTGGCCGAAGCTGGATGGGTTCGACGAAGAGCTGACGCTGGTGTTGGTGCCGTCCTGCACCGCTTGAGGCGCCGAGGCGCCGTTGCTGCCTAGCCAGCCATTCGTGCCGGTGAAAGTGGCCGTGATCGTATGACTGCCCACGCCCAATCCGGAAGTGCTAAACGTGGCCTGGCCGCTGCCGTCGACGGCGACATTGGACGCCAGCGTGGTCGCCCCTTCGGTGAAGGTCACGGTGCCTGTCGACACGCCAGCGCCGGCATCGGCCGCGCTGATCGCCGCGGTGAATGTCACCGCTTGGCCAAATGTCGATGGGTTGGGTGAAGACGTCACGCTCGTGCTGGTGCCGTCCTGGACCTGGATTGGTCCGGAGACGCCGCTGCTGTCCTCGAAGCCGTTGGTGCCTGTGAAGTCGGCGGTGATGTTGTGGGTGCCGACGCTCAGACTCGAGGACGAGAATTCCGCATGCCCGGCCGCATCGAGCGCAACATCGGCGGCCAGAATGGTCGCGCCTTCGCTGAAGGTGACGCTGCCCGTGGGGATCGGGGCAGCCGGATTCTCAACGGAGATGGTCGCCCCAAAGGTAATCTGCTGTCCGAAGTTGGCCACGGTGGGGTTGGTGCTGAGCGCGACGCTGGTCCCCTCCTGGATTTCTTGATCGGTGGAGCCGCTGCTGCCACCCCAGCCGACGGCGCCGGTAAAGGTCGCCGTGATGGTGTGATCTCCCATGGACAGGGTGTCGTCGCTGAAAGACGCGTGCCCCGAGCCATCGACCGGAACATTGGCGGCTAAGACGGTCGCGCCTTCGGTGAAGCTGACGGTGCCGACCGGCACGCCGGCGCCGATGCCGGAATGATCCGCCGTGACCGTGGCCGTGAAGATGACATTCTGGCGGAAATCCACCGGGCTGCCCGAAGAAACCAGCGTGGTGGTGGTGGTATCCTGTACGAGCTGGGCCGCCGTGTTGTCGGAACTGTTCTGCCAGCCGCCGGTTCCGGTAAAGCTGGCGGTAATGGTGTGACTGCCCACGCCGAGCGTCGCCGTGCTGAAGGATGCGTGGCCGGCGCCATCCACCGCGACTCCCGAGGCCAACACGGTGACTCCTTCCGTGAAGGTGACTGTGCCTGTGGGAACGCCGGCGCCGGCGCCGCCATCCGTTACGGTAGCGGTGAAGGTGACCGAATCGCCGAAGGTCGATGGATTGGGGGCGGAAAGGGCCGACGTGGTCGTGCCGTTGTTAACGACTTGCGGCACCGAAGAATCGTTGCCGGCGCTGTTTTGCCAGCCGCCCGTGCCGGTGAAGGTGGCGGTAATGGTGTGGCTGCCGACGCTCAAGCCCGTGGTGCTGAAGGAAGCCTGGCCGCTGCCGTTCACGGCGACGTTTGACGCCAAAACCGAAGCCCCTTCGGTGAACGTCACGGCGCCGGTTGGGATGCCGGCGCCGGCGTCAGCCGCTATCACTGTGGCGGTAAAAGTGACCGAGCCGCCAAAGGCCGACGGGTTGGGCGAGGACGAAACGGCCGTGCCAGTGCCATCTGTGACTTGCTGAGCGGCCGAATCACCGTTGCTCCCGAGCCAGCCGGTGGCGCCTGTGAAGGTGGCGGCGATCGTATGAGGTCCGACGCCAAGGGACGTGGTGCTGAACGAAGCGTGTCCCGCTCCATCCACCGCGACGTTCGAGGCGAGTACCGTGACCCCTTCCGTGAATGTGACCGTGCCCGGAGGCGTGCCGGCGCTCGCATCGGCGGCTGCGACGGTCGCCGTAAAGGAGATCGATTGACCAAAGGTCGACGGGTTGAGCGAAGAACTCACCGTTGTCGAGGTGCCATCTTGAACGATCTGAGCGGCGGCATCGCCGCTGCTATTGAGCCAGCCGCCTGTGCCGGTAAAGGCGGCGTGGATGAGGTGGCTGCCCACGCCCAGACCGGCGGTGCTGAACGCAGCTTGACCGCTGCCATCGAGCGGGACGCTGGACGCCAGCACTGTCGGGCCTTCGGTGAATGTGACCGTTCCCGTGGGCGTGCCGCCGTTGGCGCCGGTTACCGTTGCCGTAAACGTGACCGACGTACCGAAGTTCGACGGGTTTGCCGACGAGGCAACGGACGTGCTGGTGCCGTCCTGAACAATCTGGGTCAGGGAATTGCCGCTACTGGTGAGCCAGCCGGTCGTCCCCGTGAAGCTCGCGGTGATGACATGGTTTCCAAACGATAACGCCGAGGTTGCGAAAGAAGCATGTCCGATGCCATCGACCGAGACATTCGATGCCCAAGTCGTGGCTCCTTCGGTGAACGTGACGGTGCCGTTGGGCACGCCGGCCGCGGGATGGGCTGCCGTGACGGTCGCCGTGAAAGTGACTGTGTCGCCAAAGTGCGACGGGTTGAGTGAGGAAGCGACGGTTGTGCTCGTGTTGTCTTGCACGGTTTGTGGCGGCGCGTTGCCGCTGCTGTTGAGCCAGCCTGGGTTGCCGATGAAGCTCGCCGTGATGGTGTGGCTGCCGACGGCAAGCGTTGTCGAGCTGAACGAGGCGTGCCCCGTGCCATCCACGGGCACTTCGGACGCGAGCACATTGGCCCCTTCCGTAAAGGTGACGCTGCCGCTGGGCACGCCGCCTGTCGAAGCAACGGCTGCGGTGAAGGTGACAGAATTCCCGAAAGTCGCTGGATTCGGCGACGAGGCCGCGCTGGTGCTCGTCGTGACCTGGACCACCGCGCTAGCGCTGCCGGTGCTCGTGGCGAACTTGATATCGGAGTAATAGACCGCGGAGATGGTGTGGCTGCCGATGCCCAGGGACGAAGTCGTGAAAGACGTCGAGCCGCCGGACAGTGCGCTCTGCGCCAGCACTGTGGTGCCTTCCATGAAGGTCACCATCCCGGTCGGCGTGCCTCCGGTACCGGTCACGGTCGCGGTGAAAGTGACGGCTTGGCCGGGGCTCGACGGATTGGCGGAAGGCGTCAGCGTCGTCGTGGTGGCAGAGTCATGAACCTTTTGGACCAATGAGGCGGTGGCGGCGCTGTGGGTGCTGTCGCCGCTGTAAACGGCACTGATGAAATGCTGATTGACGGCAAATGTTTGGTTGCCGTTGTTGGGGTCCACGACAGAGTTGCTGATGGGCATCGTAAGGGACGCATGTCCGGCGCCATCGAGCGCCACGACCGTTAATTGGGTCACGACGGTATGCATGCCGCTGCTGAGATAGTGCGTTTCGTCCTGGAATGTCACGGTTCCGCTGGGCGTGCCGGTGCCGTTAGTGCCCGTAACGGTCGCCGTAAAGGTTAGCGATTGACCGGAGACCACAGAGCGGAGGTCGGGGACGGAAGAAACGAGCGTGGCATCAACGTTGCTGATCACCCCTCCCGAAGTCAGACGCGTCCCCAGCGCGAAGAGATGATTGCCGTTGATCGAGTATACCACTCCGTCCGGGCCGATGACCGTGGGCACATAAGGTTCGCCGATGCCCGGCGTGAGCGCTTTCTGTTGCGAGAGTTGATTCGTCGCCAGGTTCCAGCGGTAGACGCGACCGTCCTCGCTGTCAAAGAAGATGCTGTTGGTGGCTGGGTTGACGGCCGACGTGTTGATGCACCACTCGCGCACGGCATTGGGATAAGTGGCCGGGTTCTGGTCGGAATCCGGAGTCGGGCCGATGATGGTAAATACCTCGCGCATCACCGTTGGGTAGCCGTCGCTTGCGCCGCTGGGGTCTGGTTCCGTCGCGTTCGGGTCGAGCAGGGCAACCTTGTTGATGCCGTCGGCTCCGAAGGTGTAGTGGTTGTACTTGGCGAAGATCAGGTAGGTCGAAGTGCCTTGGTAGGAAGGCACCATCGAGGCGGGGACGATGGCGGCGGTGTAGTCCCAACCGAAGGCGCCGATGGCCTTGCCAGTCGGATCCAGAGTTCCGCTGAAGTGGAGCAGGTGGCCGCGCGATCCAGTTCCGAGAATGCCAAAGTAGACGTCGCCATCGGGCCCGACTGTCGGCGAGGCGGTGCTGTAGTCGGAGACCTGATTCACGGCCGTCTTGTATACCGTGGTCAGGTTGCTCGAAGTCAGGCCCAAAAGATAGCCTTGCTCGCTGCCGTTCTTCACGACCACGTACAGGATGGACCCGTCATTGCTCAGGGCCGGGGCCGAATTGTGGGAGTCGTATTGAATGCTGCCGTAGGGGTTGCTGCTGCCGGCCAGGACGGCGGCATTGGCGGCCAGGACGTAGGCGGGAGTGCTGCCGTCGGCGGGAATGCGTGCAAAGCCGCTTTGGGTGCCGATCGCTCCCGGCGCCGTCCCCTGCGTGCGGAAGCCGAAGAAAACATTACCGCTCGCGTCCGCCGTGAGCGGCGTGTTGATGAAGACCGTGGTGTCGTACGCGGAGGTGTGTGTGCCGTAAAAGGCGACCTGAACGGGAGCGCCGTGGCTGACCGAGTCGGGATTATCCACGTAATAGATCGTGCCGCCGATGCCGGCGTAATAAAGGCGCGTCGTGACGCCACCCGCGAAGGAACCGGTCGCCAACACCGGCTGATACACGGGAATCCATCCGTAGGACGGCAATACGTAGTCAATGTGGTTGTCGCCGGCAGCAATGACATTGTAGAGGGAAAACTTGGTGGCGCCGTCTGCCGCGTTGAGGGCGTCGATCCGGAAATGGTTGCTGGCGGTCTTCACCGGCGCGAATACGGTGTTCGCGGCGCTTATCAAAGGCGCGCCGTAATGCGCAAAAGCGCCCGCATTATCATCGATAGTATGTTGCCATTGAATGGCATTCAGATCCTGCGCCGGCGTATCATAAATGGACGTGTGCTGAGCATTGCCGCCGAAGGTTGTCGCCGTAAGGCTGGGAACGACACGATCTTCGAGCACATCCAACTGGGGACGATAGCGGCGGCGACAGTCGGGCCGACGATACGGTTTGCGGGACTTCGAGATATTCCACGCCATGGGTGAGTGTCCTTGTGCAGAAAAAGAAAGGATAGCGAAACAATGACTCGGCCTACGGGGCGATTTGCGAGTCGATAAGTTCGAGAGTTTGACGCTGCGCCGGCGACTGGAAGTGGCGATTCTAACAGTTGAAATGGCGATTGAAAGTTAAATTCTCGTTATTTTTGAATAAACTGCTCGGCAAGAAACCTGCGCATCAATTCGTGCCCTTTCTCCAATTGCACAGTGCTTCTTGCGGCGACATCTTCGTCATAACCGCTTTGCCCGAGCGAAATAACGCCGGCGCCCGCGACTGCGAAAGGCACGGAACCATGCGTGTGGGCACGCGTTCGTAAATAGGTGCGATGATCGGGTGAAATCAAGATCCTCCAAGCTCCGAGCCCGCGCAGCGCTTCGTAGAGAGGACCAACGACGTGTCGGTCAATTTCCTCCAAGGCCTTCACTTTGGCGTCGGCCCGCCCTTCGTGCGACGCCTCGTCCGGCGCCTCGACGTGAACACAAACCAGATCGTGGTCATCGAGGGCCTTGATCGCATGCCGTCCCTTGGCGAAGTAGTCCGTGTCGAGGTAGCCCGTGGCGCCGGGAACGTCGATACGCGTCCAGCCCAGAAGCACGCCGACGCCGCGAACCAGATCGACGGCGCTGACGATCGCCGCGCGCTTGCCGTAAAGCTCAGCGAAGGGACGCAGTCGCGGCGCTTTGCCCAGCCCCCAGAGCCAAATCTGCGTGGCCGGCCTTTCGCCGCGCGCATGGCGCGTCCGGTTGACCGGATGGTCGCGCAGGACCGCCCGGCTTCGAGCCATGAGATCGCGTAGGAGATCGCCGCCGAGACCAGAGGGCAAACGCTTGGCGATCGGTTGATCGGGGATGTCGTGCGGCGGCTCTGTCTTGGTGGAGGCGTCGAACGGCGCGTCTGGGCCGCGGTAGATCAGGATGTTGCGATAGCTGACGCCAGCGTGAAACTCGAGACGGCCGTGGAATCCGAACGAGCCCGGCACGGGACCGCCAAGCTTCTCGCTAAGGGATGCCAGAAGTGCGCGGCCCTCGTCTGAGGAAATATGGCCGGCGGTGAAGTCGCGCATCTCCTCGTCGGCGACGAAGACGAGATTGCAGCGAATTGCCCAATCGCCCGGCCCGAGCGCTAGGCCCATGGCGGCGGCTTCCAGAGGAGCGCGGCCCGTATAGACAGCAAGCGGATCGTAGCCGAGCAGGCTAAGCGTGGCGACGTCGCTGGCAGGGGTCAAGCCGGGCGGCACGTTATCGGTCCATCCCACGACTCCGGCACGTGCCAGCGCATCCATGTGGGGTTTGCATGCAGCCTGGAGGGGGGTCTTGCCTCCCAACGATGGCTGCGCTTCATCCGCGCAGCCATCGGGAATGACAATCGCGTATTTCATTAACCGTTTAGCCGCGAGCGATCGGCACGCGCGTTAGAGCAGGTCGTATTCCTTGATGAGCGAGCCGCTGGCCGGCGGGTATTTCTCCAGAAGTCGAAAGCGCACGAGATCGGCGGTGGTGCGCGCCTCCATCTTTTCCATGACCTTGCTGCGGTGAATGTCGAGAGTCTTGCGGCTGATGCCGAGATGCTCGGCGATGGCTTTGTTGGTGCGGCCGCCGACCATGAGATCGAGCACTTCCAATTCACGTGGGGTCAAACGGGAAAGCCGATCACTGATCGAGCGGCGGTCGGCCTCGATTTTCTTGCAGCCGTCGTAAACGGCGAAGGCCTTGTGGATGGCTTCAAGAATGAGATCGTCTTTGAAGGGTTTTTCAATGACATCTTGGGCGCCGTGCTTGACCGCCTGGACAGCCAGAGGGACGTCGGCGTGTCCGGTCAGGATGATGACAGGAACATGGTTCTTGCGCTGATGTAGGATTTCCTGCAGCTCCATGCCGGTCATGCCGGGCATGCGCACGTCGAGGATGATGCAGCCGACGCTGCGCGGCTCGAAGTTGGCGAGGAACTCGTTGGCGCTGTTGAAAGTGATCAGCTTCAGTCCTGAGGTTTTCATGAGGAGGCGGAAGGCGTCTCGTACGCCGGCGTCGTCATCAACCAAGCAGACAGAGGGACGGGATTTGTTACTCATGTTGTTTCACCAGTGAGTGGCAAGGAAAAAAAGAAAGTGGTGCCGTTCTTGGCAGGAGCGGCAACCCCGAGGCGGCCGCCGTGGGCTTGGACGATGGAACGGCTCAGGGCCAGCCCCAGTCCCATACCGCCGGGCTTGGTGGTTTGGAAGGGGTGGAACAGCCGCGGGGCGATGTCGGGCGCTAGCCCGGGTCCGGTGTCGCTTACCGTCACGTCCACTTCGTGGCCGTTGCGCGAGGTGGAGATGGTCAGGCGTCTACCGTTTGCAGAAGCTTCCCGCATGGCCTCGACGGCGTTACGGAGCAGATTGACGATCACCTGACCGATTTGAATGGGATCGACTGGCAGCTGAGGCAGGTTGTCGGCGAGTCGCCAATCGACCTCGATGCCTCCCTCTTGAACGTCGGTCGTCAGTTGATCGAACGCCTGCCGGGTCAACAGGTTGAGATCGGTCATGGAACGCCGCGGCCCGCCGCCCATCATGAGCTGCCGCATGCGTCGGACCAGCTCGCCGGCGCGCTCCGCCTGAGCAGCCAGGTTGTCGATGCTCTGAACTAACTCGCGCGAAGTGTGCCTTTCCAGCCGGACGAGACGGGCGCACGCGCGGGCAGCCAAAGAAATCGCCGTTAGCGGCTGGTTCAACTCATGTGCGAGACTGGCGGCTACCTCTTTCGGCACGGTAGGCAACTCATCGTTCTGCTTGCGAAGAATCGCCATCACCTCGTGCGTATGCGTCTGGGGATTGACATTGACGCTGCCATGCAAGTCGAACGCATGGGTTCGGCCCGCCTTGTCGGACAGGCGAATCTCCAAGGAAAACGGCCCCGTTCCTTTGCAGATATTGGCCAGATAGCTCTGGAATTGCTCGCGATCTTCGGCGGTGCACAGATCCTGAAGCTGTCGGCCGATCAGTTCGCCCGGAGTGAACCCTAGTGCCGCGCTCACGGACGACGTGACAAAGCCGATCTTCCCAGACCGGCTAAATGCGGCCAAGATATCGGTGCCGTGCTGGCAAATCAGCTCAATCGTCTCGGTTTGACGGGTGCGTTCCTGCTCCGCCCGCTGCAATTGGCGGGTCATGCTCCGATTGAGCTTTTGCACCTTGGCCAACTCGTCGCGCAAACGCGCCGCGTCCTTTTCCAAGTCGGCAAATCTGGCACGTGTCGGCTCGCCTTGCTTGGGTTCCATCGTTTTCCGCTCAGAAATGCCTATTCTCTGAAGCATGGAAAGCTTGCAAATCCCCGAACCAAATCCCTGAACTCAATTCTACTGGCCTCCATGCCCTATGCAAGAGGTTTCCTCTATGTCGTTTTCAGTAGTACCGGGAACGTTAATAAAATACCGACAATTCACCGCGCTTGCCAATGATTATTTATTTTTTTTGGGATTTTTTTGAGACGCCCTTTGTGCGCCCCTTCCGCCGCCGACTTCCGCCCTCCCCATCGTCAAGACCACGTAGCGGCAATAGCGCTTTAGGCTCGGAAAACAAGCCAAGAGCGCCCGATCGCACGCCGCCAGAGCGCCTCCGCGCGCCTTGGGGCCGAGCAGCCGGCCCACCATGGAGAGCAGTTGTTCGCCGTGCACCTTTATTTCAGGGAAGAACCGGCGCAACGTGCGAACGTGTCCGGCGCGGAGCGGCAATTCGTCGGGGGTTCGCCGCTTACCCGGGTACGGGCAATAGCGCCGCGCCCACGCCAAGAGAGGGTTCTCACCCCAGGGTTCGCAGAACACGACCTTTCCGCCGGGGACGAGAACGCGCCGCAATTCGCGCGCGGCCTTGGTCAGATCGAGATGATGAAGGATCGCATTGCCCCAAACGCCGGCGAACGACGCGTCCCTAAAGGGCAGCTCCTCGGCGTTAGCATGGACGAACTCGACGCCGACGCCGTTGGCCTTTGCGCGCCGCCGCGCTTCTTTGAGGTAACCGGTGGAAAGATCGAGTCCGACCACGGAAGCGCCGCGCCGCGCCAGCACCACCGACGCCATGCCATGTCCGCAGCCCAGATCGAGCACGCGCCGGCCGCGCACGTCGCCGAGTTGGGCCAGCGCCGGCTCAATCCACGTCTCGTGCTTGAGGTAATCTGCGTCGGCAAATCGCAAGTTCTGATCGCTCAAGGCCAGTGCGCGATATTTAGCTTGCTCGTCGTGAAAGGCCCGCTCGCTTCGCAGTCGCTCCGTCGGTCGCATGGGGCTAGTAAACCGCTTTTCCTTTTTTTTCGCCAGAGGAGTGTGTTGCCGGCTCACGTCGGTTTGGGGACAATAAGTGGACGTCCGCCCGCAAAAGGACCCGACCATGCAGAACTGGAAGATCGCCGGCGCTCAGCTGGATTGCCGGCTCGCGGACAAACCTCACAACCTGGAGCGCATGCGCCAGCTGCTTGGGCAGGCAGCGGGCGCCGGCGCTCGGCTGATCGTCTTTCCCGAATGCGCTCTTACCGGCTATTGCTTCGAAAGCAAGGATGAGGCCTGTCCGTTCGGCGAAACCGTGCCGGGACCGAGTACGGAGATCCTCGCTCAGGACTGCCGCCGCCTTGACGTGTGGGCGGTGGTCGGCATGCTCGAAACTCGATCCGCCGACGGCGCCCTCTTCAATGCCGCGGCCCTGATCGGTCCGCACGGCGTCGCCGGCGTCTATCGCAAAATCCACCTCCCTTTTCTCGGAGTGGATCGATTCACCACGCCGGGCGATTTGCCCTTCCGCGTTCATGACCTGGGAGGTCTCAAGCTTGGCATCACCATCTGCTACGACGGCAGCTTTCCAGAAGCCTCGAGGTGCCTGATGCTTCTCGGCGCCGATCTCGTTGTCCTACCCACCAACTGGCCCACGGGCGCCGCCTCCACGGTCAAATACCTCATTCCGGCGCGGGCACTGGAAAACCACATTTACTACATGGCCGTCAATCGCATCGGCCAGGAGCGCGGCTTCACCTTCATCGGCCAAAGCCGCATCGTCGATTGCAACGGCGAACTCCTGGACCAAGCCGGCGACGAGGAGCGGATTCTTTACGCCGATCTCGACCCCGAGCGGCCGCGAAACAAAACGATCGTGAAGATTCCTGGAAAGTATGAGCTGGATCGGATCGCCCATCGCCGACCGGAGATGTACGGGCCGATCGTGGCGCCCAAGTCGTGAGTTGAACAATGAAAGAATCGGCGGGAACGCTACTCTACCGGCAAGGGGACGGCGGAATGGAGGTTCTGCTCGTTCATCCGAGCGGCAACTACAACCGCCACAAGCCGTGGGGCATACCTAAAGGCGAGCCGGACCCCGTCGAGAAAGATCTGGAAGCAACTGCGCGCCGGGAGACGCTGGAGGAAACCGGCGTCTTGGCGGGCGAGCTTACGTCGGTGGGCAAGATCCGCTACACCAAGAGCGGCAAGTGGGTCCATGCATTTGCCGGGCCGGCGCCTGCCGACGCGAATCCGTGTTGCGCTTCCTGGGAGGTCGATCAGGCGCGCTTCCTGCCGCTCGCCGATGCCCGGCAGAAGATACACCCCGAGCAGGCCGTCTTTCTCGACCGCCTAGAAGAATTGTTGGCGAAATAGCTGCATGTTTACCAAGATCAGTCTGCGTATTTTCTGGCGGGCCTGCCAGCAATTTGGCGAGAACAACGACTCCCGCTTGGGCGCCGCCCTCGCTTATTACACGTTGTTTTCCGTCGCTCCGCTGCTGGTGATTGCCATTTACATGGCCGGTCTCATGTATGGGGCTGATGCCGCGTCCGGGCAAGTCGCCAAGGAGCTGTCCATGGTAATCGGCAAGGACGAAGCTCGGGCCGTCCAAACGCTGATCGACTATGCGAACAGGCCGGTCGAGGGAACGCTAGCAAGCCTCATCAGCGCAGCCGTTTTGTTGGCGGGCGCCCTGGGAATCTTCCTTCACCTGCGCGGCGCTCTCTGCTCGATTTGGAAGTTGGATCCGCCCCACAGCAGCACCTGGCTGCGCCTGCTGTTGGATCATCTCCTTGCGCTCATCATGGTCTTCGTTGTCGGCGGCCTTCTGCTCTTGTCGCTGGTGATCAGCACGTTTCTGCCGCTCCTGGAGGACGCTGTTGAGCGCCAATTCCCCGCGGTGCGCCTCTTCTGGCACGTGGTGGAATTCGCCGTGTCACTGGTCCTGCTGACAATTTTGTCCGCGGCCAACTTTCGAATCCTCTCCGGCAACCGCATCCCGTGGCGCTACGTTTGGTACGGCAGCCTGATCACCGCCTTCCTGTTTACGCTTGGAAAGATCCTGCTGGGGCTTTACCTCTACTACACGGGCACCGCGTCCGCGTATGGAGCGGCCGGCTCGGTGGTGATCTTCATGATCTGGGTTTATTACTCGTCGCAAATTGTGTTTTTCGGTGCGGAGTTGATCCAGGCGCGCCGCACCCGCGCAGATTGGCTTTGATGAGTGCTAGCGCTTCGACTTCGGCGTAATAATCGGCGTGTCGTCGCTGTTTCCCCACTCCGACCAGCCGCGGTAATAGTTGGAGACCTCGCGGGCGCCCATCAATTCCAGCGTAAACACCATCACCGAGGATCGACCCCCGGATTGACAGTGCGTGGCGATGGGCCGGGCCGCGTCGATGCCGGCGTCTTTGAGGAGCTTGGCGAGTTCGGAAGCGTTTTTGAATTTCTGCGTCTTCGGATCAAGGGCTTCGTTCCATTCCAGGTGCACGGCGCCCGGCATGGCCCCGCCTTTCTTGGCAAACTTCACTTCGCCGCAATGTTCCTTCTCAGAGCGGGCATCGACGATCTGCACCTTTTTGTCTTTGACGATGCCGAGCATATCGTCCTTGCTAGCGAGCCGGCCCGTCTCACGGTTGACCGCGCAGCGCGCCTCCGTCACTTCCGCCTGCTTCTTGCTTAATGGCACGCTCGCGGCCTCGCAGGCGGGGAAGCCTCCGTTTACCAGACGGGCATCCTGAACACCCCAATAGCGCAGGATCCACCAAATGCGGGCGGCATCCTTTGCCATGGCGTCGTCGTAAACGATCACGCGCGTCTTGTTGTCAATGCCGAGCTGCCCGATTCTCCGGGCCCAGTCGTCGGCATCCTGTCCGGAAGCGAATGCCTTGTTCCACGCATCATGATCGACCCAAACGGCGCCGGAAACGCGGCCTTTGTCGTACTTGGCCTTCGTGCGGGCATCAAGGATGCGAGTGTTTACGCCTTGCTTGGCCAGATCGGTGGGCTCAACGAGCAGTTCAGGGCGAGGATATTCCTGCGCAGGCTGCGCGACGCCAAGGATCATTCCGATCGACAATGCCGATGCGTGCAACATTTGAACATTCCTTCTTTCTGGAGACCGTTGTAGTATAGCCGGTCCCGGTGTTCCAACCCATTTGCCTCCGTGTTCCACTCTGCCAAATCTGCTTGTCTTGCTGACATTGTCTTTTTGTCGGGATTTCGGTATAGGCAAGCACCACGATTAGGCACGCGAAGATCACGGAGGATCGCAACATGCCGCTTCTGGAAGTGCGTGGGCTGGTAAAGATTTATGGCCGCCGCCGAGTCGTCGACGGCGTCGACTTCGAAGTCAACGCCGGCGAAGTCGTGGGCCTTCTGGGGCCTAACGGCGCCGGAAAAACCACCAGCTTTCGCATGGCGACTGGACAAATCACCCCCAACGCCGGCACGGTCTATTTCAACGGCGAGAACGTGACCAAGCTCCCTATGTACCAGCGGGCCCGCCTCGGCATGGGCTATCTCTCGCAGGAAACCAGCGTCTTTCGCAAGCTCACGGTCGAGCAAAACATCCTGGCCATTTTGGAACTCATGCCGGCCCTGCGCACCTTGGGCAGACCACTGACGCGAAAGGAACGCTGGGAGCGGACCGACGCCGTCCTGAACCAGTTCGGCCTGACGCGCGTCCGGCACAACACGGCGGCCCGGCTCTCCGGAGGCGAAAAGCGCCGTCTGGAAATCGCCCGCTGCTTGGTGTGTGAGCCGCTCCTAATATTGCTTGATGAGCCGTTCACCGGCATCGACCCGATCACGATCGCCGACATTCGCGAGATCGTCCGTCAACTGCGTGACAGCGGCATCGGACTGCTCTTGACGGATCACAACGTTCACGAGGCCCTTAAGATCACGTCGCGCAGTTACTTGATCAAGGACGGCAAAGTGCGCACGCACGGCACTCCAAGCCAGATCGTCCGCGACCCGATTGCGATCAGCGAGTACTTGGGCAAAGAGTTCAACGATCGCGGCATCGAAGATCACGTTGACAGCCACCGCGCGTCCGCGCACGTGAATCCGCCCGCGCGCGTGAAGCCGGAGCAACCCGCGGCGCCCACGCCGAAGACCCCGGGCGCCACAGTTCCACGCACTCTCGATTTCGCCAGTGCGGCGCCGGTCGCCGCGGGCAAACCGGCCAACCCCGCCCTAGCCGCGGTGCTCGAACAGGAAAAAGTGCTGCGCCTGATCGAAGGCCTCAAAACGCCGGATTACATCCACGCCGCGGCCGAGCTCGTGCATCGAGGTCAATTCGCGATTCCCGCGCTGTTGGCAGCACTGGAGCGCCGCGACGTCGAAATGCGCAGACAAGTCAAACAAGTTCTTGAATCCATCCTAAAAGGTACGCTCGCCTTCGATCCCTACGCTCCGGAGGCCCAGCGCCGGCTGCAGCTCGCCCAGCTCCGCGACCAATGGGAACGCAAGGCAGGGTAGGTTGGATTTCAATCCTCACATCTTGGCGCCGTTCCCGGAATTGTAAGCGCGCCACTGGACCGAATCGCCTTTCGTGCGGTATGCTGGTTATGAGGCGGAGCGCAGAGCCTCAGCACAACAGTCTATCAACACGGAGAGGTATACCGTGTCCCGTCGCATCTTCCTTGTCCTCGGTTTCTTTTCGTGTTTTCTCCACCTGGCGGGTGCTTCGGACCGAGACGCTTCCCGCGACTACGAGTCCAGACCCGTCAACGACGCCGTCAAGAAGAGCGAAACGCCGGCCAAATCCGATGTCGTCATTCGCTATCTGGATAAGAAGGTAAACGGCCTTAGCGTCGCGGAGACGCCCCATTTCCGCATCCTTCACGATCAGGACAAGAAAATCGTGGAGACGGTCGGTAAAGTCGCCGAGAGCAGCCGGGTGGCCCTGCAGAAGAAGTGGTTCGGCGACGTCTCCAACGACTGGGACGGCAAATGCTCCATCTATCTGCACGGCAGCTTGAAGGACTACACCGGCAAGACGGGCCAGAAGAATGCCTTGGGACACATGCGCACGCTGGATTGGGCCGGCATGTTCGCGCGCTCGATCCACGTGCCCGCGCTGGAATCGAACATGGCGACGGACGTTTTGCCGCATGAGGTCTGCCACTCGGTAATGGCGGCGCGCTTCCAGGGCAAGACGCCGCGCTGGGCCGACGAAGGCATGGCGCTTTTGTCCGAATCGCCGGTTCGCATTCTCGAATTCCAGCTTTTGCTTGCTAAGTACCACAAGGAGGACGCGCTCTTCTCCCTGGAAGTGCTGATGAACACCAAGGAGACCGAGCACATGGACACCTTGGAGTATTACGCGCAGAGCCTGTCGCTGGTGAAATTCCTCTGCGACAAGAAAGGGAACAAGGAGTTCACCGATTTCATTCGCACATGCATTCAGAAGGGTTATGAGCCGGCCCTCAAGGAGTCCTACGGCATTCAGGGTTACGGCGACCTTGAGCGCCAATGGCAGGAATACGCATTTCGAGCGAAGAAGAAGAACAATGAATAACCCGCTTACCAGCGCCAACGCCATAAGCTCACCGCCACGCAAGCTTGGCGGTGAGGTCATTTTCTTAAGCGCTTACCATAACGACAGTTATGAAGAAAAGCCGAGCTGACCGCCACCGCCACGCTCACATACACCCACAGTCGCACGAACCAGCCTAAGACAAAACACTATGATCACTATCTAGGCAATGGTGCTCAGAGAACGCGCTTTGCAACGCATTTGTAAGTCAGCCTTTCCAGGCTGACGTAGATTTGACGGCGTCAGTCACTTTGGCGATGCTGTGTCAGGCTGGAAAGCCTGACCTACGAAGTCGTTGCAATGCCCAGTCAGCGCATCAACTAATGTCATCTGTCGCGTTTCCAATGAAACTGCTATGAGCCCTCAAGATTCCAAGAAGCGTGGAGGATGCGCTCATGGCACGCAAGCACGTTTTGCGATTTCTTGTCGCGGCCTTCTGCGCCGCCTTGGCGGGCTGTTTGGCCGTCGAGAATCGTCTCCTTTACTATCCCGCGGCAGTCACAGGAAATGACTTGCCGTTGCCCGCGCCGCTTGAAGACGTCACGCTGGCTTTGGCGGACGGAACCAAGATCCACGCCCGGTGGGCGCCCAATCCGCGGGCGACTGGGGCTATCCTGTATTGTCACGGCAACGCGGGCAACTTGGAGCAGCGCGCCACTCTGGTGAAGGAGCTGTTCGACGCCACAGGCGAGTCGGTCCTTATCTTTGACTATCCGGGTTATGGCCGTAGCGAAGGAGCGCCTAGCGAGGCCGGCTGCTACGCCTCCGGACAAGTTGCTTACGACTGGCTCGTCCGCCAGAAGGGCGTTCCTCCGGGCCGTATTCTCCTTTTCGGTGAATCGTTAGGCGGCGGCGTCGCGGTCGATCTGGCCAGCCGGCAACCTCATCGCGCGTTGATCTTGGTGCGCACGTTTACCTCGATTCCCGAAGTGGCCGAAGACCAGTTCCCGCTTTTGCCGGGCGACTTGGTGGTCAGCAATCGCTTTAATAATCTCAAGAAACTGCCCATGTGCAAGCAACCCGTCTTCATCGCCCAGGCCGACCAGGACCGCGTCATTCCGTTTCGCCACGGCAAGAAGCTGCTCGACGCCTGCGGCGGCCCGGCGGACTTTTGCCACCTGCGGAACATGGGCCACAACGACCCACTGCCGGATGAGTTTTACCTGGCCCTGCGCCGCTTCCTTGGCAAAGCACCACTCCTTCAGTGACGCCATGCCCGCGGACGAGCGCGGTGATCCGCGGGGTAAGAAGCACGCCGCACGCTCGAAGACTCGCGTGCGGGCTTAGCTCCACTTGCTCTCCCAATTCTCCGGGCGAAAAGCTAGAATCGCCCGACGGGGAATCACTGTCTCCGACAGGGAGGTCGACATGCGTATTCGAATCCTTTCCGTCCTATGGGCGCTTCTGGCGATCTCGGCGACCGGCGCAGTCGCGGCGCGCGCGCAAGGCCTTGCCAAACCGGAGAAGCCCGCGGCCGTGGTCAACGGCGAGCCGATCCCGCAGGCCGACCTCAGAGCCCTGATCGACGCACGCCAGTTCTCGCCCGTAGCGCTTTCGGCTCAGCAGCAAAAAGAGCTGAAGCAGAGCGCATTGGACATGCTCGTCGACGACATGCTGATGCGGCAGTTTCTACGCAAACAGGTGAAACCGCCCAGTGCCGCCGAGGTTGGCAAGGAGATGGACGAGCTGAAAGAGGCGCTCAAAAAGCAGAACAAGTCGCTCGATCAATTCCTGCGTGACAGCAAGCAGACCGAGGACCAGCTGCACAAGGACATCGTCGCCCGGCTGCAGTGGAAGGGCTACCTGACGGCGCGCTTCCCCGACGACGCCCAGCTCAAGAGCTACTACGAAGCCAACAAGCCCTTCTTCGACAAGGTCTTCGTGCGCGCCAGCCACATCTTGGTGAAGGTGTCGAGCAATGCCACGGCGGCGGAGAAGCAAACGGCTCGGAGCAAGCTGGAGACCTTGCGGCAGGAAATCCTAGCCGGCAAGATCAAATTCGACGACGCTGCCCGCAAGTATTCGGACTGCCCCAGCAAAGACAAGGGAGGCGACATCGGCGCCTTCCCGTTCAAGTTCGTCGTGGTGGAGCCATTCGCCCGGGCGGCGTTTTCATCGAAGAAGAACGAGATTTCTGAAGTGGTGACGACTGACTTCGGCTTTCACCTGATTATGACGACGGACCGAACGGCCGGCGAGGCGTCTCATTTTGAAGCGCTGCGGGACACGATTCGCGAGGTGATCGCCCAGGAGATGGACCTCTATCATCACGTCATCGCGGAGCAGCGCAAGGCCGCTAAGATTGATGTCAACTGAAAATAGTTGACGCGAAGGCCTCTGGCTTGCCGACGGCGCCCGGCGTTCATTTCGACCCGCCGAAGTCTTTTTTCTGATCGCGATTCATTCCGCGGCGCTCGCGCACGGATTCGATGACTTCCGGATCGAGAAGCGAGGTCCACGAAGGATGGAGCATATCCCCCTTCAGTTGGATGCTGGTCAGCGCCAAGTTCCGCTGCGCCGGCATGACCATGAGGGGCGGACAGCCGGCAGCCGCCGTCCACGCGGTCACGAAGTCCCTCATTTCGCGGAAGTGCGGCGCGTTATAGATAATCACCTGATCCATAAGGCCGCGGACGTTGCGAATCGGCAGGACTTTGAGCTTTTGCTGGCCGGTCAGAACTTCCTCCAGGCTCGTATCGGGCGGATCGGTTTCCGAGCGATCCAAGCGTACGAACTGATACGGCCAAACGTTCATTTGCGCCATGCCGATGGCGAGCGGCCGAAACATGTAGGCGCGTTGCTTTTGCAGCAAGCGCATATAGTTGAGCTGCAGCTCGTAGATGTCCTCTTGGAGCGTCGCCGTGCCGGCGAAGACGGGATGGGACAGGGCAACGTCGATCCATAGCGGAAAAGCCTGCTCGTAGCGCGCAAGCGCTTGCTCGGGATCGTCGTAGCGCCGCATGCGCTCGGCCTCAAAGAACAGCTTGCGGGCCAGCACCAGCTCGCGCGTCCTCTCCGCGTCGGCCCGGCCCAAGCGCTCGTTGTAATTGGTCATGCCGGCATACTTCCTTATCCAATCCAGCTTCATGAGGGCACGGAAGCCCTCGTCGTTCCAGTACTGCCTCGGGTCGGCGAAGCGGCGCTCCTTGGGAACCCTTTCCTGAAACTCCGCGGCCTTCTGCAACAGCTCGGCATACTCGGCGGCCGTCACATACATGCCGTTTTCGATACCGTAGTCCCGGTACATCTCAAAGGCGATCTCCCAAGCCGGCCGGGCGTGATATTTGCTTTCCTTGCCCACGCAGAAATCTTGCTCGCTGCTGATGCCGCGCTCGAACCAGTCCTTGATCACCCAGCCGTCGTCGAAGAAGAAGCCTTCCTCCTCAAGGATCTGAGCGATGTTCTCCTGAGCCACGGCGGGATAGCCGCGGAAAATGTGCACGGTCATGTTGCGCGGCACGCGGTGTTGGAGCGGGTCGTAGACGTTCGGGTCGTCGAAGCTCGAGACCGGGGCGGGCAAGGGCATCTGGGCGTACTCGAACCAGGTGCGGGCCATTAAGTACACGTCGATGCTTTCATGGCTTAGGCCGCGATCCTCGGCGTTGGGCCATTTCTGTTTCAGTTGCGGCGGCAACACGGGAAACTGCTCGCGGACGGGCTTGAGCTTGCACTTGTCCTCGGTCAGATTGCCCGACGGCTTTTCGAAGCGCGTGGGCACGTCCTTGTTGTCCTCGAGGAATTTGAGAATCCGGGCGCTGGTGGTGTAGCTCAGTCCTTCGCGCAGCCGGCGCACCAGCCTGGGGTTGTCCTGGCAGAACGCGGCGAACTCCTTGTCGGTTCGCAGCTTCGCTGGCTCGCGCTTCATGGGATCGATGCAGCTCAGATCGAGCAGGCAGCGCATGACGGTCTTTTCGTCGCTGTTGCCGATCTTCATTTGGTAAAACATGCCCAGGTTGAAGCGCATGTCCGGATTGCCCGGAAACTTGGGCTTGCGCGGATCGCCGTCGATGCCGCCGCCCTGATTGCGCCGCTCCCCCTCCGCGAGCAGCTCCAAGCCGCGGCTGATGTAGTAGTATTTGTCGCGCGGCCGATCGCACTCAACGGCCACGTTGTACGCCAGGTTCCAGCTCTGAAACAGCCAGGGGGTGACGAAGTAGGGCTGCAGCTTGGTGATGGAGTTGACGAGGAGCTCGAGCTCGTTCCATTCGTGTTTTTCCTGTTTCCTGAGCGCCGTCCACCACAAGAACGTGTTGGCGATGCCGCTGGAGCCGGTGAGCGTGAGCCGCACCGCCGAACTGGTGAAGTCGACGTTGCCGCGGGAGATTTCTCGAAGCTGCAGGTCATACGCTTGGTGCTCGACGACGAAGCGCCGGTGCAACAGCGAGCCGGTGAACAGGGCAAGAATCAGCAAGGTGTAGATCAACTTGCGGGTGCGGACCTTTTGCTGAAAAGGATTGGCCATGTTTGCGGTCCTAAGTCGGTGTCCAAAATGGTGGACGGATTTGCAATCCGTCCGCTCGATGGGACGGTTTGCAAAACCGTCCTACTGCTGACCTAAGTCGGATTCGCGATCTCTCTAAACTTCATCAGATAGTACGCCAGAATCGCGCAGGGTATCAGGAATCCCAAAAGCGGCACAAGGTTGTCGGTGAAAAGCCCTTGATCGATCCAAGGGATGTCGAAACCGTTGCCGACGTAGTTGTTGAGATCGTAACGGTTGAAGTCAGGAATGACGGTGAGGAAACGGAGCAGCCACCAGCGATACACCACGTCGGATGATTTGAGAAAACTCGTGGCCGGGGACGAGTCGAGCGGGGCTGCTTCGGGCGCGCCTTTGGCGATGCGATACAACGACTCGAGCGGACCGCCCTCCGTTTTGCTTTTCGCGAATTCCTCGATGTCCGTGACGAAGAGGCCGGGGAAGAAAAGGAAGATGGCGACCAGCATGCTGATGACGCCGCTAAGATACGTGCTGCACGTGACCGCAATCCCCAGAATCAACACGAGGGTGAACCAGATTCCCACGATGCCTTTCAAGAAATTGACCAAAAAGGGGCGTTCGGCGGCCAGCAGATAAAAGTCGCGCTTGGCCACGCCGAGCATCTGGCTCGAGCTGCCGGCCGTATCGCGATCCACGCTCACCAGCACCTGCAGCGAAGGAGGCCGGGTTGAGCCAGGGGTCGCCTCGCGCGGGCTCTCGCTTTCCAGCTCCTGGAGCTTGCGGAAGAGGTCCGCGGGCGCCGTCACCTTGAGCGTATGGTAATCCACCACGCGGACGCCGGAGATCGAGTACAGGCCGTACTTGTGAGCCAATTCGCGTTCGATCTCGTCGGCGCGCTGCTCCAGCGCCTTTTTGTCGGCAAGCGTTTTGCGGGCCTTGGCGTTAAGGGCTTCCTTTTCCTTGCGCGCGTCCTCGATGCGTTCGCTGATTTTGGTGAGCGGCAGCCGCCCATCCGCGAAGGTGAACGTGCAATAAATCCCGGCCTCGCCTTGCTCGTCTTCTTTGGTCTTGGACATGCGGAAAATGTCGAAGCTGAACTCGAAGGGGATCGCACCGTCGCGGCGCGCGATTTCCGCGGGAACGGCGTCGAAGGCCCAGATCGCGTATTGCCGCGAAGCGTTGGGCGTGGTGGGATGGGGGCCGGTGATGTAGCTGCGATATGCCCACATGCGGCCGACGTTCTCGCCTTTGTCCTTTTGCTTCGTGCCGGCAAAGTACAATTCCCCATAGACGGGCACGCGCGCCTTGTAGCTCTCCTCCAGCGCCTTCTCGTTGATTCCACGATAGATGTAAAGAAGGCTCAGTGCCGAGATGACCGCCATGCCCAACGTCAGAACCGCGCAGTAGCCGAAAAAGCGCCCGAGCACGATCTCGAACTTTTCCACGGGCTTGGTGACGATGGTGTGAATGGACAAGCTCTTGATGTCGGTGGGGATGCCGAAAGCGCCCAGCAAGATCGCCAGCATGATGAATATCACCTTGATGGCGAAGTACATCACCCAGACGTAGGTGCGGAGCTGGTCTTCGTCTTTGGAAGTCAGGAACCAGCTGGCGAACAGGAAAAGCAGCGCCATGATGGCGAAGACCAAAAGGAGCACGCGCCGATGCATTGCCTCTTTGAAGCTCAGGCGCGCGAGCGCGACAATGCGCCGCCAGCGCAGGCGCCCTGTCCCCAGATCGCCGAGCATGGGCAGCAGCACCGCCAGGACGGCGCAGCTGCCGGCGAGGGCGAGAAGCCAATCGCCCGTAGTGAGAAGCTTGGAAGGATCGGTGGAGGGCATGACGTTGCCAACTCGGATTCCCATCGCGCGGCCCAGAAAGAGTGCGCCCACCATCGCATAAAGCAAGAACACGATGCTCACGAGTGCGATGAACAGAGGATTGAGCCGTTTGCGGCCCTTCCGGCCGCGCATCTGCACCAAGTGCGCGATACACCACGCCACAAGACCAAGTGCGGCCAACGCCCCGAAGTTTTGCAGCCAATCGACCAGCGCGCCGGCCAACTGGGCCAGGCTTAACGGCTCGCGCTCCAAGTAAAAGCCCGTGGCAAACATTCCACTGGTTCCTATGAGGATGCCCGCGCTCACCCGCGCGTGGTCGGCTATTTCTTGATGTGCGTCGACGCGTCCTTGACTTCCGGCGAGCGCGCGGCCGGCAGCCGGTCCTTGCCGTCACGGTCCTTGCCGTCACGGTCCTTGCCGTCACGGTCCTTGCCGTCACGTTCCTTGCCGTCACGCTCCGGTTGGTAGCGCCGGCCTGGATGCGCCTTGCTCTGGGCGACGATCCGCAGAAACAGGTCTTCCAGCGTTGTGACCGGGTGGCCGATGAACTCGATGACGCCACCGTGCCGTGCCAGCACCTCGTCCAGGTCTCGTTTCAGGACGTCGTTGAGCTGCACGCCACTGGCCCGCAGCTCCAGGCGCTGGACGTCTTCGAGAAGGCCGCGGACGCTGCCCAATTCCTGCAGCTCGCCCTCATTGAGAATGGCCACGCGGTCGCAAATGTCCTGGACGTCCTCCAAGCGGTGGCTGCACATGATGACGGTCTTGCCCTGATCGCGCAGGCGGACGATCAGGTCCTTCATCCAGCGCGTGCCAAGCGGGTCCAGGCCGGAGGTCGGCTCATCGAGAATGACGAGTTCCGGGTCGTTGATCAGGGCCTGCGCCAGGCCGATGCGCTGCCGCATGCCTTTGGAGTATTCCTTGAGGATGCGTTTCTTGTCGGCGCTGAGGCCGACCATTTCGATCAATTCCTGCGTTTTCGCGCGGCGCGTGCCTGCATCGATCTTGAAGAGCCGGCCATAGAAATCGAGCGTCTCCTCCGCGTTCAAAAAGCGGTAGAGATAGGATTCCTCCGGCAAATAGCCGATGCGCTCGTTTTTCTTTACTTCGGCGGCCGACTGATTGAAAACGAGGGCATCGCCGTCCGTGGGGAACAGCAAGCCCAAGAGAAGCTTGATGGTGGTGGTCTTGCCGGAGCCGTTGGGGCCGAGGAGGCCGAATATCTCGCCGCGGAAGACTTGCAGGTTGAGGGCCCGCAGGGCGACTTTTTTCTGGCGGCCCCAGAAATCGCGGTAAATCTTGGTCAGTTTTCGCGTTTCAACGACGACTTCATTGCCGGCCATGGATCGGCCACCTCATCGCAAGTACCGAACACAACTCAAATTGTCTGGTGCTTCTACGCGTTTGGCGGGGTCCGCGTTCGCTCGCAACACCCATTTTCAACAATTGCTGCAATCTTATGGCTATGCCCGCTTATGGCTATTGAAATATCCCGCGGCTGCGAACCGTAACGCGACGGCTGTGGCTCATGCCGTCGCTGGTGTTAACGGTAAAGAGATAGTCGCCGGGTTCCGAGGAGGCCGCGACGCGCCAAGTCACCGGACTGGGCTGGCCACCCTTACTTGGAGGCACTTCCTGCGTGCGCAAAATGTCCGGCGCCAAGTCGAAGCCGGCCGGCAGCTCTAAAGTCGCACTCTGGCCGGGTTTGGCGTCGGCGACCAAGGCCACCAGCGTGAACGTCTCGCCGACGGCGATGGGGGGTGGATTCAAGATGCCCAATTTTCCCTTGCTCGTGACGTCGCCCAGGCCGTAAGAGAAGCCGACCTCGCGGCTTACGCCCGGCGCCAGTTCCGCGGGATTCCAGTAAAGCACAATGCATGAGTCGTTTCCAATATCCTTGAGCGGCACTTTGTATTCCCAAAGTCCCGGCCGGTCCGGCCATTGCGTGAGACTGA
>JACPZP010000160.1 GCA_016195405.1 Planctomycetota bacterium | reverse complement strand
GCTCACCGTCACATCCGCCAACGCCAGCAACAGCCCGCGCACTGTGGCGGTCACGCTGACGGTGGCAGGTTGCGCGGCGACGCTGAACTTCGCCAACGCCGCGCCGGAACAGAGCCAGGACACGCTCGAACTCTTGAACAAAGTCGATGACATCGCCGTACTTGCCACAAGCCCAACAGCGAAAGCGCTGCCGGCGCGGGTCGACGTCGAACGACGGCCGTTGGTCGTCGTGAAAGGGGCAGAGGCCCTTGAAGGTGGGGCCGGCGGGGCGCAAGGTGATGTAGCTGCCGACGACATCAACGATGTCGTTGGCCTCCTTCACTTGCTGTTTCACGGCGACCCGATCATCCGCCAAGGGGCACCTGTGAGCAGGACTAAGTCCGAAGAAAGGGATTGTGCGCGAGTTTCCGTGATTCGCGGCCCCGGCAAAGAGCCCGAGTTTAGGGCGCTCTTGCGTAAAGAGGCTTTTCCAGTTATGTACGGGCGGGGTCAACAAAACTCGGCTCCCATCCGTGGGTCCAGGTGAGTCTATTCGCCGGCTTCCTTGCCGGTGGATTCCATCGACGCCGTCCCATCCCGATGCGAGAATCCTCGCATCCGCCATGCCCGATGCGAACTTGCTGGCGCAACTCCAATCCCGTGAACCGGTTATTCTCCGGAACGCGGAGATTATAGCGGGGCTGGAAAATCCAGTCAAGCACGGGAAGGACGATCCGAGCCCGCGGAAGAATCTGAAAGTCAAACGGCCAACCTCGCGAGAGTCTTGGCTCGACGTATCATATGAAGTAATGGCGACACGCGACGAAAGCTGGAGCTTGTCATGGCTACTAACAAATCTACTAAGAATGCGACATCGAATCCCGAGCAGTTGAGGAAGGAATGGCTCGACCGACTCTCGGCCCTTGTGACACGCGTGACGAGTTGGGCGACGGAACTTGATTGGTCCACCCGATTGATCGAAAAGAAGATCGAGGATTCGCAAATCGGCACTCACGAGGCGCCGGCGCTGCTACTGCAAAAAGGGACGACACGATTGCTGCTAGAGCCAATTGCCCCTTCCGCACCTGGGGCCGAAGGAGTCGTCGATCTTTATTCGATGCCTGCCTATGACGACATCGCGACCTTTTATTACCGCGCGGGTGCGTGGCATTTGCACTACATGTTTTCTGGTGAACCTTCAGTCGGGGAAATACGAGAGTCTCCCTCCAAACCAGTTTCAAAAAGAATACTCCAGCGAGTCCTCCAGGAAATGACAAGGAATGCCGCTCAAGCTCTATGAATGGCTTGAACGGATCAAATCCGTCGAGCGTGAAAATGCCGCGACCCGGTTTGCCATGGACCTGCTTCGGGCGCACGCCACGCGCGATCCCACCGTCCTCGAGGGTGAGGTGACGTTACGTGCGATTCGGCACGCGTCCGAGCGGCTCGATGGCACGTATCTCATTCGTCTTTTCGCCGAATTCAAAGCCGGTCTTCGCGCGTATTGGCAGGCGTCAAAAAGCGGCGATCCACCCAGTCGAACTCGAGATTTGCTGGATGGCGTGGCCGCATCGCGCCGGATTCCCTGTGACCTGCTTATGCGTGCCCACGACGTACGTGAATTCAGAAACAGCTTGGTGCATGAACGCGATGAAAGAGTGAGCCCGATCTCAATTCCCATCGCGCGGGGCCATCTGTGCAGGTACTTTAGTTTCCTGCCTCCGAACTGGTGATGTGAAAAACCAGAGGAACCTGGGTGGCTCGCCGCTCAATTCTCTCTTCTCAAAAACCACCCCGTACTGCTCGCTGAACACGCCGCCACCTCCGCCGGCGTCCCTTCTGCCACCAGATAACCGCCCGCCGCGCCGCCGTCTGGTCCCAGATCAATGATCCAATCCGCGGCCGCGATTAGGTCGAGATTGTGTTCGATCACCAGCATCGTGTTGCCGGCGTCTACAATTCCACGCAACACGCGAATTAGATTGCGAACATCGGCGAAGTGCAGGCCGGTGGTCGGCTCATCGAGCAGGTAAAGCGCCTTGCCGCTTGCCGGCTTCGCAAACTCAAATGCCAACTTGACGCGTTGCGCCTCGCCGCCGGACAGCGTGCTCGAGGGTTGGCCCAGCGCGAGATAACCCAGGCCCACGTCCGCAAGCGCCGCCAACGGCCGATGGATGTTGGGGATATTCTCGAAGAAGTCGCGGGCCTGTTCGATCGGCATGCCGAGGATGTCGGCGATCGACTTGCCGCGATAGTGCACCTCGAGAGTCGCCCGGTTGAAGCGCCGGCCCTGGCACGCGGAACACGGCACGAACAGATCGGGCAGAAATTGGAGCGCGAAACGTTTCCTTCCCTGCCCCTGGCATTCCTCGCAACGGCCGCCCTTGACGTTAAAGCTGAACCGGCTCGCTTTGTAGCCTCGAACTTTCGCCGTCCTGGTGGCCGCGAAGACCTTGCGAATCTCATCGAAGACGCCCGTGTACGAAGCGGCGTTGGAACGCGGCGATCGGCCAAGCGGTCTCTGATCGACTTCCAAAACTTTGTCGATCTTCTCCAAGCCTTCGATGCGATCGTGCATGCCGGGAGTGGGAGCGAGCAGGCCGAGATGGCGGCGCGCGGCATAACAGAGAATGTCGCGGGCCAGCGAACTCTTGCCGGAGCCGCTGACACCGGTCAGGCAGACGAGCCGGCCAAGGGGGATGCGCACCGTCAGGTTCTTGAGGTTGTGGTGGCAGGCGTTGATGATGGTGATGGCATGGGGAGTACCCGCGCAGGCTCGAAGACTCGCCAGCGGGCTTGGGGCGTCATCGGCCAAGCCCGCAGGCGAGTCTTCGAGCCTGCGATGGTGCTTGAGATACGGTCCCGTCACCGACGCCGGATCGTTGACCACCTCATCCACCGTTCCCGAGGCCAGCACTCGGCCGCCGTTTCTGCCCGCGCCTGGCCCCATGTCCACCAGGTAATCCGCCTTCCGCATGACGGACTCGTCGTGCTCGACCGCGATCACGGTGTTGCCGCGCTCTTGCAATCCGCGCAGGGCGGCGATCAACCGCTCGGTGTCGCGCGGGTGCAGCCCGATGGTCGGCTCGTCAAGGATATAGCAAACGCCGAGCAGACCGCCGCCAAGATGCGTTGCCAGCCGTGCCCGTTGCGCTTCGCCGCCGGACAAGGTTGGCGCGGGCCGATCGAGCGTGACGTAGCTCAGGCCCACTTCCTGGAGGAAACGCAGCCGTGACCAAATTTCGTCGACCAGCCGGCGTTGCACGCGCTCCAGACCAGACGGCGCCGTTGCCTGCGTTCGCGCCGCCTCAAAAAATGCGGCGGCTTCATAGACGCTCAAGGCCGTCAACTCGTGCAATCCTCTGCCGCCGAAGCGGACGGAACGTGCCACACGGTTGAGCCTCGCTCCGCCGCATTCCGGGCAGGGAACGAAGCCGGCCAACGAACGCAATGCTTCCAAGCCGTCGGTGTCCTCGGCTGCTTCCAAGGTGTCGCGCAGTTTTCGCAGCGATTCAAGAAGCTCCTCCGATGTGGCCGGGGCTGAGGCTTTGCGAAGCCCCGGTGATCGAGGCGGCTGGGGCTTCGAAGACTCAGCCCCGGCCACACCCAATTGAAGTTCGAGGTCGTCGGGAAGTTGTTCGCGCAGTCGCTCCAGCACGCGCCCCATCGACCAGGACGGATCGGGCACGATCAGCTTGGGATCGAACTCCCCTATCTGTCCGAAGCCGGTGCAGCGCGGGCAGGCGCCATGCGGATTGTTGAAGTGAAAGAGCCGCGGCTCCAATTCCGGATACTGAATCCGGCAACGCGGACAGGCGAATTGGGTGCTGTAGACATGATCGTGCCAATCGCCGTCGTCGATGTCGGTGACGATGACCCGGCCCGCACCATGCTTGATCGCCGTCGCCAGCGATTCGCCGAGGCGGTCTTCGATGCCGGAGCGGATCACCAGACGATCGACGACCAACTCGATCGTATGTCGTTGCTTGGCGGCGAGCTTGGGAATGGCGCGGATTTCACCGAGCACGCCGTCGATGCGCGCTCGCAAAAAGCCGCCTTGCTTGATCTGCTGAAAGGCATCGCGGTGCTCGCCCGGCTCGTCCTCGACCAACGGTGCAAGGAGGTAAACCTTGCGGCCTTCGTCGAGCCTGAGGGTGGCGCGGACGATTTCGGCCGGTGAATGTTTTTGGATCGCCGAGCCGCATTGATAGCAATAGGGCGTGCCGAAGCGTGCCCACAAAAGGCGCAAATGATCGTGGATTTCGGTGACCGTGGCCAGCGTGCTGCGCGGCCTGGACTGACTGACGTGCTGCGAGACACAAAGGGTCGGCGGCAGATACTCGATGACGTCGACGTCGGGCCGTTGCAACTGCTCGAACAATGCTCGACTCGTCGCCCCCAACGTCTCCAGGAAGCGGCGCTGGCCTTCGGCGTGGAGGGTGTCGAACGCAAGCGAGCTTTTGCCTGAACCCGACGGTCCGGTTAGGACGCTTAGCTTACCCAGAGGGAGATCGACGTTAACATTGTGCAGGTTGTGCGTGCGCGCCCCCCGTATCCGTATCGCGCCGCCGCCATTGGCCATGATGAATTCCTTGACGACCTTCGCAACGGGAGAAAGACTTTGCCGAGGCCCCGTGCTTCTCCCCATTTTACGTGCTTCCGCCTCGTAGGACGGATTTGCAATCCGTCCAAGCTCTCGACGGTTTGCAAAACCGTCCTACGGGAGAGGTAGGGTTTGACGATTATTCCTGAGAGACCGGATTTTCTCAATTTGCCGGTTAGGGCGGGCCGATGATAGACGGATACCATCTATTGCGAGGATCCCGGTCCGTGCGCGTCCTGGCCTGTATCCTGGTCGTGGGCAACCTTTGCTTGGTGGGCGGCGGATGCGCGCTTTTCAAGAAGTCGAACAATGATCATCCCGCCCCAGCGACTGGCGGCGGCGCTCCTCCCGCCAAATTCCCCGGCAGCAACGATCCGATCCTCAACAGCAGCGGCGTCCCGCAGGCCAACGCCGCGCCCGTGCAATCCAGTAGTGGCAGCGGGGCCATGCTTGCCGGCCGGGTCGTCGATGGCTATAGCAAGCCGCCTGCCAACACCTTCATTCGCTTGGTGAGCGTCGATCAGAAGGACGCGCAGCCCACCGAAGTCGCGGTCACGCCCGACGGTTACTTCACCATTCAAAACCTGAAGTCCGGCGGCAACTATAAACTCCTGGCCCGCGGCAAAAACGGCGACCGCATGCTGGCGGGCATCACCTACACCTCCGCCCCCAACGTGCGCCTTTTGATTCAAGTGAAAGAAGAATTCGCCGGCCAGAACACGCCGGACGTGCCGCCTTCCCCTGCGTATCAGGGCGAAAAGAAGCAACCCGAGGCGTCCAAGACTTCCGGCATCGGGAGTCCTTCCGGCGAGATGGAAATGCCGGCGGTGAGCGTGCCGACGCCCAGTCAAACCAGCAGCAATCCGCAGGGCTGGTCGCCGAGCGTGGTCGGCAGCAAGGAGAATGATTGGCCGCCGACATTGAATATCCAGCCTCAGAAGAGGCCGACTGTGCCGTCGCTGCAGATTAACGACTCGAAGCCGGTCACGGTTCCCAGCGCGCCGCCGGCGCGCGACGTGATCAAGCCGACGGCGCCGGCGACCGAGCCGTTGCCCGTCAGCACCGGTCCGGCCCGCGTTCCGTCCTGTGTCAAGGTCGGCCGGCAGGTGGTTAACTTCGCCCTCAACGACACCCACGGCGAACCTTGGGAGCTTCGCACCAGCCGCAAGGGCAAGCTCGTCCTGCTCGACTTCTGGTGGACCGAATGCGCTCCATGCCTGGGCGCCCTTCCTGACTTGTGCAAACTGCATCAGAAATTCGGCGGCAAGGGACTGGAAATCGTCGGCATCGCCAACGAATCCGGCGGCTCGTTCCAGGTGCAGGCCCTGCGCGTGCAAAGCGTTTGCACCCGGCACCAGGTCCCCTACAAACAACTCCTCGCCGGCGGCCCAAGCTGCCCCGTCCGCACCCAGCTCGAAGTGCAGGCATTTCCAACCTTGGTCTTGCTCGATTCGGAAGGTTGGATCATCTGGACCCACGTCGGCCGGCCAGATCAAAACGCTGTCACCGAACTCGACCGCCTGATTCAACGGCGTCTCGGCAAGTAGCGACCCCGGATTGCTTGCATTGCATTCCCAGGGGACAGCCCTGCAAGGCATTTCTTGGCGATTTTGGCGCAACACTTTCGAGCGATTAGATTTAATGCCTTGCACGTGAGACGTGCAAGGAAACTGGTCTGGCTTTCTAACCCCGTTCGAACCGTTTGCAAACGGTCGGCTATCGGGCTTTCCTGTCGTTCTCAAGCTCCTGTTTGGGGACGCACCTCCGCGAACCTCCGTGTCGACTGCCACGCTTAGGGCCGGATCGTCACTTTGCCGCGCTTGATTGCGTGAATGTGATCGCTCTTGTTCTATGTGTCATCGTTCTTCTTTCCCCTACGTAACGCTATTCATCTCATTTGCCCAGCGCGATGTGAGAACCTTCCATGGATAGGCGGGCTGCTCTCGCAAGCGCGTGCTCTTTCCTCGTTCGATCTGATCGATGGTCATATTTGTGAACTCGCGACCCTTGTGCTTTCCCTTCCATTCAAACCCGATGATGACAAGCATAAGCGGGGGCAATTCGGCGGCCCAGCGCTGCGTGTAGTCTGCCAGCACGGCCGCCGAGCGTTGTGCATAGTCATCCCTACCGCTGCCACCGCGGGCGTAACCGATCAGGCATGCGAATCCTACATCGTGGCACTCCGGCTCGGTGCATCGCTTCATAAGCTTCGCAAACTCCGTAACAACTTCATCGCCTCGATGGACAGCGGACCACTCCCACTCAATCGCCGCCAGCGCGTGGCCTTTGTTATCCTTCAGAATCGCATCAGTCCGCCCACCGCTTTCAAAGTGAGTGAACAGACCCATAAAGTCCGCCGCCGATCGGACAGCGATGCCAATGTGCGTTGTCCAGTCTGCTCGTTGGGCCTTGGGGCGGAACGACTCGTGAACTGGAAAATCACGATACCACGTGTAAGCGAGAAGAGTGGCAAAATCAGTCAACCGTGTGTGTGTTAACTCAGCCATGATTGACCTCAGTTTTCTTATTCGCCAGATCGGCCAGCCGGCCCCCGACCGCAAACAGCCCACGAAACATGAGATCAAGAGAAATGTCGGCAGCGCCGGCTTCCAGCTTGGCGACTCGAGATTGGCTCGATTTGAGTCTTGCGGCGAGCTGTTGCTGGGTTAACCTCTGCTTTTGCCGCAGTGCGCGCACTGCACGGCTCACCGCCACACGCAATTCCACCAAATGACGTTCTTCGTCGTTCAATTCGAGAAACTCTTCGGCATCGCCAAAGCGAAATCCGGCCGCTTCGAGCTTTCTTTGCTTTTCCCTCTTCATCTCACTGCTCCTCTTTGTTTTTCTCGCTGCACGCTTGACCGTACAAGCGCAAACGGCGCTCGCAGTTAGCGATGACATGCTTGGGAGTCTGTTTCGTGGTCTTCTTGAAGACCTCCGCGATGATTATGGCATCGGAGTCCAGCCTGTAGATGATACGCCAGTTATGATCTTCGTCGCGCACTCGAAGTTCGTGACAGCGCCTGCCGACACTCAGCATTGGCCGCGAGTGGGGCAAACCAAGCGAGTCGCCTTCTTGGAGCCGCCGAAGCAGCGTGCCGGCTTCAACACGAGCCTCTCTGGAAAACGGCGGCGTCTTGATCTCGCCATGCAACCAAACAAGTGGCTTTCGCGGCTTCGCCATGCCTCACTATATGTCGGATGTGACATACTTGCAAGATCAATCCATCTCACAAGCGAATTCGAATCCGGACATGCGAGAGTGGGAACTAGAAAAAGTGCGGCTTGCATGGTTACAGGTTCTTTCGCCCTTTCAGGGCTTGAATTGTGGGGGCGGCGCCCCGTCTCCCAGGGCGTTGCCCTGGGCTGAATTCTTAAACTCCTTCGGAGTAAACGCTTCAAAGGACGGGCCATTTACTCCAAAATCCCCTCCATCACCCGCCCCCGATCCATATCCAACCGCTGCTGCCCTGGAATCTCCTGGCGGCGCGGGTCGAATCCCATCAGATGAAGAATCGTGGCGTGCAGGTCGGTGACGTAGTGGCGGTTTTCGACGGCGTGGAAGCCCAATTCATCCGTGGCGCCGTGGACGATGCCTTTCTTGACGCCGGCGCCGGCCAGCCAGATCGAGAAGCCAAAGATGTGATGATCGCGGCCGGTGCGCATGCTTTCGTCGGCGGGGCCGCAATTGGTGCGGTTGTCGATGCACGGGGTGCGGCCAAATTCGGTCGCCCAGACCACCAGTGTCTTTTCCAACATGCCGCGGCGCTTGAGGTCGGTCAGTAAGCCGGCGATGGGGCGGTCCACTTTGCGGCACATGGCGCCGTGCAGGTCGCGGAGGCGGTCGTGCGAATCCCAGTCGCCGGAGTCGTTCTCCGGGTTGCCGCCGTGGTAAAGCTGCACGAAGCGAACGCCGCGCTCGACCAGGCGGCGCGCGACCAGGCACTGTCTGCCGAAGTGACGGGTCACGGGACTGTCGAGGCCGTAGAGCGCCTGCGTACCGGCTGACTCGCGGCGAAGATCGACGACCTCGGGCAATTCTGATTGCATGCCGAACGCGGTTTCATAGGAGCGGATGCGAGCTTGAAGGTTGCGATCTTCGGGATATTGGACGGCCGTCAGTCCGTTGAGGCGCTGGATGAATTCCAGCTCCCGGCGCTGGGCGGCGTGCGAAGTGTGGACTCGATCGGGGCGATAGGGCAGGGCGGTCTTCGGGTCGGCGCCGATCATGACGCCGTCGTGCTCGGGCCCAAGGTACTGGGCCAAGTGGCTGCCTGGTCCGCCCTGGTGCGTCACCGGCGGAAAACCCATGGCCACGAACGTCGGCAAATTTCGGTTCAGCGTGCCCAGACCGTAGCTGATCCACGAGCCGAGGCTGGGCTGGTGTGTTTGCCTGAGTGAGCGCCCCGTATGAAACTGGAAGATGGCGGAATGCTCCGCATCAGTGGTGTGCATGGAGCGGATGACGGCCAGTTCATCGCTGCAATCGCCAACGTGCTGCCACCAGTCGCTGACCTCGATGCCGGCCTGGCCGCGTTTGCGAAAACCGACTTGCAGCGGCATGATGCGTGAGCCGTAGTTGAGGACGGGGCCGAAGTCTTGCGAGTCGCGGCGATCGAGAACATTGCGGGCGTCGGTGTCGCTGATGCGCATGCCGCCGTAGCGATTGAGGGCGGGCTTGGGGTCGAAGCCCTCGATATGGCTGACCCCGCCCATCATGAAGAGCCAGATGACGTTCTCGACGCGAGGAGTGAGGGGCGAGGGGCGAGGGGCGAGGGACGAGGCGGCACGGAGCTTTTCTTCGGTGAGCATGGCGTTAAGCACCAGCCCGGTGAAGCCGAGACCCATGTCTGTGAGGAATTGGCGACGCGGATATTTTCCGCAACCGGTGCGCGGCATGGGTCACCTCAGCGAATTGCGAGAAAGTCGTTGTGATTGAAGAGGGCGTGGATGAAATACGTCCGCGCGACGGCAGGGGAGTTATCGGCGGCTTCGGAGCGCAGCAATTCCTCTTGATCGCGCAGGAATTCTCGAGCGGCGTCCAACTCCTCAGTTGTAGGTGGGCGGCCAAGCACCGTGGCGAACGCGGCCTCGATGAAGTCGGCCCGACCGGCGAGACGATCCGCCAAGTGTCCGGCGTTTCTCCAGACGAACGAGCTATTAAGCAGCGCCAAGCCCTGCTGTGGTACGACGCTTTCAACACGCTGATAGCATTCCTCCACCTTGGCACAATCGAAGAGATCGAGCAACGGCGCCCGGTCGACGCGCGACAGCCGAAGATATAGGCTGCGGCGCGGCGACGTGTCGGCTTCTTGTGTATCCACGTCCGGACCGCCGACCGCAACGCTTAGCTTGCCGGCGAGGTGGAGGATGGAATCGCGAACCACTTCGGCCTCCATGCGTCGCGCGGGGAAGCGCCCGTAGAGGCGATTGTCGGGATCCTTTTGGGCGGCTTCGGAGGCAGTGATTGTCGAAGAAGACATCTGGTAAGTGACCGAGGTGACGATCAAGCGATGCAGCCATTTCATGCTCCAGCCCTGTTGGCGGAACTCGACCGCGAGCCAATCGAGCAGCTCCGGATGCGTCGGCGCCTTGCCGCGGACGCCGAATTCCGCCGGCGTCTCGACCAGTCCTCGGCCGAAGTGCCGCAGCCAGATGTGATTGACGGCGACCCGTGCCGCGAGCGGGTTGTCGTCACGGACCAGCCACCGCGCCAGGGCAAGCCGCCTGCCGCTGCTCTGCACCTTGTTGCCGCACTCGCTTAATTCCAGCGCCTTGGGCGGCGCGGCGTGGCCAAGGACGGCGGGCACCTGCGGCTCGATCCAGATGCGTTTGTCCGGCATCTTTGGGTCGCCCATTTTCAGGAAATGCGTCGGCGTATTCGCGCCGTCGCGCACGAAGGTTAGCTGTTTGTCGCCCTGATCGACGACTTCGTGCGGCTCGAAGAAGGCGCGGAAGCGATAGTATTCCTTCTGCGAGATCGGATCGAACTTGTGGTTGTGGCAGCGGGCGCAACCCATCGTCAGACCGAGAAACGCCCGGCCGGTGTGCTCGATAGTGTTGGAGAGCCAGAGATTACGGTCCAGCGTGTTGAAGTTACGCACCAGATAGCCCGTGGCGGCGAGAATCTTGGGATCCTCACGGGCTACCTCGTCGCCGGCGAGCATCTCGACGATCATGCGGTCGAGGCCTTTGTCCATGTCGAGTGCTTCAATGATGTAGTCACGCCAGCGCCAAATCGACCTGCTGCCATAAGTGAGCTGCTTCATAGCCTTGCGCTCGTCATGGCTGGAATAGCGCCACACGTCCATCCAGTGACGCGCCCAGCGCTCGGCGTAACGTGAGCCGGCCAAGAGACGATCGACGCAGTTCTCGTAAGCGGCGGCGGACGGATCGTCGAGGAATTCGCGGTACTCCTCTTCTGTAGGCGGCAGGCCGGTGAGGTCGATGGACACGCGCCGCAAAAGCAGCCGCCGATCCGCGGGAGCATTGTGACCGGCGACACCCGCCTTCTCACGTGCGTATTCCAGAAACGCGTCGATTGGATTCGCGGCGAAGTGCGGATCGGCGACGCTCGGGACGGCTGGCCTCTGGGTTGGTTGAAACGCCCAGTGCTCGCTTTTGGGCCGGGGCGTCAATTCGTCGGCCGGCTCCACGGGTCTGCGTTTGATCCAGTCGCGCAGCAGAGCAATTTCCTCTTCGGTGAACGGCTCGCCGCCGCGCGGCATTTCGCCGGCGATCACGCGCAGAAGCAGCGGACTTTCATCGGGATTGCCGGGGAAAATCGCCGCGCCGCCGTCGCCGCCTTCGAGCATGGCCGAGACCGAATCGACGCGCAATCCGCCCGCACGGCGCTTCGGTCCGTGGCAGCGCACGCAGCGTTCGACAAGCAGCGGCCGCACCTTGCTCGTGTAAAACAGGGCGCATTGCTCGGGAGTGGCGGCCAAAGCCTCCTGCCTGGCGCCGCGATGCTTACGTTTGTGGTGCTTGGCGTTGGCGGCGATCACAGTGACGGCGACGAGCGCCACGCAGACGCTCAGGCAGACGCTCGAATAGAGCTTCCAGCGTACGCGCACCGTTCTCCAACTCATGATTCTCCGATTCATGCCACGGTTCTTAGCCGGAATTGCGCGCGCGCGTCAATGTGGATCGGTTGGCGTGAAACGTTCCGCCTTGACAGGTCCTAGGCTTTTTGACACAAGCCCACGCCCCTCGTTAGGAGTTAATGAAAAAAGGGTCCTGACACCTTTTTGGATGGGGAACATGAGCAGCGAGCAGGCTCTGGAAGCTATAAGTAGTCGCGGCAAGTTGGGGCGGGCCAGTCGGTATCCTGGACAGCTCTGGCAGGCGCCGACGTTCCTTCTCGGCCTCGGCATCTTTCTTTCCGTGGCGCTCACCTCGCCTCTGCGGCAAGCTTGGTCTTCGGGCGGACTTCTGGAGGCCGTGGTCGAACTCCGACACAAGCTCGAGTTGGGCGCCGAACGGCCGGAAATCCTCGTCTTGGAAGCGGACAACCTGGCGACGCGTTCCGGCCAATTGCCGCGCCGGGCCGCCGAGATCAACTTCCTGGCCGGCTCGGCCTACTATCGCCTTGCCCAGTCGCTGCCGCCCGATCAAGCGGGCCAATACTGGCCCAGGGTGCTGCAATATCTCGAGGAAGCCAGCGCCTTGGGCATCAGCGTAGCGGACATGCCGGCCCAGAACTATCGACTCGGCGTGGCGATTCTGCAGCAGGACAAAACCTCGCGGCGGGCGCTCGATCTCATCTCCACGTCGGTGGAAAAAGGCGCCGAACGGCCCGCGGACGGCTACGCCTATCTCATTGACGCCTATTTGCACATGCCCAAGCCGCGCCTTGACCTCGCGCTCATCGCCAGCCAAAAGCAGCTCGATTTGATCGACGACCGCGACGTCGAGGCTGTTTCCAAGGCTCGGCTGCTGCGCGTCGAAATCCTGATGCGCAAGGAGCTGCGCCCCGAAGCCCTTGTGGAATTGGAACGGATCAGTCCGAAAACCTCCAAGGCCATGCGCGTCAAGGCCCGTCTGCTGCAAACCGAGTTGTATGAGGAAGACGACCTTTGGACGCGGGCCATCCCAGCGTGGAAAGAACTATTGCCCGAGGCGGAACTTGTTCCCGGAGGCAAGGCGCGCATTCTCAATGCTTTGGGTTTGTGTTACGTGCAGACCGATCCTCGCGATGACGCCCAAGCGATCAAAGCTTGGCAGGAAGCCTTGACCTTGGGCGGGCAAGACGGCCAGGCCGCCGGTCTGCGCCTAGGCGCTTTGCTGCTCCAGCAAGATCCTCCGGAATTCAAGGAGGCCCTGGCGGCTTGGCGCGAGGCGCTCGCCAAGGTGCGCATCCCGAGCGACTATCAAAACAAGCGGCTCGACGTGGAGCGTGTGCGGCTGATGTTCGAAGCGGCCTGCAATCGCTATTTGGAAAATCACGATTACGAGCGTACGCAGGAGGTGGCGGTCATCTACAAATCGGTCGCCGCTCCGGGCATTGCCGAAGAACGCCTCGCCCAAGCGGCCGAGTCCCAGGCGCGCGAATTGAAGGAAAAGAGCAAACTGCTTTCGGACCCAGCGGCCAAAGAGAAACGAAAAGAAGCGAATTCCCAATTCCAGCGCGCCGCGGTAGCCTACGAGCAAGCCGCCGCTGTGCGTAATGCCGACGCGCAACCGGGACCGCTGTGGCGGAGCGCTTTGTGCTACTTAGAGGCGGCCGATTATACGCAGGCTCGCAACATCCTCGAGAGGTTCATCAAGCTCGATCTCGTCAAGCTGAAAGGCGACTCGCTCGATCGGGACGAAAACCGCCTCGCGGAAGCATGGCTCTATCTGGCGGAATCCCGTGAGGCCACCGGTTTGAAGGAATTGGCGCAAGAAGCCTATTGGAAATGCATCGAGTTCCCCAACACGCCGTTCGCCGGCCGCGCCCGTTATCAGTTGGCGCTTGCGGAGATCGAAAAGAAGAACTTGGAGAATGCCTGCGACATCCTGAAACAAAATCTCTCCGCGCAGTCCGCGGCGGATTCGTCCGCGACCGATGCCGAGGCCCAGGAAAAGTCGCTCTACAAGCTGGCTGACGTGTTTTGGGAAATGCAGAAGTATGATCAGGCGTGCCTCTATCTTGAAAAAGCAGTGAAACAATATCGGGCCAATGCCCAGGTTCTCGTTTACCGCGACCGCCTCGCCGATGGGTACCTTAGGCTCGGCAAGCAAGACAATGCCAAGCTGCAAGCCGCCACCGGAGAAGACGTCCGTGCGTACATCCGAAGGACGCGGAACGAATCGCTTCAGCGCGGCCACGACGTTTTTCAGCGCCTCGCAGATGACCTCGAAGCAAAATCCAAAGCTAATCCGCTTACCGCCGTGGAGTTGGATCTCTTGCGAAAAGCCCGTTTCGGCGCCGCGGACACTCGCTTCGAGCAGGATGATTTCAGCGAAGCACTGAGGCGCTATCAAATCCTTCAGGAAACATATCGCGCGAAAGCCGAGGGCCTGATTGCTTTCAACCGCATCTGGAAATGCGTGCCCGTGATGGTCGGTATTCCGCAACAGGAACGCCTAGTGCACGACGCCGCGCGAGCCGCCCTGCAGAAGGCCCAGGCCGACCTCAAAGAGATGTCTGCAGACGATCCGGGCTTTCGCGGTCCCGGCGTCTGGCCAAAGGACGTATGGTTACGCCATATTGAATGGGTCAATAGTGAGCTCAACCCGACAACTCCGTCGCCGGCGCCGCCGCAACCGAGCGTGAAGTGATGCCCTTTGCGCCCTTTTTTGCGGTGTGGCGACTTGTTTCCAATCGGTCGGTTCGGTAAATTGGAAAACTTGCCGCCACATTAACCGCGCTCAGGCCGCTTGCTTCCTCCGCGCCGCTTCGACGAAGACATCCATCAACTGCCGGTAATGGTGCTCGAACGTCCATTGCGCCGCGGTCTGCCGGGCGGCCAGGGAACATGCCTGGCGGCGCGGGCCATCCACAAGCTGGGCCATGCACCAGGCAAGGCGGGCGTGATCGTGCGGATCGTCGATGACGAAGCCTTCGCGCAACGGGTGCAAGAGTTCGCTGGCCCCATTCATGCGTGTCGTGATGACCGGAAGGCCGCACGCCAGCGCTTCCAGCACCACCAGCGAGCACGGATCATAGAAGGTGGGATGAACCAGAAAGTCGGACGCGAAGTAGGCCCGGCGCATTTCGGCGCAATGGCCGATGAACGTCACCCGATCCTGAATAGCCAGTTTCCGCGCCAGGCTTTCTTGCCGGCGCGTGTCGGGATTGCCGACCACCAACAACTTGAGTGCCCGCGGTCGATCGCCAAATTCGGAACCTCGAAACAATCGAGCGAGCGCGCCAAAAAGCGGATCGATGCCCTTGAGCCGATAGTTCATGGCCGCGAACAAGGCAACCACCTCGCCCGGCGCCATGCCCCATTGTTGCCGGCTTTCCTGGCGAACCTTAAGGCGGTCGTGCTCGGGGAAGCGGTTGGGGTCGATGGCGCTGCGAACCACGTGCAGATTGGCCGCCGGCACCCCGTAGTATTGCTGAAAGTGATCGCGAACCATGTGGCTGTTGACCACCACCACCGGTTGATCCGCGCCGAGATACTGGCGTCGCTCCAACAATTTGTACGACCAATACACCGGATCGACGGCCTTGAGCAGGCGCATGAACCGGCGCATGGTTTGGCTGGTGTATTTGCGGGCGTTGTTGTCGACGGTGGCGACGTGCAAGCCGGCCTGCGGATAGAGCACGTCCTGGCCGAAAGTCTTGTCGAAGCCGACCGTGACGTCGTGGGCGTTGCCGGCCATCGCCTGCAAGCAGTGGCGTGAGAAGCGCCAGGGCCGAAGAAAACGCGTGCCGCGCACCGCCGGCACTCGGTGGTAGCACATTTGCGCCGGCAGAGCTTTTTCTTCCCAATGCCGTGCGTAGAGATGCACCTCGTGCCGGTCGGCCACCAGACGGCGCGCCAGGTCGGCGATATAGGTCTCGCAGCCGCCGCGCGTCGGGTTTACGGTTTCGTAGCAAAACGCAATGTTCATTTCATTCTCTTGGCCAGTTTGGCGTTGTGTTGATGATAGCGCCTGCCTTTGAAGCGCACGCACCACGTCAGGAGCAGAGGCCGGCGTTTGCCCTGTCCCAGGTAATGCCGCCAGAAGCGGAGCCGATCGCGGCCATCGACGCCTTCGATGTGCGATGAATAAAGAAGCTGTCCCAGATCTTTGACGCGCCACACGGGCCAGGTCCAGCGGTGCTTGCCGAGCCGATGAAAGTCGATCAAATGCACGCGTCCGCGCCAGGATTGCGGAGGCTCGCGCCCTGGCTCCGCTCGCCCTTCGGGGGAGAGGGGTTGGGGGTGAGGGGGCAAACCGATGTCCGAGCGCGCGATGAAGAAGTGGCACAAATACAAGTCTTTGTGGAAGCAGCGGCGATCGTGCAGAAACCGCGCCAGGCGTGCCACCTCGACGACAAGCCCCGATTTCCACCGCCTGAACGCTTCCGGTTCGAGTTGTTGCGCCGCCAGCGGGATCGCTTCATGCAAGGGCAACATGTCCGCG
>JACPZP010000159.1 GCA_016195405.1 Planctomycetota bacterium | reverse complement strand
TGAAAAGAGCCTCGTCCCATCCCGTTGCCGAATCTACCATTTACCGACACAAGCATACCAGAACCCAGGCGCACCATGCAAACCGCGTCGTGCACCCGCTCGCCGCTGGCTCGCGGCTAAACAAATTGCGCTCAAAACTCACATTTCGGCGAATCGCTCGAGCATCGCCAGGCCGACTTTCTGGCTCTTCTCCGGATGAAACTGGGTGGCGAACACATTGTCCTTCCAAAGGGCCGAGGTGAACGGCCCGCCGTAGTCGGTTTCCGCGGCGATCAAGTCGACGTCGCGCGGCACGACATAATAGGAATGCACGAAGTATACCGACGGCTCATCATGCAATCCTGTCAGCTGCGGCGCCGGCTTTTTGATCAGAAGTTGGTTCCACCCCATATGCGGCACCTTGAGGCCAGTGTCCTTCGCAAAACGCACCACTTCGCCCGGAAAGACATTGAGTCCCGCAAATACGCCGTCTTCGTGGCTGGTGGTGAAGAGCAACTGCAAGCCGAGACAAATTCCGAAGAACGGTTTGCCCGCGTGGATGTGGGCTACGATCGGCTCGTCGAGATGCGTCTCGCGCAGCTTGGCGATGGCGTCACGAAAAGCGCCAACGCCAGGAAGGACCAACTTCTCTGCCCGCGCGACACGATCCGGATCGCCGGTGATCTCGGCGTCATGGCCAACCTTCTCGAATGCCTTCTGGACGCTGCGAAGGTTCGCCATGCCGTAGTCAACGATGACAATTGATTGCCTTGTACTCATGTTAACCACGTTGCAACAACCGCAGTAGATAGCTGATTCCCAGCATCAGCGGCGCACTGACTACCACCACACCGAGCAACAGCAGGCCGGAGAAAAATAGCGGCTGTACCCCCCACGGCACGATCCAGGTCCAGCAAAGCGAGGTCAACATCACGCCCGCGGCCAAAGACGGGCCGAAGGGAAACGCGCCTTCCTTGCGAGCCAGCGCGTTGAAAAGAGCGAAGAAAAGGGCCGGCACGATACTGACGAAGAGGCCGACGACGACAAGTTGCCAACCGAGAAAAGCCCCGGCCATCATCATCAAATCCGCGTCGCCCAGCCCGAGCGCTTCCTTTCCGAGACCCGTGCCGACAAGAAACCCTATGGCGCGCAGGAAGAAAGTCCCGACCAACGCGCCGGCGAGTCCGGTGGCTAGACCCGTCTGCCAGTTGCCGCCGGGCGCGAGCCAACTCGGCAATGGCCCCCACACCGGCCAGGCGTAAATCCCCTGTTTAATATCACCAACAATCCAAGCCATATCTGGATTTGTGCCAAGCGGAACACTCAGCCGCGTAACTTCCGACGTGTTTGGCCAGGGCCAAGGACATAACACCGCGAACAACAAGCCCACCAACGTTCCGACGAGCGTGATGGACAAGGGGATTTCGAGGCTATCCAGGTCGCATAGCGCCACGGCCAGAAGAAACGAAAAGAGCACTGCGTTATGAAAATATCCGACCCACCACGACAACGGGTAATGGCCTTCCGCGATCGAAGCCGGGTAGGAGACGGGCCAGCCATGGATGTTGCGCACCAGCACCAGATAGTACAGTCCGGCGAAACCCAATGCCCCAATGAGTTCCACGATCACGTAGCGGGCCGAGAAACGCGCTCCGCAGACGCTGCAACGACCTCTGAGGCAGAAGTAGCTCCAGATCGGAATATTGGAATACCATCGAATCGGTTGGTAGCACGAGCTACATTGCGAGCCTGGCCAAAGGACGCTCTTCTCGAGCGGCACGCGCGCGGCAACCACATTGAGAAAGCTGCCCACGATGGCGCCCAAGATGACGACAGCGACCAACCAAATGTAGACCCACATGCAAAGAGTATACAGAATGCCCAAGCCCGCGGGCTTGGGTCACGGTTTCAGGATCCACTGAGCGATTTTTTCCGCTATCCTTTCCGGCGTTATCTGACGGGTATCGACGGTTAACTCGGCGCACTCAGCATATAACGGCGTGCGAATCCGCAGCATTTCCTCGATCTCATCCAGGCCGCCTTGGGCGAGATTTGGCCGGTGAGTGGCCGCGTCCTGTTCGGTGCGTTGCCGTAGCGTCTCCGCATCGGCCATTAGCCACACGACCCTGCCCGCGCGAAGGCTTTTCCGGTTCTCCGGTCGCAGGACGACGCCGCCGCCAGTCGCGATTACCTGTCGCTCCAGCTTGCATAGATCATCGAGCACCTGGCTCTCGATTTCGCGGAACCGCGCTTCGCCGTCAGTCCGGAAGATATCGTTAATCGTGGTGCCGCAACTTTCTTCGAAGACTTGATCGGCGTCGCACCAACTCCAGCCAAGCTTTTTCGCCACCAGCGGCGCCACCGCCGTTTTGCCCGCCCCGCGATAGCCGATGAGGAACAGGCGGAGATTCGCGCGCGGCGAGCCGGGAGCGTCAGCGACCGGAGTGAACCCGGCTGACTCCGGTCGCGCGGACTCCGGTCGCTTACGCTCCCGGCTCGCCAGGTCACGCTCCCGGCGCGCCATTTAGTCCTCCTCTTCCAGGCGCACCGGCGACAGGGCTCTTTTCACGAGCTTCGCCATGAGTTCCGTGGGCGCTTCCATCCCGGTGAAAAGGTAGAACTGCATGGCAGCTTGGCGGATGAACATGTCGACGCCGGTGAGCGTGGGACAGCCCTTTTCCCTCGCCTCCCGGATCAGCATCGTGGTTTCGGGCGTGTAGATCGTGTCGAAGACCATAATGCCGGGGTTCAGGAACAACTCGTGCACCGGGGTGTCGTCGAGGTTGGGGTGCATGCCGATCGGCGTGCAATTGATGAGCGTGTCGCATTCGACCTTGTTGCGTTCGGTCCAATCGATTACTCGGCCGCCGACTTCATCGCCGAGCGCGTGGGCGCGCTCCAATGTCCGGTTGGCGATCGTTAGTTCGCAACGCTGTTGATTGAGGGCGAAGGCGACTGCACGGGCGACTCCGCCGGCGCCCAAGAGAAGCACCTTTCGCGACGATAGGTATGTCGGCGGACCGCCCGGAATCTGCGGCAAGTTCGCCTGAAGCGAAGCCAGGGCGGCTGGCGCGTCGGTGTTGTAGGCGTGCCATCCTCCCGGCGTTCGAATCAACGTATTCGCTGCACCGATGCGCTCGACCTCCGGGTCGCGCACCTGGGCCAGCCTTGCCGCCGCCTCCTTGTGGGGTATGGTCACGCTGTACCCTGCCACCGGCACCTGCTCAAACTCTTCGAGAAACTTGGCCAGTTCGCCGCGCGGCACTCGAAACGGCAAATAGACCGCGTTGATTCCCAGCTTGGCGAAGGCGCCGTTGTGAATTCGCGGGCTCAGGCTATGCGACACCGGATCGCCGATCACCCCGAACACTTTGGTATCCGGTCTGAGCTGCTCGAACCGGTAGATGCGCTTCATGTCCTCGAACGAGAAGATTCCCGGTGCGAAGGAGCGTTCTTTGTTGAAGGTGGCGTAGCTAAACGGGGAGCCCAGCCGGCCGATCAAAACTCGGCTGCAAGTCCCGAGGTCGCCCATGCACACCGCGACCGTTGGCTTGGGCCCGCTATTTACGAGTTTCATGACACGCAGGTTGTCGCTGGGGCTGCTGGCGGTGACGGCCACTTTGACCACGTCGGCGTCCTGCTCGCACATCCGGCGAAAGATTTTCTCCAAGTCTTCCGGCACTTCGCGGAAGTTGTGATAACTAATGATGCGTTTGACGTTGCCATAGCGGCGAATGTCGTCGGCGACGTCGGTTTCCAAGTCGACCCAATCGAAGCCGGCCACGATCGCCTGGCGCAGAAGCATTTGCCGTTCTTCCTCGTGGCCCGGCCAGCGTCCGCCGTCGGCCTGGCGGCGCACGGTGGCGATCATGGGGCACGGCCTTCTGGCGAGCAGGCGGTGGAAGTCGGGGGCCTTGGCGAGATAATCGAGGCGAATTTCGAGAAGCCGGGCGCCGCGCTTGGCCGCCTCCTGAATCTCGACCTGCACCATTTTGTGGCGTGTGCGTCCGATCACCGCGCAGATGGCCGGAGCCTTCGGCAATGCCATGGATGAGACGTTTGCTCCCACGGAAGGGAACGCTCCAATGTTCTCGAACCGGCAGGAACGCGTCGTTCTGGGCACGACTGCCTGATGCATCCAATTTAATCGGCGTTGAGAGTTAAGGCAATTCAATTAGAAAGTGAGGGATTCCTAAAGCCATACAAGTCGTCCCTTTTCTAGCGCCAGATGCGCCAGCGCGAAGGAGGCCAATAGCGAACCGAAGCGACCCCTTCGATATTGGCCGCCGGGACCGGACCCCAGTCACGGGAATCACTTGAATTCAGGGAAAAATCGCCCAGGACGAAATGCTCTCCATCTTGGAGTCGCAACGGCTGCTCGGCCGTTGCGAAGCCGGCGGGCATCCCGCCGGCCTCCGTTTCAAAGCGTAAGCCGGCAATGGCTTCGGGCGGCTCTTGCTTGACCTGATTGATCCAAACGGCTCCATCCTTGATGGCAATTTCTTCGCCCGGAAACGCCACCAGACGCGCGACGTACTTTAGCTCCGGATTCCTCGGATAGCGAAATACAATCAAATCCCAGCGCCGCGGCGTCAAGAGTTTGTTGCAAATCATGCGATCGGGATTCTCCACCTTGGCGGAGACATCGCGGGCTTGGCCCGCTTGCAAGCAATGCTCGCAAATTCCAAGGGGTTCTCGCTCACGAAAGAAATCGCGAGCCGGATCGTCCGGCGGAGCAGATGGCACAATCATGGCCTTGCCGCAGTGAGGACAGACGCCGATTTGGTGCCAACCGATGAGCGTGGGGGCCATCGAGTTGGTCGGGATGACAAAAGCTTCCACGACATGGGGCTTAATGACAAAGAACACCAATGCCAGAGCCAGAGCGCCCGGAATCATGCTGATCAGCCACGCCAGCACAGCACGGGGCAGCGTCGTCCGCAAAATCCATTCTACGATTTTAGCATAAACGAGGATCTGAACGATGATGACGCCGGCGGCGACAGCAAGCACCACAACCAGCTTTTCGGGCCGCAGCCGAATCTCAATCCGATTCAACACGACCAAGGCAACAACGTTCACCAACCAGATTGTCAAAGTAGCTGCCGTCGCGCGAGCAAGAGTGGCCCCCTTGGCCTTAAGCCAGCGCCCCGCTAGCCAAAGAGACACAACCACCAACAGAAAGTTGACCACAAGAAAGAAAAGGAGCAAAAGGACTGTGCTCATTTGGCGATTCCTAGGCGTGCCCTCATTTCAAACCATAGAAACGCATGGCATTGTCGTGGAACAACTTCCGTTGTTCGTCGGCCGGCCGATTGCGGACGATGGACTTTAGCGCTTCCACCCATTGGCGAAACGTCGAGGTCAATGTGCAAACGGGCCAATCGCCGCCGAACATGACGCGATCGGGACCGAAGACTTGCAGCGTATGGTTGACAATGGGGGCAAGGTCGTCGGCCGTCCATTTCTTGGGGCGGGCGTTTACGACAATGCCCGAGATCTTGCAGACGACGTTCTCGTTGCGGGCGATGCGCTCCATGCCGCGCCGCCAGTCGGTCAGGTCCTTCGCCTGCACGTTGCCGTTGCCGCAATGATCGAGGATGAAGCGCATCTTCGGCATCGCTTCGACGAGCTTGACGTAGTTGGGAAGCTCTGCGGGACGGATGCAGAGGTCGAAGCTCAAGCCGCGTTCTTCGAGGGCGCGCAAGCCGCGCTGGAAGTTGGCCTCGAGGCAAAAGCCGGGTTTGGTCGCCTCGGAATGCAGGACTTGGCGGACGCCCTTCAGGTAGCGGTTGCCTTTGAACTGGTCGAGGTATTTGGCGAAATCGTCGCTCGCCGGCCGCCCTCCGATGACCGCGGCCGCCATCGGCGTGTTGCCTTGCCGGCAAATTTCCAAGACGTGCTGTGCCTCGGCGGTCAATTGATCGACGGCGACATCGACCTCCATGTAGACCGCCTTGACGACGTTCTGCCCCTCGATGGCCGTCTGGTAATCCTTCATCACGAAGCTGCGGGCGAGCGGCGTGTCCTTTTTGACCCAAGGCAGCCGGAAGCGGTTGAGGTCCCAAAGGTGCAGATGCGTGTCGACGATGGGAATCGGCTTGGGTTGGCCTTGTTCACCGGCTTCGGCCAGTGACTTAGAGATCGCTGCGAAGCCACAAGCGGCGGCGGAAGCGGCGAGAAAGCGGCGACGGTGCATGATGGCCTCCAAAGAGCTAGAATCGATCGCCTAACAGCATACACGCTTATAAGCGTCTCCGCCTCATTGAAATATCGGGTGGCACGGTGGCACGCCCTGTGGTGGTCGGCCTGCTCCGTGAGAGGTCGGAAGGGTGGATGAAATCCAAATGAGATACGCGCGAACTACAAGGCGATCACTGGCTGCATACAGCCATTAACAAGCGGACTGCATGACAATTGTTCTATTCCAAATCCGTCTCCGGCATGACGCCGGTTTCGACGGCCTGGCGAATCCCCTCGGGACTTGCGTCCCAGGCCGTTTGGTAGGTCGATTCCAAAGGCACCATGACGTGCAACCAATTCGTCAGAATCAAGGGCATGTCGGGCATCACGTCGCCGACCGCGATCGGTTCGACGTACGCCGCCCTCTCGCCGCCGGTCTCGTATGATGCGAGAATACGGTCCTTGCCGGGAGGGAAGGTGAATTCCTCTTCGACAGTTTCGTCCCAAATCACCTTGTGAATGCCCAAAGGATCGCGCGGCGTTGGCGGGAACAGGTCTACAATCAAAACGTGAATTCCCTTTCGCAGAAAGTCGATTGTTTTTTCGACGAAATCGCGGAACGCGGCACGGCTATCCTTGTTACCGGGAGACAAGATCTCGATTACCGCGAGGATGCGGCCTAGTGCCGTTGTACCTTGACAACTTTCGCCTGTCGCAGACTCAAGCGGCTGTGCCGCTTTGCAGGGTCTCATGTCGATATTCCTTCCATGCCGTGATGGAGACATCGCGAGCACGGTTGCGCCACGTCAGATAACTTGCGATGGCGGCTTGCTGCTCTTCATGGCTGTCATAATTGGATGGCTGCAAGGCGAACTTTTTCAGCGCCGTGAATTGGCTCTCAATGCGGTTCAGCCACGAGCCGTTGGTCGGGGTCAG
>JACPZP010000158.1 GCA_016195405.1 Planctomycetota bacterium | reverse complement strand
GGAGCAAAAGTCGTTCTCGCAGCGTTCGCAGCCGTAAAGATCGTCCGATCCGGCTTCATAGCCGCACTCGCAACACGTGCAGCCCTCCCAATGTTCCAGGGCTACATAGGCGCTGCCGGGGTTGTAGGTGGTCAGCACACTGCGCACCAAGCAGAATGCATCAACGAGCCGGCCCTGCTCTAAGGCCAACTTGACGGGTGAGCTGGCGTCGCCGGCGCAGAGCTTCTCACTCTTGACGTGGGGATGGGTGACGCCATCGTTGTTTGCCGGCGGATTGGCGTCCAAGGCGACGACGTCAAAGGCATTGCTGGACGTGTTCTGAATCAATTCAGTCCACGTAAGCTGGACTGTGAAGCGCCCCAGATAGATTTCTTCCAGAGTAATGGGCCCCGTGGTGACCGCCAGGAGCTTGCGTTTGAGGTCGACCTCGACGCCGTCAAACTCGTCTTCGAGCTGCCGTAGCTCTTCCATGAAGCTGCGCAACTCCGGAACAACAGGTCTGGCCTCTTGGACAAACTGGCAGGTGCGTCTTGCTGTGGCCTGCGTCTCGGCTACAAGAGCGTGCAGTTGGCGCCGTAGTGTCAAGCAGCTCATGGCGCCCTCATCGGACACGGCCTGGCGCACCAGAACGCGGAGTCCATCCAAAGCGCGCCGGTAAGGGCCCAGCCTATCCAGAACAGTTTGCTCGGCGACGTGGACGGCGCGCGTGGAGTAGATGTCGCGCAGCCGCACAGCGGCGCGGCACAGAAGACGGACCGAGGGCATAATTGCCTCCCGAAAAAGACAGCCCTTGCCGCTCCTGTCGGCGACAAGGACTGATTATTTGGGACCTTGAATTCAATCCAGAATGGCGCAACGGGCGGCGCTTGCCCCTTCGATCTTGGTGGGCGTCATGCTAATGCGGTCGCCTTCCTGAAGGACTTGGTCGGCGGAGACCGGCTGGCGGTTGACGCGGATGAGGTAGTCTTGGGGTTTGCGATCCGGGAGTCGCTGCTCGAAGAGATCAGTCACGGTCGTACCTGGCTCGACGTCGATGTGGTCGGCGAAGCCACCGCCGTCGTTGTTGATGTACAAAATGCGCACGACAAACTCCTTGAAATGAGAGTGGGAAACAGGGTCATTGAGACAGAGGGAGTGAGGCTCAGCTACGGCACACGACCAGACGTCGGCGCCGGCTGGGTGGGAAGTTGTGCCGCGGCGGTTGGGGCTTGGGCGTATTGACGAATTGGAATCCTAGACGACGGACAATGTCCCTGGATTCTCCGGTGGCGCGGCAGACGGCGCGCTCCAGTTGCGCTTGGGTCATAAGAGGTCCTTTCATGGTGAATGTGATGAACGAGAAGTAGCTAACGACTGGCACTCAAGCGAAGTTCAGACTTGTGAAGGTTTGATCTGCTCCTCTTGGGGGAACACGACTGCCTCTGGGATAGCGGCGCGGTCGACGGCGGCGTCCTGGATGGCGTCGAGAAGGTTGACCAATCCTGCCGCTTCCTCGGATTTAGTCGCATGGCCTAAGAGCCACCGCTTCTGCCCGGCAAGTAACGACCAATCAATCGAGCAGGGGACGAGCAGGAACGGTTTGCCGTCCGTAGTTGAAGGTGTTTCGGAATAGGTCTCGGCTTCGGGACAGCTATAGGAAAAGCCGTTTACCTCGACTTTGGCAGTTCCAGGACGGACATGCCACTCACAGGCAGAGATCGGAAACCTGCATTTTTCCGAACCGACTGATTGAACGGTCAACGGCTCCGCCAAGAAAGGCGCGATCTCCTTGAGGAAGTCCTCGAAGCCGTCCGACGAATCCACATCGTAATCGAGTTCAAATTCCTCGGGATCGACTCCGTCCGGTATGCGCCAGCCGCCTGGCCACTCATACCCGTAAACATTCAGATGTGAATGGCCGGTTTGCTCGTCCTTGGCGCAGGTAACTGTCAGGTCTCCGTCCCAGAAGTATCGTTCCAGGACTTTGCCGGCGGCCTCCGGGTTCTTTAACCTGGGGCAATTGCTGGCAGTGGTCGCTACGAACGTTGCCATGTTTGCTCCTGTTGCAGGGCGGGGGACTGGCTCACAAGCCAGTTTGTTTCGAGCCACGCGCTTTCGGCGTCGAGGGCTTGGCTGCGCTGGAGAAACGGCCCCAGGATGGGACCATCCACGGGCTTGAGATCAGCCCACCAGCGGCCAATCGTGTCGGGCTCAACATGGCTGGCGCGCTGAATGGACATCTCGCCCAGGCGATGGAGCGCGATGGCCTCGCCGTAGAGGCACCGGATCATTCCTTGGGCGTCAATCACCAGATCCATGGCCGTCTCCGTTGCTGGAGGGCTGGTTGCGGATGATTCGCCGCCGGGGTTGGTCAACGAGCATGCCGTCGATGGCTGCCTGCACGCCGCTGAGCTGCTGGGTGACCTGCACGCGCAGAGCGTTGTTGTCGCGCAGCGCCTGGGCCTCGATGCCTTGCACCACGCGCTGGGCCCGATCAACCAAAGCATCCAAGTCGACGCTTGAGCGCACCGACAGCTCTCGGAAACGCTCGAAGAAACCCACCAGGTTGGAGACCGCTGAGTCGCGAAACACCTTTTTCTCCCCTGTGGTGTCGGTGAGGCGCTCGCAAAGGTGCTCGATCAGCTTGCCGAACTCGCTCAGGAACGCTTCTTCGGCCAGCGTTACCGCCTCCTCAAAGCGCGAGGCGACGCGGGCCTTCTCCTGCTCGTAGATGGCCGGATTGAGCTGGAGAAGATAGTCGGGCGGCTCGACGTTGGG
>JACPZP010000029.1 GCA_016195405.1 Planctomycetota bacterium | reverse complement strand
GTTCTTGATCAGGTGCGGGCCGATCACGAAGGGGCCTAGCGAGGAGACCAGGATCGTGTAGCCATCGGCCGGCGCGCGCTTGACTGCGGCCGCACCGACCGTGCCATCATCCGCGACCTTCTGCATCTTCATGGGATTGAAGAGACGCGGGCCAATGTCAGCAAGCTATTGGAAGGATACCTGCGCCGCTTGCCAGAGCGACTGCGCAAGATGAAGGGCCGAATCTTACCGGGAATTCAGGAACTGCTGGCAGCGATGCGGCAACGGCGCGGAACGTCCGTCGGCTTGTTGACCGGCAATGTTCGCGAAGGCGCCAAGGTGAAGCTGGGTCACTTCGGCCTCTACGAGCAATTCGGTTTCGGCGGTTTCGGCGACGAACACTTCGACCGCGATGACGTGGCCCGCGAAGCCTTCGCCGCAGTTCTCAAAATGCGTCCGGCTGTCGCGCCCGAGCATATCTGGGTCATCGGCGACACGCCTTTGGACGTCCGCTGCGCCCGCGCCATCGGTGCGCGCGTATTGGCGGTCGCCACGGGTTTTCATTCGCTCGACGAGTTGGCCGCCGCCGAGCCGGACCTGGTGCTGCCCGACCTCTCCGATCCGCGAGCGTTCATGAATTCATGGCTCGAATGATCTCAGCGACCGAATGGATTGGTTGCCGGCGACAGGCCGCGCTGTTCGCGGCGCGCGGCGAGGTCTTTGCGAATCTGGTCGCGGCGGGCGCGCTCTTCCGGTGTGGTCTTGTCGATATTCTGCTTGCGGCGCAGTTCCTTCTCTTCGTTGCTCAAGTTTGACCAATTTCCCTTGCCACTCTGGCCCGGCCCGGATCCTCCCGGATTGCCGCCGCCTTTCTTCTTGTCGGTCGTGCTATCCCATCTTTTCTTCATTTCTTCCATGCGGTCGATCTGGCGGTCGAGCCACTTCGTTTTGTCCTCATTGCTCAACGTGTAGTAGCGTTTGTCCTCCTCGTCCCGCCGCTTCTTGGCGTCCGCGCCCAAGGCGCGGCGCTGCTCCGGCGTCAAATCCTTCATCGACTCACGGAACTCGCCCCAGAGGCGTTTCTGTTCCTCAGGGTCGCTGATCTCCTGCATCTTGGTCATAAGCTCTTCGCGTTGCTGGCGAATCTCGGCAAGTCGTGGGTCGGCGCGGACGGCGCGGTAAACGAAGAAAGCCACCACGATGGCCGCCGCAGTTCCTATGAGTTTCCATCGTTTACGCATCCAGGTCGTCATCATTCACCTCCGGTTCAAGTGTCTCATTTGTTAGGCGTTCTTGAAAACCGTCCGCGGGAAGGACGGATTGCAAATCCGTCCTACTGCGGGCGAAACGGGGTCATTGCACGTGTCCATCGGCATACAAGAATTGCCGGGATACTCCAGAGCTTTCCGGTCCATGCACCGGGTCGAAGTCGTACAGAAGCCAAATCTGATCGAGTCCCAAGCCCAACTTGTTGGCCCGCAGCATGGGGAAGGTCTTGCCGGAGACGCGCGGCAGGTATTCGTAGCTAAGGCCTTCAACGTCCTTGCGTGTTTGGTCCATCGGACAGTAAAACACGCGCTGGTCCTTGTCTACGAAGTCATTAAGCACTTGGGCCAGACTGGGTTGCGGCGGAATCGCGAGGCTGGGCAGGCGCGGAGCTACAGGCAGAATGCCGTGGTGCACGTCCATGTACATGTGCACTGCCAAACCGACTTGGTGCAAGTTGTGGCCGCACTGGCTGCGAAAAGCCGCCTTGCGCGCCTCTTGCACGGCCGGCACCAAGAGGCCGATCAGAACGCCGATGATGGCGATGACAACCAAGAGCTCAATCAGGGTGAACCCATTCCTGGTGAACCCCGTCCGCAGCGTTTGATGGCGCATGATCTGCTTCCTCCCCTTATTTTGGCGAAGGCGCGCGAGCCGTCGCCGTGAAGTTTGAGGGAAGGTTAGCTTAGCGCTCGTGAGAGCCCGATGATCGCGCGATGAAATGTTGGTGGGAAATAGATGAGAGCGGGGCTCATCATTTGCGCCATTCGTCGATGAGCGACGCGACCAGAGCCGTCCAGCCCGTCTGATGTGAGGCGCCGAGTCCCGCGCCGTTGTCGCCGTGGAAGTACTCGTAGAAAAGCAGATGATCACGCCAATAGGGATCGCGCTGGAATTTCTCCGTGTCGCCATAGACCGGCCGGCGACCTTTGTCGTTGCGGGCGAAGATAGCGATGAGCCGATTGGCGATCGACTCGGCCATGTCGCGCACCGTGACCGGCGCGCCGCCGGGAGTAAGCGGCGGAATCGCGAATGTCGGCCCGAACGCTTTGGCCAGTTTGCGCAATGACTCAATCAACAGAAAACACGTCGGAAACCAGATCGGCCCGCGCCAATTGGAATTGCCTCCCTTGATCTTCGAAATCGCCTCAGCCGGCTCGTAGCCGACGCTCTCGCCGTCCATGACAAACGGCTGTTCCAGATGCGCCTTGGAAAGGCTTCGTATCCCATAGTCCGAACGGAATTCGGTCGCGTCCCAAAGTCTGCGCAGGATACAGCTGAGTTGGTCCTGATTGACTATGGTCAGGGCATGCGTGATTTTGCCGTCGCGTTCTACGGTGTGCACCACGCGTTCGACGAGATCGCGGCGATTCTTGAGGAACCAAAGAAAGCAGCTTGTGAAGTCCTTGAATGGTTTGATCCAATCCATCTCGATTCGCTCGACGGCGTAGAGCGGAATCAAACCCACCAACGAGCGGACGCGGAACTTCTTGAAGCGGCCGTCGGGGTGGCGGAGCACGTCGTAGAAGAAACCGTCGCGCTCGTCCCAAAGCTGGTAGTCGCGGCCGCCCATGTGCTTCATGGCGTTGGCGACGTAGGCGTAGTGCTGGAAGAACTTAGTCGCCAGTCCTTCATAGACCCAGTTTTCCCGGGCCAGCTCCAAGGCGATGCGCATCATGTTGAGGCAGAACATGCCCATCCAGCCGGTGGCATCGGCCTGCTCGAGCACCACGCCTGACTCGCGGTTCATGGACCGGTCGATCACCGTGATGTTGTCGAGTCCGAGGAAGCCGCCCTCGAAGATGTTGTTGTCCTCGCGATCGACCTTGTTGATCCACCAGGTGAAGTTAATGAGCAGCTTGTGGAAGCATTTTTCGAGGAAGTCGCGGTCCGCTTTGCCGCTGCGAATGCGATCCATGTTGTAGACGCGCCAGACCGCCCAAGCATGCACCGGCGGATTCAGATCGGAGAACTCCCATTCATAAGCGGGAATCTGTCCGTTGGGATGCTGGAACTGCTCGAACAGGAGGAGCCAGAGCTGCTCTTTGGCGTAGCGGGCGTCCACCAGGGCCAACGCGACGCAGTGAAACGCCAAGTCCCAGGCGGCGAACCACGGGTATTCCCATTTGTCCGGGATGGTCATGATCCGCATGGATAGGAGATGACGCCAGTTCTCGTTGCGAATGTCCCAGCGCGAGGCCGGCGGCTGCAAATGTGGAAAGTCGCCGGTCAGCCAGCGATTGACGTCGAACGCATAGAACTGCTTGCTCCAGAGCAGCCCCGCCAGGGCTCGCCGTTGGATGTTACGCTCATCTTCGGTCGCATCGGCTGGATGTAGGCTTTGGTAGAACTCGTCGGCCTCCCGGCGGCGCAGCTCGATGGTCTGGTCGACTTCCTGCAAAGGCATCGCGAGATTTGTCTGGTCGGACAGCCGCAGCCGCACAATCGCCGATCCACCCGCTGGCACTGCCGCAAACGTGTAATGCAAGGCCGCCTTGGTGCCGACCGGCTCGGGATTGGTGCAGATTTCGCCGTCGACGATCTGGCGGTTAAACGCGTCCTTGACATACGGGCTGCGGCAAACGCTCTTGGGTCCAAATACGCGTGGCATGTTGGTTTCGTTGTTCGTGAACAAGAGCGACGCCCCTGCTTGGGCGTAGAGCGACCGGGGTCCCAGGTGATATTGCACCGGGATGTGCGCCAAGGTCATCAGGCTCGCTTCCTTGCTGAGAAGACTCACGAACCGAGGTCCCGCGGGGCCTGGGCGAATCGAAGGCTCGCCGTCGGGCCGCTCCGACCATGCCCAGGTGTTGCGGAACCAGAGTTGCGGAATGATGTGCAACGGCGCCGGCTCCGGGCCGCGATTGATTGCCTCGATGCGGATCACCAGATCTTCCACGTTGGCCTTGGCATACTCGATGAAAATGTCAAAGTAGCGGTCGTCGTCGAATACGCCCGTGTCGATCAGCTCGTACTCCAGACCCTCGCCGTTACGGCGGCGGTTTTCCGTGACCAACTTCTCATAGGGAAACGCGGCCTGCGGGTACTTGTAGAGATACTTCATGTAGGCGTGCGACGGCAGGTTGTCGACGTGGAAGTAGTACTCCTTCGCGTCCTCGCCGTGGTTGCCTTCGTGCGGCGTCACGCCGAAGAGACGTTCCTTGAGGATGGCGTCCTTCTCGTTCCAGAAGACCGGCGCGAAACAGAGAATCTGATAGCGGTCGCAAATGCCGCCGATGCCGTCCTCACCCCAGCGAAACGCTTTGCTGCGGGCCAGGTCGTGCGGCAGGAATGTCCAGGCGCTGCCATCGGCGCTATAATCCTCACGCACGGTCGCCCAAGCGCGGTCGCTGACGTACGGACCCCAGCGCCGCCAGGAATAGATGTCATCCTGGATCTCGTGAAGACGAAGATGTTCCGTGGTGGGCTTCGCGTTCACTTCAATAAACTCTGCGCAAACACCTTGGCCACCGCCATGCTCTCAAGGAACACCGAGTCGCGCTCCCGGTCGGTGAGCTGGCGGGCGATGAGGTCATGCAGCGGCTGCGGCGGCATCATCACGGTGCGGGCGGCGGCGTCTTGGCCCTCAAGCGTCACACGTAAGATTTCCTTCCCCTCATCCGTCAAGTTGATTGCCGTCCGCGCGCCGTCGATCGTGCAGGCGATGCGGACTCGGCGAATGGCCGTCGGCCCTTCCGCCAAGCGATTGATCTTCACGGTCAAGGGGCCGTGTGTCGCCTGCACTTTCCAGGCGATCTCAACGTTCGGCTGGATCTTGCCCCCGCCGATCTGCCAGCCGAGCCGCGACGCCAGCCAGCTGACAAGCTCCCAGGCCTGAATGACGGCATGCGGTCCGTGATCGATGGCGATTTCGGTGATCGAGTCCAAAGCGCCGGGAGCGGTGGTGGGATCGAGGGCCTGGGCGAGAATGCGCCGCCAGTATTTGAGTCGCCGCCAGTTGACGTCGGAGGCGACGCGCCACGCGCCGTTGCCGTTGGAGCGCTCGATGCCCGTCAGCCATGCCGATGTCGCTGCCACGCCGCGGGCCGGCTCCGGCCAGCCAATGCTGTCGTAGATGATCTGCTGAGCACGATCCGCGAGATCTTGCAACAGGTTGCCGGCAAACGGCGGCGGCGTGTTCGTCGCCCACCATAAGTTCGTCGGCAAATCCCCCAAGAGCAGCCCGCGCACCGCATACGGCAGATGGTCCACGCCGCGCGACCTGGCCCGCAGCGTAATCTGCTCGGAACATATTCGCTGCCGGGGGCCGCCGCCCAAATGGCACCAAACGTTCACGGCGCCCTGAACTTGGCCATCCACTTCACCCGGTTCCTTGACGACCAAGATCACGCGGGCTGGATGCTGGGCGACAATGTCGGGCACAGTGTTTTGAATCGTCTCAAACACTTGTGGCTGGTCGCAGTAGACGACCAAGTTCGACATGCGTGCTTTGCGCACCGGTTCTTCATTGGGGTCCTTGCCGGCATTCACTTGTTGCGCGAGCACGACCTCGATCTGCGACAGCGATGTAGTCTCGGAAAGTTCGGACGAAGCCAGCTCGCTCATTACACGGTCCTCCACTGGCGCCGGTCGGCTTCGATCAACTTGTCGGCTTCCAAAGGCCCCCATGTCCCCGCCCGGTATTCCGGCAGGTAGCGGACCCGTGAATGCTCCCATGATTCGAGGATCGGCATCACAAATTGCCACGCCGTCTCGACCTGGTCGCGGCGCATGAACAACGTGGCGTCACCGGCCATGACGTCGAGCAACAGCCTTTCGTAGGCTTCGGGCGACGAGCCGCCGAAGCCGGTGTTGTAGTTGAATTCCATTTTCACCGGATAGATCCGCACCTTGGGGCCTGGCAGTTTCGTGGCGATGCGCAGGGCCAAGCCTTCCTCCGGCTGCACGCGGATCGACAGCACCGTGGGCTCCAGCGGCACGTCGGGATTGGCATTGAACAAGATTTGCGGGACGGCTCGGAACTGGATGGCCACTTCGCTCGCGCGTTTAGGAAGCCGCTTGCCGGTGCGAAGATAGAAAGGGACGCCCGCCCAGCGCCAGTTGTCGATGAACACGCGCATGGCCACGTAGGTTTCGGTCGTCGAATCGCCCGGAATCGGTTTGTTCGCCTTGGCGAAGTAATCAGCAACCTCGCGGCGATAGCCCGGCACGACCTGGCCGTCGATCTCGCCGGCGATGTACTGGGCGCGCACCACGGACGTCTCGACGTCGTTCGGCGTCAACGGCCGCAAACAGTGCAGCACCTCGGTCTTGGCGTCGCGGACCACATTCGGCGCCAGTGAGAACGGCGGTTCCATCGCCGTCATACACAAAACCTGCAGGATGTGGTTTTGCACCATGTCGCGCAAAGCGCCCACGCCCTCGTAGTAGCCGAGCCGCGAACCGACGCCTTCCTCCTCGGCCACGGTGATCTGCACGTGGTCGACATACTTCCCGTTCCAAAGGGGCTCGAGGATGCTATTGGCGAAACGCAGCACCAATAGGTTCTGCACCGTTTCCTTGCCGAGGTAGTGATCGATGCGGTAGGTCTGGTCTTCGTGAAACGCTTGGGCGACCGAGGCGTTGATTTCGCGGGCGCTGTCGAGGTCGTGGCCGATCGGCTTTTCGACGATGACGCGAGTAAAAGCGCCCGCATCCTCATTATCGCGGACCATGCCGGCGGCCTTGAGGTGGCCGACGCTCATGTCCACCAGGCTGGGCGGAATCGACATGTAGAAAATGCGATTGTTCGCCGTGCTGAACTGGGCGTCGACGACTTCGAGCTTGGCTTTCAACCGTTCAAAGGCGTGAGCGTCATTGAAGCTGCCTTCCACAAAGAACAGGGCACGGGCGTAATCATCGAAGCGGCGCTGATCGAATGGATGCCGGGAGAAGTGCTGGATGCCTTCCTTGGCGCGGTCGCGAATCCACCCATCCGGATCGCCTTTGGCGCCCAGGCCGAAGCCGACTACGGCGAAGTTGGAAGGCAAGACGCCGTCGAGATTGAGATTGTAGATGGCCGGCAACAGTTTCCGCCACGCCAAGTCGCCCGCGGCGCCAAAAATGACCAGAATGCAGGGCTGCGGGAAAAGCGTCTTGGCAGCGCCGCTCATGAGCGGGTTCTCTTTCGTTAATGTCGCCATGTTCCTTGACCCCATGTAATCCTATTTGTTTAGCCGCGAGCCAACGGCGAGCGCGGACTGCGAACCTTGATGAGCCCTATCCGCGCCAAAGACCTAGCCCGCGCTCGCCGCAGGCTCGCGGCTAAACGGGCGTGTTGTTGATCGCTCAATGTCCGCCAAACTTGCGGCGCATCGCCTGCAACAGCCAGCACGCGGTTTTGTCCGCCCCGCGCGACGTGAAGCGCTCGTAGAGGGCGGCGCTCAGCACCGTGCAGGGCACGCCTTCCTCGATGGCGGCCTGGATCGTCCAGCGGCCCTCGCCGGAATCGGGCACGCCGTGCGGCATCCCCTTGTCGATCTTCTCCACGGTGTCGCGGTCCTTTTTGAGTTCGGGGTCCTCGGTCAGCGCCTCGGCCGTAAGATCGAGGAGCCACGATGCGACGACGCTGCCGCGCCGCCAGACTTCGGCAATGTCGGCCAGCTTGAAGTCGTACTGGAAGTGCTCCGGCTGGCGCAGCGGCGTCACTTCCGCGCTGGCGGCTTCCCGTCCCACTTTGCCGACGCCCGCGTGTCGGAGGATATTCAGTCCCTCGGCGTACGCCGCCATCAGGCCGTACTCGATGCCGTTGTGGACCATCTTGACAAAATGGCCCGCGCCGCTCGGTCCACAATGCAGATAGCCGTCGGCGGCGGTCCCACCCAGCTTGTCACGTCCCGGAGTCGCCGGAGTTTCGCCCTTTCCGGGCGCGAGCGTTTTGAAGATCGGGTCGAGGCGCTTGACCGCGCCATCGGGTCCGCCGATCATGAGGCAATAACCGCGTTCCAATCCCCAGATGCCGCCGGAAGTGCCGACGTCGAGATAGTTGACGCCCTTGACGCTCAGATCCTTGGCGCGGCGAATGTCGTCGATGTAATACGAATTGCCGCCGTCAATCAGCGTGTCGTCCTTTTGAAGCTGCGGGGCATAGTCGGCGATGACCCGGTCGGTGATGCCGGCCGGCACCATGAGCCAGACATTGCGCGGCGCGCTGAGCTTGCCGATCAAATCTTGCGGCGAAGTCGCTGCCGTGGCTTTCCCTTCGCTTTGCCTGACAACGTCGGCGACCACCTTGGTGTCGCGATCGTAGACGACGCAATGATGCCCGGCCCGTCCGAGCCGCAGCACCATGTTCGCGCCCATGCGTCCCAGACCGACGATTCCTAGTTGCATGATTCACACTCCTATGTAGGGTGGGCCGAGTCTTCGAGGCCCACCGCGTTGAATCTCGTCCTCTTCGGTGGGCCTCGAAGACTCGGCCCACCCTACGCAAGCGGCGGTTATTTGAGTTGTTCCTTCGCCGCGGCGACCACGTGGTCCACGGAGAAACCGAATTTCTTCTGCAGCTCCTTCAGCGGCGCCGACGCGCCGAATGTCTCCATGCCGATCACTTTGCCTGTCAGCCCGACGTAGCGGTCCCAGCCGAAGGTCGATGCCTGCTCCACGGCAACCCGCGAGGTGATTTTTGCGGGGAGCACCTCTTCACGGTAGCTTGGATTCTTGCGGCAATGGTATTCGAACACCTCCCAAGACGGCATGCTTACGACGCGTGCTTTAATCTTCTCCGACTTGAGCTTTTCGTACGCATCGACGCAGAAGGACACTTCGCTGCCGGTCGCCAAGAGCAACACATCAGGCTTTTTATCCGGAGCGTCTGCCAAAACATAGGCCCCCTTTGCCAGACCCGACGCCGGAGCATACTTCGTCCGGTCCAAAGTCGGCAGGTTCTGGCGCGTTAAGACCAGCGCAACCGGTTCATGCCGCAACTGCATAATAAAGCGCCACGCTTCGGCGACTTCGTTGGCGTCGCAGGGTCGCATCGTGATCAATCCAGGCGTTGCGCGTAGCGCCGCCAGTTGCTCGATCGGTTGGTGCGTCGGTCCGTCCTCGCCGACGCCGATGGAATCGTGCGTGAAGCAGTAGATCACCGGGATTTCCATGATCGCCGCCAAGCGAATCGGCGCTTTGCCGTAGTCGCTGAAGATCAGGAAGCCGGAACCGTAGGGTCGGACTTTGGTGAGCGACAACCCGTTAAGGATCGCGCCCATGGCATGTTCTCGGATTCCGAAGTGAAGGTTGCGGCCATTGTAACTCGCCGCCTCGAAGTCGCCGGCGCCGTCGAACGTGAGACGGGTTTTTGTCGATGGGTACAGATCCGCTGAGCCGCCGATTAGCCACGGCACGTTTTTGGCCACGACGTTTAGCACCTTGCTCGATGAATCGCGGCTGGCGATTCCCTTCGCATCCGCGGGAAATGCCGGCAAATCCTTGTCCCAGCCTTCTGGAAGTTGGCGGTTCTGCATGCGATCCAAATGATCAGCGAGTTTCGGATACTTCGCCTGATATCTTTTGAAAAGGGCCAGCCAGGCGTCGCGCTGCTCTTTGCCCCGTTTGCCGATTCCCGCCTGGAAATGCTCGCGGACGCCGTCGGGGACGAGGAACTTGGCGTCCTCGGGCCAACCGTAGAATTTCTTGGTCTTCTTGCAATTCTCCTCGCCCAAGGGCTCGCCGTGCGCCTTGTGACTGTCTTCGACCGGTGAGCCGTAGCCGATGTGGCTATCGACGACGATCAGCGTGGGCCGATCTTTGGTGTTGTGAAACACATGGAATGCGCGGCTCAGCATATCGAGGTCGTTGGCGTCGCCGACGCGGGTGACGTTCCAGCCGTAGCCGATGAAGCGGGTGGCCACGTCCTCGGAAAATGCCAAGTCGGTATGGCCCTCGATGGTGATGTGGTTGTTGTCGTAAATC
>JACPZP010000004.1 GCA_016195405.1 Planctomycetota bacterium | reverse complement strand
CATATGTAGGACCGCCCAGGTACTGAGCTGTAATGGGATCGCCGTCTATGTCGAAGTCATTTGCGAGCACGCCGGGCGCGGGCACTTCCAACGATTGATTGTGCGGTATGCTATAAGTATCGTCGATGGCGAACGGAGCGGCATTCGTGATAACGATGTTGACGACTGTTGGACTTCCGACGTCCAGGCCATCGGTGGCTGCATAAAGAAATGAATCTGCGCCAATGTAATTGGGAGTTGGCGTGTAGAGAAAAGAGCCGTTCGGACTCAGACTCAGCGTTCCATTTGCAGGTCCCGAGATATACACGGCCGCTATTGCATCCCCGTCGGCGTCAAAGTCGTTTGCGAGAATGCCGGATGCCGGAACGACAAGCGTGTGATTGTGCGCGACGGTATAAGTATCTGCGACGGCCAGCGGGGCGTTGTTTATGACTGAGATATAAACGGTCGCCGTGATGAAAGTGGTACCGTATGGATCATACACTCTATAAGTAAAGCTGTCTGCGCCTAAGTAAAGGGGGTCCGGCGTATAAACCAAGAGGCCGGTAGTTGGATCACCGTTTGCTCCTGGAATGACAGTGCCGTGCACTGGGTTGGTAACTACCTTCGCGGCCATCGGATCGCCATCCCCATCGATGTCATTGGCAAGGACGTTCAAGGCGGTGGAGCGGTCGTGAATAACAGTGAAGTAATCGTCTCTCGCCACCGGCAATGCATTTGTCACATAGAGATCGACCCATGCGTTGTTGGCGCTTGGGTCGAGACCGTCCGTCACGAAATACCAAAAGTGATCTGGTCCGACGAATCCTTGAGGGGGAACATAAGTAAACGAGCCATTGAGATTAAGTGTCAAATTCCCAGCAGGATGCAGATTGGGCTCAACCGCGAGAAGCGCACGAAGGGTATCTCCGTCTGCATCGAAATCGTTCGCCAGGAGTCCGGGTGCACCCACACTGAGTTGAAAATTGTGAGAAATATTATATGGCCCATCGTTAACAGCGACGGGTGGCGTATTAGTCACGTTTAACCTGAGCGTTGCGATAAAGCTGTTTAGTATGCCATCAAAAACGCGATAAGTAGCTATAAGTGTACCCACAAAGTTAAATGGAGGTATGAAGTTCACTTGGCCATTTGGATTCCAGTTAAACTGCCCTTGCATCGGGCCTGCAATCAGCGTAATTGTTTAGCGGCAGGCCGGATTGGTTTGGAGGGAAGCGTTGAAGATGCTTGAAGTGAAGCCGCGCAGGGTTTCGCTGAGATAGCGGAGCACAGCGCGGCTTTGTTGTTTGCAGGTTGCCAGAACGGAGCAGAGGATGGCTTGGGCGTTGGCGCCGGCGGCTGTCCGGTTGCCGCCCCAGACCTTGCGATTGACGATCGGGCCGCGCAACGCGCGCTCGGCCGCATTGCTTGTTGCAGGCACGGTCGGGTCCAGCAAGAACAGGAACCACTGTTCGGCATGATGGTATAAATGCTTGGCGAACGTTGCATTGGTCTTGTCCGTGCGTCGCCGCTCGGTCAGGTCCAACAGTTGGTTGACGTAGCGTTCGTGCGCGGCCTCCAACAGGGCCTCATCGCATTGGCCCCAGCGGAAGTCGTCGCGAACTTGGCACGCTCCCTTGAAGAGGTCGATCACCTGACGGGGGAACGCCTTGGCCCTTCCGGTTTGGGTTTTTTCCAGGTCATGGGCGCGCCGCAACGGATGAGCCACGCATTGTTGATGCAGCGCCTCCTCGAAGCGGTCATAGGAAGCGAAGCCGTCGTGGATCATGGTGCCCGAGTAGTCGATGCCGATGACTTGCTCGAGGGCGTCGGCACTGCGTTGCGGGTCGATGACATAACCGGTCGCTTGGTCACCGACCCAGACGTGGAGCCAGGCAGGATGTCCTCCGATCCGCCAACCCGTTTCATCGGGGATGATTTGCGGCGACTGCTTGAGCGACTCCCGAATCTCCTGGTGCGCGGGCCGCAACTTGTCCGCGGCCCGGAGCACGATCTGGGCCGAAGCACCACGCGTCAAGGAGATACCGAACAGCTTGTCCAAGGTGTCGCTGATCTTGCCGTGGGACAGGCCGGCCTGTTTGTTGAGAACGACGATGGCAGCCTGGGCGTCCGGTCCAACTTGGCTGGCGGCGGCACCGACGGCGTCGCTGGTTTGCAAGGGATGTCGGCCCCGCAAACGTTTGCCGCATTGCGTGCAGCAGCCCTTGTGAACACGAAACTTGCGGCGAATCGGCTTGAGCGGAATGTCGGTTTGGAACTGCTCATCGACCGCTTCGTCTTCGGCCAGCGCCCCGCCGCAATGCGGACAAGCGTCGGGCAGCGGCGCTTCGAGGACTTCGTCGACGGTTTCGTCCGGCGGCGCTGGACGATGGCCGTGCTGGCCATGCTGGTCGCCGCGTTTTCGACCTGGCGTTTTGGGTTGGTCTTTGGGTTCGCCTTTGGAGAACGGAGCCGATTGACGTTTGCCAGAGCGCTGCGCTTGTTCGAGCAGGGCCGTGAGACGGTCGACCTTAGCCTGAAGCTCCGCGAAGGATTTCTCCAGCTCCGCAATGCGGCGGTCACGCTCCATGCAACCCGGGCAAGGCACTGAGTCCATGCCAAAGATCGTAACAAAAAGACCCCTCCGCAGCTGCGCCAGTTTCAGGGCGCTAATCAATTACCAATCAGCTGCATTACTATCGGGTTGTTGTCTGGATCGAAATCATTCGTAAGAAGACAACCGCTGATTGGTGTGTTCGCATGTCCGGAAAGGACATCGTCGTTAGCTACAGGTGCATGATCTGTCGTGGTTCTAATGATAAAAGTCTGACTCAGGCTCGTGTCCATGCCCCCGTTTGCAGTTCCGCCGTTGTCATGGGCTACGACCGTGACTATCGCATTGCCGGCCACGTCTATTGCGGGAACATAAGTCAGCGTTCCATCGGCAGACACCTGAGGAAGCGTGGAGAACATCGAGTCATCGTCAGTTGTGACGATAAAACTAAGGGATTGGCTGCTCTCGTTGCTTGGCCCAGCGCTAATTCCTGTCGCCCAATTCGATACGCTCTGCGGCCCGGCGTAACATGACACGAATTGATCGTCTCCCTTATTGAAGCTGGGTGCGTCGTTAACCGGCGTAACATTGATGACGAAGGTTTTCTCAGAACTCGCATCCACACCTCCATTTGCCGTGCCGCCGCTGTCGTGCAGCTTCACAGTGATCGTGGCGCTACCGTTGGCGTCTGGCGCCGGCGAGTACGTAAGTTTTCCGCTGGCATCGATCGCCGGCTGTACGGCAAACAGCGCGTTGTTATCGTTACTGACGATGAAGTCGAGCGTCTGGCCGCTCTCGTCGCTTGGGCCCGCGCTAATGGCCGTGGCCCAACCGCTAACGGTTTGCGGTCCCGCATCTTCCAGCGCGGTTTGATCGGCGCCTTTTGTAAAGCTAGGTGGATCGTTCACCGCAGCAACGGAGATGATGAAGGTTTGCGCCGCGCTCGTATCCACCCCACCGTTAGCCGTGCCGCCGTTGTCGTGCAGCTTTACCGTAACCGTAGCGCTTCCGTCGGCGTCGGGAGCAGGGGTGTAAGTCAGTGTGCCGCTGGCGTCAATTACCGGCTGTGCGCTAAAGAGGGCGTTATTACTGTTGGTAACGATGAAGTTGAGAGTCTGCGAGTTCTCGTCGCTTGGGCCCGCGCTAATGGCGGTTGCCCAACCGCTGACGGACTGCGGCCCCGAGTCTTCCAGCACGGACTGGTCGGCGCCCTTCGTGAAGCTTGGGGCATCGTTAACAGGATTCACCGTAATCGTCACCGTGGCCGAGTTGGAATGCCCACCCATGCCATCCGCTGCACTGTACGTAAAGCTGTCGGACCCATTCCAATTCGCCTCCGGTGTATAAGTCATGGAGTTGTTGGCATTGACGAGGACGGACCCATGAGTTGGCTGGGTGAAACTGTCCACGACAAGCGAGTCGCCATCGGCATCCGAGTCGTTTTGCAAAACCGAGATCGTCAGCGGCGTGTCTTCGTTCGTGGTGCCGCTGTCGTTCACGGCGACCGGATTGTTCGTCGTTATTTGAATACTGACCGTTGCCAAATTGCTCTGAAGCAGACCGTCCGAGGCTTTGTATTTGAAGCTGTCGCTGCCGAGGTAATTTGCAGCTGGCGTGTAAGTGAACGAACCGTTGGCGTTGAGTGTCACGGCGCCATGGCTCGGGCTCTCAACGAGGCTGGCCGTAATCGAATCGTTCTCCGGATCGCTGTCGTTGGCGAGAACGCCCGGGGCGCTTACGGAGAGCGTGTGATTGCGTGTCACGTTGTACGAATCGTTGCCCGCAGCTGGCGCGTTGTTGAACACGTTGATCGTTGCCGTAGCTACGCCGCTGTAGCTGATGCCGTTGTAGGCCTTGTACGTGAAGGAATCCTGGCCTACGAAATGGTACGTTGGATTGTAAGTGAACGAGCCGTCGTTGTTCAGGGTCAAGGAGCCGTGAGACGTGCCGCTGACCAGGACCGCCGTGAATTGCGGGCCGCCGCGGTACGTGTCGTTGAACAGAACGCCGGGAGCGGCAACCGAGAGAGTGCGATCATGTGGTGCCGAGTAGGAATCGTTGTTCGCAATCGGCGGTTGGGGCTGGATGATTGGGTCAATCGCGAGAACCTGGCTCGGGTCATAGTCGCCTAGGTGGATGCGCAGCTGGCCGTATTCGTCAAGCACGTAGCTGCTCTCGACCAGCTGAAAGCCGCCATCAATCTCCTGAAACGCCACCGGAGCGGTTTGAAGCAAGTAATGGGACGGCGTTTGGATCAGCAGGTTCCCCTCGGTGTCCAGCTGTAAGCTCTCCGCGCCGGTGTAGGAAAGGACGATTTGGTTCGGGTCCGCGAGAGGCTGAATAAAGAAATGAAACGTCACGGTGTCGGCCGTGGCTTCAAAGCTCTCGTCGATGCCGGTGTAAACGCTCTGATACCAAAGCTGAGAGTATCCGCCGGGAGCATTCGAAGCATCGTTGGTTTCGGAATCGGTGCCGGGGAGTGAGTTAGTGAGGCTGTCGGACCCAAGTGCGCTGACAGGGATGACCGCGTCGTTGGCCCCGAACAGAGCGAACTGTAGCATTTCTGGGTTCGCGTCAAATCCTCCATTCGAAGCCGGCAGTATGATCGTCGCGGCCGAGCTCGTGTCTAGCAGCAGCTGATATTTGTCGCTTACGACCTGAAACTGTGACGCCGCATCAACTTGCGAATTCGCCTGAAAGCTCAACGGAACGCTGAATGAGTCGGTCGTTGAGGCATCGGTGGTCGCTGGATTGGCCGCGTCAAATTCTTGAATCAATGCAGATTCGGTTTGAATCAACGCAATCGGCTCCAGCTGTTGAGCAAAAACGCTGCTCGTCAAAAGCTCCCGCGCTTCCAGCGCCTCCATCCCCAGCTGGAAATGTCGCCCGTGCTTCGCCTTCCGCCCCGCATTGAGCCGCAACTCTCCAGCGAATAGGGAATCCCAAAATCGATGAAGCCGCATCCAGAGCTGCACGGGGAGGATCTTCATGGGAGGGTCTCGCGATTACGAGGATTTCGGCTTGAAACGCGGCTCCGAAAGCGGCCGCCGGTACAATACTTCCACGAATCCAGCACACATTACGGCGCGCTAAGAAGTGCTACTATGGGCGATCTGTAGGCGATCTGTAGGCAGTCGGGAGACGTGTCTAGAACGGCCGCTTAGATGAGCCGCCAACGCAAGCCGCGGCCGGTTCCGTCGCCTTCAAAGCGCAGAAGCCGGTTCTTTTGATTGCGATTGAGCCGGCTGATGGCGTCGTGCAGGCGCTGCTTGGGATCGATTTCGCGCGTGGGCGACAAGGGATCGTCGAGGTGCACGGGCCAGTTTTCTTCCTCGAAGGCGGCCAAGATCAGCTCTTGATTGTGGGCGGGTACGCGGAATTGCTTGACAATTATTCGGATTCTGAAAGTGCGAAGTGCGGCGTGCCGAAGTGCGGCGTGCCGAAGTGCGGCGTGCCGAAGTGCGGCGTGCCGAAGTGCGGCGTGCCGAAGTGCGGCGTGCCGAAGTGCGGCGTGCCGAAGTGCGGCGTGCCGACCCTCGGAGTCCCGTTGGCGTGGGCTATGTGAAAAGCCTGATTTACAGGACGCGGCCCGCTTGCGATTCTTTCCACCAGCGAGTTTCCCGAGTCTGTAAGAACGAAACAGCTGGCGTCCATAAATCGCACGCTCTTGGTCTTGCGGACGCGCCGGCTAACAGCGCGGTTCCTGCCCAGATGTGGGCGCCGTTTGCCGGAATGCGCCGTCTCGATGCGGTGTTCGATGAAGCCGCGCCGCAGAAGCCAGCGCAGGGTCGTTTCCGTCACGCCGGACATCTGCAAGCTTCGAAGCGGACAGGCGAATTCCCGGGGCTCGTAACCCATTTCACCTGCCGCATGTTGGGCATCGCGCAACTCCAGTAATCCATGTGCGCGCGCGGGTGTCAAAGGAAGGCGAGGGGATTTCATGGGCAACTCACTTCGCTGGGAATTAATTGATGGGGAGGGGACGGACGCTGCCCCTTATTTACTAATTGCCAAATGGGGTCAATTTTGGACAAAGATTCCGATTTTTTTCTCGGAGTCCACGCATTTGCATGAAACCAACTTCACAAGCAATTATCCAGTAATGTGGTTACGTCAATGGAATCTAGAAGTGATTCAGAGCCAGGACTTTCTCATCTAATTTGACCAAGCGGACAGTGTGACCGGGGGATACCCTCTTGCAAAACGTGCAAATCGAGAGAAATGGAAATCTGAAGCTCTTCACTACCAAGCACTTGTGAACTCTTCTTCGATTTGCACGTTTTTCGCCAGAGCCTCCAAATCGGCCGTGAAGAGTCTCCTTCGGTATTGCGAGTATTGGGCGAATTGTGATCGTGTTTTCATGGCGTGCGATTCACCACATCTTGCGTGTGCGACATGAAAAGTATTGTGCGTCAGCTGCCCCTTACTCTTGTAGCCGCACCGAGACACGTCTATAATCATCGCCTGGTGTAGCCAAATCCCGGGCCGCCCGGCCGGGGAGCGGGGGAACCACCGAAGCCAGCGCGCTTCCGGGGCGCAGGCCGAAAAAGGCGTCAGGACCTTTTTCGCCAGAGCACTTTCAAGCTCCAGCCCGTCAGCTAACCTCGCCGGCTTGCCGTGACCATGGGTCGCGGCACAATTGAAAGGGCACTCTCGTCTTGCGCGCGATAATTTCCGGTCTCACAGGTCCTGTTCACACAGCTTTTGGCGTGAAGGAATCACCATGACCCCTTCGGGATCGGTCCCGGCGCCTGCCAAGAACGGCGTTCGCAATGCCGCCCGCGTGATCATCGTCGGCAGCGTGATGTTCACGTTCATCTCGTATTGGCGGACGGCGGCCGTCGTCTTGTGCGACTTGGGCAGCACCGCGTACTACATCGGCGGCATCGTCGAGCAAGCGATCGGCGCGGCGGCGCCATGGTTCATCCTCGGCGTCATGGTCTTTAGCTATGCCGTGCGGTCCGTCTACATCGAGAGTTGCTCGCTCTTTATCCGCGGCGGAGTTTATCGCGTGGTCCGCGAGGCCCTGGGACGATTCTCCGCCAAGCTCGCCGTCTCCGCCTTGATCTTCGACTACCTTCTCACCGGACCGATCAGCGGCGTTTCCGCGGGCCATTATCTCATTGGCCTGGTGCTCGACACTGTCCAGATCATCAACAAAGATTGGGCGATGACCGATCTGGCTCTGCGCGCCACCATCAAGAACTGGGGCGCGGTTACGGTGGCCCTGGGAATCACGCTTTACTTCTTCCGACTGAACCTGCGCGGCATTCATGAATCGAGTGATCGGGCATTGAAAATCATGGCCGCCACCACCATCATGGTCGTCGTGATGCTCGTCTGGTGCGGCATTACCCTAGCGACTCAGGGAGTTGCCACCTACGACGGCAAAGCGGACAGTCCGAAGAACCAATTGCCGTTCAAGCCCGATCTTAGCCCGCGTTCCGAAGCCGAATCTCCGATCGATCCGTTCACAGGAAAACCGAAGGAACAACCCGATCCCCTCGGCAACCTCGCCGACTCCATGAGTGATTCGCTTCGTCCGCCTTCGAACGTGAATTGGCTCAGTATTTTCGGCGTGCTCGGCGTCCTCATCGCGTTCGGCCATTCCATCCTGGCCATGAGCGGCGAAGAAACGCTTGCGCAGGTGTACCGCGAAGTCGAGTCGCCCAAGCTCAAAAACTTCCGCAAGGCCGCCTTCATCGTGTTCATCTACAGCCTCGTATTCACAGCGGGCATCAGCTTTCTCGCGGTGTTGCTCATTCCCGAGCACCTGCGCCTGACCGAATACGCCGACAACTTGATCAGCGGCCTGGCCATGAACGTCGTCGGGCCTGAACTTCTCAAGCTTGCTCTCAACGCTTTTGTCGTCGTCGTCGGTTTTTTGATTTTGGCCGGCGCCGTCAACACGGCGATCATCGGCTCCAACGGCGTCCTCAATCGCGTGGCTGAGGACGGCGTCATGCCCGACTGGTTCTTGAGGCCGCACGCGCGATACGGCACGACGTATCGCGTTCTCGTGCTCATCGTCGGATTGCAGCTTGCCATCATCCTCGTCAGCCAGGGCGACGTGCTGCTCCTGGGCGAGGCATATGCGTTTGGAGTCGTCTGGAGCTTTGTATTCCAGGCCCTGTCAATGGTGGTCTTGCGCTTCAAAGACACGCGGCGGCGCGAGTACAAGGTCCCGCTCAACTTCAAGTTCGGCTCGGTCGAGGTGCCGTTCGGGCTTCTGCTTGTCCTTTTGGTGCTGTTGAGCGCCGCCCTTCTCAACCTGTTCACCAAGCCGGTGGCGACTCTGTTCGGCGGCATCTTCACCGCGACCTTCTTCTCGATCTTCTTTATCTCTGAGATCGTCCACGATCGCCGGCTTAAAGGAAAAAAGCACAAGCACCTCGAGCAATTCAATCAGCAATCCGAAGAACTGATCGACGTCAAGAGCCTCGGACTCGGCAAGCCATACCGAAAGCTCGTCGCCATCCGCTCGACGCAGAACCTGGTCATGCTGGAAAAGGCGCTTGCCGACACTGATCCGAAGATCACCGATGTCGTGGTCATGACTGCCAAGGCGGTGCCGCAGGGGGACGATCCTTACGACAAGGACTTTCTCGATCCCTACGAGCAGGACCTGATGACCGCCGTGGTGCAGAAAGCCGAGAGCGCCGGCAAGGAAGTGAAGCCGCTTATCGTGCCGACCAATAATCCGCTCTACGCGCTCTTGCGGACCGCGATGGACCTACAAGTACACGAACTAGTGGTCGGCGCGTCGAACAAGTACTCCGCCGACGAGCAGTTCGAGCAGATCGCCTTCTACTGGATCAACCTGCACGGCGGCACGGCGACGCCGCTGACGGTTCGCATCATCGGCAAGGACCGCGACGTCCACCTCGACCTGGGCGGCGGCAACCGCATCCCGCGGCTGGGTGAAAGCCGGGCTAGATCGGTGGCGGAGCTGCGCGCCGCCGGCGTCGGCGTCGATCGCGTCTTACTCATCTCCGAATCCCGGCCCGACGACATCGACCTGTTCCAGGCCTGTCTCACCATGCTCGATCCGGAGGTCATCCTCGGTTTGGTCATACCGAAAGAAAAGAGCCCCGACGCTTCCGGCTCGTTTCATATGGTGCAGGAGCAATCCCGCCAGGTAGGCCGTAAGGTGGAAGTATTCAGCGTGGACGGCGACCGTGGGGCGGAGATCGTCCGCCTGGCGAAGGAGAAGGAGTTCGACCTCATCATTGTGCCGTTGGGCGAGAACACGCCGAGCGGCGACAAGATGCCGCTGGCCGCGTGGATGAGCCATGTCGTGCAGCACGCTCATTGCCGGGTCGTACTCGCCTCGGCGCCGTCGGTGCCGAAAGAGGCGGCGCCGGATTAGTCTTGAGCGCATCTCCGGTCGCTGATGCTTCCGGCTCGCCGTGATGCTTCCGGCTCGCCGTGACATTAAAAGTCGATGTGTAGGCGCATGCCGATGCCTTGCAGATTGCCGTTGGCGCCGGGCACGACCGAATTGAGGTGCGTCCAGACGTAGTTGAGCATGACGAAGACTTGCGGATTGAGGTACCAGTTGACTCCGAGGGTGACGTCTTGCTGTTGGCCGGCCCTGGCGCCTCCGGATGTCGGCGTCAGCACCGGGTCGCCTGACACGAGGTCGAGATACGTGTAGCGCGCCAGAAGTTGCACCGCGCCGTGGCCCCAAAAGTGGCTACCGTCGTTCCCTCGCGCTAGGAACGCATTCTCCTGCGGAATCGTCCGATCCCAGACGCCGATCTTCTTGTCGTAGCGACGATAGTCGCCGGGCGTGATGAACCAGCCCGCTTCGACGTAGGCGGCCTGATAGGTCACGCTGCCGCGCGGACCGGAGAAGACGTTGCCGTTGAGACTGTCGAAGATATTCGTTCCGCGCGCGACGGCATACTCGGCGGACATCGAAAAGGGGCCGTGGACCATGGCCCATTCTAGATCGACGATGTCCGCGCCGTTGGGCGTGAAGAAAGTTCCGGTAAAGAGAAGGTTCGGCGTTTGGCTGCCGCCGGCGCCGGCGCGAAGCAAAGGCCGATTGGCGACGGAAAACGAGTTGTTGAAGATGGCCTGGTGCTGATAGCCAACGCCGACGTGCACTAAGCAGCGGCCGTCGTTTTCATAAATCGGCAACGCCGTCGCCCGGCAGCTCACGCCGTATTGTCCCGTTTCGAAGCCGCCGAAGCCGAACGATTGCACCGTGGCGTTGCTCAGCCAGGCGAGGCAGCCGGCAAGCGTGACGCGATCATCCCAGTACGAGTTGAACAGGAGCATGCCGTTTTGGTAGTTGTTCGGTCCCAGCAACGCGTCGTAGAGCGATGAGCGCTCCATGTAATACCAGTCGTTTGAACTGGTGTAGCGTTCCAGGCCGACCGGCGCTTTGAAGTGTCCGAAACGCGCGTTGCCGACGAGCGGGACGTCGTGAAATCCCGCGTAGAAGTCGGTCAAACCAACGCTGCCGATTTGCACCTGGCTGTTGTCGACGTTGCTCACATCCTGAATGGTGGCGAAGTTGACCTCGGTGACGAAATCGATGAACTCCCAAAGCACCCCGTCGGCGCGCATGCGGGCCCGACGTAACAGCGTACCGTCGTCGAGACGCTGACCGGCTGAGCTGCCGATCAGAATGTTGTCGTTTTGAGTGAACCAAGTGTTGTCAAACTCGAGCCGGCCGCCAATATGGAGCCGAAACGCCTGGTCTTTGGTTTCGGCGACGAAGCCATTGTCCCAGCGCGCCTGGAGCTGAAAGTCCTTCCCAACCTCTAGCCAATCGGATGCCTTTTTCGAGAGGGCTGGGTCCGACTTCGCCTCCGTGGCCAAGCGCTCGCCATTCTCACGCCTTAGTTCCTCACGGATGAATTTGCGGATCGCGTCGTCGTCCAAGACGGCCGGTTGACGCGGAGACTGTGGCAGCGTATTCGCAGTTTCCTCCGTTTGGCGAGACTGGCCTGCTGGAGAAATCGGGAAAGCTGGAACCTGCGCGTGCACCGCGCGGCCATCCAATAGGAACGCTGCGAGCGCGAGGCCGCTGAGGATTCTAAACACAGGAAGAGATGGGGCCATCAGGTGTCCTTGACGGATTTGAGACGTATCAGAAATGATCGGCAATAAGTCCGGCGAACTTTAGCGATTGTCCCGACTTTGCGGCCCTAATTCGCTCGCCAGTCCGCGGGATCAGATCTTAACGACCGCTTCAAAGTAGGGACAGTGCACACGAAATCCCAAACGCTCGTAGACGTGCCGTGCGGGATGGTTCTCTTGGTGGACGTTGAGGATCACCGTTTGAAGGCGGTCGTCCGCGAGCCGGCGGAGAACCGCGCTCGTGGTCAGCGTTCCCAGTCCCCGTCCGCGCCGATCGCTGCGCGTGAAGATGTTTCCCAGAGCTGCTACGCTCTCTTCGAGGTAAACCAGATGCGTGCCGGCGACCGCGGCCAGCTCGTCGTCTTCCCACGCGCCGTAGAACACGCCTTCGGAAAGCATTTCAGGACTGTAGAAATCAGGCGATTCACCCGCAGCCTCACCGGTCCCGTAAAGGCGGGCAACTGCGGCTTCGTGCTCGCGACTCAGGCGCAGAACGCGAGAATCATCGCCGCCATTGAAATCTTTTGGTTCTCGGCGCATGCGCAACATCGGCTTTTCGTGATGGATGGCGTGATGCGTGCGAAGGTGCGCCATCACGGTAGGCCGGACGCCGATATAGATTTCGCGGCCGGGGCCTAGGAACTCCTTTGTCTCTTCCCAGACGCCACTCCAATCCCGATCGTCGCCCAGCGCGATCAGGACTGGAGTCAGGAAGCTCAAGTAGACGAGAGAGAGGGCGCCTCCGTCCGAGGCGAACCAGACGCACTTCTCAAAAAACCCCGGCGCGAGATCGCCCAAGGCATACGCCGACCACGGCCGATCTTGGTTGAGAATAGTGCGGATCGAGTCGCGCTCCGTCAATCGCGCCATAAGACCTCATTCATATGGCGGAATCACTTGGCCGTCCGCTCGGTGCGACAAGAGACCCAGAGTGACTGGATTAATGGACGTGAACAGCCATTTCACGCTGCCGTCGCCGAACATGAACTGCACGAGATGCGGGTGCATACTGCCGAAAACCAGATCCTGGCTCCACCAGGAATCGGCCAGCGGATAACCGGGTCCGGCGCCGCGGGCGTTGCAAACGTAATTGTGGCCGTCGTAGATCGAGCAATCCCAAGGCCAATCGCCGTAGTAGCCCTTTGGAATCTGCTTTTCGCCAATGAAGATGGTGTTGCTGAGGCCATCGACGATTTCGACCGTGCGCAGGCCCACATGATACTGGAAGGCGCCGGCGGCCGGCGCTCGGTCGTCGCCCGTCGGCCCGATCGAACACGCATAATCCCCAAGCGCGCCCAAGGAGCCGTCAAAAAGCAGGCAGTTGTTGGGCGGGCTTACGAACTCGTTACTCTGGCCGCTGCCGTCCGGACTGCGCCGCGAGGGACAGAAGAAAACGCCGACGGTCGCCAGGCGCACCTCACTGGGACAACTGAACCAAGGCTTGCCTTGTTCCCATTGGCGGTACATGGTGTCTTGTTCCAAATAGGGAAGAATCAGCCAGGCCCAAGACGGGCCTTCGTCGCTGATCCGGCTTGGCGGCAGCCGTTTGAAAGTGTCGTTGTAAAGATGGATGGCCAGGCCCATCTGCTTGAGGTTGTTGCTGCACTGCGTACGGCTGGCCGCCTCGCGGGCCTGCTGAACGGCCGGCAGCAGCAAGCCGATCAGAATGGCGATGATGGCGATCACCACGAGCAATTCGATCAAGGTAAAGCCCGCCCGCGGCATGCCCGTCGGCTTCGCTGACGTACGCGCGCTGTGCATGGCGTCCTCCCAATTAATGTTTCATGAAATTGGCTGAAAGGGCGAACTTGAAATCACTCTTGCCGCCCCAAGCATAGGCGGGAAGGGTGAGACGATAGGATTCTCCCTTGGCGGCGGGAACGTCGAACACCAAGAAATCCGGCAGGGTTGCCGAGGCATACAGTTCTTTCTTGATCTGCTGTCCGTGGATCAACGTCCCGTCGGCAAAAGTCAACGGCCGGTAGGGCTTTCCCTTCGCATCTAGCAGAATCGGCGCCGGCTTGTCGGGCCAGGGACTGTGCGGGCCCCAATGGTGGTATTCCAATCCACGCGTCGCTCCGACTTGCTGAAGCCGCAATTGCACGACCATGAACTTCTTGCCGGTGATTTCCGGCTTCTCCGGCCGGACGTCAATCGTCTTGAACTCGGCGGCCAGAATTTGGACGCGAATTTGATCCTGCTGGACGGCTGCTAAAGAGGCGTTCGCCCACCCTTGGTCTTGCAGAGGCGTTGCGGTGCCACTGGCGAGATCGATCGGAATGAATTTAAGCAACCCGGCACTCGAGCCGCCGCCTTGTTTCACCAGAGCATACGTCGGACCGAGAGCGCTTGGAAAGATCATGGCCACGAACAGGACCACGGCGCCGATCGCCGAGGCGGCGATGGGAAGCGCCCGCGCGGTGCGGCGGGAAGGCTGGCCTACGAGCGACGCCCAGCCCGCAAGCCCGATGAGCAAGCCACACGCGCTGAGCGGAGCCGTCAACAATGCGACCGGGGTGAAAGAGGCGCACACCAACCCGAGTCCGGTAAGCACGAGCGCGACCACGCCGGTCATACTGCCCGGTCGCTTGAGCAAAGGAACGGCCGGTTTTTGCTCGAGCGCCGACTCCGCGAAAATGATGGTCGGCGCACGGACCTCGATGGCGGCGGACATCAGAATCGCGGGCGGTTCAAGTGGAGATTCCTCTTGATCCGCGGCGGGCGCGTTCGTCGACGCCTCGTTGACAGGCGCATGCGCAATGGCAGGGATACGAGCCTTGGCTGGGCCAATCACTTGGGAATGCCTTTTGGCCGGTACTTTCAACGGCACGGGAACCGGCAGCGCGATTTCGACGGAGACTGGCGCCGGGTGCGGGATTGCCTTCGCTGTTTCCGGCTTGGCGCGAAAGCGCCCATCTTGCGTCGCCGAGGATTGCTCCATCGGAAAAACGGTGAAGAAGTTCTGACATTTCGGGCAGCGAACGCTCATCCCCGCGGCGCTGGCCGGAGCTTGCATCTTATTCTGGCAATAAAGGCATTGGGCAATAAACGCCATTTCCTCGCCCCAACTTGTGAAATGGATCGCAACGGGCGATGTGCAAGAGCTAATTGTCGCTCTCAAGGCGAATTATCGCAAGCAAAAACTTCCTCGGTTTGAGGCAGAATTTCTCTCAAAATTGGATCAGTATCTCTTAATTCGACGCTCGCTCGCTTCATTTTTTTACTCGGGGATCGGCCTTCAGCGTCAGCGGCTGCGTCGATGTCCGGCCATTCACGGACAGCCTCACCGTGTATTCGCCGGGCGCTGCCATGGGTCCCATCGGCTCGCTTGGCGTGTCCTTGTAGATCGCAGAGATCGGGAACGAGCGTTTGCCTTCCTTGGAGAGCGGGTAGTGCAGGTCCCAGGCCCAGCGGTGCATCCCTGCTTCGGCCGAGAGAATCTGGGGCGGCCGAACCCAATACATCGGTATCGGATGAGCCTTCTCATCCACTTTCTCAGGCTCGTCGGTGCTGGCAAAGCGGCGCACAAGCTTGCCGCCGGCATCCAGGATTTCTAGCACCACGGGTCCAGCGGGATTCGACTTGAGATGATAGTAGATGATCGCGCCGTCGGGCGGGTTCTTTCCCGCGGGCTCTTCGGGCGGCAGCGGCGTGTCCGTGTTGACGTTGCGCTTGACGAGGTAGGCCGGCCTTGGCTCGAAGAGATACTCCTCGGCCGCCGCCGTTTTCGCAGTCAACTGCCGGAGCGGCGAGATGTCGTCAAGAATCCAGAACGATCGGCCATGCGTGCCGACGACGATGTCGCCTTGATGCACCACCAAATCGCGGATGGAAGTGGCCGGCATATTGAGCCGTAGTGGGTGCCAGTCATCTCCATCATTGAACGACACGAATACCGCTCGCTCGGTGCCCGCGAAGAGCAGCCCCTTGCGGACCGGATCCTCGCGGACAGCGTTGACCGGAGCGTTGTCGGGCAGTCCTTTGACAATCTCGATCCAAGTCTTGCCGCCGTCATGCGTGCGATAAACGTGCGGCCGTTGATCGTCGAGGCGAATGCGGCTAACGGCGGCGTAGACGGTGTCCTTGTCGTGCCGGCCCGCGTCCAACTGCGACACTTTGCTCCAGGCGGAGAGCGCCGGCGGCGTCACGTTTTGCCAAGTCTTGCCCCCGTCGCGCGTGACGTGAATCAAGCCGTCGTCGGATCCGGCCCAAATCGTGTCGATGTCCTTATAGGAAGGGGCGACCGCATAGATCACGCCGCGCCGTGCCTGCTTCGCCATCTCCGGCGTGCGAAAGACGCCGATGCTCTCGGGCACGTCCGGCGATTCGCGCGAAAGGTCGGGACTGATGATTTCCCACGTCTTGGCGCCGTCGGATGTCTTGAAGAGCACGTTGGCCGCGAAGTAGAGGACATGCGGGTCCACCGGCGAGAACAACAGCGGCGCCGTCCGCAGCGCGCGGAATTTGCCCTTACCTCTGCGCCCTAGTTCTTTGGGACCGACATCTTCAACGTCGCCGGTTCGCTTGTCAAACCGCGTTACCTTGCCGCCGTAGATGAGATGCGGGTTCAGCGGATCGGGCGCAACATAGCCATATTCTTCGACGCCCACCGGTTGCCATTCGCGGAACGTGATTTGACCGTCGTTGCCCCGGCTACACACCGCCGCCGAGCCGCTCTCCTGCTGGCCGCCGTATACCCAATAGGGGAATTGGTTGTCGGCAATGACGTGATAGAACTGGGCGGTCGGCTGGTTGTACCACGAACTCCAAGTTTCGCCGCCGTTTACGGTGATGACTGCGCCTTGGTCGGTGGCGAGCAGAATGATTTGTGGATTGTCCGGATTGATCCAAATGGTGTGATAGTCGTCGCCGCCGGGCGCGCCTTTGATGGCGGTGAACGTTTTGCCTGCGTCCGTGGAGCGATAAAGGGATGTATTGGCGACGTAAACAATATCCTTGTTCTTGGGGTCGATTTTGACCTCGGCGAAATCGAAGCCGCGGCCCCACAAACGATGGTCCGTGTTGACGCAGCGCCAGTTTTCGCCCGCGTCGTCGGAAACGTAAACGCCGCCGAGCTTGGCTGCGTCAACCATGGCGAACAGGCGCTGGGGCTCGCTCCGGGATACGGCGATGCCGATGCGGCCGAGCTTGTCCTCGGCAGTGGGAAGGCCTTTGGTCAGGGGCCGCCAGGTATCGCCGCCGTCGATCGATTTGAACAAGCCGCTCTCCGGTCCCTGCCAGTGGCCGTTCTCCCATGGTCCCAGGCGCGACGACCAAAGCGCCACATAGATGATGCGCGAGTCGTTGGGGTCGAATTCGAGCGCCATGCCGCCCGTATCTTCGTCTTTGTAAAGAACGTTCTTCCAAGTCTGACCGCCGTCGCTGGACCGAAATATTCCGCGCTCCTTGTTAGCGCCATAGGGATGGCCCAGGACCGCCACAAATACGCGGTTGGCGTCCTTAGGATCGACGCGAACGACGGGAATCTGCTGCGCGTCACTTAGCCCCATATGCTTCCAAGTCTTGCCGCCGTCGATCGATTTGTAGACACCGTCGCCGGTCGAAAGGTCGGGCCGTTGCAAGCCTTCGCCCGTGCCGACGTAGAGGATCTTCGGATCGGACGGCGCGACCGCGACGTCGCCGATGGAGCCGGTCGGCTGGTCGTCGAAAATCGGAATCCACGTTCGGCCATAGTCGTTCGTCCTCCAGACCCCGCCGTTGTTGACGCCGATATAGAAGACATTGGGTTGCCCCGGCACGCCGGTCGCTCCCACAGTGCGGCCGCCGCGATGAGGCCCGATCATCCGCCATCGTAAACCCTGGTAGAGGTTTGGACCTAGCTCTTGGGCATGCGCCGGCATGATCGCGGCGACCGCCGTGGAAAGACACAAGGCCAGCGTCAGACGCTTGAAGAAGGCTCGCATGTGGCACCCCGAAAAGATTTGGAAAATCACGGAGTAGACTAGGCGGAGGCGGCGCAAACGTCCAAGATGAAATAGTCCCAGCCCCAAGATGAGCGCAGCGAATCTTGGGGGTTATGCGACCAATCCCATGTCCCGACCGCGCAGCACACCTCCAGGCCAGCATTGCCCTGTCCTCTTGGACGAGGTGCTTGCCTGTCTTCACCCGAAACCCGGCGACGTCGTGGTGGACGCCACCGTCGGCTGGGCGGGACACGCCGTCGATCTGCTCAAAAGCGTCGACCCCGCTGGCCTCCTAATCGGCTGCGATCTTGATGCCGCGAATCTCGAACAAGCGTGCAAGCGACTCACTCCGCTGGGCTTGCGTTTCCATCTACACCACGCCAACTTCGCTGGACTCGCCCAAATCGTGGCCGAGCATGGCGTATCCAGCGCCGATGTCATCCTCGCCGATCTCGGCATGTCGAGCCTGCAAGTTGACGATCCCGAGCGCGGCTTCTCCTATCGTCGCGACGGCGCGCTTGATATGCGCATGGATCCGTCCCACGGCAGGACAGCCGCCCAGTTGTTGGCGACGATTTCCGAGAACGATCTTCGCCGCGCGCTCGAAGAATTGGCCGATGAGCCTGCGGCTCGAATCATTGCTGCTGCCATTGTGACCGCCCGCCAGAAGAAACCGATCGAACGCACCGGCGAACTAGCGAAGGTGATTCAGGAAGCGACTGGAAAAACCGGCTGGCGGCTCCATCCGAGTAAAACGAAATGGACGACTCACCCGGCCGCGCGCACGTTTCAAGCGCTGCGCATTCTCGTCAATCGTGAGTTTGCGAATCTGGAGCATTTCTTGCGCATCCTGCCGGCCTGCCTGAATCCCGGCGGCAGAGCGGCGATTATCACGTTCCACAGCGGCGAGGATCGACTCGTGAAAAGTGCCTTTCGAGAAGGACTGCGAAAAGGAGTCTACGAAGAGACTTCACCGGAGCCCGTGCGCGCGACTTTCCCTGAACGTCAGCGCAACCCACGAGCGCGCTCGGCGAAACTGCGCTGGGCAAAGAGCCCCTGAGTTTGACTTGGAGTCAGTCAAGCGTCGTCGAAGCTCGCTCGGCAGCTTTGCGCGCTTATGCGAGCGCGAAACCGCCGAGCGAGCCATTAGGACGCAGCCATCAGGATTCGGATTCCTCGGTGCGCACTTTCGCTTCTTCTATTAACTTCACCACCACGTCATCCTCCTTGATGTGTCTGACCAGATGCCGCGGCAAATAGCAGCTCACCACCACCCGGTTGTCGTGAAACTCCTGGCGATAGACCTCGGCATGCGCGGAGAGATACGCCAGCACCCGGCCGTTGCCGGCGGCGACGTCGATCTTGGCGCTAACAAAATCAGCGCTGAGCATTTCGATCACCGCGTCTTGCAGCCGATCCAGGTTTTTGCGCTTCGCGGCACTGACGGCGACCGAGTGAGGGTGATGTTTTTCGAGCACCTGAAGCAGTGACAAATCCGCCACTTGATCCACCTTGTTCAGCACCAGAAGCGTCGGCTTGGCGGCGCAGCCCAATTCTTTGAGCACGGCCGATACCGCTTGGATCTGCTCCTCTGCCTGCGGGCTGGAGGCGTCGACGACGTGCAAGAGCAGCCGTGCCTGGCGGGCTTCTTCTAATGTGGCCTTGAACGAGGCGACGAGATGATGCGGCAAATCGCGAATGAAACCGACCGTGTCGCTCAGAAGCACTTTGCCCCATTCCGACAACCGCCATTGCCGGGTGCGCGTGTCGAGCGTCGAAAAAAGCTTGTCCTCGGCCAGGACGCCGGCGCCGGTCAGCGCGTTCATCAACGTGCTTTTGCCGGCATTGGTGTAGCCGACGAGCGAAACGGTGTGCTCGTCGCGCCGGCCTTGGACTTCGCGCTCCCTGCGCGATTCCACGGCGATCAGACGCTTCTTGAGATCGCGAATCTTGACGGCGACCAAGCGGCGGTCTTCTTCGAGCTGCGTTTCGCCCGGCCCCCGGAGGCCGATGCCGCCCTTGTAGCGCGACAGGTGCGTCCACATGCGCCGTAAGCGAGGCAGGGCGTATTCAAGCTGGGCCAGCTCCACTTGCATGCGGGCTTCGACGCTTCGGGCCCGCGTGGCGAAGATGTCGAGAATCAGTTCACTGCGGTCGATTACCTTGGCCCCGGTTGCCTTCTCCAGATTGCGAACTTGCGCCGGGGAGAGATCGTTGTCGAAGATGACGACGTCGGCGTCATGCGATTCGACCGACTCCTTCAATTCTTCCAGCTTGCCCTTACCGATGTAGGTACCTGGAATGATGCCGTCGCGCTTTTGCAGCAGGCCGCCCACGACCCGAGCGCCGGCGGTAGTGGCTAGGCCACGGAGTTCGTCGAGCGGATCGTCGCCTTGCCAAGGCCGTTTGGGCAAGGACACGCTGACCAGAATGGCCTTTTCGAGATGAACGGTTAAGTCGTCGCGGGTGTTGTTGAGACTCACGTTGCTATGCGGGACCTCCCTTTGGGTGTATTTTACGACTGGATGCGGCGCGACGTAAAGGGCCGGTCACGGCAATCTCGGTTCGACAGGCGGCGCCGCGATCCGTTTAGAACGCGTTAGACGCATTTCTTCTCTTCATTCCGTAAGTCTTTGTTTCCTAGTAAGTTAAGGTGCTGGCCATTCCATTGACTTGCGTCGCCAGGGGTGTGTGGGGGGGGTGGCGACACAACGAATTCTTAGAGTCGGTGGATTGACAACTTGTTCTTGGCCAAAAACTCTTCACACTCGGGCCGGGTGAAAACGCCGGGCGTGGTGCCGATCGCCCGCACGCAGCTGGCTCCCAGGGCGCTTGCGAAACGTAAACAATCCTCGGCGCCCATGTTCTGGAGCATTCCGAAGATGTAACCGGCATCGAAGGCATCGCCGCCGCCGGAACCATCCACGTAGTCGATGGGGTAGACTCCCGCCTTGAGTCGCAAATCCTTCTGCACCAGGATCGAGCCGTCGCCTCCCATCGTGATGACCACCGTTCTGGCCCCGAGGCGCTGAAAGATCTCCGCCTGCTTGACGGGATCTCGCTCGCCGGTGATTAACTCGCCTTCGTGGTTGTTGGGAAGAAATACGTCCGTAAACGGCAGCAGTCGATCCAGCCGCGAGACGTATTCACCCGGTTTGGGAACGCCGACATCAAGCACCGTCTTCACGCCGTGGGCCCGCGCTTTCTGGAAAACTGGGACGAGCTCTTCTTGTTTCAGATTCGGCGTTAAGAGGTAGCCGCCGAGATACAGCACCTTGCATGAGATGAGCCTGTCGCTGGGAATATCCGCCGCGGCAAATCGGGCGTTGGCGCCGAAGGTGTGGATGAAGCGGCGATCCTGGCCGGCAACGTTGACGATCATCGTCTGGCTGGTGTCCATGCCCGGCGTCGGCATCACCAGCGACACGTCCACTCCAGAATCGCGCAGCATGTCGCTGACGATTCGTCCAAAGAGATCGGCGCCGACCCGGCCAACGACGGCGGCGCGCACGCCTATCTTCGCCAGGTCGATCGCCGCGTTCGCCGCACAACCGCCGCTGGTCAGCAGCATGCCGTCGGCCATCACCAGCTCGCCAGCCGCCGGCACGTGCGAAATCGGGGTACAGACATGATCGGCGACCACGATGCCGGCACACAGTACGTCGGGCTGACTTGTCATTGAGGAGCAGGCCCCAAGCCCCAGGATGAGCGAAGCGAATCCTGGGGGTATTGCGTGCACCAACTCACAGCGCCTTCCGGAAAACCACCATGCTGTCGCCGTCGGCGTAGAAGTCCTTCAGAACCGCGTGCTTTTCGTAGCCGTTCTTAATGTAGAACTGGCGCGTCTTTTCATAGTGGGGCACTGAGCCGGTCTCGATGAAAAGCAGGCGTCCGTGATGCACTTTGATGTCGTGCTCCAAGGAGCGCAACAACTCGGTGCCGATGCCCTTTGCCTGTAGATCCTTGCCGACCACGATCCAGTACAGATACCAGCTGCGGTCGGTCATGGCGGCGGGGGCGTAGTAAGCGAATCCGAGCACCGTGCCGTCCTTCTCGTAGCTGACGCAGCGATGGCCGAGCTTGTGCTCTTCGGCATGATAATCATCCAATACCTCTTTGAGAGCTACCACCTCCATGGGCTTGAACAGGCCCGTCGCCTCGGTCATGGCCACCAGGTGCGGCGTTTCTTCCGGTTGCGTTGGTCGAATCATGAAGCCCTCAATTCCTTAAGCAGTCGAATGGGCGCCCCGATGTCCACCACGTGGACCTTGCCAAGCCAGTTGCGGGCCGCGGGATTGTTGTAGCCCTTTTTGGCGGCGAGAAACGTCGCCGTGTGGCGGGCACGGACGGTCGGACCCATCGGCTCGCCGGTGTCGCAATCGAGGCCCGAAGGGATATCCACAGCCAACACCCGTGCCGGGCTAGCATTGATGGCGGCGATGACTCGGTCGAGCGGTGGACGCACCGGACCGGTCAGCCCCGTGCCGAATAGGGCGTCGACGACCCACTCGGCCGCGGCAAGCTCCTTGGCAAGGTCGTTGTCGCTCCAGGTCCGGCTCGGCTCGCCGGACCTACCTTCGCCGGACCTACCTTCGCCGGCAATACGATCCGACCAGATTTGCGTTGGAATCCGGGACTGCATGACGATGCGCCAGTGGATCGCGGCGTCGGGACTAAGCTCCTCAGGCCTGGCGAACATATGTACCTGAACGCGAACGCCTTGATTGTCGAGGTGCCTCGCCATCACCAGGCCATCGCCTCCGTTGTTGCCTTTGCCGCAGCAGATCGCCACCGGGCCATGCACGCCCAACGAGAGCAACAACTCCGCGGCGCCGCGGCCGGCGTTCTCCATCAGGACCAGGGACGGAACGCCGAATTCCTCGATGGCACGGCGATCCACCTCGCGGGTTTGCTCGCGCGATAATAGCATGATTGGCTCATTTTATGGAGTGGCCCGCTTCGCGATTCGCGCTCGCGTCGCACCTCGCTTGACAGCGATCCCAGTTGCGGCGAACATTCAATGCCCGAGATCCTCGTTTGGCGGGGAGTCGCAGGCGACCCCGGACTGTCTCTATGGAACAATGGACATGAGTCTCGACAAATTCCGCCTGAACGGATTAACCGCTCGGACGCCGATGGGCCGCTGGGGCAGGCCGGAGGTTTTAGACGGAGCAGTCATCTTCCTGGCGTCGCCGGCATCGGGATTCGTGACCGGGACGGCGCTGTATGTCGACGGCGGTTGGACGGCACAATAGCGAGGCGGTCGGTCATTTCCTTGACAAAGCCGCGCAGCCGCGTTACACAACCTACTTACCAGCAAATTGAGGTCGCAGTATGGCCAAGAAAAAGACTCCCTCTCCATCCTCCGAAGCTTCTGCGGTTCAAGCACCCGTACCGCAGCCGGTTATGCCGCAAGCCATGACGGGCATGATGCCGCAAATGCCCATGGGAGGAATGCCGATGAGCGGCATGATGCCGCAAATGCCGATGGGCGGCATGCAAATGCCCGGTATGCAAGGCAACCCCATGATGGCGATGATGCAAATGATGCAGATGATGATGGGCGGCGGGTTGTCGCCGGCGGTGGTCGATCCGTCCGCCCTCCCCTTCACCGGCGCCGCGCCGATCCAAGATGGCGACAGGGGTCTCGACGCCGACATCATTCGGCCCGCGCTACTTGGCAAATGCATCAAGACGCAGCAGGGAGTCAAGCTTGGCTCGGTGCTCGACGTCCTATGTCTGACCGACGATCGCACGCATGCATTGGGCGGAGTGCCGAAGGGCTGCACCATCGCGCTGGCGGGGCCTCCCGGCAAAGGAAAGACGCGCACCGTGCTAGCCGGCTTGTCGAAAGTGGCGCGCGAGGGCCATCCGGTCGGCTTCGTGATTGCCGAGGAGGGCTTCTACAACGAGGAGGAAGCGGGCCGCGACGATCTCTGCTCCAGGATGATCAAGATCGGCATGTCGGCGACCGGCCTGGACGAAAAGACCTTCACCAAGGAGGTGCTTGAAAACGTCTTCGTGCTCCAAAGCCAATATCACAAGGGCCAGACCTGGGACGACTTTGTCACGAAATATCGCTATCTCGTGGAAAAGGAGAAAATCCGCTTCGTGGTCATCGATTCGCTCAACATGCTCGATCCGACCAAGAATCGCACGGCCGACAATCTTTCCGCCCTCAAGACTTACAACCACGAGAAGGGCATCACCTGCATCTGCGTGGGCCAAATCCGCGACACCGGCGTGCCCGTCGGCGGCGAGGCGCTCATGCACACCGCCGACGCGGTTTTCCTGATCGAAGAGATGTCGCTCGGCTCGAAAGAAATCGCCGAGTTCTGGGGAGGAAAATACCGCGATAAGATCGACATCATCACCGCGATCAAGAGCGTGACGACGCCAGTTTTGCCATATCCGGTGCGCGTGGAGCGTGAAGCGGGAACCGGCATCTTGATCGTGCATCCAGGGCAGCCGCGGGATTATCCGATTTTGGTGGAGAAATGACGATTGTTTTTTGATTTTATCTGGACACAGACACACCTCGTGAAACGAATAATTCGTTCATGAAACGAATCATCACCCTTGAACGAGTCTGGTCAGCGCAAAATCGCGACTCAAGGTAAAACAGGGCGTGCTTTCTTTCCCGACTCGGCGCCTTTCTCCCCGCGGATCACCCGGATGGCCGAGCGGGCCGCCTCGCGCAGCTCCTCCCAAGGGTTTTTGGACAAAGCTTCGAGCGTCGGCAACGCTTCCTTGGCATCTGGTCCGATGGCGGCGAGAATCTCCACGAGTTCACAACTCTGATCACACGCCGGGAGCGCATTCCTAGGTTGTTGTGCCGGCTGTTCCGCGCTTCGGGCTTCTTGGAATTTCTTGAACTCGCGATCGTAGGCAGCAATTTCTTGCTCGCATCTTTCTCTGAGACCATTGAGCCGCTTGAGCAATTCGGGGACTAGCGGCTTGGCCACGGGACCAAGATAAAGAAGAATTGAGCCGGGATGTCCATTTCGCCAGCTTGGCCACCCTTTCGCAAGCTCGTCTCGACCGTCAAGTTCCGAGAGGGCAGCTTCAAATATGACTTTTCGAACATCAGGTTTGGTGAGTTCATTCCCAAATATCTGCTTTAACTCTTCGCCCAGCCGATGCAACATGTCTATCGCTGAATTCCGCAAATCTGGATCGGAGTCGAGCAACATTTTCACGATGACTGAATTGAAGTCCTTCTCAAGAAAGTCCATTTTTCCGTGGATGACCTGGAACCGGATCATGTCAACCATCCAAATGACTATGCGCCTGGTGCCCGGCTCCTTCCAGTCCTCGAGAATCGCGCGCTCGACTGCCGCGGCACCGACTTTTCTCAAGGCTTCTAGCGCGCCGGCAGACAAGCGTTGTTCTGGAGTTAAGTCCTTTCCGCCGTCTGAATAAGCTGTCAAAGGATACGCCAGGTCTTCCTCGGCGCACGCCTTCAATACGCCAATGATGCTTCTTGCGGCCTCGTTTGCGTAACCATTCATGCCGAACATGCCCATCGCCCGAACCGCTTCCAGTCGGCGCTCGGGCTTCAGTTCAGTTTGCCAGTATTCGCGCCAGTAGTTGAAATCCTTGCCATCGTAGCGCAGGTCTTCTTTCTTGGACTTGGCGGAATCCTGGGCACTCACGCCGCCCGTGCCGAACACCAAAATCAGTGCCGACAGCGAGTAAGTTGTGCGAATGTCCATACGAGCATTCCTTTCCTCAACACGGACGCGCGGTTTGAGCCGTTCACATTGCTGGAAATGTTAGCCAAGGCACCGGACGACGTGCAAGATCACTCCGCGCCTTCCGCACGGAGCACGGAGCGAGCAGCGGGCGCGGGGAATCATGGTCGTTCTATCGGGCAAACTAAGAGATATCCGATTTGGACGCCTAAGCAGGCTTTCGTCTTGTGCGCTGCCGTAGCGCCTTCAAGAATGCTTCACGCGATAATCCTTTTCCCTCCTTGATGCTTTGCCGCGACTTTTGGAGGAGCGCTTGGAATCGTGGTGAATGTGCTATGTTCACGTTGATCACCCCTTTTCTCCGAACCGCGAACGATTCCTATATTTGAAGCCGACTACTTCTTGCCAATGCAGTAAACATTCTCGTCACTGCGCATGATCAGTTGCCCGTCGCTCACCGCCGGTGAGGCGTTCGTCCGGCTCTTGTCGTCTTCGAAAACGTTGTGCGCGAGCAGCTTGAAATTTGGCGTGGCGGCCACCACATAGGTTCCATTCCGCTGCGAGACGTAATAGAGCTTGCCGTCGGCTAGGATCGGCGAGGCGTAGATGAGGCCGGACGCAGGCTCGAGGCGCTCCTGATAGACGAATTCGCCGGTGGCGGCGTCTTGGCAGTTGACCACGCCGCCGCTGTCGTTGGCCCAGTAAATGTGGCCGTCGTGATAGATCGGCGAGGAGACGTTGGAGCCTTTGTTCTTGCGCCAGAGCGTGTGCGTCTTGGTGACGTCGCCGCGGCCGCCCGCTTTTACCGCCAGGGACGTGTGGCCGCCGCCGATGGCGTAAACAATGCCGTCGTGGCCGATCACGCTGGGGCAGACGTAGCGATGTACGCCTTCCGCCTTCCACAATTCCTTGCCCGAGTCGGGATCGAGCCCCAAGAGGCGGTCTTGGACGCTAATCGCCAGCTCGGTTTCTCCTGAGGGCGCCTTCACCAGCACGGGCGTGTTCCAAGCGCTGCTGATTCCAGGCGTCTTCCAGACTTCATTTCCGGTCGCTTTGTCGAGCGCGAATAGCGTTCCGCTTTCCACGCTGGCGTTCACGATCAACCGATTCTTGTAAACAATCGGCGAGGCGCCCGAGCCCCAGCCGTTGATTCCTTTGCCGACGGCGACGTGCCAGAGTTCCTTGCCGTCCAAGTCAAAGCAATACACTCCCGACTTGCCGAAGAAAACGTACAGGCGGTCGCCTTCGATGACAGGCGTGCTGGAACTGTAGCCGTGGTAGGCGCCCTCGCCCTGGTATTTGTGCTCGGGCAGCACCGGCTCGAACTCTTTCTTCCAAAGGATGTCGCCGGTCTTGCGGTCGAGACAGAGAAGGTGGCGCTTGAGATCGTCCATGTTGCCGGGCTTGGCGGCGTCGAGGCCGTAGCCCGTGTAGCAGGTGACGAACACGCGGCTGCCGGCGGTCACCGGGCTGGACGTGCCGGGGCCGGGGAGGCGCGTCTTCCAGACGACGTTCTTCTTCGCCGACCATTCGACCGGCAGGTTTTTTTCGGGACTGATCCCCTGCCCGCCTGGTCCGCGGAACTCGCGCCAGTCGGCGCCGATGATGAAACAGCAAATCGCGGCAAACAAGTATCGTCGCATGTCAATCCCCCCAATGTTTAGCCGCGAGCCTTCGGCGAGCGCGGACAGGATGCAGTCACTGATAGTACCCGTCCGCGCTCGCCGCTGGCTCGCGGCTAAACGAAAACGCGTCAATGGCGGCGTGCCACGGCGAACCATGCCTTCGGGCCGCCTTCGCTGAAGCTCAAGTCCTTCAGGTTCGGAATTACCTCAAAGCGCGCCCGCGTCAGCGACTCGATGGTCCAGCCCTGGGCAAAGGCGGCCTGCAATTCCTGCCGGCTCACGCGCCTTGGCCCCTGCGTGCCGGGCTCCTCGTCGCTAAAACAAATCAGAGACAGCCGGCCTCCGGGTTTGAGCACATGGGCCAGGCCCGCGACATAGCGGCGACGGTCGTCATCGGTGAACACATGGAAGAGGCCCGAGTCGATGACGCTGTCGAAGCGTTCGGTCCATTCCGAAAGCGTAAGCGCGTCCTTGAGTAGAAACGTGACCGGCAAGCCGCGCTCCGTTGCCTTTTGCTTCGCGCGGCGGATGGCTTCTTCGACGAAGTCGATGCCGGTGACCTGGTGGCCGCGCGCGGCGAAGAAGAAGGCGTTCTCCCCCGTGCCGCAACCGGCGTCGAGGATCGATCCGGCGACTTGGTCGGCGACCTCAACAAAAACCTTCTGCGGCCGGCCAATCTCCCACGGGATTTGGCCTTGGTAAACGGATGCGAAGGTGTCGCGCGTGATGGGGTCGGCCATGGCATCTTTCCAGATTCCAAATTAAGCGACGGATTGCAAATCCGTCCTACCAGTTCAGAATTGCAGGACGCTGTGGATGCGATAAGGCTTCAGTTTGTCGCGGCCATGGAGAAAGGCAAGCTCGATCAGGACAATGCAAGAGGCGACGTTGCCTCCCGCCTTCTCGCACAGCTGGCAAGCCGCCGCGAGCGTTCCGCCGGTGGCCAACAAATCGTCCACCACTAAGACGCGGGCGTTGGGGGCGAGGCCGTCGATGTGGACTTGCAGCTCCGCCTGGCCGTATTCGAGATCGTATTGAAGGCTATGGGTCTGATACGGCAGCTTGCCTGGCTTGCGGAGCGGCACCAGCGGTTTCTGCAGTGCCAGTGCGAGCGGGGCGGCAAACAGAAACCCCCGTGCTTCGGCCGCCGCCACCGCGTCGATGGAATCGCGCGGAAACGGCGCCGCCATGCGCCCAACAGCCTCCGCGAAAGCCGCGGGGTCGTTCAAGAGCGGCGTGATGTCCTTGAACAGAATGCCCGGCTTGGGAAAATCGGGCACGTCGCGGATGAATTTGGCAAGATCCATGAATAGTTGGTAGTGGTTAGTGGATAGTGGTTAGTCGTCAGTCGTCCGTGGTCCGTTGTCCGTTGTTGGTGGTCGGTCGCTATTTAAGATACGGCTTGCCTTCGTAAAAATAACCCCACGCTCCCGACCACTGACAATGGACAACTGACGACTGACCACGGACAACTGACCACTAACTATTAACTATGCAAATACGCCAAGCCACTGCCGCCGATTTGGATCGGGTAGTCGAGTTCAACCAGTTGTTGGCCGAGGAGAGCGAAGGAAAGACGCTCGACCTCGCCAAGCTGCGTCCCGGGGTGGCGGCGGCGCTTGCCGACGAGCACAAGGGCCTGTATTTCCTGGCCGAGGACTCTGGCCAGGCCATTGGCCAAATGGGCGTGACCTACGAGTGGAGCGATTGGCGCGACGGCTGGTTTTGGTGGATTCAGAGCGTCTACGTTAGGCCGGAGTTTCGGCGGCGCGGCGTCTTCCGAGTCATATTCGAACACATCGTCGCGGTCGCGCAGCGTTCAGGCGTCATTGGAATGCGGCTGTACGTGGAACGGGACAACGCCATCGCTCACAAGACGTATTTGAAGATGGGCTACGAATGGACGACATACCAAGTGATGGAGAAATACCCGCTCGACGGTCCCGATTGCGGGTTAGCGTGATGTCGCGGCTTCCGTCACCTTCACCTTGAGGGCGTCGCGGGCTTCGTGGCACGCTTTCTTGGCCGCATCGCCGCCTTGGTTGCAGACGACGAGAATTCCGAAGTTGTCTTCTGGAATGATGAGAGCGCTAGCGTAATTCATGGTGTTGCTGCCGTTGTGCAGTAACCGGAGCTTGCCGTTCGGGGCTTTGTCCTTGTCGGCCCAACCGCCTCGCACGTAGAACTCGTCCATGTACGGCGTCGTCATCATCTTCTGATAGGTCGCGGGCTTGAGCAGGGCCTTCTCGCCGCGGACGCCGCGGATGGTGTCGGCGATAATCAGCGACCAATCGGGCAGCGAGATGTGGACGCGCCCGGCCGGACCCATCACCGGCAGATTGTCCGCGAAAGGCGTCGGCGGCACCGGCTTGCCGGCAGCGCTGTGAGCCCAGGGTTGCTCGATTTCACCCGGCTTGCCGACCGGTCCGAAGCCGACGTGGTTGACCTTCAGGGGATCGAACACGGCCTTGCGAAGGAGGTTTTCCCACGAGTCGTCGGTTACCTTCTCGGCGATGGCCCCGGCAATGACGTAGCCAAGGTTCGAATACAGAAACTTCTCACCCGGCTTATGGGCGAACTTGATTTGGCCGAGTTGCCCCATCATCGCTTGGCGCTGTTCGCGCGGACTCTTATCTTTATTCAGTTTCAGCCAAACTTCGAGCCAATTGGCAGGCATTCCACTGTGGTGCGTCAAGAGCTGCGTCACGTTCACTTTCTTCAACTCATCGGAAAAATCCATGGCGAGATCGGGGAAGATGTCTTCGAGCGTTGTGTCCCAATCGAGCTTGCCCATTTCGATAAGCCAGGCGATGAGCCAAGCGGTGATCGGCTTGGTGTCGGAGCCGAGATGATAAAGGTCATCGGGGCCGAGCTTGGGATGGCTGCCACGCTTGCGAACGCCGTCGGCGGCCATGGCGACCAAGCCCTTGTTGTTGACCACGGCTGCCGCCAGACCGGGCACGTCGTGCTTCTGACGGATTGGTTCGAGGATAGCCTGAATGGCCTTGGCGTCGAGCGCGGTGGCGTTCTTGCCGGCTTCCAGCGCTTCAACGCCGAACAATCCAGCGAGGCCAGTAATCGTCAAGGAGAGCAAGGAGAGGCGTAGGGTTCGCATCATCGTGTCTTAGGGCAGGGCGATGAGGCGGGCAAGACAACGCCTGCAAACTGGCAACGATTGCTGTGGGCCATAAGATGATGGCGCTTCTTCGGCCATTCCTTCGATTGGGAGCAAAGTCATGCAAGTTCGCGGCGGGTTTATTCGCGTTATGGGTTATGTCACCTTCACGGTGATTTTCGCCAGCCTCGGTTTAATGGTGGGTGAATCCATTTACGCCTCGCGCGGGCCGGGCGAGCGCGAAACGCAAACGGCGGGCGGCAAATCACAACCTCCCATTGACAAGCCGGGGGATGGTCCTGTCGCTTACGTTGGGGCGCGCATTCATACGGCGTCAGGTCCCGTCATTCCGCGCGGCATTATGGTAGTGCAGGCGGGCAAGATTCTCGAAGTCGGCACGGAAGATAACGTCAAAGTACCCGCCGAGGCGAAAGTCTTGGACATGACGGGGAAGGTCATTATCCCCGGTCTCGTTGATACGCACTCGCACATCGGCATTTTCGGCCGGCCCTTTACCGGGGCCAGCTCCGACGGCAACGAATCGACCGGTCCAGTCCAGCCCGGCCTGCGCGCTTTGGACGCCATTCACCCCGACGACCCCGGCATCAAAATGGCCTTGGCGGGCGGCGTCACCACCGCCAACATCATGCCCGGCAGCGGCAACGCCATCGGCGGCCAAACGCTTTACGTCAAGCTGCGCGGCTTCCTCATCGAAATGATGCGCATCATCGGCGACGTGCTGGGCGGCATCAAGTTCGCCAACGGCGAGAACGTCAAGGGCGCTTATGGCTCAAAGAACATGGCGCCGGTGACGCGCATGAAAGTCGCCGCCCTGCAGCGCGAGATGCTCGTCAAGGGCCAAGAATATAAGCGAAAGTGGGACAACTACAAGCAAGCGCTCGCCAAGGGCGAAAAAGCCACGCCGCCCGAACGCGACATCAACTTGGAGCCAATGGTCGAGGTTTTGGAACGCCGCCGCACGGTCCACTTCCATTGCCACCGAGCCGACGACATCATGACGGCCGTTCGGTTGTCCAAAGAGTTCGGCTTCGAGCTTGTCCTACAGCATTGCACCGAAGGGTATCGCATCGCCCAAGAATTGGCTAAGGAAGGCATCTTCGTGTCGCTGACGCTCGTCGATAGCCCCGGCGGCAAGCCGGAGGTCCTCTATTTGCTCGAAGAGAACGCCGCCATACTGCACAAGGCCGGCGTGAAGGTCGCCATCAACACCGACGACATGATCACCGAGTCGCGATTTTTCCTCCGCACCGGCGCCATCGCCGTGCGCGGCGGCTTGCCGCCGGACGTCGCCCTCAAGGCCCTAACGCTGCATGGCGCCCAGATGCTGCATCTCGATCATCGCCTCGGCTCGCTCGACAAAGGCAAAGACGCGGACTTCGTGGTCCTTTCCGGCGAGCCCTTCAGCGTCTACACGCGGGTGCTGGAGACCTATATCGACGGCGTCAAGATGTTCGATCGCTCGCTTCATTCCGACTGGTGCTATCAGACCGGCGGCTTCGCACTGGCCAACAAGGATCGCCTGCCGAAGCCCGGAATGAGTGCGAAGCCGCAAGCGGCGGTGAAGACGCCGGAAGTTCCGAACGGAGCGCCGAAGCTCGAGGGATATCCGAAAAAGCTGGCCGTCTTCGCGGGGCGAATCCATACCGTGGCGAACGGCGACATCGAGGACGGGGTTATCCTCATCGACGACGGCAAGATCACGCACGTCGGCCCACGCAACGGCTTTAAGCTTCCCGGCGATGTTCCGGTCATCTCGACCGCGGTGGTGACGCCGGGCCTTATCGACGCCCATGCGGTGGTCGGCCTGACGGGTTGGCTGAACGTGAAGAAGGTCGATCAGGACCAGGACGAGATGAGCGATCCCAACCAGGCCGATCTGCGGGTCTACGACAGCTTCAACCCGAATGAGCCGCTCTTGCAGTTTGTGCGCGAGCAGGGCGTGACTGTGATACATGCCATGCCGGGGCGGGCCAACGTGATTGCGGGGCAGACAGGCATCTTCCGCACGATGGGCCGCACGGTCGATCAGGCGAAAATCCGCTTCCCGGCGGGCGTGTTAGTGAATCTCGGCGAAATTCCGAAGGCGAGCTATCCGGGCAAGCTGCCATCGACGCGCATGGGCACGGCCAACCTTCTCCGCAACGCTTTCAACCAGGCGCAGGCTTACGGGAAAAAGAAGGAGACCGCCAAGGAGCCGCCGCCCGTGAACCTGAAGCACGAAGGACTACTGCCGGTCTTGAACAAGAAGATTCCGGTCATCTTCAGCGCCCACCGCGCCGACGATCTCGACACGGCCCTGCGTCTCGCCAAGGAATTCGATGTCACGCCTGTCCTCACGCTCGCCACCGAAGGTTATCTTATCACTGACAAGATCAAGGAAGCCAAGGCGCCGGTGGTCGTTCATCCGACGATGCAGCGCCCAGGCAGCATGGAGACGTTCAACAGCCTGCTCGGCAACGCCGGCCATCTCGCCGACCAGAAAATCCCGATTGCGCTTTGTACCGCATTTGAAGGATATGTGCCGAAGACGCGCGTTCTGCGCTACGAAGCCGCCATCGCCATGGTTAATGGTCTGGGATTCGAGCGAGCGCTCCGAAGCATTACGCTCGATGCCGCGAAGCTCTTGGAGATCGACGACCAATTCGGCAGCCTGCAAGTGGGCAAAGTCGCCGATTTAGTATTGTACGACGCCGATCCGTTCGAACACTCGACGCACGTGACCTATACGATCATGAATGGCCGGGTGGTATTCGATCGGGCGGATTACTTGAAGCTGCCGTTCGAGCGGCGAGCGTTGCCGTTGACGGGCGGCGGAGATTATGGCTGTTGCTTAGGGGAGTGGTGATGAGCTACTTCGCGCTCTTTTATGATGTGGTCGACGATTACGTCGCGCGCCGCTCGGAATTTCGCGAAGCTCATTTGCGACTGGCACAAGCGGCCGTCGAGCGCGGCGAGTTGCTCCTTGGTGGGGCATTCGCGGAACCGGTAGACCGAGCGCTCTTGATTTTTCGGGGGCCCGACCGTTCGGTCGCCGAGAATTTCGCTCGTAACGATCCCTATGTCATGAGCGGGCTCGTGTCGCGCTGGCACGTCCGAAATTGGACGGTCGTGGTCGGCAACGAGCTCTTCGACAATCGCGCCACGGGGGCTTGATGTGATCGCCCGGATCTGGTCAGCACGAACGACTCCTTCGAATGCGCCCGCCTATGCAGACCATTTGAAAACCCATGTACTGCCGAAATTGCGATACGTCGAAGGATATGCCGGCGCGACGCTCATGGAGCGAGAAGACAAGGAGACCATCAAGGTCATGGTCGTCACTTACTGGCGCTCACTGGATGCGATTCGCCGTTTTGCCGGCGCCGATGTGGAACAGGCCGTCGTGGCCGAAGAGGCAGCGGCTTTGCTTACGGAGTTCGATGACCGCGTGCGGCACTATGAGGTCGTCTTGAAGGACGAACCCTGAGGCGTCGCTTCCGGAAGACCTGTTCTCATCCGGGCGAATCAGCCAACGGCGGGAAACCTGAGAATGTGGAGAACCTGCGTGCTTGCGGTTCTTTTCTGTCTTTCTTTTGCCGTCCACTTAAGCTATTCTTCCCCGTCCGGTTGGGCGGCAACTTGCCGGCACGTTTGAGCCACTCAGAATGGACTCTGTCATGGTTTCACGCTGCGGTACATGTCTCCTCGTGGGCGCCGGATTTCTGAGTCTCGGCTGCGCTGAAATGACTTCGATGCGTGCCCCTGGCAGGGAACTTACCAAGACGCCATCGACCGATGCGCGAGCGCCCAATAAATCCGAGCAACCTGCATCCCTGCGAATCACCGATCCGCCCGGCGCCACGCCTGTTGCTTCCGAAAACAAGCCAAACTCATTTGCGTTGACCGCACGACAGGAACCGGAAGCCCCGCCGGCGCCTGTCCCGCCGCTGCCCGTGCAGCCTTCGGTGCAGCCGGCAAATAGCGCCGCGACCCAAGGCGCCCAAGAATCCGGCGCCGACCCCCGGACCGTGTTTCGCGATCTGTACGGCAAGGCCGCCCGTAGGTACGCCGGCATCGATTCCTATGTCCTTCGGTTGCGCCGCCGCGAAATGGTCGGCGATCAGCGGATGCCGGAGGAACTGATGATCCTCAAGTATCGGCAACAACCCATGAGCGTGTATCTCAAATGGCTCGGCCCGGAGGGCAAGGGCCGTGAAGTGGTTTACGTTCAGGGCCGATACGACAACAAGCTGCAAGTGCGTCTGGCCGCCGGCGACATCATCTTCATGCCGGCCGGCAAGCGCATGGCGTTTGCCCCCGACAATCCGCTGGTGACCGCCAAGAGCCGTTATCCGATCACCGAGGCCGGCTTGGGTCCGCTCATCGCGCGTTTCGGAAGGCTCGTGGAGGCTCTCGACAAAGGCGATAAGAGCCAGGGATCGGCCAAGTATCTCGGCCCCATGCAAAGGCCCGAGTTCGAACACAAGCTTGAAACCGTGCAGCAAATTCTGCCGCGAAAAATCGATCCGCTGTTCCCGCGCGGCGGCCTACGGCTGTGGTTCTTCGACCCAGAGACGCAGATGCCGCTCCTGGTCATCTCCCAAGACGACACAGGGCGCGAGGTCGAATACTATTGCCACGACCGCATTCAATTCTCGGTGGGGCTCGACAACGACGACTTCAATCCAGACTTGCTGTGGAAGGGTGGCTCGTGAGTGAAGGCAATTCATTGGCTTGCAGGCATCCTTGTATTTCTGTAGCCTACCTGCAGAAATGCAAGGATGTCATGGTTCGTCACTATGGCCGTCCATGCTCCATTTCTTCCTTAAGCCGCTTCACCAAATCCACCGCCTGCGGCGGCGTCTTGATCGTGCCGTCAAGTTGTGCTTCGCGAACGGCATCGAGCAGCGTCTTGAACTGCGGTCCCGGCTCCAATCCCAATTTCGCGAGATCGTGTCCGGTCAATAACGGCGGCGGATCTAAGTCAGCCTCGGTCCATTCTTTGAGCAATAATTCACAGTATTCGACATGATCGACCGATCGGCCGCTGGCCAGGGCGTCGGCACGGTGCAGGGCCAATAGCTCGTGGATTCCCTGATGAACCAGCAGCATCTTGAGCTTGCTGGTGCGCATCTTCCTCGCATCGGCGAGAATCTGGTGCTTCTCGACCAGCCAAACAATGCGGTCGTATTCCGCGTTCGACAGCTTCAACCGCAGCGAAATCTCCCCCGCCAGACGGGCGCCGACATGCTCGTGAGAATAGAACGTGTAGCGCTCCGGCGTACGGCCCACCGTGCGTGGCTTGCCCACATCATGCAGCAGAGTCGCCAGCGCCAAGGGAAAGGACGGGTACGGCCCAAGGAAATCAAGCACCGCCATCTCGTGATCCCACAAGTCTCCGGTCGGCGCGTCCGGCGGTCCTTGCGGCAAGCCTTTCATCGGCTCCAGTTCCGGCAGAAGCGGCCTCACCAGACCCAAATCGAAAAGCAAGGTCATGCCGCGAGCGCGACGCGCATGCACCAGAAGCTGGCGTAATTCCTCCGCGATACGCTCGGCGCTGACGACGACGATGCCCGCCGCCATCGCCTTGATGGCGGCTCCCGTGGCCGACTCGAGCGACAGCTCAAACCTTGTGGCAATGCGCACCGCACGCAGCAAGCGCAACTTATCCTCTTGAAAGCGTTGAATCGGATCGCCGATCGCCCGTAGCACGCGCGCGTGCAGGTCCGCTTGGCCGCCGACGAAGTCGTGCAGCTCACTCCGCACCGGATCAAAGAACATTCCATTGACCGTGAAATCCCGGCGCAGAGCGTCCTCACGAGCCGAAGAGAATACGACGTGGTCGGGACGGCGGCCGTCGGAATAGCCCCCCTCGCTGCGAAACGTCGCCACCTGCACCTTGAGCTGCTCTTGGTCCACCCGCGGCCCTAACACCTCGACCACGCCGAAGCTCACGCCGACGGCCACGGTGCGGCGGAAGAGCTTTTGGACATCATCGGGCCGGGCTGAGGTGGCGACGTCATAGTCCTTGGGCGTCAGGCCCAGTAACTCGTCGCGCACACAGCCGCCCGCCCAGTACGCTTCATATCCCGCGTCCTGAAGCCGGCGAACCACGTCAACGGCAAACTCACGCTCGGTCATTCCCAACCTCATGCCCTTCAAACCCTAGGATGAGCGCAGCGAATCCTGGGGATCATAGCGCGTTCTTGAACTCATTCCTTTTGCCAGATGAAAAGCACGTTGCGTCCATAGTGGCGCTGCTCCCAGCCGACCATGACGGGATCGTCCTCCAAGGGCGAGGCGCGCTCTCCCTGCAATACCACAACCGATTCGGCGGCAACCCGTTCCTGCAATGTCGTAAGGGCCTTGACCATCTCCTCTGGGCGCTCCTCCAAGTCCGCGAACGGTGGGCTGAGGAAGACGTTTACCGGCTCCGCGGGAGCTTGCCAAGCCGCAATCCAGCGATACGCATCAGTGCGATAAAGCCGAGACTGTTTCCCGAGTCCAAAGGTTCGCAGGTGCTTCTCGATGTCCTGGGCGAGCCGAAAGTCGCGCTCGACAAAGAGAGTCTGCGCGGCCCCACGGCTGAGAGCTTCCAGACCGACGACACCGGTGCCCGCGAAGATATCGACAAAGGGACGACCCGGGACAGCGTTGCCGAGGATGCTGAAAAAAGCCTCGCGCACCATCTGCGGCGTGGGTCGAAGATCGGGATTATGGTCAAGCGACAGCCGGCGACCCTTGAGGGACCCGGCCACGATGCGAATGGAAACACGCATGAGGTACTCATAGGAGAACAGGGCATGGACCAGCATCATTGTCCGGCGGCGGAGAATAGTCGTCAATGCGGCGGGCGGACTTTGAACATGAACGCTCGAGCGGCGGCCTTTGGGCGCTTGGTTTGTCTTGCAAAAACGCACCATTCGAGTAGGATACGGATGCTGCGGGAAAATCCCCAGCAACTCGGGGCGTGGCGCAGTTTGGCTAGCGCGCCTGAATGGGGTTCAGGAGGTCGCTGGTTCGAATCCAGTCGCCCCGACATCAAAAGGGCTTGTGAGGCATTGACTTGCGTCACCAGCCCTTTTATTATGCGCCTCCTTACCCCATTGACATACCCCTTTGGGAGAGAGGCGCCATGGCTCGACAAGCAAAACTCCGAAAAAAAAATGGCTACTGGATGACCAAGGCCGGAGGAACCGAAACCTACTTCGGCAAGGTCGCCGCGCTTCCACACGCCGACGCCCGTAGACTCTTTCTCGACCACCTCAAAGCCGTGGCCGACCGCAGCAAACTGCGCCGCGCCGCGATTACCGTCGAAGTGCTTTGCGATCTGCATCTCGACTGGCTCAAAGACAACCGCAGCCAAGACCTCTTCAAGCAGCGCCAATACCTGCTCTCCAAATGGTGCGACTTCTCCGTCGGCCAAGGCCGGGACCGTGCCCCGGTCGGTGATCAGGCCGTCCTTCAGGTGACTGCGGATGACCTGCTGGCCTGGAAGCAGGCGCTCTACGAGGATGGCCTGCGCGACGTCACCGTCCAGCACGCTCTAGCGGCGGTCAAGTCGTGCTGGTACTGGGCCATCAAATACAAACACCTGCCCCCCGACTGGCAGCCCTTTACCACGGTCGAGAAGATTAAGCTTCCTGCCAAGGCCGTGCAGGAAGAGGACCTGCTCACCCCAAAGGAACGCGACCTGCTCTTCAAGCGTGCCGACGCCGATTTGGGCAAGATCCGCGACAAAAAGAGTGGTAAATACCGTAGAAGGCAGGTCCAAGAATACCGCCAAGGCCCGGAGAATCCCTACGCCGGTTTTGCCGACATGCTGCGCTGCTACTACCACACAGGCGCCCGCACCAGCGAATTGGCAGACGCGTCGGTCAGGGATTTCCAGGTGCGGTCCAGAAAGTTGGTCTTGAAGAGGCACAAGCGCACACGGACTATGAGGGTCGCCGAGACACGCGTGATCACCCTCAACGAGGAGGCCTTCTCCATCCTCTGCCGACAAGCCCATGGCAGCCAGCCGGACGACCACCTGTTCACCAAGGGCAACGGCCGCCCCTGGGACAAGGACACGCTTGACGAGCGCTTTCGCAAGGTTCGCGAGCTGGCTGGGGTGCGCGAGCACATAACGATTTACGACTTCCGGCATTTATGGATCAGCGAAGCCCTCATGGCGGGCGTCGACGTCTTCACCACGGCCAAGATGGCCGGCACGAGCGTGCAAATGATTGAGAAGACCTACGGCCATCTGCGTGGGACCCACTTGGAAGATGCGCAACGCCGTCTCGATCGGGCACGGAAGAAGGCCGGGTGAGTGGATGAGCAGAAGGCAATACCGATGGCGAGCGGTCTAAAGAACGTGACGATGCCGACGGCAATAGTTGATTTCCGCGGCTCAGACAGAGTCGCGTTGCTTTCTTCGCAGATGCTTTGGCCGGTAATCGGACGAAGGAACGGATCGCTTGCGGCGTATGCTTGGTATTAGCAGTCGGGGAGCATGCGGGCTGCCGCGCTGGTAAGCGAGCCGGAGTTCCAAGACGCTGCGCAAGGTGAGGCGATAAACGGGGCGCTGCCTGGAAGGCGGAGCCATATTCCTCCACTCTAGCAACCCTTCAACCAAATATTGCAGGATTGTGTGTTTGCAGCAGCCCAGGATTTCAGCAGCCTCCTGGGTGGTGACTTCGTCGGGCAGATCCAGGCGCTTTACAATGTCGACCGCCGCAGAGGATTTCCCCTGAGCCCGCTCATTCGGCGCCTGTCCGTTTGATGAATTATCGTGGCTTGTTCCCATGGTACCGCTTCCGCCGGGGTAGTCCGCGACCCAAGCTAGCGCGGACGTTTCTGATGCCTTCACCCTCCACGGGAACGCCGCACGAAGAATGTTGCAGAACTCTCATTTGGTTGGCGCACTTTCGAGCCGGTTCAGTCGGAGCAAAAATGAAAGCCAGGTGTTATGTTGACTGAGGCCGAGAGCATGGAAGATTTGGAAAAGTCAGTGCCCGAGCGGCCTGAGCGCGACGGCAACGTTTTGAAGAGAGGACGGAAATGCGAGAAGAATTGCCGCTGCTACTTTTGCACCGTCAACGGCGTCAAAGCGATCCGCGCCGGCAAGATTGACGGCTTTCGCACGTTCATGAAGCCCGGGGTGCGTGAGGGGGAGCAATCCTCTATCCGATTGACCGTCCCAGATCGGCAAACTCCTCGCGGGTCAAAATCGATTCGAATTCAGATTCACAACAACCCATGCAGCGGTGTATGATGCGGATCTTGGGCCCAGGCTTTCCCTTCAGCTCGGCCACCCAATCCGGCCGCGGGCAGCCACAATCAACTTTGCCGATTTCTCGGATTTCCGCAGCAATTTCCTGAAAGAGGTCGTTTTGGACCTGCGGCTCGTATAGCTCGTCGTGAAACATCATAGGGCGGGCGCTCTTAATCCGACGATCGGCTTCGCGACGGCGAACGGCTAGGTCGACGTAATAGTCGAGCAAACGGTGGAGCACGGGGACGAGGTCTAAATTCGGAAGTTTGTCCCAAAACTCCCACAGCAGCCCCTGCAGAAAGCTGAAACGCTCGACTAACAGCACTAGCGGCAAGTTACCCAGGTACGACTGTCGCAGATGCACGTGCTCAAAGTGCAGCCGCTCGCGGTCGCTCAGCTGATCGGCTATGGCGTTTTGGAAGGTTCGCATCTGAGCCTGGATGCAGTTGCTGGCAAAGTCGTAGGCTTGCCACCCTAGGTAAAGCAACGCCTTGCGAACGTCTCTTTCATCCAGCTGGCCTCCAGGGCTTCGTTTCTGCTTGGCGATTTGATGAACTAGGCCTTGAATAAGCGAAGGTTCGGGCCTTTTTATTCGTTGGTTCTGGCTTTCCCCAGAGCGTAGGTTCCGCGCTCCGCTGCGTCTGCAGGGGGTGGCTTCGGTTTGGGTTGGTTGAATGGTGTCGGCTCCTTTCGGTTGCGC
>JACPZP010000148.1 GCA_016195405.1 Planctomycetota bacterium | reverse complement strand
TTGATCCTTCTCGCGGAGCGAGCGGTACATCGTCTTCATCGATTGTTCGACTTTGGGGGAATACGGCCACATGGTGAGCTCCCATCCGTGAGAACACAGGAGGCGAAAAACTCCGGTTTTTTCGATCAGCTGAGCTTACCATACACCGCCCCAAATCGGGAAGTTATGTTTCGAGCATTCCTTAGCCGCGAGCCAGCGGCGAGCGCGGACGTGACGCACATAAGGGATACTTGAACCCGCGCGAGACCTCGTCGAACGGGACACCTCGCGACGTTAAGTTCTCTGCCGTTGGATCCTGCCCGCGCTCGCCGTTGGCTCGCGGCTAAAAGGGCTCGCGACTACTAATCAATTCCCGCACGTACATCGCAATCATCTTCTCCTCATTGGTAGGCACCACCCATGCCGAGATCTTCGACGTTGCCGGTGTTATCCGCGGCCCATGCTTCTCGTTCGCCGCCCTATCGAGATCGATACCCAACCATCGCAACTGGTCGCAAACGCGTTCTCGAATGAGGGCCGCGTTTTCGCCGATGCCGCCGGTAAACACGACGCCGTCAAGTCCGCCCAAGCCCGCCGCCAGAGCGCCCACGTGAGTGGCGACGCGATAGACGAAGTAGTCGACGGCCTGTGCCGCTTCGGGACGGTCGCTCGCCAGCAGATCTCGCACGTCCGAGCTGATTCCCGAAAGTCCTAACAGGCCCGATTTTCTGTAGAGCAGATCCATCAACTCTTCGGGTGGCATGCGTTTGACGGTTGTTAAGTAAAGCAGAACGCCCGGATCGATTTGACCGGAGCGCGTGCCCATCGGCAAACCGTCGAGGGCAGTGAAGCCCATGGTCGAATCGACGCTGTGGCCGTCGCGCAAAGCGCACAGGCTCGCCCCGTTGCCCAGATGAGCGACGACCAACCGGCCCTGCGCGATCGCCGGCGCCACGGTCTTCATGGCTCGGGCGATGTAGGCGTACGACAGACCGTGAAAGCCGTAGCGGCGAATGCCCTCCTCGTACATTGCACGCGGCAAGGCATAAGTGTCGGCCACCCACGGATGTCCCTGATGAAAGGACGTGTCGAAGCAGGCGACCTGGACCGCATCGGGGAACGCGCGCGTCGCGGCATCGATGCCTTCCAGATTCGGCGGCAAATGCAACGGCGCGAGCGGGCTCAGCTTCTTAAGGACCGCGTGGACATCCGGCGTGATGAAGGTCGGCGCCCGGTAATGGACGCCGCCGTGGACCACACGATGTCCGACTGCGGCCGGCTTCCAGGCGCCGTCGCGATTCTTCAACATTCGCACCACGAAAGTCATCGCGGCTTCATGATCGCGCGGTCCGTCGCCGGCGGGCCATCGTTCCTCGAACAGGGTTCCACGTGCAGGCGTCTTGGCGATAGCACTGGGATGGGGTGTGCCGATGCCGTCGATTTGGCCCGACAGTTCAAGCGTCGGGTCCGATCCGCTTTCCAGGCGAAACAGCGATACTTTGATGCTGGAGGAGCCCGCGTTGAGAACGAGGATGTCGCGGTTCATGCGTGCGGTTCCCGAACGGACGCGGTCCGCGCTCGCCGTGGGCTCGCGGCTAAACGATTATTACCACTCGATCCAACGCCCTACGCCAGCGGACTGGGCCTTCTGAAACACCTTGGCGGCGACGGCAACATCTTCCAGGGCGATGCCCAGCGACTTGAACATCGTCACGTCTTGTGGATGGGCCCGCCCGGTGAAGCGGCCGACGATGACCTGGCCCAGTTCGTGAATGTCCGACCAATGGATCGAGCCTTCCTCCAACGCTTGCAGAAAGTCGCCGGCTTCCAAGCGGGCCTGATCCTTGCTGTCCACCACGATCGACTCGCAGCGGCGCACGGCGACGGCATCGACTTCCGCCTTGGCGAGAAAGTTGGAGCCGATTACGTTCATGTGCGTCCCCTCCGAGATCCAGTTGCCGCTCAGCACCGGCTCCCGGCTGGAGGTCGCGGTAATGACAATGTCCTTGTCCTGCGCGGCCAATTCGGGGCGCGGCACTGGCTCGATCTCGCAGCCGCACACCTCGACCATCTCGCGAGCAAACTGGCGCCGATGTTCCTCGTTCGGGCTGTATACGTGAACGTGGCGGATCTTGCGAACCTTGCAGACGGCCTGAAGCTGCGTGCGCGCCTGCTTGCCCGTGCCGAAGAGTCCGGCCTCGCTCGCTTCGGGCCGAGCCATATATTGCGTGGCGACGCCGCTGGCGGCACCGGTGCGCACCTGGCCCAAATAGTCGGACTGAATCAAGGCCGCGAGCGCCCCAGTCTTGCCATCGAACAAGCCGACGTGAAAGCTCGCCCCTTTTTTGGTGGTGGCGTACGCCTTGTAACCCATGTAGCCGATCGTCTTGGCGGCGCCGGACATCACGTGCAACATCGCATGGTCGGTCTGAACGCGCGCGCGCGGAATGTTCTGCGCTTCCTCGAGCGCTTGCTTGCGCAGCACGTCGGCTACCGCATCCAGGGCCAAGTCCATGGTCAGGACTTGACGCACGTCGTGTTCGTTCAGGAGCAGGACGGCCATGTGGGTGTCCCCAGTCGTTTAGCCGCGAGCCAGCGGCGAGCGCGGCCGTCGCGCTCGCCGCTGGCTCGCGGCTAAACATCAATGTTATCCTTGCAAGAATGCCGCCAGTTTCTCCAAGCCGGCGTTCAACTGCTCCCGGCTGGCGGCGAACGACATGCGGACATAGCCTTCGCAGCCGAACGCTGAGCCGGGGACGAAATTCACGTGAGCGCCTTCCAGGGCGGCGGCGCAGAAGCTCGCGGAATCGGCGATCTTGCGGCCCCCCAAGGTTCGGCCCAAGTGCGGCTCAATGTTGAAGAACGCATAGAAAGCGCCGTCGGGCACGGGGCAGCGAATTCCAGGGATGGCGTTGAGTTGCCTGCACACCAACTCCCGACGGGCCTCGAACTCCTGACGCATCGTCTCCACGCAAGTCTGGTCGCCGTCCAGGGCTGCCAGGGTCGCATATTGGCTGATACTGGATGGATTGCTCGTCTCTTGGCTCTGAATGTTTCCCATCGCCTTAATGACGTTCATGGGGCCGAGCGCCCAACCCATGCGCCAGCCAGTCATGGCGTAGCTCTTGCTGACGCCGCTGATGGTGATGGTTCGATCCGCCAGCTCGGGCCGCAAGGTTGCGAAGCAAGTCGCCTGGGCGTCGCCGAAAACGAGTTGCTCGTAGATCTCATCGCTGATGACGCCGAGGTCGCTGTCGAGGATCACATCGGCAAGCGCTTCCAACTCCTGCCGTGTGTACACGCAACCGGTCGGATTACAGGGGGAATTGAGCATCACCAGACGGCTACGCGAGTTGATGGCGGCGTCGAGCTGGGCCGGATTCATTTTGAAGCCGCTCGCTTCCGTCGTGTGCACGAGCTTATAGCCGGCGCCCGTCATTTGCACGAGATCGCTGTAGCTGACCCAGTAAGGCGCGGGGATGATGACTTCGTCGCCGGGGCCAACCGTCGCGGCAAGCGCGTTGTGGATGCTGTGCTTGGCGCCGTTGGAAAGGATGATCTGTTCGGGGTTGACTTCCATGCCATAGATTTTTTTGTAATGCCGCGCGACGGCCGAGCGCAGCTCCGGCACGCCCGCGGCCGGCGTATAGTGCGTCAAGCCTTGTAGCATCGCCTTGTAAGCCGCCTCGCAGATGTGCGCCGGCGTGTTGAAATCCGGCTCGCCGAGGCTGAAGTCGAAAACCGTCTTGCCCTCGGACCGAAGCTGTCTCGCTTTGGCGCCGGCCGCGAGCGTCGGCGACTGTTGAACGGTGGCGGCCATTTTCGAAATGGGAATCATGTCCTGGCGTCCTCATCCATGGTGAAAACAATGACTGGTATTGTACGGGATAGCAACGACAGATTGCAAATTCCCCTTAACTACCTCTCAACATCCGCCGACAACCGACAGCGCATTTGCGAGCACGCCATGCGAAAATGGGGATGGTGACGGACGGCGATACACAGCCTCGTGAAACCGCGCACATTCATCTAGAGGCCGTTAGACGCATTTCTTGCACCTAAAGCCCTTCAATCATTGAGCTTAGCAAAATGCGTCTATTGAGACGCCGACACACACTGTCCGTTGAACGCAATTGCCCTTTCGCTAAACGCATCCGGACTATCGTTGAATGCATCTGGCACTTCGTTGGACGCATTTGGCACTTCAGTAAACGAATCGGGCACATCCGTAAATGAATCCGACACGTTGGCAAAACCATTCCTCATTAAATCTTGTTCTTACCCTGCGACCTGGCGTATAGTGGGCCATTCCGCGAAGCACAAGCTTTGGGAAGTGCATGAGACGCACATGGTTCGAGCGAAGCCGACGATCTTGCTGTTTGCCGACGCCGCTCTGGTCGAGGATTCCGTTCGCCGGCCTTTGGAAGAGGCGGGTTTTCACGTTGCCATGGAGCGCTTAGGCGCTGAGGTCAATGGCATCGCGCCGGACGTCATCCTCCTCGACGGCGTCTCGACAAGCGAAGCCGCGCTGCAACTCTGTCGCCGGCTCCGCACCAAGGCGGCCGAGGGCATCACGCCCATCCTGTTCGTCGGCGCCGCCGCCATAAACCGGCAAGCAGGACTGGAAGCGGGAGCGGATGCGTATTTGACCCATCCCTTCAATCCTTCGGAACTGCTCGCCCAGGTGCGCGCCCTCCTGCGGATCAAGGAGCGTCACGATCGGCTCGCCGCCAAAACGGAGGAGCTGCAGCACGTCCACAAGCGCCTGCAAGCCGCCTATCAGCAAATCGACATGGAGCTGGAGCTGGCGCGGCGGATTCAGGAGAGCTTCTTGCCGCAGTCGCTCCCCGAGTTGCCGGGCGTCCGGTTCGCCGTCGCGTACAAGCCGCAGAATCGCGTAGGTGGCGATTTCTATGACTTATTCCGCCTCGACGAAAGCCACGTCGGCTTCTATGTCGCCGACGCCATGGGCCACGGCGTGCCCGCAAGCTTGCTGACCATCTTCGTCAAGCAAGCGGTCAAGGCGAAAGAAATCAACGGCAACGAGTACCGCTTGACGCCGCCCAACGAGGTGCTCGCCAAGCTCAATCGCGACTTGATCGCGCAGGCGCTCTCCGAGCATCCTTTTATCACCATGGCCTACGCCCTGTTCGACGCCCGCACCGGCACGTTCCGGTTCGCGCGCGCCGGTCATCCCTATCCGCTCTATGTTCCACGCGAAGGCCCGCCGCGCTTCTGGCAGATTGAAGGCAGCCTATTGGGAGTCTTCGAGACCGAATTCCGCTTGCAGGCTCACACCCTGGCGCCGGGCGACAAGGTGCTCCTTTACACCGACGGCATGGATGCGGCCGCGGTGGACAAACAGCCGCTCGGGGGCGCGAGTTTGCTGGCCGCCGTGGAACGACATCGCAATCTGCACATCGACGACATGATTCAACGCCTTGAGCACGATCTGTTCGGACAAACGCAAAGAACCGACGACTTGACCATATTGGGCATGGAGTATGTGGATTGACCTCCCAGCGCCTCAAGCCCACAGGTGAGTCTTCGAGCCTGCGGGGTGCAATGAAATCAATCTGGCCTCACCCCGCAAGTTCGAAGACTCGCTCGCGGGCTTGACCCCACCTCTTGGCAACGCTATCACCTCTCGTCCCAAATTCCAGAACATGAAGCCGGCGGATTTCCCTCCGTTTCAAGGAAGCCATGACGCCACGCGCCGCGCCGCTGATTTCGACCGCCTTCGTGCTCCTTGCAGCCGCATGCGTTCCCACGTCTTTGAGCGCCCAGATTCCCAGCTTTCCCATATCCCCCGCCGGCCAGGACAAAGAGAACGAGACTGAGAAGGGCAAAGTAAAGAACGGCGACGGCAAAGAACCTGACAAAGAGAAAAACGGCGACGACAAGGAAAAGGACAAGGAAGACGAAGGGCCCAAATGGTACAGCGTCCATGGCCAGGCGACCACCGTAACGCAGGGCAATTGGCCTTTCCACTCGCCCTACTCCGGAGCCAACAGCTTTCAGTCGATTCCCATCTACCACACCACGGTGACGGCTACGCTATTCCTCGATGTTCGTGTTTGCGAGGGGGGCGAAGTTGTCTTCAATCCGGAAATCGCCGGCGGCCGCGGCTTGAGCAGCACGCTCGGCATCGCAGGTTTTCCAAACGGCGAAGCCACGCGGGTCGGCGCGATCGAGCCGACCCCCTACATCGCCCGATTGTTCTACCGCCAGACGATCGGCCTGGGCGGCGAGCAAGAAAAAGTCGAGGACGAGCCGAACCGTATCGCCGGCATGCGCGACGTCCATCGACTCACCTTCGCCGTCGGCAAGCTGTCGGCCAGCGATCTTTTCGACAACAATAGCTACAGCCACGATCCACGGAATCAGTTTCTGAGCTGGTCGCTCATGAACAACGGCGCCTGGGACTATCCGGCCAATACGCGCGGCTACACCTATGGCGCGACCGTAGAAATGAACGCCAAGGACTGGGCCCTGCGCTATGGCATCTTCGGCGAGCCGGCCGTCGCCAATGGCGGCGACATCGATCCGCGTTTCCTGCACGCCAACGGGCACGCCGTGGAACTAGAACAGCGCTGGACACTGAATGAGCGCAAGGGCAGGCTGCGACTGCTCGCCTATCTCAACAACGCCCACATGGGCGATTATCGAGTGGCCGTGCGCGAGATGCCGGTCAATCCGGATATCAGCCTCACGCGAGCGTACCGCGTGAAGTACGGCTTCGGCCTCAACTGGGAGCAGGCGATCACCGAAGAGCTGGGCGTGTACGCGCGACTGGGCTGGGACGACGGACACACGGAAGCTTGGGCGTTCACCGAGATTGACGCCACCGCAGCACTGGGGATGCTTCTCATGGGCAAATGCTGGGGCCGGCCTAAGGACGCCTTCGGAATCGCGGTGGTCGTAAACGATCTTTCGAACGGCCATCGCGCCTACCTGGCTGCCGGCGGCCTTGGCTTCATCCTCGGCGACGGCCGCCTTAGCTATGGCACCGAGCAAATCCTTGAGACATACTATAATTGGGAGTTGCGAAAGGGGATCAACGTCACCTTCGACTTCCAGGGAGTCAAGCACCCAGCCTACAACCGCGACCGCGGCCCCGTCGCCATCGCCGGCATTCGCTTTCACATCGAGTATTGAGAGGTAACCCCGTGTTCCCCCTTCGCGGCAAGTCGATTCGGCTGTCGGCGCCGCGCAAGTTGGTTGGCGACTTGGTTCACTTCGCCCACAAGATTCCCACGGTACCGGTGCAGCGGATCGTCAACGTCGCCGCTCTCGAAGAAGCACGGTCCCAACTTCGCGAACGGCCCGGCTGGTGCGCCATCTTCACCAAGGCATACGCCCTGGTCGCGATGGCCATGCCGGAGCTGCGCCGCGCCTACATTGCCTTTCCGTGGGCGCGGCTTTACGAGCATCCGTGCAACTGCGCCTCCATTGCTTTCGAGAGGCTCTACCACGAAGAGAACGGCGTCTTCTTCGCATACGTGCGCCAGCCCGAGACGATGTCGCTGATGGACTTGGAGGAGGAGCTGCGCCGCAATAAGGATGAGCCCGTCGAAGTAATGTTCCGCTTCAGCATCGTCTTCAGCCGATTCCCGCGGTTCATTAGACGATTCCTGTGGTGGTATCTGATCAACGTGCGTGGCTCGCGAAAGGCACAGTTTTTGGGAACCTTCGGCGTCAGCGTTTACGCCAGTCTCGGCGCCGAATCACTTCACCCCTTGTCGCCTTTGACCACCCTGCTCAATTACGGCATCATTAGTCCGGAAGGCACGTTGCCGGTCCGTATCATTTACGACCATCGCGCCATGGACGGCGCCACCATCGCCCGCGCTCTCGCACGCTTGGAAAAGGTACTGAACGAGGAAGTCCTCGCGGAGCTTCGCTCACTTCAGAACTCCGCTGTAGTTCATTGACCTCCGACGCCGTTCAGCGAGGAGCCGCAGGCGACCGCCCGGCGCGGTCGCCTACGGCTCCCCGTTAAGCTCGTGCAAGTGTCCCGGCTCCTTGTCGGCTCCCTTAGAATGAGAGCGGAACAAGAAGACGGCAGACTCCCCATCTTGTGAATGCATCTCCACGCCGTCACCCCTCGTCCACGCCACATTTCGGGCATAGGAGACACGCTTCTCCCCAGCGCTTTGCGCGCCCCGACGCCTGCCCTCTCCAAGAGTGCTTTAAGCAAGCGTGCATTAAGCCGGGTAAGGCGAAGGACAGGCGCAGGAAAGGAAATCGGCAGAACTTCCCCAAGTTATGGGCTTTTTCTCATCCCGGCGGCTGTTCTTGCCGATTAACCAATTAACCGTGGTGTACGAGCACGGCCGGCCCGCTACCCGAAGGAATATGGCGGCGCGACGGCCCTTTGGAGATTGTCCGCGAGGTAATGCCCCACCCTGGTTTGCGGCGCAGTCCCTGGCAGGAAGCCCCGAACGGAACTTCCCGATCCGTTTGCGACCCAAGGGCTGACCAGGATTGGGGATGGCCCCCCGCGTGTTCCCCCGGACACGCCTGGGATAGCAAGCAAACACCTTAATACTGGAGTCCCTGCCATGAAGAAAGTCTTTACCACCGGCCAGGTCGCGAAGATCTGCAAGGTCGCGCCGCGGACGGTGAGTAAATGGTTTGATTCGGGCCGGCTCCGCGGCTACCGTATCCCCGGCAGCCAGGACCGGCGCATTCCCCGCGAACATCTCATCAAGTTCCTGAAAGAACATGGGATGCCTCTAGGCGAACTCGAGGAAGAGGGTCTGCACAAGATTCTCGTCATCGGCGCCGAGAAGCTCTTCATCGACCGCGTCAAGGAAGTCCTCCCCGAAGACGACGATTTCAAATACGAGCTGGCTCATTCCGGCTTCGAGGCCGGCATCCAAGCCGAGAGCTTCCACCCCGACACCATCATTATCGACCTGGCCATGGGCCGTTCCGAGGCTCTGCAGATCGCCACCAACCTCCGCCGCAACGCGGCCTACGAGCAGACGCTGATCATCGCTCTGGCCAGCGAGGACGAGGCCGCCCCCGAATCGCTCGTCAACTACGGCTACAACGAAGCCTTCAAGAAACCGTTCGACGTGGCCCTTCTGGGCGAGCGGATTCGCACGGTCGTCGAGGAGAAGCGAGCGAATTTGTAAGTCACCCGCCGAATCACTGACCCAATGCACCGGCCAGGCGTTCTTTGATGGAATGCCTGGCCGGTGTCGTTTCGCATACACCTCCCAAGCCCGCACGCGAGTCTTCGAGCGTGCGGGGTTCCGCAAGCACCCCGCAGGCTCGAAGACTCGCCTGCGGGCTTGGCAGTTTTTTCTTTCATGGCGCGAAGGATTTCTCCTTTCCGCGACAATAATAACCTGCACGGCGATGCGGCGAACCAACTCGGCCGGGACCATGCGATGCCTGCGAGCGACCGCGCCTGGCGCGAGCGCGGCCTCCATAGCGCCGTGCTGGCGGGGGATGAAGACGCCTGGCGAACGCTGTATGACGAATCCTTTGCGGCACTGGACGCTTTTGTCCTGTGGCGCTCGGGGGGCTTGCGCGACCTGGCCGACGAGATTGTGCAAGAAACCTGGCTGACGGCAGTTCGGCGCATTCGCGACTTCAAGCCGGAGCAAGCGGCGTTCGTCGCCTGGTTGCGCGGCATCGCCGCCAACTTGATCCACAATCATTGGCGGAGGAAGCGTCCGCCGCTTGCGGTTTCGCGATCCTCGCGCGAAGAGAACGACCGCCGCGACCAAGCCGAGCACATCGCCCATGCGCTTGCCGAATTGCCGGAGCGTTACGAGGCGGTCCTGCGGGCGAAGTATCTCGATCAGGAAAGTGTGCAAGTTATCGCCCGCGCCTGGAATGAAAGTCCCAAGGCGATCGAATCGCTCTTGACCCGGGCCAGGCAGGCGCTGCGTGAAGTGTTCGAGAAACAGGGGGAAAAGGGGCGCGAAACCGCCGAGCGAGCTTCGACGACGCAGCCGAAGTGACCCAGGTTTGCGACCGAGCCCAATCTGCTGCGTCTTGTAGTCGCTCGGCGGT
>JACPZP010000144.1 GCA_016195405.1 Planctomycetota bacterium | reverse complement strand
TTCCATGGCTAGGTCCCTCGAATGATGCAGCTGCTTTTGTGCCGAAAGGAGAGAAAATCACAAAATAGCTCGCGAATTCATAAATGAGCTAAGAAAGGTCGCTAAAGGCATTAATCGTGCCGAACAGTATTGGGACGCAGCACCATCTCGTTATGGGGCCGTTCTTAATCGCCGTCACCATTTGGCTGTCCGTGGTGTGTTGCCTCGCGGCATACCTAGGAATGCTGGGTTATTTTCGCCGCGGCGTGCGCTGGCTCTGGACTATTTCCTGGTTTTTCTTCATTCTGCATTTTCTGGCCGCGTTCCATTTCTTCCATCACTGGTCGCAAGACCACGCCTACGAACACACCGAAGCGGAGAGCGGCTTCGGTCCTGGCCTCTACATCACCTATCTCTTTGCGATCGCATGGACCGCCGACGGCGTGTGGTGGTGGCTCTATCCCCGAAACCATGCGACTCGGCCTCGCTGGCTGACCCTCTGCTTGCACACGTTTCTTCTTTTCATCATTTTCAACGGCGCCGTCGTCTTCACAGACGGAATGGCGCGCTTGGCGGGAATTGCGATGTTCGTGGCGCTCGGACTGGGATGGGTGTTCAAACATTTGAGTCCGAAGCGCTAGCGAGGGGGAAACGGCCCCGCAACGGGTCGCTCCGCCCTCGCTAGCGCTTCGGGCTCCATCATTTCGCGTGCAAAATCTCGACCACCGCCCGCTGATGACCTTCGAGCAGGCGTTTCGAGATGGGGCCAGGCTTTCCGTCGGCGATGGGTCGGCCATCCACGGCTACGACTGGCAACACTTCGGAAGTCGTGCCGGCCAGGAACAACTCATCGACGTGGAATAACTCTTCGCGCTTCAGCGTGGCTTCACGCACGAGGATACCGGCCTTCTGAGCGAGGCTGATGAGAAACTTGCGCGTAATGCCCGGGAGGATGTTGGCCTTGAGCGGCGTCGTCTGCAAGGCGCCGGCTTTCACCGTGAAGAAACTGCTGTGCGAGGCCTCCGACAGCGTGCCATCCGGCAGATAGAGAATCGCCTCGGCGGCGCCGGCTTCCGCAGCTTCCTGGTTCACCAGAACGTTCGCGAGCAGATTTGTGGATTTGATATCGCAGCGGCCCCATCGGATATCAGGTCGCGTGATGACGGCCACCCCGGTCGTGCGCCCCTTGGCCGTGGGGCCGTCATCGTAATCCTGTACCCAAAGTAGTTCCAGCGGCACGGTGTCCTTGGGAAAAGCATGACGGCGCGGGGCAGCGCCGCGCGTGACTTGCAGGTAGACCATCGCCTCATCGAATGGTCCAGCGGCGAGGGTTTCGTGCATGCGCCGCCGCAATCGTTCCAGGTCAACGCCCTCGATGCGGATGGCATCAAGACTATGCTTGAGCCGTTGCCAGTGTTCCTCCTCCAGCCACGGCCGGCCGCCATAGACGCGCAGAACTTCATAAACCGAGTCGCCGAACAGAAAGCCGCGATCCTGGGCGGAAATGCGCACGTCCTCGAGCGGCATGATGTGTCCGTGGAGATTGGCGAGCGTGGCAGGCATGTGGGACATTGTCCTTCGCGCGTTACACGTTTAGCGGGGAGCCGCAGGCGACCGCGGGACTCGGCGTCGCAACGCGGTTGCCTGCGGCTCCCGTTAAACATTATTATCATGCGATTGCAACCGCCTGCCCGGTCCGCACCGATTCACATTCCCTATGGCAGAGCACCAAGGCGTCGCGGGCCAATTTGCCGCTCAAGAGGTCCGGCTCTAGGCCTTTCGCCACGCCGTCGACAGCGGCCTGGATTTCGAGCGTAAACGCCGTGGTCGCTTCGCCATCGCCGGGTAGTTTCACCTGTTCCGACTTGCCATCGGCAGTCAAAAGGGTGAGCGGGCAGGTTCCCGATTCATAAACAAGCGTCGCCCTTTCCAAATACAATTCAACGCCATGAACAAACGGCCGTCCTTTTTGGGCCAGAGCGCCGCTGGAGCAGCTGATCGCCGGACCGCCGGAACCGTAGAGATATTGCGTTGTCAGGTATGAAACCGCGCCACTCTCGATTACACCTGTCGAGAAAACCTGCGCCGGAACGCCGCAAACCAGGCCGATGAAATGGGTGTCGTGGATGTGCAGATCGATGGCCGGGCCGCCGGTCTTACTGGCGTCGCCGATTTCGCTGGACCAATCGGGCTTGGAGATCACCCGCTTGAAATGCCCACTTAGGAGCTTCCCATATTTGCCGCCACGGATGACTTGTGCCGCATACGCAAATTCGGGAAAGAACGGCAATACATGCGCGACCATAAGCAGCCGGCCCGCCTTGGCCGCGGCCTCGACCATGGCGCCGGCGTCCTTGGGATCCAAGGCGATGGCTTTTTCCACAAGCACATGCTTCCCGGCTTCAAGGGCCTTGATTGCCGTCTCCGGATGCAGATGCGTCGGATTGCAGATGTCCACGAGATCGACATCCGGATCGCCCAGCAAATCCTCCAACCGGCGATGCTTTTTGATGCCGCCCAGGTCCATCATCTCCCCGCGTGGCCCAAAGTTTCCCTGTATTGACCGCCAATCCCCGGCCAGTTTCTTCTCATCGCGGCTACAAAGCGCCGTCACCTTAGCGCCCTGCAATTTGCGGGCGGCGAGGTAATGGATCATGCCCATGAAACCAACGCCTACTATCCCGATCCTGATCATTGACGTAACTCCCTGTTATTTATGCTATTGTGTGTTTTCACGTTTTCCACAGTTCCCACCGTTTTGGCCTGTTTTTCCACGTTTTCCGGCAATTCTTTGTGCAATTCTTTGTGCCTGCGGGACCGTGAAAAACCGCGTTTTCTTTCGAGCATTCTAGCGATTCTGGACACTTGGGCGACGGGAAAGCGGTGGCTGGGCCGCCTTTTGGGAGTATCTTGGACCTCGTTGGCCACGCCGTCAACCTAGCCCGCTGTTGCTTGAAAAGCCGCGCTACGTCGCATGAGAACGTGCCGGTCACGGTCATGGTTCCGGTGATTACGCCAGAATGTCCGCTACGACGCCGGTTCCGATCGTTCTGCCGCCCTCCCTGATAACGAAAGGCAGTCCTGGCTCAATCACGATTGGTCGAATGAGAGTAGCTTCCACAACGAGATTGCTGCCGGGCTTGGCTTCCTTGATGCGCTTCGGCAGCTTGATTGAGCCGGTGATGTCGGCAGTGCGGAAATAGAATTGAGCGCCGTAATTGCTGCAAAAGGCAGTATAGCGGCCTCCCTCCTCACTCGTCAGCACATGGATCTTGGCTTTAAATCTGGCGTGCGATTTGATCGAACTCGGCTCGGCTAATACTTGCCCACGCTCGATTTCATGGCGCTTAACGCCGCGCAACAAGATGCCAACATTGTCGCCCGCGCGGCCTTCATCAAGACGCTTGTGGAACATCTCGATGCCGGCGCACACGGCGTTCCGGCTGAGGCGCAGGCCAACGATCTCGATTTCGTCGCTGACCCGGACGACGCCGCGTTCGATGCGCCCACTTGCCACGGTGCCGCGTTTCGGGATCGAGAACACGTCGTGGATCGGCATCAAGAAAGGCGCGTCCAGGTCGCGAGACGGCTGCGGGATGGTGTTATCAACCGCTTCAAGCAGGTCAAGGATGGCCTTCTCGCCCAACGAACGCGCGTAGGGAGCGCTGAGGTATCTGGAGAATTCGGCGTTTTTGTCGTCGATGGCGATGAGCGCCGAGCCGCGGATGATAGGTACTGTCTCACCGGGGAAATGGTACTTGCTCAGCAGGTCGCGCACTTCCTTTTCCACGTCGTCGAGAGCATTCTTTTCATCAACCAGATCGCACTTGTTGAGGAACACGACAATCGCGGGCACTCCGAGTTGGTTCGCCAGAAGGATGTGCTCGCGCGTCTGCGGCATCGGACCGTCGCAAGCGCTGACTACCAGGATGGCGCCGTCGAATTGTGACATGGCAG
>JACPZP010000143.1 GCA_016195405.1 Planctomycetota bacterium | reverse complement strand
GAAAGCTCACGGTGCCAAAACTAAGGATGAACTCAAAACTCTCACCGCCCGGAAGCTCGCCACAATGTCCCAAAACCCGGAATTGATCCAGGGCCTGTTCTTCCGCTGCTGTGTGGCAGATTTATTCGGATGACCCATAATAGGGGACCTTCAGGTCACGTTCATACTTGTCGAAATTGTCGTCGTAATCCTTTCGCCGAGTGTTCTTAGAGACGTATTCCAACATCCAAAACGGGCGAGCTGCCTCTAACGGCAAGTTGTAGCTTGTTTTCGCTTCGACCGGCTCGGTCGTAATCACCACCATGTTGTCCGGAACCACTTGGCCCGGTTTTTTCTGCCCGGACACTTGGTATTGCACAAGCAATTCGTTAAACACACGAACATCGGGTCGATCCGCATGGACCAGGTCTAGGCTCTCCAGTGTGATCTTCCTCTGTGTTGCTTGGGGCGTAGCTTCCATGAAATGCTCCAGCGGCAAGCTGCGAAGGTACTCCTGGGCCCATTCCTCATAGGCGACGGCGATTAACGCTCTCGGCTTTGTCGAGGCCATGTTCGCTACTCCTCGAAAGGTCCACTGGCACAAGTGTAACGGATGCGGAAAACGGACGGAAGATCAACACTCCAAAGACACAGCACAACTTGAAGGCAGCGATTACGTCTTGTGTTGCTTCATGAGAATGGGACTACTCCTGAAACGAATGATTCGTTCATGAAACCAATCGTGCCTCTTGAAAGGGCAAAAGTACGCGTTCGCTCGCTGCGGCACGGGCCGGCTAGGGCTTTCCGCGTTGCACGATCTTGCGTTGCACGATTTTGTGGAAATAGGTATGACCGTGTGCAGTCTTCCTACGCTGCCGGAGATAGCTCATGGCTGCCGTGGCCGCCTCACCGATAGCGAGCGACGTCCCACACGCATCCGCGCGAATTCGCGCACTCAATCTCAAGACGGTGGTTCTCGTCCTGGCGGGTTTGGCCATCGTTCTCGGCTTGGCATGGCGGCTGACGCGCTATTTCTTGCGATTTCCTATCTGGGGCGACGAGGCCTTCATTTGCCTTAACCTGCCGGGCAACACGTTCCTCGGTTTGTCGGGCGAATTGCGTTTCGCTCAGGTGGCGCCGATTTTGTATCTCTGGAGCGAACTCATCGCTTACGATTGGCTGGGTTCATCCGAGATCGCGCTTCGGCTCTCATCTCTCCTCGCGGGAATCGGCGGACTGGGGCTCTTCGCCATGCTCGCGCGCCGCGTCTTGGATCCTCGCGCCGCCCTTCTGAGCGTAGCAATTCTCGCGGTCTCGTATACTCCGGTGCGTCACGCCTGCGAAATTAAGCCGTATGCGTTCGATTTGTTCTTTACCGTGGCGCTCTTGCTGCCTGCGGTCGCCTGGCTACAGGAACGCCGGCTTCGCTGGCTAGCGTGGCTGACCTTGGTGACGCCGCTTGCTTTGCTTTCGTCCTATCCGGCGGTATTCGTTTCAGGAGCGATCAGTGTGGCGCTCTTGTTGTCGATTTGGAAAACGCCGGGTTGGGCCGTTAAGTGGTGGTTCATGGCTCTCAACGTGATGATGCTCCTTGCCTTCTTCGGGCATTATCTGTTGGTGGGCCGGCAGCAAATGTCGCCGCAGGATTTGCACGTCGAATCGTTCTTGCAAGGCTACTGGAAAGACTGGCTGCCGGAATGGGACCTTCCGAGCATTGTCAAATGGTTAGTCGCTTCGCACACGGGTCGGATGTTCGGCTATCCGATCGGCGACGCCAACGGGGCGAGCGCCGCGATCTTTCTGCTCTTCTTGTACGGCGGCTGGACTCTCTGGCGAAGCGGCCGCAAGCAATTGCTCGCGCTCCTGACGCTACCCTTTCTGCTTTCCATGGCGGCCGCGATTCTGCACAAGTATCCCTACGGCGGCAGCGGGCGGCTGGCACAGCACTTGGCGCCATCTATCTGTTTGTTGCTGGCAGCGGGCTTGGTCGCGATCATCGAGAAATTGCGTCCTGTCCTGCAGCAACGGACGTTGGCGTGCGTTTACGTCGCGTTGGCAGCCATCGCTGTCGCAGGAACGACTCGCGACGTGCGCAAGCCGTACAAGTCCGAAATGGTTATCTGGTATTGGAATCTGCTGGAAGAATTGAAGGCGAAGGCAAGCCCTGATGATTCGGTCGTTTTCGTGAACGATCCCAACGACCTGGACGTCACGCTACAGTGGTATGTTCCGCAAATCCCGAACTTCGCACATCGACCTGTCGCCACCGATCCCGCCTATCCCAAGGCGGCGAAGCGCTACTGGCGCGTTCATTTCACGTTTGTCCCCACGGCATTTCCGGAACCAGCGCCGCCCGGCCGCTCGCTCTTTTTGGAAGATCGCCGCGCGGTGCCGCTTGACAATCCAACGGAATCGCCGTTGATCATGATTTTGCAGGGCTGGACGCGCCAGTAGACGCGTCGGTGAGCGTCAGGGCGTTAGCCCGACGTGGATACGCCTGGCTATACTATAATGGCAACGGAATCCACAAGGGGGCTGACCCATAGCTTTCGGAGCCAGGACAATGGCGATGATTCGCACTGCCGCCATTTCCGAAGTTCTGCCGTCAGCTCAGGAAATGGAGCACATGCACGCTGTCTATCGTGAAGGAGGCGCCCGTCACAAGATGGCCCCGGACATCGTCTATTCCGAGGATTCTTGTCCCCATTCGGGCTGCGGTTTCCATTTACAGGCGATTGATTTTCGCCTCGAATCCTATGGACCGGCGGTGCACGATCCCCTCGTCCGTTCGTGGTGGGCCGATGTCGGATTCGCGGGAAGTTGCCCCAAGTGCGATCGTTGGATTCACTTTACGATTAGAGAAGAACGGGCCCTTTCGCCCACGGAGGCCGGCTCGTTCCCGAATCTTCCTGACGACTGGCATCAAAAGGCGCTTATTCTCTAAATTCCGGCAAGGTCGCGAAGGAGCGGTGCATGCTTCTCTTAGGGCGCGGCAAACAACGAACCTGTCAGGGCGTGACGCGGCGCGAGTTCGTGCAGATTGGCGCGTCGACCGTGCTTGGTCTGTCGCTGGCGGACCTGTTGCGGCTCAGGGCCGATAACGAGTCGCCCACGGGCTCGACCCGCGCGGTGATCTTTCTTTGGCTCTGGGGCGGTCCCGCTCAGCTCGACACCTGGGATCCCAAGCCGAACGCGCCGCTCGATTTTCGAGGCCCCTTCGCCACCATTCCGACGCGAACGGCCGGCGTGCGCATTTGTGAACTCTTCCCGCAGATCGCCGCCATCCAAGACAAATTCGCCATCATCCGCTCGCTGCACACGGCCTCCAACGATCACGGAGTGGCGGGGACCATTGGCCTCACCGGCAGTTCCACGGGCAGCGTCAACCTCGGCGGCGCCATGGCGGCCGGATCAGTGCGCCCGGCGACTGGCTCTGTCGTTGCGCGAGCGCGTGCAGGCTCTCCCCTCGCCGTCGTGGGGAGAGGGGTTGGGGGTGTGGGGGCGCGGGCGATGCCGCCATTCATGGTGATCGGCGGCAGGCTGCATCAGGGAAAACGCGCCATCACCGGCGAAGGCGGCGGCACGCTCGGCGCTCTCTACGATCCGTTCCGCCTCGAATACGATCCCGAAGCGGGCACGCGCATCCCCGCGTTGCAGCTTCCTGCCAATCTCACTCCTGAGCGCTTGACCGACCGACAGTCGCTTCTGCACGCGCTGGGCGAGGCGAACCGGCAGGTCGAAACCGGCGGCCGCTCCATCGATGATTATCGCGCTCATGCATTGGCCCTCTTGACCGCGCCGGAAGCACGACGGATGTTTGACCTCTCCCAGGAACGGCCCAATGTCATCGAACGCTACGGCCAGACGCGCTTCGGACAATCCTGTCTCTTGGCCCGGCGGCTGGTCGAACATGGCGTGCCATTCGTGCAGGTCAACTGGAGCGACCATGTCGAGGCGGAAGAGGATTCCGGCGACGGCGGCTGGGACCATCACTATCGCAATTTCCAGCTCATGCAGGATCGCCATGCCCCATGGCTCGATCAGGGTTACACTGCCCTCATCCGCGATCTCGACGAGCGCCGCCTGTTGAATTCGACGTTGGTCATAGCCATCGGCGAATTTGGCCGCACGCCGCGCATCAACGACAAGGCGGGCCGCGACCACTGGGAACATTGCTACAGCGCCCTGGTCGCCGGCGGCGGCGTGCGCGGCGGCAGAGTCATCGGCGAAAGCGACGCCCGCGCCGAACGCCCCCACGAAAGGCCGCTCACCCCCGCCGATCTCGCCGCCACGATCTTTCACGCCGTCGGCATCACCAGCGAACAAGCGGCGACGCTAGGCGTGCAGTTGACCGGCCGCATGATCGGCGAATTATTCTAAGTCGTTTAGCGGGGAGCCGAAGGCGACCGTTCGGACGTCGCTGAGAACTCGGAGAAGCTGACCGTGCTTCGTCTAAGACGCAATTTTTACGTCGAACACGGCGTGTTTCCCGCTGGCGAAATTGCCAGCTCAGTGATCTTGAAGGTTTTTCAGTCGCCGTGACTGACGCTTTGGGTGCGGATTGAATGGGCGCCAGAAAGACGAATGATGATCGATGACGACACAAGTGAAGATCTTACACGGGTGGCCAGGGGCGTTGCTCGGAGCAGTGATCTTGTCCTCGTCCATCATCATGGGCTACTGGCACGGCATGAACGTAGGCGGGGTAAGCAGACGAGATGTCCCAAATACTTTCACGTATCTTGGCTTTGCCGCCGTTCTCTTGGGGACTCTCGGGATTGCACATGCTTACGCTTTGAAGACCCTCGGGCATAGAGGCTCTTTCAGATTTCTCAACTCCTTTGGCACGCGAACCCCGACCAACATGGACTTTTTTTTGGCCGGCGGCCTGCTGGGTTACATGGGGATTATCATGTACTTTGACCCATTGGGCGGCTCGGACTTTATTCAGATAACTTCTTATGCGGCGCTCGTCCAGGCTACCGGACTTCTGTTGCCCGCGGTCTTTGCAACAAGTTTTTTTGCCAGTCGAGCGAGTTTATTGCTGGCACTTGCGGCTGGCACTTTCCTGTCGGCCTTAGTCGCCATCCTGTTCTTTAACACCCGCTATAGCGATTATTGGAGGAGCTTCTTCAGCGTTAGGGCAAGCTAGAGTTTAGTTGCGGACCAATTGCAGTCCGCATCAACAGTCATTGTTTTATATCGCCCGCTCCTTCTTCCGTGCAATGACAATAGCTCGCCGCTCGGCCCGCCTAACTTCCTGCGTGATATACGTCGGTCGACCCTTTACCTCCTGGAAAATCCGCCGCAAATATTGGCCGATGATCCCGAGGCTGAGAAGCTGCACTGACCCAATGAAGAGCAAGGCGAGACTGATGCCATTCAGGCCGGCTGGCGGCTCTGTTCCCGCCACTGAATTCGTAAGCCAGCATCCAAGCAGCGCCAATGTCGCTACAAGGCTCAACGCTCCCATGTAGCAAATCGCATTGAGCGGCGCGCTGCTGAAGCCGATCAGCCCGTCCATTGCCAACCGCATTAGTGCCGTCAACGTGTATTTCGGTTGGCCCGCTTCACGCGCTGCCCGTTCATAACGGACGCCGATTTGACGGAAGCCGACGAAGGAGCGCAAACCGCGCACGAAGCGCTGCCGTTCCGGCAATGCCTTCAGGGCGTCGACCACGCGGCGATCCATCAGGCAAAAGTCGCCGCTATCGAGCGGAATTTCCAGGTCGCTTACCGCCCGTAGCATTCGGTAGAACAAAAAGTAGCCGGCGCGCTTAAGCCAGTTTTCCTTGCGTTTGGTCCGCACAGCATAAACCACGTCGTTGCCGGAACGCCACTTCTCCAGAAACTGTCCCAGCGCCTCGGGCGGGTCTTGCAGGTCGCCGTCCATGACGATCACCGCGGCGCCTCGGGCCTCATCCAATCCGGCGCACACGGCCGCTTGGTGGCCGAAGTTACGGCTCAGGTGCACGGCCACCACGTGCGCGTCCGCTTCCGCAAGATCATTCAAAAGATGCGGCGTGGCGTCGCGGCTGCCGTCGTTGACCAGCACCAGCTCATAATCTTCCTCCAGCATTGCCAGGGCCGCGGTCAAACGCCGGTGCAGCTCTTGCAAGTTTTCCTCTTCATTGAAAAGCGGCACCACGACGCTGAGCTGGATCGGAGTATTCAACCTGCTAGTCTCGGAGAGCCTCATCTTTTTACCTCCCTGTGCGCCGGGTGTTTCAAGCTCAAGACAATCACGGCCAGAACCATCATGCAGGCGAAAGTATGCACCTTATAGGACAAGAGCAGCATGAATACCGACCCGCCCAACGTATCTTTGTGCAGCGCAAGCATGATGACGAACGCCAATCCGGCCAAACCATAATGCCAGCGCGGCACAAGACCGCGTGACGCGGACACCAGGACCCAGCGAATCCAAAGAAAAACGGCGGGCAGAAGCAGGACAAGATGCTGAATCCAGCACAAGGGCGACAAAAGCGCGGTTAAACCGATGAGGACCGCCCATTCCCGCACCAAAAAGTCCTGCTCGACGCCGCGGATCGGTCGGCGAAACTGCCAGGCGAGAAAGCTAACCAACGTCAACAGCACCGCTTGCACGACGCGCTTGGCGGCCACGGGGCCTAAGTCGCCGAACTGCACGAACCAGCCGTTTTCGATGAAGAGCGGATGGCCCGGCGGGTATGTCTGCACGAAACGGGCGACGGCAAAAGGTAGAGCTTGGTTGCGAGGCGTGGGCTCTTCGACGCCGTTTTCCGACGGATCCTGAACCGCCAGACAGGCGCGCGTGAAATTCCACCAACTGCGATGAGCGTCAAGGTTGCCTTGCCATCCCAAAACCGCGGCCGGCGCCAAGAACCATCCGAATAGGAAGACGGTCATCCAAGCAGCCGCTTGCCATTGCCGCTTCCAGCAGAGATACGGAAGAAACAAGATCGGCGTCGATTTGTAGGCGACGGCCAAAGCGAGCCAAAAGCCGCACCAGAAGCTGCGTTGTCTGGAGAGGCAGAACACGGCAGCTGAGAGGAAGAACAGCAAAAGAACCTGCAAGCCGCAATCACTAAGATCGCGCGCGAGGTAGGAAGCGAGAGCCGCCAGGGTAAAGACGCTTGCCGCGAAAAAGGTGCGCGGCCCAACGGGTTCCTGGCGCGAGGCCAGGCGGTTCCAAAGGAGCAGCGTTCCGAAGAGGGAGATCAGCGCCAGCGCGGTATAGATAGCCCGATCGACGCGGTAAGGAAGCCATACGCACGCGCTGTCCCAAAGCGCCCGCGCCGGCAGATAGTGCAGGTTGCGTTCTTGGTAGAGATTCCCGGTCAGGAAGCGCTCGCCGATATGACGATGCCAGAGAAAATCGTTGTCGGCCCGCAGGATTCCAATCGAGGCTGCAAGAACACCCACGAGCGCGAGCCCCAAGATTGCCGGCAGCCGAAATCGTGGCCCCGTGTACCAGGTTTGCGGATCGAGTGGCGCCATCTGGACGTTCCCGCGCAGTCGGCTTGGGAAAGCCGACCTACGAAATTGCAAAGCTGAATCGCGGGGCAAGATCGTAAAGTGGGGCTGAGTTTTTTTCAAGCCGGATAGTAGGGAAGAGGGGCAAGTAGAGAGGTGTAGCGAATTCCGCCCATCCTCACGCGGAGCGTGAGGTCTACGTAGGCCTCACGCTCCGCGTGAGGATTCACTCCGTGACCAAGACTTTGGGACGCCGGAGCACGAACTCCGGCTGCTGGCTGGCGTAGCCGCGTTGAATCTGCTCGCCAACGCGCAGGCCGTCCATGCCTTCCACGCGCTTGCTGCCGACGCGCTCGTGCAGCGCCGGGTTGTAAGGCGAGCCAACGACGGCGTCATAGGCGTTGATGCCGAACTTACCCAGCGCCTCTTGCACCTTGCGATTTTGAATCTGGAGGGCCTCCAACCAGCGCTGCCAGGGATCGGCTTCCGGTCCGGAAATGGGCAAAGCCGGCCGCGACGCCAGGATGTGATCGAGTTCGATGGCGAAGTCGAGCAATTCGTTCAAGAGCGTCAGGCTAAAACGCTTTTCGCCCTGTACGTCCTGCTTGAGCTGCTGATAGGCCTTCTGCGTATCGGCGGCAAAGGTATTGAAGCTGCCCTGAAGCGAGTCGCGGGCCCGGTTCAGGGTCTGCTCAAACAGCTTATGCTGGCGCTCGTTCTTCTCGCGCAGGCCGATAAAGGCTTCGAAGAGCCGATAGATCGAGGACATTCCTTGCGTCGGCGCATCGGACTCGACGGCGGAGGCAAGCGTCTTAAATTCGTCGTTCATGGACCGTTCCCAACTCGTAGGACGGATTTGCAATCCGTGCCGGTGATTTGCGAGTGGACGGTTTGCAAAACCGTCTTACGAACGGGAATCTTCGCGTTTTGCCCATTTTGCTGCGCCTGATACAGAATAGCAAGGACAACATGCCGGATTGTTCCTCTCAATCCTTCGGTGCCGGCCCTAAGACCCGTAGAAGCGGCTTCAAAAAGGGGTCAGGACCTCTAGAATCACAGGTCCTGACCCCTTTTTGAAACGCGATTGGCCTTGAAAAAAACACCTTGAGCGGCCATCTTCCCGCCCTCCCGCTCGGAGTTTAGATTCGCCATGGTGGAAAGAAGGCCACCACGCATCCTAATCGCACGGTTGACGGCGATTGGCGATTGCGTGCAGACGCTGCCGCTCTTGTGCGCCTTGCGCGACCGCTTTCCGCGCGCTTTCATCGCCTGGGCCGCCGAAGGGGCGAGCGCCGAGATCCTCAAAGGCCACGCGGCTCTGGACCGGCTCATTCACCTGCAGCGGCGCTGGCTCAAATGTCCAAGACTCGTTTGGGACATACGCCGCGAGTTGCGGCGAATGAAGTTCGACATGACGTTCGATCCGCAGGGTCTCACCAAAAGCGCCCTGCTCTGCGCGCTTTCGGGGGCCAGGAAGCGCATCGGTTTCGCCGGCGGCGATGGCCGCGAGCTAAGTCCCTGGCTCAACAACTGCCTCATTTCACCCAAGAGCGTCCACGTTGTGGATCGCACGCTGGAACTTCTCAACGCATTTCGCATGGAGCGACCCGAAGCTCAATTTCGACTGCCTCAGAGCGCGATCGCAGCCGCAAGCATAGGTCGGATACGGAATGGGCTGGATTGGAAGCGCGGTTTCGCAATCATCAATTCCGGCGCGGGCTGGCCGTCCAAGATTTGGCCAGCCGAGAGGTTCGCCGCGGCCGCGCGGCATCTGAGGGAATCCCACGGACTCCCCACGCTGGTAGTGTGGGCAGGCGCCGTGGAAAAGATTCTGGCGCAAACAGTCGTTGACCAGGCGGCCCCGCATGCTGCGCTGGCGCCGCCGACCTCTCTCGCCGAATTGGCCGCCCTGTGCCGGCAGGCCCGGCTCTTCGTAAGCTCCGACACCGGCCCGCTCCATTTGGCAGCGGCAATCGGCACGCCCTGCGTCGGCTTGTTCGGCCCCAAGCCCGTGTCGCGCAACGGAGCGTACGGCCCGCAGAACATCAATCTGCAAAAAGTGGAAATATGCGATCGCGGCCATCAGCGCGGCCGGACCGACAACGCCGCGATGTTGGCCATCACCGTAGAAGACGTCTGCGGCGCTTGCGATACGATCCTCGCACGCGACAGAGCCCGCCGGTGCGCTTAGACGTGGCACCGGCGTCCCGCCGGTCCGAACAGGCGAGACGCCTGTCCCACCGCTCACTCCTGTCCCGCCGCACTTCCAAAGTTGACACAGGCTTAGCCTGCGCGGCGGTGGAGGTAGGGATTCATCGCGGGATCGTTGTACATCTTCATCTGGCGGTACAGCTTAAGCCGCTTCCGGCCGGCGCAAACGTCATCGAGCAATTCTTGAAGTGAAGTCGAAAGATCATGATGCTGTGTCGTGAGGATCCGTAGGCGAAGGCGGACGCTCGCCCGATGATCGCCGCACGCGTCGCTACGGCCTTCCTGCTCCTCCATGTGATAGATGCGCAGCGCAAGAATGGATAACCGGTCAATGGCGCAGCCCGGCGTCTCCGTGTTCAGAGGAGCCTCGTGCGCTGCCGCCAGGCCGCGCTCCTGAATCTCCCTTAAGAGATGCTCGTCGATTTGCTCGATCCAGTCATTGCGTTTCTGGTTGTAACGGTCGATCGCCCGCTTGACCTCCACGATCCGGGCGTCGCCGATATCGGGGCTGCGGGCAACGTCTTCTTCGTGCCAGAGCAGGAAGTTGTACATGTGCTGCTCGCACACGAGATTGAGGAATCCTTCACAGGCATTGGCGATTGGCCCCTGATGCCATCGGGCCACGGTTTCGCGATGAAGACTGGTGATTGCTTGGACTGAGATCATGAAGCGCCCTCCGGATCGAAATCGCGTTGGAAACTGCCTTCGCAGAACCGCGTTCGAAAACCCGTTTGAGGAATCGCATTCAAGGAGTGGCGTTCAAGGTGGGGCTACATCTTAGTTTCGGACCGGATTGGGCACAAGTTGAGTTGCATGCGGAGCTATTTCCGCCTCGGTCGATGGACCTGCACATCCGACCAGTCCCCGCTCGAGTTCAACGACGGTGAGGAAGACCCCCATTCAGCCTAATAACTTCCGCCGAGGCGAGGCAACAACACGCCAGCGCCTATGTAAGTAAGATAGAAGCTCAGGCGGATTGTTCCTTGCAAAGACATGTGCAGTGACTTAGCCTAAACCTTGCTTCAAGTTTACCCCCGTATGAGAACGCTATGAATGCTCGTCAAGGTTTTGCTCGGCAAGATATTGCTCGTCAAGGCTACAGAGTGGGCAGCATGCTCAAGGTCGTCGTCGCCGTTCTTGCGTTGGCGGCCATTGCGAGCGGCGGCTTTTTCTACTACCAATCAACGAACTCTGGGACGAGCAGGTCTTCTCACCGGCATTACAGTCCGCGCGAGTCCTTCGACACCAGCGGCTTCACGCTGGCGACGGACAGAGTCAAAGCCTGGGACCCGAATTCCCTTGAATCCATGAGCGCGGCTTGGAAGGACATGAGCGCCCAGCACATTCCCGACATCGATCGGCTGCTGCTGGCCAAGCACAAGGATGAGCGCCGGCTTAAACTGCTCCGCGACAAGGCGTTTTTTCACAACTACGACGGCCAGCCGGCAAAGGCCTACGCCATCCTTGAGGAGATGCGGGCGCTCGCCGACGCCCGCGACGACCTTGCCGAGAAATGGCTTTACAGCATCATCTTTCTAGAGGGAATTACCGCCCTGCGCCAGGGCGAGGACGCCAACTGCGTCCTGTGCCGCGGCGAAAGCTCCTGCATCATCCCCATCGACGCGGCCGCCGTCCACATCCATCCCGAAGGCTCGCAGACCGCGATCAAGCACTTCACCGAGTATCTCGAACAGTTTCCCGACGACCTCGGCGTCAAATGGCTCCTTAACTTGGCTCATATGACGCTCGGCGAACATCCCAGCAAGGTCGATCTCAAGCACGTCCTTAATCTCGATCCCTTTTTCAATTCGGAGTTTGATATCGGCAAGTTCCGCGACATTGGTCATTTGGCGGGCGTCAACCGCTTCAACATGGCCGGCGGCGCGATCATGGAAGATTTCGACAACGACGGCCTCTTGGACATCGTCATCACCTCCATGGATCCCACGGAACGGATGGTCTTCTACCGCAACAAGGGCGACGGCGCCTTCGAAGATCGCACCAAGGCGGCCGGCCTCGACAAGCAGCTCGGCGGCCTCTACTGCGTGCAGACCGATTACAACAACGACGGCCACATGGACATCTTCATCCCACGCGGCGCCTGGCTCAAGGCTCCCATGCGGCCCAGCCTTTTGCGCAACAACGGCGACGGCACCTTCACCGATGTCACGATTGAGGCAGGGCTCATCGATAAGCTCAACTCCATCACTGCATCTTGGATCGATTTCGACAACGACGGCTTTCTCGACCTTTACATCTGCTGCGACCGCCAGGCGAACCGCCTCTATCGCAACAAGGGCGACGGCACCTTCGAGGAGGTGGCCGCCAAGGCCGGCGTCCAAGGGAACGGGCGAACCTGCAAGGGCGCCGCCTGGATCGATTACGACAACGACGGCTACCCCGACTTATTCCTCAACTACCTGGGCGGCTCCGCTCAGCTTTTCCACAACAACCGCGACGGCACCTTCTCGGACGTCACCGAGCAAATGGGCATCAACGGCCCGCGCGTCGGCTTTTCCTGCTGGGCGTTCGACTTCGACAACGACGGTTGGCTCGACATCTTCGCCACCTCGTTCGATCGCACGTTGGACGACGTCATCAAAGGACTAATGGGCTTGCCGCACGAGCGTCACACCTGCAAGCTCTACCGCAACAAAGAAGGCAAGGGTTTCGAAGACGTGACCAAAGAGGTCGGACTCGACGGCGTCTACTCGACCATGGGCTCCAACTTCGCCGACTTCGACAACGACGGCTATCTGGATATGTACCTCGGCACCGGCGACCCCAGCCTGGCCACCCTAGTCCCCAACCGCATGTTCAAAAACGTCGCCGGCAAGCGCTTCGCCGACATCAGCACCTCATCCCGCACCGGACACTTGCAGAAGGGCCATGCCGTGGCCTGCGGCGACTGGAACAACAACGGCACGGTCGACATCTTCATCGAGATGGGCGGCGCCACCAACGGCGACAAGTATCACAACGTCCTTTTCCAGAACCCCGGCCAAGGCAACAACTGGCTTACCGTAAAGCTGGTCGGCAAGAAAACCAACCGCCCGGCCATTGGCGCCCGCATCAAAGCCACGATCGGCGGCGACGAGCTTAGAGAGATCCACCGCCACGTCTCCTCAGGAAGCAGCTTCGGCGCCAACCCCCTCAGGCAAACGCTCGGCCTGGGCAAAGCGACCAGAGTCGACCTGCTAGAAATACGCTGGCCCACCAGCGGTACAACGCAAGTCTTCCGCGATGTGCCGATCAATCAGTTCATCGAAATCACGGAGTTCGCCCGGGATTATCGCAAGCTCGATCTGAAGCCGATTGCGGCGCCGAAGTAAGGTTCTGTCACTTTCGGCATGGTGGCGCCCATGCCACTCGTTCTTCTCTGTGGAAGAGACGTGTCGCCTACGTGCCGTTCCTCGGCGCGCTCGTGATCTTGTCGAAAATCTCACGGACTTTGATGCCCAGGTCTTCCACGCGATACGGCTTCTGAATGAAGCCGACGATTTGCGGAAAGCCGGTCAAATCTTGATTCTCGGCCGCGTAGCCGCTGGAAAAGAGCACGGGGAGCGTCGGGTTCTGCTTGGCGAGTTTTCGCAGCGTGTCGCGTCCCGACAGCCGCGGCATGGTGCCGTCGAGGATCACCAGATCGATGTCTTCGCCGTGCCGCTGGCATTGCTCGAGGGCCTTGAGCCCGTCCTCGGCCAACAAGACCTTATAGCCGAAGCGGCGCAGAATCGACTGGCCGAGGTTGCGGATCATGCCCTCGTCGTCCACGAGCAAAATCGTCTCGTTGCCGAAGGGCACCGGGCCATTTCCGGCGATGGCCGTTGCATTGGCTTCGCCGATGTGGCGCGGCAGGAATACCTCGAACGTGGTGCCACGATTGACCTCGCTCTCACAGACGATCCAGCCGCGGTGCTGCTTGACGATGCCGAACACCATCGCCAGACCGAGGCCCGTGCCCTTGCCCATCCCCTTGGTGGTGAAGAACGGCTCGAAGATGCGCTGGCGGACCTCCTCGGTCATGCCATGACCCGTGTCGCGCACGCACAAGCGAACGTATTCGCCGGGCTGGGCCTCCACGTGAGTGCGGAGGTATTTGTCGTCTGGGACAAAGTGACTGGTGGTGAGCGTGAGCTTGCCGCCCTGGGGCATGGCGTCGCGGGCGTTCAGGCACAAGTTCATAAGAACCTGGTTGATCATGCCGGGATCGGCCTTGATCGGCCAGCAGTCCGGCTGCGTCTCAACCATAAGCTCGATGCGCGGATCGATGGTGCGGCGCAGCAAGCGGATCGTCTCCTCGGCGGCTCGGTTGAGCTGTACCGCCTCGGAGCGCAGCATGGAGCGACGCGAGAAACCGAGGAGGCGCTGCGTCAATTCGGCGGCGCGCACGCCCGCTTGCTCCGCGTTGCGCAGCATCTCTTCGGCCAAGTCGGCAACCACGGGCTTTTGGCCGAGCACGAACGACAGGTTGCCGAGGATGACGGTGAGCAAATTGTTGAAGTCGTGGGCGATGCCGCCGGCGAGTTGGCCGATCGCGTCCATCTTCTGCACCTGGCGGAGCTGTTCCTCCAGAGCGACCTGGTCGGTGATGTCCCAAAAGATGCCGAGCACGCCCATGGGTTTGCCGTTGCCGTCCTTGACCGGCGTCTTGATGACGCGCACGGTGCGCATCTTCTCCTGCTGCGGGTTCTGCTCCTCGATCTGCAGCACCCGGCCTTCGGCCATCACTTGGAGATCGTCCGCCCGGTACTTGTCGGCCAAGTCCACCGGATAGAAATCGTAGTCCGACTTCCCGACGATTTCCGCTTCGGTCAGGCCCACGCAGGCGCAGAAGTTCTTGTTGGCGGCGACGAACCGAAGGTCGCGATCCTTGAGGAAGATGCTCTGTTCGAGATTTTCAATCAATACGCGGTACTTGGCTTCGCTCGCTTTGAGCGCCTCCAAAGCTTGTTTGTGATCGTTGATATCGACGATCGTGCCTTCCAGGATTGGGTCGCCGTCCGCCTCTTGAAGCAAGCTGACGTTTTCGAGGATCCATAGGGGCGTGTCGTCCTTGCGGCGCATGCGCAGCTCGAAATTCGTCAGGATCGGATTTTCACTTAAGCGGGAAAGCAGTTCGTGGCGGTCCGTCGGCTCCATGTAAAGCTCGCCCACCCGGTGGCTGAGAATATCCGTCGGCGAGCTGTAGCCCAAAATGCGGGCAAAGGACTCGTTGCAATCGAGGAGCCGGCCGTCGAGGCTCGAGCGAAACACCCCCGCCAAGTTGCGTTCAAACAGCAAGCGATAGCGCTCTTCGGACGCACGCAGCGCTTCCTCGGCTTGCCGTCGCTCGGTGAGATCGAGCGCCAGACCGCCGAGCAAGCTGCGGCCCGACGCGTCCTGGATCGGGAATTTGAGCACCCACCAATCGCGGACCACGCCGTCCGGAGTGGCGACCTGCTCCAGGAACTCCATGGGCCGCTTGGCCTCCAATGCCCTGCGATCGTGGTCGCGCAGCCGGGCGGCCACCTTCGGCGGCCACAGAACGTCGTCGCTCCTGCCGAAAAAATCCTCTGCCCGAACTTGGAAGCGGGCCTGGAACACCCGGTTGATGAACAAGTACCGGCCTTCTTCGTCTTTGATGAACGCCAGTGCCGGGCTGTGATCCATGAAAGCGTGTAAGCGCTCTTCGCTTTCCCGGAGCGCCTTCTCCGCTTTCTTGCGTTGCGAAATATCGGTCGCCGTCCCCGTGGCCCCTCCAACGATGCCCTGCTCGTCCTTTTGCACGATGGCGTTGAAGCTCAGATCGACGGGAGTGCCGTCCTTACGCAAATGAACCGTCTCATACTGGAAGATTGACTCGCCTGCTTTGATACGGCCGAAGGTGGCCAGGTCACGCTCGAGCAGCCCGGGCGACAAGAAATCCGTGAATGGCCGGCCGATCATCTCTTCCGGCTCCAACCCGTAGATCGCGAGCGCCGCCTTGCGATTGACGAAGGTCCAAGCGCCGGACTCGTCGACGGCCCAAATCAGATCGTTGGAGGTTTCGACCAGGTCGCGGTATTGCCGCTCGTTGCGTCGCAGGCGCTCTTCCGCTTCGACGCGCTCGGTGATGTCCGACATGACGCTGTCGACCCGAAGGCTTCCCTCTTCCCCTCGGTGCGTTTGCTTGGAAGCGCGCACCCAGCGGACTGTTTCGTCGGGGCGAATGATGCGATAGTCGTCTTCGCTATGGGACAGTTCGGTGAGCATCCGCTGGTGCGAGAGCTTGACCCGGGCCAGGTCGTCGGGATGGATGATCTGATAAAGCCGGTCCAGCGTGGCGAAGAAGCTCGGCGGCCGCCCGGTGATCGCCTCCACCACCGGGGAGATGTAGACCATTTTCCAATTCCCGGTCTGGCGGTTGAATTCGACGCTCCACAGGCAATCCGACACGGACGACAATACGCGGCGAAGCTGCTCCTCTTTTTTGCGGAGCTGGGCCTGGGCCTCGCGCTGCTCGCGTACGTCCCGGGCTGTGATCAGGCCGAGCGGTTCCTGTTCCGTGTGCAGTCGGGTGATGGAGAGATTGACCGCTACCCACCGGGCGCCGTCGTTCTGGCGCAGGAAAAATCCGTCCTGGGAATGAAATAGCCCGGTCTTGCGGAAGGCGGCCCGCAGCCTCTGAATGCCGCCGGAAACCTCGGAGCGAAACAGATAGGTCACTTTTAGCCGCAGCATCTGCTGGCGCGAAAACCCGGTCAGACGCGAGGCCATGGGATTGGTTTCGAGGATTTGCTCACTTTCCGGGTCGAAAAGAAAAAGAGCGTCGCCGGCCTCCTCGAACAAGGTCTGGGCAAGCTCTGCCACATCATAGGTCTTCATCGGGCACCAGCCTCGTTCCACTTTCCTGCGTAGCGCGCGGATGACAGGGCGTCCAATAAATCGAGCCGAAACGCTTCCACGGAGGAGTAACGGTCTTCGCGGTCGCGCGCTAGTCCGCGCCGCAGAACGGCGTTCACGCTCTCCGGAAGGTCGGGGTTGCGTTTGGAGGCCGGCGTGTAGACGCGCCCGGGGAGCCGGCCCGTCAAAACCTCATAGGCGATGGTTGCCAATGCGAACAGATCGGTGCGGCCATCGATTGCCAGGCCGTGGCGCATTTCCGGAGCGCAATAGTCGATGGTTCCCTGGGCGGCAGGCAACTGCCCCGGCCGGGTGACCTTGAGAAACGGCTTGGACAGGCCGAAGTCCGAGATCTTGGGCACGAACGAGTTCGACGTGCTGCTTGTTTTCGCCAGCAGGACGTTTTCCGGCTTGAGGTCGAGATGGAGAATGCCGTTGTCGTGAATATAGGCCAGAGCCTGGGCGATTTGATCGATGGTTTTGAGCGCGACTTCCAACGGCCAGGCGCGTCCACGCTCGAGGTCGGCGCGCATCGAGCTTCCATTCACGTATTCCATCACCAGGAAACAACGCCCATGGACTTGGCCGCAATCATGGATCATGACGATGTGCCGGTGGCTCAGCGACGCCATGAGCCGGCATTCCATCTCAAACTCCACGAGCGGCCGCGAACCGGCTGCTTGGTTGAGCAGGATCTTGACAGCTACAGGGCGCTGCAGGCTAATTTGGATGGCACGGTAGACCTCGCCCATGCCGCCTTCGCCGAGCTTTTCCAAGAGCTGAAATCCGGGCACTTCCATGGCCGTGCCGCAAGTCGCATCGCCGCATGTTGCATCGCCGCAAGTCGCATTCAAGGCAAAAAGCTCCCTAGATGCCGGCCCGAACACTACGTGGGCCTGCGAAAGCATAGATTACGTTCTCGCAGCGGCGGGTTGATTTTCGGCAGCGAAGTGAAATGCCGTAGTTTTTCTGTCTGCGAAATAATCCGCAAAATCTACTTCTTCCTACCCTTGTACAGTTGTCTACCAAGGGCCGGATCGCGAACCGTGAAAGCTCCTGGCTCGAGATCGCGCTCCAGGCAGCGCATGTACATTTCGAGCTTGGCGTCCAAGTCGTCGGCGTGATGGACGATGAGGCACTCGGGTATGAGCGGGAGTTTTGGCGATCCCCATTCCGGCAAATTCAGGTGGGTGACGATGATGTGTTCGAGCAACTGCAGTAAATCCGGATTGATGTCGCCCAACTCGCGGGCGGTGTCGCGCACCAAATCGCGGCCCAGGAACAGGTGGCCCAGGAGGTGGCCGGCAACCGAGCGTTGTACGTTGGTCACCTCCCCTTCGAACTCCACGCAACGGCCGATGTCGTGGAGCATCGCCCCGGCGACGACCAGGTCCCGGTTAAGCGGCGGCTCCAGATCGCCGTAATGCGCGGCGTATTTGTCCACCAGATGGATGCAAGTGTGCGTGACGGAAAGGACGTGCTCCAGTAAGCCGCCGGCAAACGGATGGAAGTGCCGCGTGGTGGCGGGGACGCGTTTGAGTTGCTTCGCGGTCCGCGTCAGGATGGTCAACGCGAGCCGGCGCAGCGGCATGTCGGCAATGTGCGTTTCCGCGATCGACCACAGCTCCTGATACATCGCTTCCGGGTCGTAGCGGGACTTGTCCACGAACTCGAGCGGATCGAAGCCGCCGGCGCGGTCATCGTCCGTGACCGGGCGGATGTTGCCGATGTCGATCTGGGCGCCGTATACCTTGTGCTCGTCATAGGCGCCGCGAATCTTGTAGAACTGACCTTCGCGCCAATCTTTCTCACAGGTTTCGAACCAGGGACCGTCCGACCAGGCCATGAAAGCGGCGCTGCGGCCGGTATCGCGAAACCGACAGCTGTAAAAAGGCTTGCCGTCCTTACGCGCGCCGCGCACGCGTTCGGCGAGCAGCACAAAAAAATCCCCGGACTGTCCCGGAGTCATTTCGGAAAGCCGAACGACCGGCGACTTGGGCTTGGCCATGTCATTTCCTGGCGAGTTGACGAGACTAACCATTTTCCATTATCCGCAAAACCGGCGGAAATGCACGCGCTTTCGCCGCAATGTTGCTCTTTGAAAGATTTTCGGGTTGCATCCGCGCCAAGTCACGGTACTCTGAGAATCAGGTGCTCGTTCCAGGGGAGACCGTCATGAACATCAGCGAATTCGAAGACGCCTATGAGGACCAGGAGCGCATTCGCGGCACATTGCTTGCCACATCCATCAGCGAGCTAGGTGTGCGCGAGCCTTTAGTGGTCGACGCTTCGGTCACGGTCGGCGACGCCGTGGAGGCCATGAATCAGCACCACACCGGCTACGTCTTAGTTGAGAAGTTGGGCCGGCTGGTGGGAATCTTCACGGAACGCGACGTACTCACCAGGGTCGCCCTACGTGACGGCAGTGCCGCCCTTGCCGTCGAAGAAGTGATGACCCCGCGTCCCGAAACACTCGAAGCTGACGAAACGGTCTCATTCGCGCTCAATAAGATGAGCGTGGGCGGCTACCGGCATATCCCCATCGTTGACCGCGCCGGCAAACCCCTCGGCGTTCTCTCCGTCCGCGACGTCGTCGACTTTCTCGTGGAATTGTTCCCCGAGGACGTACTCAACCTGCCGCCGACCTCACAGCTGGGCATTGGCCGCTCGCTCGACGGCGGTTAAGCGGCGCCCTCCAGCTTGTGCCGATACCCCGCCGGAATGCCGATTGACTCCAGCTTTCCTTCGCCGTTCACGCGGCAGCAAACCGACGTCACTTTGCCGCGCGCAATCGCTTCGCCGTCGCGCGAAAACTGGAAGGCGTACGTGATCGACTTGTTTCCGACGCGCTCAATGGCCACGTCCACGTCAAGTACGTCCTCGAACTTTGCCGGCGTGAGGTAGTCACAGGTCGCTGACACGCGCGGGAAGCTCATCGCCTGGCCCTGCCAATCGAGGATCACTCCCAGTCCGCGCGAGCGCAGAAAGGCGCACTCGGCCGACTCCATGAAGCGGAAGAAATTGGCGAAATGAACGATGCCGGCCATGTCGGTGTCGCAAAACTCCATGCGCCGGCTGACGCGAAAAATGCTCATGACAAATACTTCCGGTAGGTTCCAAGTGTCGCTTCGGCCATGGCGCCGGCATGAAAGCGCTCGTGGACCGCTTTCTTGCCGCGCTCGGCCATTTCTCGGCGCTCTTCGGGACGATCCATCAAGCGGCGAAGCGCATGGGCCAATTCTATTGGGTTCTCTGGTTCGATGAGGAGACCGCCACCGGTCGCTTCGACCAACTCGGGAAACGAGCCATGCCGCGGCTGCACGACCGGTACGCCGTTAGCCAAAGCCTCCAAAATGTACAGTCCCTTCGGCTCCCGATACGTTGTCGGCACCGACAGCACATCGAGGCTTTGCAGGAAGCGCACCTTGGCGGCATGATCGGGCGCTTCGACGTGGTCGGCATCACCAGCATACCCCCAATCGCGAAGGCGCCGCCGTTGCTGATCGAAGTACCACCGATTGTGCTCGCCGAGCCAACCCGAGATTCTTAACCGGCAAGGCGGCGTGCCGGATAGTTGCTTGAGATGGTGAAACGCCTCAACGAGGAGGTGGAGTCCCTTTTCCGGGCATATGCGCGCGAAGTAGCCGATCGTGAAAGGTTGGCCGTTGCGTCGCGGCGCCAGGGCGCCGTGACCCCTGAGATTCAGTCCCGGATAGATGACGTCGATGCGCGCGCGGGGAATATCGAGATAGCCCGCCATGAAATCGGCGTAATAATGGCTGGTGGCGACGAACCCGTCAATCAGGCGGCAATGGCCGCGAATGAGGTCGAGCGCCCGGCTCTTGTGATCCCCGGGCAGCGACTCCAGAAAGATGTCATCGCCCTGAAGCGTCGCCAGAAGCGGCGTCCGAAGCCGATCTTTCAATGGCGCCGCCATGCCCGAAATCAAGACGTTGCTGAGATGGATCACGCCCGGTTTTGCCGAGGTTTCCAAAAAGCGCAGGAGCTTTTCAAACTCCTTCTTCTGGCGGCCATGTTCGCCCCGGAGCATCGAGATCGTCAACTCGCCAAGATCCTGGGCTTGCGTCCTGACGGCGAAGCGGCTGACCCAATTCAAGAGCCGTCGGCCGTTCAGGAGGCGGTCGATGAACCACGGCGTCTTGCGGAACAGGGCCGACTTTTGCTGCAAGTAAACATTGATGCCGCCGAAGAAAACCTGCCGCTGGCTTACGTCGGCCTCATCGGTGCGAATGGGCGTGTACGTGGGGATTAAGAGCGCTTCGTGTCCTTGAGCGTTGAGGGCGGCAACCAGGGTGTTGTCGCGCATGCAACTGCCGCAAAACATGCCCGCGGCGCCGGAGGTGATGTACGCGATTCGCATGAAGATCATGTAGCTGAACTCGTAAGAGTTCAGATCTCCGAAGTCTGGCGACTTCGGCTACTCATGGTATGGACTCAAACTCGCACGAAAGTAATCATAGACCCTGGGCAGATGGAGTAAAAGCTCGCATGCAGACCGATCAATTGCGCCAATGTCTTGAAGCGCCCGAGCAGATTCGGTCGCTGCTGCCGGCATGGGGAATTCGCGATCTCGAACGCGGCCAACGTAATCTGCTGACTTTGGTGGAAGCGATCGGCCACGATGCTCTCGCTGAACTGTGCCCGCATCTCGACCGCCACCTGCCGCGCTGTGCCGACGCGGACATGGCGCTCAATAATTTCGAGCGCTACTTGTCTGCCAAGCAGGAGCCGGTGGACAGGAGCAGCCTACGAAAGCACCTTTTGGAACATCGCGCGCGCACCCTGGAAACGGTGCTCCAACTTTTCGGGACGAGCCAGTTTTTCAGCGATCTCTTGATCGCGAATCCTGATTATCTTGACATGCTCAGAATTCCGCTCCGCAGCAGCCCCAGCCGGGCGGAATTACTCGCGCAGCTACAGGCGGAAGTTGAGGCGGCCTTCGAAGACTCGGCGGTGCTGCGCGTCTTTCGACGCTTTCGCCAAAGACAAATGCTGCGCATCGGCGCCAACGACATCATCCGCGACCGGCCGTTGGAGGAGATCACCCGGGACATCTCGCGCGTTGCGGACACGGCCCTCGAAGTCGCACTGGCCACCTCTCTTCGCAACATTAGCAGTCGTTTCGGTGAGCCGTTCACGAAGCAGGAAGCGCCGGCCCGTTGTGTGATCCTGGCATTCGGTAAGCTCGGCGGCAAGGAACTCAACTACTCCAGCGACATCGACCTGATGTTCATCTATGACGAAGAAGGCGCCACGCAGGGCCGGCGCTCATCCCCGATCAGCAACGACGACTTCTTCGCCCGCGTCACCACGGAGGTGTTTCGCCTTCTCTCCACCCATACGGATCGCGGTCAAGCGTATCGGGTCGACCTGCGCCTCCGGCCCGAAGGCCATCGCGGCCCACTCGCCCGCTCGCTGGCAAGCACACTGGCCTATTACGACACCATGGGCCGCACGTGGGAGCGCCAAGCCCTCATCAAGCTTCGCTCGGTCGCCGGCGATGTCCGCTTGGGTGATGAGTTCTTGAAGGCGATCGAGCCGTTCGTTTATCGCAAGTATCTGAGCGTGGCGGAGATCAACGAGATCAAAGCCCTGAAACGGCGCATCGAGCAGAAGACGGGCAGGGCAGGGGAGAGCGACACGGAAGTCAAAACCGGACATGGCGGCATCCGTGACGTCGAGTTCACGATCCAGTTCTTGCAGCTCCTCAACGGCGGCGATTTGCCGTCGCTTCGGCAGCGCAACACGCTAAAGGCGCTGCGAGCGCTGGAGGACGTCGGCTGCTTGACCGACCAGGAGTACCGCGCGCTTGACGACGCGTATCGCTTTCTCCGCAAAGTCGAACATCGCTTGCAGATCATGTTCGACTTGCAAACACATCGCCTTCCGGAACGATCCGACGAGTTGCGTAAGCTCGCCCTTCGCATGAACTACTCCGCCGGGCCTACCGGCGACGGCAAGCCGCAGCATGGAACGCTCTTTCCCGCGGTGACGCCAAGCGATCCCCTGGAGGCGTTCCTGCAGGACTATCGCGAGAAGACATCGCTCAACCACACCATCCTCGAGCACCTGCTGCATCAGACGTTTCAAGACGCCGGCAGCGAGGCAGAGCCGGAAGCGGACCTTATCCTCGATCCCAATCCCGACCCGGAGCGCATCCAAGCTGTTTTGGGAAAGTATCCGTTCAAGGATCCGCAGGCCGCGTATCAAAACTTGGCGCAGCTTGCCACGGAGACGGTGCCGTTTCTATCGACGCGCCGGTGCCGGCAATTCCTGGCCAGCATCGCCCCGCGTTTGCTCCGCGCCCTCGCCGAAACACCCGACCCGGACATGGCTCTGGTCAACCTCGAAAAAGTCTCGGCCTCGCTCGGCGGCAAGGGCGTCCTATGGGAGTTGTTCAGCTTCAACCCGCCGAGCCTCAAGCTTTATGTTGAACTCTGTGCTTGGAGCCAGTTTCTGTCGGAGATCCTGATCAACAACCCGGGCATGATCGATGAATTGCTCGATAGTCTGGTGCTTAATCAGCCGCGAACCGCGGCGGAGTTGCGGCAAGAGTTGACCGACCTCTGCCGCAATGCCGACGACCCCGATCCCATCCTGCACAGCTTCAAGGACAAGGAACTGTTGCGGATCGGCGTGCGCGACATCCTCGGCAAGGACACGACGATCGACACCACCACAGCGCTGAGCGATTTGGCGGAGACAATCCTGGTGCAGATCGCCGCCCTGCAATACCCTGCGATTGTCAAGCGCATGGGAATGCCCTTCTTGCTCGAAGGGCCGCGCTCAGGGCAGATGAGCCGCTTTGTGATCCTGGGCTTGGGAAAGCTCGGCGGTCAGGAGATGAGCTATCACAGCGATCTCGACTTGATCCTGGTGTACGAGGGCGATGGCCGCACGGTGCCGCCGCCGGACGCGTCGCGCTTCGACTCTTTCGAGTTGACCGACAATTTCCACTTTTTCACGGAGTATGCCCGCCAGATCATCAAAGTGGCGAGCTTCTTGGGGCCGATGGGCCGGCTCTATCACGTCGACATGCGGCTCCGGCCGACCGGCAAGTCGGGGAGCTTGGTCATCCCGATTCACGAGTTCGAGAGGTACTACGAGGAAGGCGGGGCCCAGATTTGGGAACGCCAGGCCCTGACGCGCGCCCGGCCCGTTTATGGCGACAACGACTTCGCAGCCCAGGTAACGGCGGCGGTCAATGAAGCGGCGTTCGATTTGGCGTGGAAACCGGAATTAGCAGAAGAGATTCTCTCGATGCGCGAGCGTGTCGAGGCGGCCGGCAGCGACCGCGACCTGAAGCGCGGTTTCGGCGGCATTGTCGATATCGAGTTTTTGGCGCAGATGTTTCGGTTGAAGTATGGCAAAGACTTCCCCGAAGTCCGTCAGCCCAACACCTGGCAATCGCTTGCGGCTTTGCACCGGGTCCATCTCCTAACAGAGGACCAATACACGACCTTGCGATCCTGCTACGACTTTCTGCGGCTCGTGGAAACGCGGCTGCGTATCTTTCATAATCGCTCGCTCGATGAATTACCCGACCGCACGGAGGATTTGGAGAAACTAGCCCGGCGAATTGGATGCGAGGCGGCCCTTGGAAAAACCGCGGCCCAGGGCTTTTTGGAAGAGTTGGACGGCCACACGAGTCAAACGCGCCGGTTATTCCTGGAGCTGTTCGAACGCGAGAAGGAACGCCGCGGACCGTACGCCGTTTAGCGGGGAGCCGCAGGCGACCGCGGGTCGCAAGCCTTAAGGTGCGATCACCCCTCCCAAGCTGCTTCCTCAGGATCCGCACGCGGCACCACGGAAAGCTCTACGGGCTTATATCCGCCTTTCGCTTTGAAATACATGATGAGAATCAGATACCCTGCCAGCATGATGGCTGGGAAGATCGCCATGGTGGCGAGAGCGCCCTGGGTGCTGGCGCCGCGGATGTCCGTTATCTTCGTTTCCAGATCCTGCCGTTGTGCGACAGGGACTTCCTCGAGCTTGCTTTTCAAGGCCCTGTCATCGATGGCTTTGTAATGAATGATCTCGTAGACGCTACGGTCTTCGACGACCGTGAGCTTGCCGTCCTTGACCAAGCTGGGGATGTCCTTGGTCACTTCCGGATGAGCCAAGACTGCCGCGATATTCTTGTCTGCTTGCAAGGCCCCAATGAATGGGAAACCGAGAGTCCCAACCGCCAACATGCCAATGCCGGAGATCGCATTCAGCGTGAGAGCGCCGCCTTTCGGCGTTTGCTCCGAGACTACGCCGAGCATCGTCGGCCAAAAGAAGGTCTTCCCAAAACCGTAGAGGGTAGCAGCGATGAAGATCATGGTGCCTGCGGCAAATGAGAGCGTGTAAATGCCAACGATGGCCAATGCGGCGCTGACCGCCAACAGGCCCAATGGCGATAATGAGTGCACAATGGGGCCAGCGAAGAAACGCAGGACCATCATGATTACGGATGTGTAGACCAGGATCCAGCCGGGATGGAACTTGTCCTTGGCAACAGTCTCCATGATCCCAGTGATCCAGCCATCGGTGCCGATTTCAGTCGTGGCTAGCGGCATCATGATGAGAATCAGGAAGAACATCAGAAAGCGGCCAAGGGACATGGTGTACAAGCCAAAGGCGATGACGATTGCCGCTCCTGTCCCCATAAACGCGTACTTGAGTGCCGCTGACTGAGGATTGAAAAAATCAATCAATTGCAGCGCCACTAGAAAGCCGACGATAAGCGCTCCGAGAATTCCAAATTCAGCCAGCATTTCCCGATAGGAGACGCCGGAAGCCACGCGCTCTTGGACGGGAAACTTCATGGGCAAGAGAATCAAAAAGTAGAGGACAGCAGGTATCGCAATCATGCCGACCTTGTAGCCCCAAGGCACGTCGTGAATGAAAATGGTCACAATGCCGGCAACGACCAACCCGCCAGGCCATCCAGCGTGAAGGATGTTCAGCCATTTGGTCTTTTCCTTGCTGAACATTGTGGTGACAACAGGGTTGATGAATGATTCGACCGTGCCATTGCCCAATGCCAGAATCAGGCTGCCCCAATAGAGAAGCTGATACGCGGTTTCTCGATCCGGACTCGGACTTGAAATCAACAAGTAGGCGCCGAACCCCATCGCCGCCCAGATGATGTGCCCGAGAAAGGCGATGACCATCGACATCTTGTATCCGATCTTGTCAATGATCAAGCTGAAGCCAATGATGCTTGCCGCAAAGGGCCAGATGCCGATGCCAGCCAGCCGACCCGCTTGAGCCTGGTCGAGGTTAAACTCCCTTGCCCATTCGTTGATGAGAAACATGCGGGCAATGAAGCCAAAGGCCGTCGTAACGAGCGCCAGAAAACACCCCCAAAAAAGAACTCTATCGTGCATATTGCTGTGAGTTGAACGTGTTGATTCGATAACGGCGGACATGGAAATGGCTCCGTCAAAAGGCGTGATCTTCGCAAGAAACTTCGGAAAGGCCAGCGTAAGCGACCCAATGGGCCATGTCAACGGTGCGGGCCTCCATTTTCGGAAATGTCTTCGGCAGTCCCGTCCGGCGCTTTTACAATAGAGCATTAATGAGTTTGATGTAAATTGGGCCCCATGAGACTCGCATGCACGAGCGCACCTTCACCTTTCTCGGCACCGGCACTTCCACCGGCGTCCCCATGATCGGCTGTTCTTGCGCGGTCTGCACGTCGGCCGATGCGCGCAACCACCGCTATCGCTGTGCCGTTTTGATCGGCACCCCGAAGGGCAACATCCTCATCGACACGCCGCCGGAATTGCGCCTGCAGCTTCTGCGGGCGAAAATTGGCATCGTCCACGCGGTGCTGTTCACCCATTTTCATGCCGACCATATATTCGGGCTGGACGATCTGCGTCCCATTCCTCGGCATCTCGGAAGCGCGGTGCCGCTTTATTGCACGTACGAGGTCGAGCGCAAGATTCGCCAATCGTTCTCCTATGCGTTCAGCCAGGACGTCGACACACTGCCGCCCGGCTATCTGCCGAAGCTGACTTTCAAGAACATCGATGAAACGCCATTCGCCGTTCTGGGAGAGAGGGTGACGCCGATTTCGCTAATCCACGCTCAATTCAACGTCTTCGGCTTTCGCGTGGGCGACGTGGCGTATTGCACGGACGTCAACAAGATACCAAAGGAAAGTTGGCCGCTCCTCGAAGAGTTGGACGTATTGGTCTTGGATGCATTACGCCACAAGCCGCATCCTGGGCATTTTTGTTTGGATGAGGCGCTGGAAGTGGTCGATCGCTTGAAGCCGCGTCAGGCGTATTTCACCCACATGTCCCACGATTTGGATCACGAGGAGACGAACCGCGCCTTGCCGCCGAACGCGCGCTTGGCGCACGACGGGTTGAGTTTCAAGTTTTGAATCCCGCTTGCGGGATAGCGCGACGTGGGTAGCGCGGTTGCAAAGGATGCGCTAACGCGAAACGCATACGGCGCCGGAGTCTGTTTATGTCCGACGATGTCATTGCGCGGCTTCGGCAACATGGGCAAGAGCACGTCCTTCGATGGTGGGACGAGCTTTCCGCTGAGGATCGCCTCATCCTTTCGGAGCAACTGCAGTCCGTGGATTTGGAAGAGCTTTCGCTTCTGTACCTTAGGCGCGAGGAGAAAGGATCGCTTCCGGAAATCGAGCGGATCGCCGCGTTGCCTCGTCCGTCCCAAAGCGCCGCCGAAGATCAGAAGCATTGCGAGCTTGGAGAGCGGGCATTTCGCGCCGGTCAGGTCGCATTCCTCATCGTCGCCGGTGGGTTGGGGAGCCGGCTAGGATTCGAACATCCCAAAGGCATGTTTCCCGTCGGACCCGTTTCGCGAAAAACTCTCTTCCAGATTCACGCCGAAAAGGTCCTGGCTCTTTCATGCCGATATGACGTCCAAATCCCGCTGTTAGTGATGACCAGTCCCGCCACCGACGCCGAGACACAGCGGTATTTTGATGAAAACGATTACTTCGGCCTGCAGCCCGAGGATGTATTCTTTTTCTGCCAGGGAACCATGCCGGCGCTTGATCTGGCTACCGGAAAGCTGCTCATGGAAAGCAAGGGCCGGCTTTTTCTTGGCCCGAATGGCCATGGCGGAACCCTCACCGGACTCGCTGACAGCGGTTCGCTCGATATTCTTGATGAAGCGGGTATCCAAACCATCTTCTATTTCCAGGTGGATAATCCGCTTGCCGATCTCGCTGATATCGCCTTCCTCGGCCGGCACGTGGCGGAGCGCTGCGAAGTTTCTTCCAAAGTCATTACCAAGGAATCGCCGACCGATAAACTTGGCAATTTCGTGCTCGTCGATGGCCGTTGCTCGATGATCGAGTATTCTGACCTGCCTGAACAACTGGCGCGCAAGACTGACTCTGAAGGTCGGCTACTCTTCTGGGCAGGCAATCCGGCGATTCATCTTTTTGACGTCCAATTTCTGCGTTCGGTCACCGAGGAAGCGGATGGAATTCCCTGGCACATCGCCCGCAAGAAGGTTCCGCACCTAGACGAACACGGCAATCGCATCGAGCCGGCCGAGGAAAATGCGCTCAAATTCGAGCGCTTCATTTTCGATGTCTTGCCGCGGGTCGTGCGCTGGAGCGTGGTGGCCACCACCCGGGCGCGCGAGTTCGAGCCGCTCAAGAACGCAACCGGCTCCGAGTCGCCGGAGACCGTTCGTCGTGCCCTGTCCAACCTGACGGCGGAATGGCTGGAGCGAGCCGGAGTTGAAGTTCCGCGCGACGCCAAGGGAAACGCAGCGGTTGCGCTTGAAGTGAGCCCTCTATTCGCGCTCGATGCGGAAGAGCTTGCGGCAAAAGTTAAGGGAATCAAGCGCATCGAGAAAGAACGTTATTTCGTGTGATTGAAAGGCGAGCCGGTCGCTAACGCTCCCGACTCGCCATGGGTGATTCCCATGCGATTCGAGCCGCTCGGCGATCAGGCAGTCATGGCGTATGCCGACGACGAGATCGGCGCCGCCGGATTCGCGGCCCGCGTTCGCCGCGCCGCGCCGGCATGGGCAATCGATGTCGTTCAGGCGTATGCCAGCGTTGCGGTGTTCTATGAACTCGCCCAAATCGATTTCTTTCACGCACGACATTTGCTAACTGAATTGGTCGAGCGTGAATCACACGGTTCGCCACTTCTCGCACAACGCCGTCACGTCATTCCCTGCTTCTATGAGCTGGGTCTGGATCTGGAGAGAATTGCGTCGCATACCGGGCTGGAGAATGAAGCGATCATCCGGCTGCATGCCGACGCCGTTTACACGGTCTATGCTATCGGTTTCTGTCCGGGTTTTCCCTATTTGGGATATTTAGCCGAGCAGCTTGCAAACGTGCCGCGCTTGCGGTCCCCACGGCTCAAGGTCGAGGCGGGCAGCGTCGGTTTGACGGGTCGCCAGACCGGCATCTACACGGAGGCGCGTCCCGGCGGCTGGAACATCGTGGGTCGAACGCCGCTGGAGCTGGTGAACGTCGCGGATAATTACTTTCCATTGCGAACCGGCGATGAAGTGCGATTTGAGAGAGTGGATGCGAGGAAATTTGAAAAGTTGCGCGGGCGACGCCTCCCGCTTGCGGATTAGTTGCAAACGCGATTGCGGCCTTCGTTCTTCGCTTGGTAGAGTTTTTCGTCGGCCCGGCGGATTAAGTCGCTTGGAGTAATGTCCTTCTCGCCTACGGTCGTGGTAAGGCCTGCGCTGATCGTCACGCTGAAGGTCTTATCCTCGAATTGAAACGGCTGCTGGCAGATGACTTTGACCAGCCGGTCGGCAAGCTTCACCGCTCCGTCAGGCGGCGTCTCAGGCAAGACAACCGCGAACTCCTCGCCGCCGTATCGGGCGAACAACTCTTCGCGCCGGATGTTCCCCTTGATGCGGGCGGCCAACTCGCGCAGCGTGAAGTCGCCGCCCAGGTGGCCCATTTCCTCGTTGATGGTTTTGAAGCGATCGATGTCCATCATCACCAGCGACAGGGGTCGCTCGTACCGGCTCGAGCGGGCCAACTCGCGGTCGAGAAACTCCAGAAAATAGCGCTTATTGTGGATGTCGGTCAGGGCGTCGATGATCGTGAGGCGGTAGATTTCCTCGTGGTACTCGGCTTCCACGTTGCCGCCCATTAGGAACCGATAAATGCAGTTGCCGACGCGCAGGTAGTCGCCGTCCTTGAGCTTGCACATCGAGGCCGGAACGTCGTTGACATAGGTGCCGTTGGTGCTCTGCAAATCGACGGCGTAGTAACCATCGGCGCCGGGCTGGATGCGGGCGTGGCGGCGGGAGACGGAATGGTCGTTGATGCGGATTTCGCAGTCGCTGCCCCGGCCCAGGACCAGCTGCGCTTCGGCGATGGGATAGCGCGCGCCCATGCCGGAACCGGTGGGGTAAATGTGCACCAAGCAGGCGGTGCGATTGGTCATCGACACCGGGCGATCCGGCGCTGTGACCCAAGTTTCGGTGACTTTCTCCATCCTGCGCTCCAACACGCTACGATTCAGGCGTTGAATCGTACTTATAGCCTATGCCATAATCGGCAGGATTTCCACCGAAGATTGTGCCCGGTCAACGTTTCGGGCTGACGGATACGTTAACTAACCGGCCTTCAGGCTCGCTCAAGTCGATGAGCTGCGGCTCACCCGTGACCGCGACTCCCTCGTTGCCTGCCAGGTCGCGGACGCGCAAGCGTAGGAAAGCTTGGACCGGCATGCGCTCCGGCAGATGCCAGGAGTGCCTTCCGGTGTTGGGAATATTGGCGGCAATCGGCGTCCACGGTCCTTCCTTGTGTTCAGCCCATTCCAGGGTGATCGGCGTTTCCGCGAGGTTGTTGTCTTTGGCAACCCAGCGCAACAACAAGGCGCCGGGACTCTGCGCGTCGGGTACAGGTGGAAAGAGTTGCGCGACTGGAATGCTGGTGTCCACTTCAAAGCGAATCTGCGGCGGATCGCCGGCGCGCGGGGGCGGCTTTCCGAGTCCGGCCCGGCTTTTGACCACTAGATGAAAGCCGTAGACACCGTCGCCGGGAAGATCGATGGCGCGCTGGTGCCGGCCGCCGCTGGTGGCGCCCTCCACGCGCGGATCGTCGGCGCACAGTTCCCAGCTTTGGCCGTCGTTGGTCGTGTACCAAAGTTCCACCCTGCCGACACCGCTGGGACCGACTTTGTTTAGCTCATACTCGAGCACGACACGGGGATGATTGACGTATTGCAAGGGCGGCAATGGCGTCTTTTGCACGGGCGCTGGAGGCGTGGTGGTCGGCGGCGCCTCGGTGCTGGCTACCGGCTTGCCCGGAATGCTGTCGGCGCTCGGCGGACTCGCGACCCACGGATTATTGGGCGGCATCGGTGGCGGTTTCCCAGTGTCTACAAGGCTCTTGGATTCGGGCGTTTGCAGCGGAGGCGGCACGGGGTCGGTCTTTCCATCCAGCGACTTGGATCCAGCGGCAACAGGCGGGCTGACGGCCGGAAGACTAGGTGAGCCGGCGCCGGTTGAGCTTGGATTCTGGCTGAATCCCGTCGTCACGACCGTTCCCTGAACCTCGGCGGCGACAGTGGATAAGTTTTCTGCCAGGTCCTTGAAAGTCAGCCGAATCACGAGCGGGCTGGCTATGCCGGGCCGAAACTGCGCCTTGCCCGAAAGACCCGCGGTCGCCGGGATGCTGGTCCAAACGGCGGCGGGGCTGTCCTTGACCTGATATTCGAGCTTGAAGGACGACCAATCGGGATGTTCTTCCTGGATTTCCCACGCCACCATGACCTCGTCGCCTTGACGCTGGACCGAAGTAATGCGCAGCGCCGGCTTGGTCGTGTCGATGACGAGCTTCTGGTCGGGCGGCCCGTTTTGGATGTTATCGGGTTCTTGTTTCCCTTGCTGGTTGATGGCGGCCGCCTTGAGCCAATATGAGCCATCAGCGCGTGCGGTAAAGATGAACTCTGCTTTATTCGGGAGAATTGAACCTACCTCGTGATAGGACCGGCCTTGGTCGTCGGAGGCGAAAAGCAATAGCGCCTTGAACTCCGCGCGGCGGCTTTCCGTAATGTTGATCGGCACCCGGACCGCGCGCTGATTGTGGTAGGCAATGTCGCCAGGCGTTTGCCCCAACAGCAGACTCATGTAGGCCAGCGTCAAGGATCCGATGCTCATGGTCCGACCCTCTCAAGTTTAGGGTGGCGCGCCCTGAGTCTTCGAAGGGCGTGGGGCGCTCCGCACGCCTTCGCTTCCTGCTCAGGGCGTGCCACCCGACTGTGCGTCCCCCGCGGGCGCAGTGCAACCTAGAATATGGCGTGTAACGATTAAATCGGTTGTATCGGCCGCAAACTTGAGAATTATTGCCGCGCCATCGGAATTTCCTCAAGAATTCGCGGCCAAGTTCCGGAGGGGTCATGGAGCCGAGCGATTTACGTGAGTTGCTCGAACAAGTGAAAGCCGGCGGAATGGGTGTCGCCGAGGCTCTAGCCAAATTGGAGGCGCCCGCAATGGCCGACCTTGGCTTCGCGAACGTCGATCTCCATCGTCGGCAGCGCTGCGGCTTTCCCGAAGTGCTTTATTGTGAGGGAAAGACTTGCGAATGGGTCGAGGCGGTCGTCCGGCAGCTTGTTGACGCTGGGCAGAATTGCCTGGCGACGCGCGTCAATGACGAGCAGTCCGTCGCGCTAACCCAGTGCTTTCCGAGAGGTGTGCAGGATAGGGTGGCGCGGACGTTTTGGTTGCCGGTTGAGTCGATGGCTGAATCGACCGCTGCGAAGCCGCAAGCGGGACGGGTGGTGATCATCACTGCGGGAACGAGTGACTTGCCCGTGGCGCGGGAAGCGTTGGTGACCGCTCAGGCCCTTGGGGCCGAAGCCCATTTGCTGGCGGACGTCGGCGTGGCTGGCATTCATCGGCTGCTGCGTCACCGCGAGGAGTTTTCCGGGGCCGAGGCCATCATAGTCGTCGCAGGAATGGACGGCGCTTTGCCGAGCGTGGTAGGCGGGCTGGTCGATTGTCCGGTCGTCGCCGTGCCGACGAGCGTTGGTTACGGTGCGGCGTTCGGCGGTTTGGCGCCCCTCTTGACCATGCTCAATAGCTGTGCCGCCAATGTGGTGGTAGTCAACATCGACAGCGGTTTCAAAGCAGGCTACGTGGCGGCCATGATCGCCCGGCGGCGAGTGGTTCACGCCACTTCTTGATCGACGTGCGGTGAGAACAGCAACTCGGCGGGAATGCCCGTCCAGGTTTGCCGGCTCATGCCGGCGAGGATGCGTTCGGCCAAGGCCACGGCGTCGCGTCCGGCGTGGCCAGAAACCTTCGGCTGCCGGCCCGCGCGCACGCAATCCACGAAATGGCGCAGTTCGCAGGTAAGTTGATCCTGGTTTTTGCGTTCCAGCGTCAACGTCTCCAAATGGCGGACGAAGAGTTCGTCTCTCAAACAGGCTCGCGAGGCGGGGTCGAGCTTGGTCGGATCAAGGCCGTTCTTGCGCACTTCCGCGGACGGTTGGACCAAGGTAACGCGCCGCTGCGCGAAGTCCAACCCGGCGTAGCCTTCAGGCCCCCAAATGTGCATATTCCGACAAGGCACTGGATGCGCCCGGCTGGCGGTGACGTCGGCCACGCAGCCACTTTCGAATTGGATGCGGGCGCTGGCGATGTCTTCCCGTCCGCCGAAGACGTTGATTCCGAGAGAGTCGACCGTGCGAACGGGACCTTGCACCATGGCCAAGATCAGGTCGAGGTCGTGGATCATCAAGTCGAGGACGGCGCCGATATCACACGAACGGCCCGTGAAACCGCCCAACCGTTCGGCACGGATGTATCTGGGGTGCAACGGGCGGCGTTGGATTTCTTCGAAGGCCGGATTGAAGCGTTCGATATGTCCTACTTGAAGGATCGCGCCATGGCGATCCGCCAGCTCGACCAGGTTTTGGGCCGCTTGCAGGCTCGGAGCGAGCGGTTTCTCGACAAGTACGTGCAGGCCGCGTCGTAAGAAATCGGCGGCGACCAACTCATGCAACGACGTGGGCACGGCGATGCAGGCGGCGTCGACCAAGTTGAGGAGCGGCCAGTATTCGCTGAACGCCTGGGCGCCGATTCGCCGCGCGACCGCGTGCGCCTGATCGACGTTGACGTCGGCCACGCCGATCAGGTCCACGTCGGGCATGCCGGCGAGAACGCGGGCGTGCTCTTTGCCGAGATGACCGACGCCAACCACCGCCATCCGCAAGCGTTCCATGCTATGCCTCGGACTCCTTGTTCTGTGATTCTTGCCGCTGATTCAAAGGAGGACGGTTTTGCAAACCGTCCAAACGATCGGACGGATTGCAAATCCGTCCCACGTGTCAAGCGGCTAAGCGTCGCCGGGGCAACACCTGGGCCAGGCGCTGGTGGAGCAAGTGCACCAGTTCTATGTTCAGAGGATGTCCGGAGCGATAAGCGACCAGGTGGCCGCAGATCGGCTCGCCCAAGAGCGCCAGATCGCCGATCAGATCAAGGACCTTGTGCCGTGCCGGTTCATTGGCGAAGCGGAGGCGGTTGCCGATCGGTCCCTGCTTGCCGAAAACCAACAGGTCGGTGAATCCGCTGCGTGACCCGTAGCCCTGTTTGCGCATCTCGATCGCGTCTTCCTCCAGAAGAAATGTCCGGCAGCAGGCGATGTCGGCGGCAAAAGATTCGGGAGTGATTTCGTTCGTGAAAACCTGGCGATGGATGGGCGACAGGTTGCCGAAATCGAGCAGGTAGCTTGCCCGTAGCTCGAGAGCGGCCGGCGGATGCAAACAGAGCGTCGCTTCCTGGTTGCGAACGATGACGCTGGTCTCGACGGCCCAGATGTTCTTGTGTTCGGCCTGGTTTGCGATTCCCGCGGCCAAAAGCGCGTCGAGGAATCCTTGCGCCGAGCCGTCAAGTCCGGGCGGCTCCGGAGCGTTCACCTCGACCATGCAGTTGTCGATGCGCAACGCGCCTAAGGCTGAGAGAACGTGCTCGACAAGCCCGACGCACAATGGACCGTCTCCCAATGTCGTGCGGCGATGCGTGCCGGTGACGTTGTCGACATGGGCGGCAATGCAGGCTCGCGGCCCCAAGTCGGCGCGCACGAAAACGACCCCGGTGTTGGCCGGGGCCGGTCGAAAGCGCAAGTGAACCGTTTTGCCGGTGAGGAAGCCCGTGCCGTGAACATCCGCGGGCCGGCTGATGGTGCGCTGCTGGCGATGGCTAACGATTTTCACCTTGGGGCGTCCTTTCCCCGTCTTAGTTTTTCTTTTGCGATGTGGGCACGCCCGGCACCGTTCCGACGCCCTGATTCAGGATCGAGATGACCGCGCTCGAAATATCTGAACTTCCATGGAAGAAGATGGGATGCGCGGAGCCTAAGTCCATGCCCTGCATTTTGCGATTGATGTTGGGGAAATTGAACACGTCGGCGCCGTCGATCTGCTCGCCGAAAGCCAGCACCAGATGGATGCCGTTGGCTTTGGCATAGGCTTCCACGGCATTGCTGACGTCGTGGTAGAGAGTCGTGATCTGCTCCGCCTGCCTCTTGCCGACTTTTTCCTGGATGGTGCGCTGGAGGTCCTCAATCGCCCGCTTGTGATCCAGCAGCCCTTGTTGACACTTGGCTCTGTCTTCCGCCGTGGTCGCCTTCGGAAGGAAATTCTGCCACGCTTCGTAACCGGCCTTCAGCTTTTTCTCCTGCTCGCGGAAGGGCTGGAGCAACCCGTCCATCTCGAGCTTGTACATCTCGGCTTTCTTGTACTTGGCAAACACCTGACCGACGTTGACGACGGCCACCTTCGTGCCCGCGGGACTTGTCCCTTGGGCCAAGAGCCCGCCGCTGCCGCGACTCAAGGCGACAGCGGCCAGCGCACCAACCGCAGCCAGCGTACCAATCAGAAAGGCGCGTTTCACGTTCCTACTCCTCTGCAAAATTCCGTGGGAATGAATCAGGCGGCCGTCAGACATGCTAGTTCGCCAGGCAACATTAATTCTTACCGGTAGAAGTCGGAGTGGCCGGCACCGCGCCGCCGCCGGTTGCTCGGTAACCCTGGTTGAGGACGTCAATGACGGCGTTGGAGATGTCGAGGCCGGGCATGACGTATAGGGGATGGACGGAACCGAGGTCCATGCCCTGCATCTTGCGGTTCAAGTTCGGAAACGCGAAGAGGTCTCCGTCAAACTGTTCGCCGTAGGCCAGCACGATGTGGATGCCGTTGTTCTTGGCATACGCGTCCACCTTGTCGTTGACGTCCTTGTACAAAATCGTGATCTGTTCTGCCTGGCGTTTGCCGATCTTGGCGCGGGCTTCGCGGTCGAGGTCTTCCAGCTTGCGCTTGTTGGCGACGATGGCCTGCTCGTAGCGTTCGCGTTCTTCCTTCTTGAAGCTCGGATGACTCATGGCCTCTTGCCAGGACATGATTTCCTTTTTCAATTTGTCGCCTTGGGCGCGGATCGGCTTCAGGAATTCGTCCATTTCCTTCTTGTAGAACAGCGCCTTGTCGTATTTGGAGAAGACCAGGCCGATGTTGACGACGGCGACCCGCGTGGAGGGTTGGGACTGGCCCCCGCCGGCCTGAATGGCAAGCGCCAACATGCCGAGCGCCAGCGCCGACACAGTCGCCACAAGCAAAGTCCTCTTCACCGTTATTCTCCTCATGAGAGTGCCGTGGGGACCGGTCCGTGTTCCGCAGGGACCAATCATCGACCTCGGCAAGTGCGGTTCCGTCCTTCTTAGGGAAGGGGCGCTGGTTTCTACCCAAGCGGGCGCGGACGGTCAAGGCGAGAATCGTTTCGGTGACGGGGTGACGGGATGACAAGATGACGGGATGACAAGGTGACGGGATGACAAGGTGACGGGATGAGGTGTCAATGGAGTAAAGGGGATAATTTGAGTCATCGAGAGAATTCAGGCCCTTCGCCGTCATCCCGTCACCCTGTCACCCTGTCACCCCGTCATCCCGTATTGGCCGCCGTTTCATTTCTTGCTAGCATTCCGCGGCGTGGAAAAAGGCGCGTCCAGCGCCCCGATGATCAGTCAGTCGCGGATCGTTTGCCTCAGGAGGAGCGCATGTGGCACGCGCGTTAGTGCCCGGAATGGCTGTGTTTGGACTGCTTCTCGCTGCCGGCTGCCAGGGAAAGCCGGCGCCGCTAGTGCGCGTCTCCGGCAAGGTCAGCTACAAAGATGTGCCGCTTCCCGGAGGGACGATTGCATTTGCTCCGGACGTCGGCCAAGGCGGCAGCGGACCCATCGCCCATGGCAAGATTCTCGTGGACGGCAGTTTCCAACTCCTTACCGGAGAGACTCAAGGCGCGGCGCCAGGATTCTATCGCGTTACCGTTACCTCCCTGGCCGCCGGCGGCGGTCAAGCTTCGGGTGAGCGCTTCGTCATTCCGCCTTCCTTGATCCCCGAAAGATACCGCGACCCGGAGTTGTCCCATTTGACATGCGAGATCAAGGCCGGTCGGAGCAACACGATCAACTTCAATCTTGATTGAAACTCGTAGGACGGATTTGCAATCCGTCTGTTCGATGGGACGGTTTGCAAAACCGTCTTACGGCCAGGGAAGTGAGGCTAACCGATGAACCATCTTCTCCGCGGCGTTGCGCGGGCGATTAGTGAAGCATTCGAGCTTCCGGGGCCGATACTCGAGATCGGCTCCTATCAAGTCGCGGGGCACTGGGCGGCCAACGATTTGAGACCCTTCTTTCCAAATCAGAAGTACATCGGTCTCGACAGCCGGGCCGGCCCGGGAGTCGATCGCGTCGGCAACGTCGAGGAATTGCCCTTTGAAGACGGCAGCGTGGGCACTGTCGTGTCTCTGAGCGCCTTCGAGCATGTTAAGCGTTTCTGGCGCGGCTTCGAGGAGGTGCACCGTGTCCTGCGGCCCGACGGAGCGTTCGTCGTCGCCTGCCCCTTTTTTTTCCGCATCCACCACTTTCCAGACGATTACTGGCGCTTCACGCCCTCGGCGCTTAAGGCGCTCTTGGAGCGTTATCCGAGCAAGATTCTCGGCTGGCATGGACCGCGCCACCGCCCGGCCAACGTTTGGGCGCTTGCCTTCCGCGAGCGCCGGCCAGCCATCACGGAGGCGCAATTCGCCAGTTATCAGGCTCTTCTGAATGAATACGCGCGCGAGCCTTTATCGTGGCACCGTTGCGTCCGCTATGCCGTGGCACGCTTGCTTTGCGGTCGTGGCCCCTTCGCGTCGTATCTGGAACGCAACCGCGTGGAGACTATATGCCAGAACTCGACTGCGCCGAGTCTACTCCGAGCGCAAACCCTCGCTTCCTGAGCGAAGAGCCTCCCCAGGAATGGGCCCATCACGCCGGCCATCGCGCTTTTGAAGTTTCAGTCTGCATCGTCAACTGGAACTGCTGCGAAATGCTGCGTGCTTGCTTGCGGTCGCTTCTGCTGGATCAGGACACTCCTTTGGAGATCATCGTTGTCGACAATGCCTCCACCGACGGCGCCGCCGACATGGTCGCGTCGGAATTCCCCGGCGTTCACCTTATCCGCAATCGCGTCAATGCCGGATTCTCCCGCGCCAACAATCAAGCGGCGTCGGCGGCGCGTGGGCGGTACCTGTTCTTCTTGAACAACGACACGCTGGTTCCACCAAAGGCGTTGACGAAGCTACGCGATTTTCTCGAGCGCCACGACGAGGTGATCCTGGTCGGTCCCAAGCTGCGCGACGGCGACGGCAAGACGCGCATTTCCTATCGGCGGCGGCCCACGGTCGCGACTTTCCTCCATCGCACTGTGCTTTTCCGTTGGACTGGTTTGTTTTACGCCGCCTATCGATCGTATCGGCGCATGGAAGCATTTAGCGCCGTCGCCCAGCGCGTCGACGTGCTCCAGGGGGCCGCCCTGATGATTCGCCGCGACCGATTCTTGGAGCTTGGCGGCTGGGACGACGACTTCTCCTTCGGCGGCGAGGACCTCGACCTTTGCTGTCGCGCCAACGAGCGCGGCAGCGTCGTCTACCTGCCGCAGGTGGAGATCACCCACTACGGCCGCGAAAGCACCCGGCAGCACATCGGCTTCGCCTGGACGCAGATCGCCATCGGCTTCGTTCGTTACTTTCGCAAAAGCGGCGCCTCACGGCCGGCGCTGTGGGCATACAAGCTGGCAATGACCATAGACGTACCGATGCAAATCGTCGGGCGCGGATCGCAGTTGCTTTTGTTTACGCTGCTTGGCAAGAAGAAGAAGGCAGAAGGCTGTTGGACTGCCCTACGCGGCTTGGTTCCGTTCCTGTGGCGAGGGTTAGTTCCCTTTTGGCGGGCTTAAAGGTGCTTCGTAGCGGAACTTGCAAAAGTTCCGACTAACCTGGATTCTTGCGAATTCCGCTACGAGTTGGTCAGGTATCATGGCCACGGATTCCAGTCGCCCCAGTTGTCGATGTATTGCTTGAGGCCGGGGAGATCGGCGCTTTTCTTTTGAATCCATTCCTTGGCTTTGAGCACGGCGACATGCTCCTCCTCCAAGGTTAGATCGCCGGTCAGCACACGGGTGCGCAAGAAAACGAAATAGGTGTCGAGCGTGTCGAACATGCAGTAGTCGTTGATTTCCTGAGCCCGGCCTTCGCGGTGCAAACGATAGACCTGGTCGCCCTGGATGGACATCTTGCCCGGATTTCCCAGCAGCTTGGAGAGCAGATTCAGACCACCGACCAGGCGATAGGCGCTGTAATTGGTCAGCCAATCCATGAGGTCCAGGTGCCAGCTTTCATAGCGGCGCCGGCTGTTGTGGAAGTGCTCACGCAGGTTTGCCCCATAACGGAACGCGGCCATCTCCAAGAGCGGCAGATCGAAGCCCCGGCCGTTGAAGGTAACCAGGCGGATGCGATCGCGATACTTGGTGCGATAGGAAGCGACTCCGGACCAGAAGCTCTCCACGATCTTCCGAGGCCGATATTGCGGCGCATCCAAGCATGTGACTGCTTGCAAGGAGTGGTCCGCTCCCACCCTCAAGACACAGGCGGCCACCGGATACTGAAAGGTAACGGGCAAGAAGTCCGATCCCGACGCTGAAGAGGCGCGTGCTTCCTCTTGGGCGCGGGCGACGGCGTCCTCGGGACTTAGATTTTCACCGGGGTACTTGATCATCGCCAGGAGCTTGCCGTCCGGCACGCTTTCGGTGTCGATGATGAGGTAGGCGGGAACTTGCTCGGAGTGGGATTCGCCGGTTGCCATGGCAGCGGAACTCATTGGTGGACGCTCGTGCTTTTGCCTCGTAGCCGCAGGTTTCAACCTGCGAGATTCGCAGCCTAAAGGCTGCGGCTACGCGTACCGGTCTCGGTCTGGCTTGAAGAAAAACGTATTGGTATTCTACAGACCATGCAAGGCCCCGATTCCGCTCCTGAAGTCTCGCCGCCGGCCACGTCGAATCGTTCCGCGCTTTTCATCGTTTTCCTGGTCGTGTTCATCGACCTGCTCGGCTTCGGCATCGTCTTGCCAATGTTGCCGGTGATCGCGGAAACGTACGTCGGGACGCTCGTGTTTCCAACGGAGGACGGAGCGTCCGTTGCCGCGAAAAGTCAAGAAAACCCGACGGTCGGCCTAATAATCGGCCTATTGCTGTCATCTTTTTCCTTCATGCAATTTCTCTTCGCACCGGTATGGGGCCGGATCTCGGACCGCGTCGGACGGCGACCGATCCTCTTGTTGGGCCTGGTTGGCTCCGTTGTGTTCTACGCGATGTTTGGTTGGGCGACCTCGCTTTCTGTGGATCATGCGGCGACTGCTTTGACCCTGTTTTTTGTGGCCCGAATCGGCGCGGGGATTGCCGGGGCCACCATCGCAACGGCCCAGGCTGTCATTGCTGATTCAACACCGCCGGAAAAGCGTAAACACGGCATGGCACTGGTGGGCGCGGCCTTTGGCATCGGCTT
>JACPZP010000140.1 GCA_016195405.1 Planctomycetota bacterium | reverse complement strand
GACAGTGACGCCGGCTTGCACTTCGATCGCAGGTGGTTGCGTATCAATCAAGACGCGAAGGCTCGGGGGCTCCAGGCGAACATCCGTCGGGGCGGCCTTGCCGGCCTTGTCGACCGTAACCAGGCTGAACCAATATTCGCCGTCGCGCGGTGCTTTGAAGGTGAAACACTCGATTGTCGGCGGTGCAACTTCATGCCGCACCCAATCGCCGGCACCGGTTTTCACGTACAGGCATATTTCGCTGACGTTGGCCTTCGCCTTCTCGGGCATGTTGACCGGCAACGTGAAGGTGCTGCTGCGCGTGTAGTGAATCTTGGGAAGCTGGGAAGACGCCGGCGGCCCCATCGGCGATCCCGGAGCGTACTGGGCCGCCGCAACCGCGGGCAGCGCCGCGGCCAAAAGCAAACCACCCAGGAGCACCCGAACTGGCATCCGCACATGGACAAACGGCCTACAAGCACTCATGGCGCAATACCCCCACAAGCAAGGAACGCCGGCCGCTTCTGTTACTCAGAAACGACCCAAAGGCGCGGCCGGCGATCAAATGGAATTTCCCCGTAAGAGCGGGGCCTTGTATTTTTTCTTTTGACTCAAGTCAAGACGAACTTGTGCCGACGCTAGCGCCCTCGAAGGTCGACGGCCTGATACTGGCCGCGATTCTCGCTCGCCAAAAGCTGCAGCGGCATACCGGGGCGATGGCGATTGTGTGGACTCAACTCGATGGTATGGATGACCGTGTGGCCTTGATTGAGACGGTTCACGAGCCGGAGATGTTCTTGCTTGAGATCGTCGGCGTCGGTGAGGAAATAAATTACGTCGGGGCGCAAAGAAAGGGCTTTCTTCAAAGCCGGCGCATGATCGGTGCCGCCTTCCGCGTTCAAATTAGCCAGACCGTCCGCGATTTCCTCCTTCACATCCCGCGTCGGCCGCAGCATGGTTTCCCAACGTGGGTTCAGAAATCGGGGTTGCGTATTATAGACGATCACCTGGAAGTGGACATCCGAAGGCAGATTCCGAATGCTCTGCAAAAGCTCTTCTTGGGCGACTTTCAACGCCCCGTCTTTGCCCATGCTCATCGAAGCGTCAAGAACATAAACGATGCGCCGGCCATGAGCCGGCACCTGGAAGAACGTCGTCGTGCCGCCGCGCGCCGCCGGTCCAGGAGCGCCGGTCTCAGGTACGCCTTGCTCGATTGCCTTTGCGGCGCTGCCGCCTTCAGAAGAGTTCGCGTTTATTGAAACGTTGGCAGCGTTTGGGTCTTGGGTTGGAGCGTTCGGCCAAATCTCGAGGTTTGTTCTCTGACCGAGCCGAGGTCCGATGTCGTTCGCGGGTGCGACGACGTGAATGAGCTGCAGGTCCCCGCCTTTGCCGCCCGAGGCCATCGTTACTTGGCACGGACCCTCCGGCTCTTCCTCGATTGCCGAACGGGGCAGCAGCTCAAGTCCTACCAGAACCGCGGCGTGAAGCGCCAACGACACCGCGACGGCGATAGGCCAGGTCCTTTTCTCCTTGCGCGGTTCTTCCATTTCGGCGTGCCTTCCCTTTAAGTTCTTTGTCCCACTCGGCCGATATTTCCACCGTTGCCAAGGGGTGGTCCGACCCAAAAATGCGAGGCAGGATGCCGTCTTCACCCTTGCCAAACATCGTGCTTTGAGTTGACCAACCTGAGGAGTAGCGGTGCCGCATGGCTGCGACACCGCTATTTTTTTGACCTGCGCCAGCCGCCCGGTGCGCGCGGCCCTGTGCAAGCCGCCTGAAAACCTTATCCCTAAGGGAATGCTTCTCCAGATTGCGCAGCTTGGTCAACCGGTGCTATGGCAAAAGACAACGGAAGTGCTCGTCGATGAAATCGGCGCGCCTGCGTTTCAACAGCTGCTGCGCGACATGCTGGAAACCTTGCGCGAAGCGCAAGGCGCCGGCCTGGCGGCGCCACAAGTCTTCCTAAGCCGGCGCGTTTTTCTGGCGGTCATCGAGCCCCCTTCGGGGGAAGACGCCTCTCCGCCGATCGAAGTATTCATCAACCCGCGCATCGTCGCTCAATCGGTGGACGTTTCCGAGTCCTGGGAAGGCTGTCTCAGCTTCCCGGAGTTGTTGGTCAAGGTGGCCAGGCCGCGCGCGGTCCGCATCGAATACCTGAATGCGTACGTCGAACCAGCTGCGCTGGAGCTGCGCGAATTTCCGGCTCGCGTTGTTCAGCACGAGCTCGATCATCTGGACGGCATCCTGACCATCGACCGTGCTGTTTCCAGCCGCCACATCATCAAGGCCAGTGAAATTGATACAGTGCGCGACGCCGAATCGTCACACGTCTAATCGTGAGATGGATCATCATCAGTCGCCTCATCCCATCTCGTGGGCGACGGGATCAATTCCACAGATTTCGGGTCTTCATCGGCGTACGGCATGCGTCGAAACGGTACATCGAAATCCTCCAGAGCCGGCGGCATGAACAAAGCGCTCGCAACGCTTACTTCTTGCATGCTCGGCGGCGGAATCAATTCGATGATTTCGGCGGGCACGGCGAGCGTCGTTGCGGCGAATTCGGCGTCCGGCAGCTCCACGGCGATCGGCTCGACCACCTCGACCGCCTGCAGACTCGGCAACGGCGCCGGGGGCGGCACGGGCGCATACGCCTCAGGACCGGGCAACGGAACCGGCGGCGCGGACAAGGCTGCCTGCTTGCCGTTGTCGGCGTGGTCTTGCGTTCCGGCGACGGCATGGATGACGCGACCCAGCCACGACTGTGGGTTCCTGACAGCTGCATTCCAGGTGAAATATGCGCCTGCGAGTCCGGCTACGCCCGCTGCACACCAAATCCATTTGCGCATGTCGGAATTGCTCCTGAAGACGGGTTTCAAGCTTTCGGGTTATAGCCAAGGATTTCTCGCGTGAACAGGTCATTTTCCCCACAATTGACGTAGAATGGAAAAGGAAGGGGAGAAAAGCGGATTGCATGCAACGTGAACCTTTCGCTTTCTCAGGTGTCCGTGAAAATGGCGCGAGTCGCCTGAAAATGCTTGACGTGCATTCGCGGCTACAGGAAGATTAGGGAAGCATCCCCTTCATTAGTGGATCGGCCAGCTTCATCGGCGCGGAGGTGACCCACGACCACCCGCACAGGCAATCTGGGACAGCCGGCGAACCAGGGCCGGTTTGCCTTCCGTGCCGAGTTCTTAGCCCGGAAGGAGGTCCTTTGAGCAGCACTGCCTTGAGTAGCAATGCGTTGGAACAGACGGCGTTGGAACAAACGCTAACCTCGCGTGCCCCGGCCGCTCTTGACATGGCCCTTCTCTGTGCCCGTGTCGGCGAGGACAACAAAGGCAAGAACATCCTCGTCCTCGACATGCGCGGCATCACCCCGCTCTATGACTTCTTCGTGATCCTTACCGGTACGAGCCGACGCCAGATTCACACTCTCGCCGAGGAGATTGACGCAGTTCTTCGCGCTGAGGGACAAGAGCGGCTCTCCATCTCCGGCTATCAAGCCAGCCGCTGGGTGGTGCAGGACTACGGCGACGTCGTGGTTCACGTCTTCGATCAGGAGGCGCGCGACTACTACGGACTCGAAGACCTCTGGTCCGACGCCCCACGCGTAGATTGGCGACACGGATAACCGTTTAACGATAATCGTTTAGCCGCGAGCCAAGGGCGAGCGCGGACGGAATCCCTCGGGGAATATAATTCCTTCTCGGGGATTCTGCCCGCGCTCGCCCTTGGCGCGCGGCTAAACTGCTTTCAGGACCGCGCATGAACATCGTTCAACTAATCCAAAACAGGTTCCAAGACGCCCTTCACTCGCTGGTCGCCGATCCAGGGCCATTAGCCGCCATGGTCAGGCCGACTCAAGATGTTAAGCACGGCGACTACCAGGCGAACTGCGCGATGAGCCTTGGCAAAACGCTTGGCAAGAAGCCGCGCGAAGTCGCTCAGGAAATTGCCGACGGGCTCGACCTCGGCGACGAGTTGGAAAAGCCGGAGATCGCCGGCCCTGGATTCATCAATTTGCGCATACGCCCGGATTGGATGGCAAGGCAACTGCAAGCAATAGCCGAGGATGAACGCCTCGGTGTGTCCAAGGTCGCGCCCGCGAAGAACTACGTTATCGACTTCAGCTCTCCGAATGTCGCCAAACCGATGCACGTCGGCCATCTGCGCAGCACGATCATCGGCGACTCGCTGACCCGGCTCTTGCGTTTCCTTGGCCACACCGTAATCACCGATAACCATCTGGGTGATTGGGGCACGCAGTTCGGCATGCTGCTTTACGGTTACAAGCATTTCGTCGATGCCAAGGCATTCGAGGCCGATCCGGTGCGCGAGCTGGCCCGCATTTATTTACACATGCGCAGCCTGATGAAAGCCGATGAGGACGAAGAGGGCAACAAGATTCCCGATCCAGTCGCCGAGGCCGCCCGCCAGGAAACCGCAAAACTCCACGCGGGCGACGTGGAAAATGTCCAGCTTTGGAAGATGTTCATGCCGGCATGTTTGGAAGAGATCAACGTCATTTATCGCAGGCTTGGAGTTCAGTTTGATCACATGCACGGCGAGAGCTTCTACAACGACATGCTCCCCGACATCGTCCGCGAGCTGGAAGAAAAAGGCATAGCCGAGCGGAGCAAAGGCGCCATGGTGATCTCCTTCGGCGCCAAGGAACCACCCGCCCTCATTCAGAAGAGCGACGGCGCCTTCACCTACGCCACCAGCGACTTGGCAACCATTCGGTATCGCGTCAAGACGTGGAACCCCGACGCAATGCTCTATCTGGTCGGGTCGCCGCAAGCGCTGCACTTCAAGCAGTTGTTCGCGGCGGCGCGGCGCTGGGGATATGGCCAAATTGAGCTTGAACACATCGCATTCGGTTCCGTGCTGGGCGAGGATCGCAAGCCATTCAAGACGCGCGAGGGCGGCGTGATCGAGCTGGGCGCCCTCCTCGATGAAGCGGTCGAGCGGGCCGGCCAGGTCTACGAGCAGTCGCGCAAGGAAAGCTTGGAGCGCGGCGAGGAAATCGTCGACCTCGGTTCCGAGGAACGCCGGCAGATCGAGGAGGCCGTTGGCCTCGGGGCGGTGAAGTACGCCGATTTGTGCCAGAATCGCCTCACCGACTATGTCTTTAGCTGGCCGAAAATGCTGGCCATGAACGGCAACACCGCCACCTACATGCAGTACGCCTACGTGCGCAACCGCGGCATCTTCCGCAAGGGAGGAGTCGACGCGGCGAAATATCGGAACCAGCCGCCGCTTCCGAAGATCGACAACGAGCATGAACGTGCCCTCGCTGTTCAGCTGCTGCGTTTCGAGGAGTCGCTTCTCGCGGCGGCGACCGAATATCAGCCCAGCGCCATCACGTCATACCTTTGGGACCTTGCGAAAACCTACTCCGGCTTTTTCCAGAATTGCCCTGTGCTGAAGGCGGAGAGTGAAGAACTCCGGGAGAGCCGGCTCTTATTGTGCGACTTGACGGCTCGGGTGATTCAGAAATGCTTGGAGCTGTTGGGCATTCGGACCGTGGAGAGGATGTAACGCGCGTCCCCCAAGCCCTAGGATGCGCACAGCGAATCCTGGGGTTAACGGCAGAGGAACCATTGATGGTCGTCGTAATCTTTCGTTCCCGCCTCCGTGACGATGCCGGGCCTGAATACGGTCCTACCGCTGATCGTATGCTCGAGTTGGCCCGCGGAATGCCTGGCTTCATCTCCTTCCGCCATTTCAAGGCCGACGATGGCGAGCGCGTTTCCATCGTCGAGTTTGAAGACGAAAAAACGATGGCCGCTTGGCGACGGCATCCCGAGCACATTCAAGCCCAGAAGCGCGGCCAGGAAGCGTTCTATTCCGAATATCACATCCAGGTGTTGACGCCTGTCCGTGCTTATTCCTTTCGGCACGAAGCTCAATCCGCAACCCGGCAAATCAAGCACTTGAGATAATCCGTCTCCGGACACGTCGCCGCCACCGGATGGTCCGCGGCCGGTCCACGGCTTTCCAAGATTTGAATGATGCGCCCCGTCTCGGCGGCAAGCTGTGCAACCAGGTCATGCAGCATCTCGCGCGTGATCAGGCCGCTGCAGCAGCAGACGACCAGAATGCCGTCTTTGTCCAATAGCTTCAGCGCCTGGGCCTGAAGACGCCGGTAGCCGCGCATGGCCTCTTCGATGGCGTTGCCGGCGCGGGCGAACTTGGGAGGATCGAGAACCACCAGGCCAAACTTCTCGCCGGCCGCAACCAACGCATCCAGCTTGTTGAAGACATCGGAACGCTCAAACAGGATGTTGGGCAACTCGTTCAGATCGGCGTTGGCGCGGGCCAGCCGCAGCGCCGGCTCGGAGACGTCGACGCCAAGAACGGAAATCGCGCCTGCCCTGGCTGCATGCAATCCAAACCCGCCGGTGTAGCAGAAAGCATCCAAAACGCGCCGACCTTTCGAGAGTCTCGCCACGGCTTGGCGATTGTCGCGCTGATCGAGATAAAAGCCG
>JACPZP010000129.1 GCA_016195405.1 Planctomycetota bacterium | reverse complement strand
GCCGACACCATTCAACCAACCCGAACCGAAGCCAACCACTGCAGACGCAGCGGAGCGCGGAACCTACGCTCTGGGGAAAGCCAGAACCAACGAATAAAAAGGCCCGAACCTTCGCTTATTCAAGGGCTAGTAGGGTGCGTCAAGCGTACTCGCGCCGACGCACCGCTTCACCGCTCCGTCACGGATGGAATCTCGCCGCCCGCCGTTGCGGATGGTACTCTATCGGCAACGCGGATTTGTGGGCCGAACGCTGCTATCGGTGCGTCTGCGCGAGTACACTTGACGCACCCTACTACTGCCAGCTGAGCGAAGATTTCAAGGTTCTAAAAACAATCGTTTGCGCCTGAAGCAACCGAACGATGGAGGCCGCCATGAGCACGAACTCGATAGACGCCGCTGTGAACCGCGCGAAGAACGAAGAGGCGAATAGAAATCTCACGTCGATCAGGCCGTCCTTCATCGTGAAGGACCTGCAGGCCTCGATCACCTACTACCGCGAGCGCCTCGGCTTCCAGCTCGACTTCCAAGGTCCAGACGACGGCCCGTTCTGGGCCGGAGTGAGCCGGGATGGGATCGGCATCATGCTCAAGGCCATCGCGCCCGACGTGCTGCCCTGTCCAAACCACACCCGGCACGAATGGGCCCCTCCGGACGCGCACATCTACAGCATGGACCCTGATGCGCTTTTCGACGAGTTCAGCCGGCGCGGTGCGTCGTTCGTAAAGAAGTTGTCGTTCATTGATGAGGGGCTGTGGGGATTCGCGATCACCGATGCCGACGGGTATGTCCTTGCCTTCTATCAGCTCCGCAACAAGTAGGGCTACCGCGGTGCATCGCAGGCTAACATCCAAATGGAGCCGACGCGCGCTGGCTCGTAGTCACGCGCGGCTCATTTGGCGCGTTCGGCCCGGAAGGAGGCACTTGGCCACGCCATCCTGTCCCGTGGCCACGCCATCCCTAGAATCGCAATCAGCGGCTGGAGCCGCGTCGGACGGCTCCACGCCCGCCACTTCTTGGAGGCAAACATGAAGGCGATCCTCTCGGCGGCGTTGGTACTCGGGCTCGGCACCCTTGCAGGCGCGGGGGGCGAGAAGGCGGACCCGGTCGGGACGTGGAAGTGCGAGTACAAGATCGGCGACATGAAGCGGACGTCCGAATTGACGATCACGAAGGAAGGGGACAAGCTCGCCGGCACCATGAACTGGCCGGATCAGAAGGATGAGAAACTCAAGGACGTGAAACTGAAGGACAGTACTCTGACGTTTTCCGCCGTGCGAGTGTTTATGGATAAAAAGATCCCCCTCGACTACAAGCTGACGATCACCGGGAACAACCTCAAAGGCAAGGGCGCATCGGATTTCGGGGGCAAGAATCTGGAATTCGACATTGAGGGGAAGCGGGAGAAGGGCAAGTAGCGCCGGCAGCGCAAATTCGAATACGGAAATCCGAAATCCGAAACAAATCCGAATCTCGAAATAGAAAACAAGAAAGCAGCGGAGGCTGGTTTTCTGTTTCTGAAATTCGAGTTCTTTCGAATTTCGAGATTCGAATTTCGAAATTGCGGCTCAGCCGCGTTAGGAGAGAGTGATGGCGAAGGTCACCGGGATCGGCGGCGTCTTCTTCAAGAGCAAAGGGGACCATGCGGCACTGGCGGCATGGTATCAGAAGCACCTGGGGATGCCGCTGGAGCCGTGGGGCGGGGCCGCGCTGAGGTGGCCTGACGACCGGGCCGAGGACAAGGGCGTCACAGCCTGGCACGTCGCGAAGCCGGACACCAAGTGGTTCGCGCCTAGCGACGCGCCCTTCATGATCAACTACCGGGTTGATGACCTCGGAGAGATTCTCGCGAACCTCCGGGCGGCCGGGGTCGAGATCCTCAAAGGCCCGGAATCGCACGAGAACGGCAAGTTCGCGTGGATCGTCGATCCGGACGGCAACAAGGTGGAGTTGTGGGAGCCGAAGATCTGGGACGAGAAGAACAAGGCCGGTTAAGGTGCGGGCCGTAGTTTCAAGTCAGTCGGGCCTCAGCAGTTGAGCGAAGCGTGCAAAATTCGATCGGTGCGCAACTTGACAGGCAAGTAGCCACTTGCCTATAATCTCCTCATGGCCGATGTCTTCGAAGCGCTTGCGACGCCGGCGCGGCGGGCCATCCTGGACGAACTGCATGAGCGCGACGAACAGACGCTGTTCGAGCTGTGCGCCCGCTTGGCCATGAAACATGACTTGGGCCTGACCCGTCAGGCGATCTCGCAGCACTTGGGCGTTCTCGAAGCGGCAGGGCTGATCACGACCCGGCGCGAGGGGCGATACAAGTTCCATCACCTGGACACAGGCCCGCTCAAGGCCATCGTCCAGCGCTGGTTGACGAAGAAGGCGGGGCACAAAAAAAGGGGTCAGGACCTTTCGGAGCATCAGAACCTTTGAGATTACGAGGTCCCAGAGGTCCTGACCCCTTTTTTTGTGCAAAGCGCAAAGGAGCCGAACCATGAAAATCGTGGTGACGAGCGTTTTAGTGGACGACCAGGACAAGGCGCTGCGGTTCTACACCGACGTGCTCGGCTTCGTCAAGAAGACCGAGGTCCCGCTGGGCGCGCACCGGTGGCTGACCGTCGTATCGCCGGACGACCCGGACGGCGTGGAGCTCGTGCTGGAACCGGACGAGCACCCGGCGGTCAAGCCGTTCAAACGGGCGCTCGTGGCGGACGGGATTCCGTTCACGTCGTTTGGTGTGAAGGATGTGAGCGCGGAATACAAACGTCTCAAGGGCGCGGGAGTGCGCTTTACTCAGCCGCCCGTGGACATGGGGCCTGTCACCACCGCGGTTTTTGACGACACTTGCGGCAATCTCATTCAGATGGCCCAAAGGAAATAGTGCGATTCTGGGAGCCTTAGCTCCTCGTTCAACGCCAAACCCGTGAGGTGCAACATGAATCGATTCGGCTCTTCCGTTTTTAACTGCAAACCATTGAGAAAAGGCCCCGGAAGCCGTTGGCCATGGCGCGGATGCTCGCGATGCTGTACAGGATAATTTCCTTGGCTCGGTTCAGGTCCAGGATCAGCCGCGTCCAGAGGCTGTCAG
>JACPZP010000133.1 GCA_016195405.1 Planctomycetota bacterium | reverse complement strand
GCCCCGAATCAATCGCACTTAAGCGCCGGCTCTTGCTTTGGCCTTCAACTCCTCCACTTTCTTCAAGGTCTTTTCGGGGTCGGCCAGAGCTTTCCGTTGGCAACCTTTGCAGCACAGAAAGATGCACTGGTCCTTGACCATTACCTTGACGATGTCGCCCATCTCACCCAGGCGGTGGTCGTTCATGACGGCGCACCACTCCTGCGCCTCCACCAATTTGCGATCGGCAGCGCTCAACTTAGCCCGCGCTTCTCTGATTTCATCCTCGCCGTGGCCGCCGGCCTTGGCCTCGTCCTTCTTGGAGTCTTTATGTTCCTTGTGCTCTTTGCCATCCTTGTGGTCTTTATGGTCCTTGGAATGCTCGTCATGCTTGCCCGCGCCGGAGGAGAACTCGACCCGGAAGCGCTCGCCTTCGACCATGAGAGCTGGAATGGTGACGGTCACCTTCTTGCCAACCAAATCTCCGGGCAGCTTGCCTACGAACAGCGACGTGTGATCTTTCGGGTCCCCCTTCTGGGGTTCCGGCTTGAGTTCCATTTCCATTGCCTTGTCGGCGCCCTCATGCTTCGCGTAAGCCTTGAGGGTCTGATTCTCGACGCTAATGCTCTTGGTCTCGTCTTTGCCCAGGGGGTAAAGCTTGACTTGCCCGTCCTTGCTGAAGACGACTTCCGCATGGTAGCTGTCCGTGCCGACGTTCACGACAGTCCCACCATGAGCCGCCGGTTTGTGTTCGTGGTCGCCGTCTTTCTTGCCGCCATGGTCCTTATGGTCAACACCTTTCGCGCCTTGGTGATCCTTGTGGTCGGCGTCTTTTTTCTTGTCGCCTTGATGGTCCTTGTGGTCTTTGGAGGCGCCTCCCCCGCAACCGGTGAGAGCCAGAACGACGATCAACAAGGGCAGCAAAACCAGGTAACAGAGTTTCATGGAAACCTCGCAGGTTGATGAATGGTCAATGGATGCCGACACTTCCAGGCGAGGGCCGTCCGCCGCCCAGGGGGTGAACGAATGAGCCGAAATCACAGCTTTTCGCGCATCCCGAGGCCTGGGCGGGAAGGCCGACGGTCACGATTTCGGTTTGCTGGTGGCGACGCCGGCGGGCCCTTCCAATCGAGTGGGTTGGTAACCGGCGCGTTCCACCGCTTCCCACAAGGCCCGGGGCGACGGCGCGGCGTCGCTTTTCGCCCGCACAGTCACCGTATGGGCCTCGACATTGGCCAGCACCTGAGCCACGCCCTGGACCTTGTACAACTCCCCGGCCATCTTCTTGGCGCAGCCCATGCAATGGATGGTGGGCACCGTGATCGTGGTGGCTGCTGGGGGCGAGTTCTGAGCCAGGGCCACGCTAGCAAGAGCCAGGGTCGCCCAAGCCAGGGTCACCAAGCCCAGGCCCGTGCATCTCGTATGACGCATGACAGACTCCTTTCGAGGTAAACAGAGATCATCCAAGGCGGGGCATCCGGCCGCGCCTTTATTTCTTCTTCACGTAAATTTCCGGCTCCTTGATGAGGTCCGGTTGGGTCTTCGCCCAGGTCACAAACTCGTCCACGCATGGCGGGCAACAGAACTCGTAAGTCTTGCCGCCGACGACCCAGGTGAATTTCGGAGTTGCCTTGGTCATGGTGATCGGGCAAATCTTGTCCCCCGCCTTGGGCCTCATGTCGTGCTTCGACAGGACCCCTTTGAATTTCTCCGACGCGGTCACATTGCCGTTGGCCTTGATGTCGGCCTCCGTGTAAATGCCGCCGGGTTTCAGGTAGAGGTCGTTTTCGTCGGCGGGGTTGGCGCCGATCGGCATGCCCTCGTCATGCTTGGCGGGCGCGGAGGTAAAGCCGAGGCGGAAGCGCTCCCCCTCCACCACAATGATGGGAATGGTGACCGCCACCTGTTTGCCCGCCAACTCTCCAGGCAGTTTGCCGATGAATTGTGAAGTGCGGCCTGGCTTGTCGCCGGTGCGCGGCACCGGGCTGAGTTCCATCTCCACCGAATCATTGCCGGAGTCCACCTTCACGTAGGCTTTGAGGACCTGGCTTTCCACGTCGATGATTCGGGACTCGTCCTTGCCGAGCGTGTATAGCTTGAGCAAGCCGCCATTCTCGAAGACGGCTTCGGCATGGTAGTTGTCCCGGCCGATCTCCACGATGATGCCGCCGTGGGCGCCGGGCTTGTGGGCATGGTCGGCGTCTTTCTTGTCGCTAGGCGACTCCGCCTGATCCTTTTGCCGCTTGAGGTTCGTGGACTGGTCCTTCCTTTCCTTGGACTCGTCCACTCCGCGATTGCAGCCCGAGAAGTAAAAAACCGACGCCGAGGCCAACACCAGGCCTGACGCCATCAGGAATGACTTGCGCATTTGGCGCTACTCCTTTTCAAGTGAAGCCGCGCGCGGTTCCTGGAAAATCCTTGCTTTCCAGTTTCCCTTAAAGGAAAACCGGCGTGGTCGTTGTTGCCTGAGTTCTCAATTCACAAGACGATTGGTCAACCGCGCGACTTACAGGTGCCGCCGGTTGCAAGGGCAAGAGAGTTTTGAACTGGAGCTAACAGAGGAAGATTTGAAATGCGCGTAGAATGTCCCGGCCTGTCATTGGTGAGCCAGGCGCAGCTAGGTTGAGATCACCCAAAGACGGGCCGGCTACTTGCAGTCCGCTGTCTACCGCGATGTCGGCGACAGGCAAGCGCGGCAGGTCGAACAGATCGCGCCAGCCCTGGGAGGAATCAGCCAAAGCTAGGGTCACGGCGCTAACTTGCGAGGCGCTGTGTTTCTTGCAGGGACAGCCTTCCTCACGCGGAACAGATTTTTTTTCTGGTTTCTTTGAGGCGGACTGTTCCTTGGCGACGGGAACAGCTTGCTGGTGGCAGCAGCAACCGCCTGGAGCCTCGGTTGCGTCAGTCGTCTTGCTTGCCTCGGTAGGCTTGGTCAGCACGGCCAACCGCTCTAGCGTGCAGCAGCACCAAGCCGGACCGGCCAACGTCGCAACCATCAAGTAGGCAACTAGGGCCACGCGTATCATGAAGGCACCACAGGAAGCACAACTCCACCACGGAACTGCACAATGCTCCATAGCTAATTATCGGTTGCCGTCAAGCTGAAATCAACCCAGGAGAAAAAAAGCTCGGTGCTTTGGGCACCATGGGAGTGAACCGCCCCCGTGCCAGACCGATGGATCGAATACCTAGCCGACGTTTTGGCGAGTTCGCCGTTGGCTACGAACTCGGAGACGCCGATGGAAAAGCCGTACTCCGCACACTGCTAGGCCGAAGCTTCCTCTCCCTCTACCGAACGCTTCGCCGATACAATGGTGCCGACTTGCCAGCCCGGACCCGGCCGAGGTGCAAAGACTCGGAGCCAACCGGTCTCCCCTTATGGCCGCACTGCCGAGCGGTCGATATCGTGACCACGATCATCGTACCCTTGAGCGGCACACGCTTGGAGTTCCAATCGCGGCCATCAACTTTTTCTCAAGGCCTCTTCTTTTTCCGCAAGAAAAAACCGCGAAAAGCCGACCAAACCGTAGCACCTGTGCAACGACCATAATGTACACGTCGCGCGCCCTCGCGTTTCTGAATCTGGTCGATTTCCATGAAAAAAAGCTCGTTCTTGGCCAATAAATAAAACAGAGCCTTTCCCCCCAAATCGGCACCAAGGAGTCTGCATGATGCGTTGCCGGGAAAAGCAGTACCAACCCGCCGTCGAACATCTTGAAACCCGCTGCCTTCCCGCCGTAGCCATCAACGCATCGCTCGCCGGCGGCATCCTCAATGTCGAGGGGACCGAGGCGGCCGACCAGATCACGCTCCGCCAGGTCAACGGCAAGATATCCATCGACAACGCGAAAATCACCTCGAACCACACCAAGGTCGATAACGTGGCCGCCAGCCTAGTCACCAACATTTATGTTCACGGACAGGGCGGCAACGACGTCCTCCGCATCGACGGCAGCATTACCAAGCGCTCGTTCCTATACGGCGACTCCGGCAACGATACGCTCCTCGGCGGCAACGGCCGCAACATCCTCTATGGCGGCGACGGCAACGACACCTTGACCGGCGGCGCCGGCGACGATCTTTTGTACGGCGGCTATGGCAACGACAAACTCTACGGGCGAGGCGGCAATGACCTAGTCTATGGCGAGGCGGGCGACGATTACCTTTCAGGAGGCGCCGGCAACGATTTCCTGACGGGCGGCAGCGGCAGCGATACTTTCCGCCGCAACGTGATCGTGCCGGGCCAAACCAAGACCGAGGACCGCCTGGCGGATGGGCCCAACCTGTCGATGCCCGCCAGCGACGATTATCGCCACATCAACCAGCAGATATCGCCCACCTGCGTCATTCTCGCCGCTCTGGCCGCCAACGCGAACTGGACCGGCAAGTATCCCGGCATGAGCGCCAGCAACAACGATCTCCTGACGCGCCTCAGCTACGACGGCAGCAAGGATCAGTACGGCGTACGGCTCTTTGTGAGCGGGTCTTGGCAAACGATTTGGGTAAGCGGCGACTGGAACGAGAATTTCGATCCGGGCGGCTACCTTTGGGTCACCCTCTATCAAAAAGCCTACCTAAAAGCCATGGGCGTGATGTATCAGGCGGCCGACGGAACGTACTTGCCCGCCAGCCAGTGGCGTTCGACCTCGGGCAAGCTCTGGCAAAACACCACGACGGCCCTCGAAGCCCTCACCGGTCAAAAGGCCACTTTTCTTGGTGTGTCGGGCCGGTTGCCCGCGGACCTGCGGCGGCAGTTGCAGGCCGGCAAGAAACTGGTCGCCAACACGAACTCCATCGTTAGCAGCAAGCTCATCGGCGTACACGCCTACGCCATCATGGACGTATTTCAGGACTCGGGCGGCTGGCAGCTGCGCCTCTACAACCCTTGGTCCCACGACCGCAATGGCCCTTCGCTCGACGGCGCCGATGAAGGCCTCATTACCATCACCTGGAGCGAATTCCAGGCCAATTTCGTGGGATACGGATTTAATTGACTTGTGAAGGGGGAGTGGCAAGGCTTGCTCCGAACCTGAACTACGCACACGTGCGCGGTCGTCGCAATCGCAGGACAGCCGGACGGGACAATTGCCCGCAGGAGGGATCGCAAGAACCAAACCAACTGCATGCCCCACACGGGGGCTACTTGCGTATGATCCGTCAGCCGTTGTGGCGTGTTGTCTTCACAGCGACCTCATTCCCGGCCAGGACCGCCTTCAATGCATCCTCTGCGGAAGCGCCTGCCTTCTGCCTAAACTGGCCGCAGTAGCCGAGCACGCCGTTGCCATCAATGACCACGGTGGTCGTGGTTGTCTCAACACCAAACAGGTCCGCCGTGTCCCCGGAAGGGTCGAGAGCGATGGAAATCGACAGTCCATTTTTCTTGGCGAACGCTGCCACCGCCTTCGGTGTGTCGTCCGTGTTGGCGTCCAGTGCGATCACCGCGGCTTGGCCGGCGTAATCTTTGGCCAGCTTGCCCAATTGACCTTCCACGTGTCGGCAGCTATGGCAGGTCGCGCACCAGAACGACAGAACGACAAGTCCCTTCTTCGTCTGTTTTTCGTCCTTCTGTAACTCGCTGAGCTTGACGCGTTTACCGTCCAGAGTTGTGAGCGAGAAGTCCGGCACCTTGTCACCGACCTTGACCGCGACTTTGGCCGGCGCATCCTGCCCGGACATGGCAGAGGGCACGAAAACACTTACGCTTATCACGGGACCGACCAACAAGACCATCAGGCGAAACCGCATTTGAGACTCCCGAGTTGTTCAAAATCGCTTGGCGAAGATCGGAGGTTAACTGTTCTGGTTGAGCGGGCAGCACTTCGGGCAGGGCAGTTCTTCGCCTGTGATCGGGCACGTATAGGTGGGTTGTTGGCTCTGATTGAGCGGGCAACACTTGGGGCAAGGCAGTTCCTCGCCCGTGATGGGGCAGATGAAGCTCCGAGCCTGCGAATTCGCATAGACCAATCCGCCAGCAACCACCAGGGGCAGAGCCAGCAGCGCCGTCCACAGCCATTTCCTTCGGTTCATAGGTCTTCCTCCAGCAAACGCATTCGTGTTCTGACCGAGTCCGCTCCCAGTCAGTTCAGGCATTTACAAGCCTTTCGTCGATGCATTCTACGGTCACGCCCCTCCGCTGAATAGTCGTCATCCAGTGACACTCTCGACTTTCGAGTAAACTACGGAAGGAGGAAGTAATCGATGAATCATGAGCAAACCGCATCGCCCATGAAGGCTCCTATCGATCCGGTCTGTGGGATGACGGTGAATCCCGCCGGCGCTGCCGGTTCAGTGGTCCACGAAGGTGAGACTTACTATTTCTGCAATCCGGGATGCTTGGCCAAGTTCACCGCCGATCCTGCTAAGTATCTGCACAAGGCCGTGCCGTTGCCTCTCCCGCCGCCCCATGAAAAGGGGAAGGCGCTTTATACTTGCCCGATGCACCCCGAAGTCATCAGCGACCGGTCGGGCAGTTGTCCCAAATGCGGCATGGCTCTGGAGCCGAAGGAACCCTCCTTGGCGGAAGGCCGCAACCCCGAACTGACGGATATGACCCGCCGGTTTTGGGTGGGACTCGCGTTGGCGCTCCCGGTCTTTGGCCTGGCCATGGCGAGCATGCTTCCCGGCCGGCCGTTGCATTTCCTGGACATGCGCGTTCTCAACTGGGTGCAGTTATTGCTGACCGCGCCAGTGGTTTTCTGGTGCGGCTGGCCATTCTTTCAGCGCGCGTGGGTGTCGATCCAGCAAGGAAGCCCCAATATGTTCACCTTGATCGCCCTCGGTGTCGGGTCGGCATTCCTTTTCAGTTTTGCCGCAACGGTTGCTCCTGCGTTGTTTCCGGAAGGGTTCCGAACGCACGGTGAAGCCGTCGAACCTTACTTCGACACCGCGGCGATGGTGACCGTCCTCGTGTTGTTAGGGCAGGTTCTCGAACTCCGCGTGCGCGGTCAAACCAGCGCTGCGATCAAAAAGCTTCTCGCCCTGGCACCAAGACAAGCCCACCTTCTGGATAATGACGGCCAGCAACATGATGTTCCGGTTGAACGTGTGCAACCCGGTCAGCGATTGCGCATTCTGCCTGGAGAAAAAATTTCCGCAGATGGGACGGTGCTGGAGGGCCACAGTTCCGTCGATGAATCCATGATTTCCGGCGAACCCATTCCAGTCGAAAAGGGGCGTGGCGACAAGCTGTTGAGCGGAACCGTCAATGGCACCGGCGCCTTGCAAATGAAGGCCGACCGGGTTGGCGCCGATACGCTCCTTTCCCAGATCGTTCACATGGTTGGCGAGGCCCAGCGCAGCCGCGCACCGGTCGAACGCCTGGTCAACCAGGTCTCGCGTTTTTTCGTCCCAGCAGTCCTGCTGGTCGCCTTAGCCGCTTTTCTTGTTTGGGGGAAATGGGGCCCAGAGCCGCGTTGGGCACTGGCCGTCGTCAACGCGGTGGCCGTGCTCATCATTGCTTGCCCTTGTGCCCTGGGCTTGGCGACGCCCATGGCAATTATGGTCGGCATGGGTCGCGGAGCTGAGAACGGCGTGCTGATCCGCGATGCCGAGGCTTTGGAAGTCCTCCACCGCGCCGAAATCTTGGCCATCGACAAGACCGGCACCCTCACCGAAGGCAAACCACGTTTGGAAACTGTGGTCCCGGCTCCGGGGTTTTCTGAGAATGAATTACTGCGGCTGGCGGCATCGCTGGAAAGGAACAGCGAGCACCCGCTTGCGTCCGCCCTCATCAACGGCGCGGAATCCAGACGCCTTGCGCTGACTCCCGTGACGGACTTCCAGTCGATCACCGGCCAAGGAGTAATGGGTGTCGTAAGTCAGCGCCGCGTAATTCTGGGAAACGCCAAGCTCTTTCAAATCCAGGGAGTCCAGGGAAATCTTTCCGACCCGCAGATCGATGCCACCCGAGGGCAAGGCAAAACCTTGTTGCTCTGCGCCGTAGATGCACAATTCGCGGGTTTCTTCGTCGTGGCCGATCAAATTCGCCATAGCACGCCGGACGCCATCCGCTTGCTCCACGACGAAGCAATCCGCATTGTCCTGGTATCCGGCGACAATCGAGCGAGTGCCGAAGCAGAATCTAAAATTCCAGGCGAAATGTGTCTAACCTCTTACTTGCAAAGGAGAAGTAGCTCACGAAGCTGATGGTTCTACTGTCGGGGTGGCGCTCAACCATGCCCGAACCTCTCTTCACCAGAGTGTCCGACACGTGACCTGCTGCAAGGTGGGAAGCTCACGAAAAACGGAATGATCGAGTAACAGTGATTCGATCCTCCGCGTCGGAAGGCCAAGCGGATTAGCGAAAGCGAACTGCATGGGACCGTCAATTGTAACCTCGTAGCATTGTTGACACGAGGGGGCGAAAGCCCGCGGGTGGTGGGACCTTCTCAT
>JACPZP010000013.1 GCA_016195405.1 Planctomycetota bacterium | reverse complement strand
GGGGCGGCCTGTCTTTCCAACGTCTGGTATCCGGATCGTCTCAATACCTTCTCCAAGGGGATGGAGCAAGGCGCGGCCACTATTGGCCTGGACCTGCTGGGCAACATCGCCAGCGAGTTCTGGCCGGACGTGAAACATAAACTCTTCCGCCGTCGCTGACGGCAGAGGTCATTTCAACCAAGGCGTATCAAGACGTGGAGCTCACACCTGAGGGAGGCGTGTGTCGTGTTGACTAGAACAATCCGAGTAGCCGCCAAAGCCATCGTGACCGGCATGCTCGGTCGCGCGGACGTGCGCATCGACGGGGATCGCCCTTGGGATCTGCGCGTCCACAATGACCGTTTCTTTCCGCGGGCCCTGCGAGGTTCCCTGGGCTTCGGCGAATCTTATGTCGACGGGGACTGGGATGCCGAGTGCCTGGACGCACTGATCCGGCGTCTCTTGCGACGCGACATGTCTCATCCCTTGGTCCGGTTGGGCCGGAAGTTGCGCACGCTGCGCGCGCGCCTCTTCAACTTACAGACTCGCCGCCGTTCTCGCGTTGTGGCCGAGGAGCATTATGACCTCGATCACCGGATGTACCAGCTCTTCTTGGGCCCCTGGCATCAGTACTCCTGCTGCTTTTTCCACGGGACTGGCGACCTGGCGGAGGCGGAAGTCCAAAAGCTGGAAATGATCTGCGACAAGCTCGAGATCACCTCTCAAGACCGAGTCCTGGACATCGGCTGCGGTTGGGGCGGTTTTGCGAAGTATGCCGCGCAGACACGGGGCTGCCGCGTGGTGGGCCTCAGCCTGTCAGCCGAACAGGTTGAATTTGCCAGGCGCTTCACGGCCGGGCTACCGGTCGAGATCCGCCACCTTGATTACCGGGACCTCGCTGACGCGTCTCTGGAACCCTTCGACAAGATTCTGATCTGCGGGATGATCGAACACGTCGGCTACAAGAACTATCGAACGCTGATGCGCGCGGCGTTCAAAGCGCTTCGCAGGGATGGGCTGCTGCTTCTTCACACCATCGGCAATCGGGCCACGACTTACAGGGTAGAGCCGTGGATCGAAAAATACATCTTCCCGAACTCGATGGCGCCGGCCATGCAAAGACTCGCTGAGGCGGTTGTTACTACGCCCGCACGCTGGAAGCCTGGCACGAGCGATTCGAGTCCAACTGGGAGGCCATCCGCCGGCTCGAAGGTCCGCGGCGCTTCGATGAACGCTTCCGTCGCATGTGGAAGTATTACCTGCTTTCCTCGAAGGCCGCGTTTGAAGTTGAGGATCTGCACCTCTGGCAGATTGTCATGCGCAAGTACGGGTCACAGAGGGGCGTGTATCGCAGGGTTGACGTGAAATCCGGGAATCGGGGCTCTGAAGGAATTCGTCAGAGATTTGTCATCGCATCCGAAGGACTTCCCGCTCCGTTGGCGGGTATCGTCGATCGCAGGAGGTGAGCCAATGAGCGCGGAATGTGGGCTGAAGAGTATTTCTTGGATTGGAAGGAGGAGACCATGACGTACCAACGAATTCTCGGTTTTGCAGCGCTGCCAGCGCTGCTCGCGCTGATGGGCGGATGCTATACCGTCTCGCTGAACTCTCTGGTTGGGGACAAAGACGCGGTGTCCGAGCCGGCGATTGTCGGCACGTGGCAAGAAACGGATGGAAGCGGACGTCTTGTAGTGCGCGCCACCGGGCCCGCGGAGTATGAAATCAGCGATCCAGAAAACAAGAACGACGAGCCGCTCCGAATGCGCCTGATCCGCATCCACGGCGAATTGCTGGCCGACCTGTCGCCCCGGAAGGAGCGCGACTCTTTCATCGCCGCGCATGTCCTTTACCGCGTTCGTGTGGTGGGCGACTACTTGCACGTGGCAGAGTTCAATTCAAAGTGGCTCCGGGAACAGATAACGCTTCCGGGCGGTGAGGCCCACGCGGTTCTGGAAGGTTCCGACGGTGTGGTTCTGACGGGCTCGACCGCGGAACTGCAGCGCGTTGTGGGCCGGTTTGTGAACACCCCCCTGGCGTTCGAGGACGAAGCGTCATGGACGCGGGAACGAAAACAGGAGTAGATCATGATTCTCCGAATCTCTTACCTCTCTCTAGCTCTGTTCGCACTCACCGGGTGCTCCGTCAAGAGGATCGCGGTGAACAAATTGGGGAACGCGCTCGCCAGCAGCGGAACTACGTTCACAGCGGACGAAGACCCCGAGTTGGTGCGGGACGCGCTCCCCTTCAGCCTCAAGCTGATTGAGAGCCTGCTGGCGGAAAGCCCGCGTCATCGCGGCTTGCTCTTCGCCGCCTCCAGCGGCTTCACGCCGTACGCCTACGCCTTTGTGCAGCAGGAGGCCGATGAAATCGAAGACGACGATCTGGAGAGAGCCGCCGCGCTGCGAAACCGCGCTCGCCGGCTTTACTTGCGCGCCCGCGACTACGGCCTGCGCGGGCTGGAGGTGAAGCACCGG
>JACPZP010000141.1 GCA_016195405.1 Planctomycetota bacterium | reverse complement strand
TCTTCTTGGCCTCGTCGAGAATGTTGCGGGCGGTGGCGCCGAAGCGCTGCTCGTAGACGTCGAGTCCGTCGTCGTGCATGGCGCCGAGCAGGTTATTGGCCTCAAATTTGACGCTAGTCCAGCGGAGCGTTTCCTTGCCGGAGGCATCCTTGTCCCGGACCTGAACGTAGAAGTCTTCTTTTTTATCGAGGACGAGCTGAAGCGCGGTGCAAGCGTCGTTCCAGGCCTTGTCCTTGACCGAATCGCGCGCCACGTTGATGTATTGGCGAAGTTCGGAGTTCTCGACCAACTTGATGGCGCTATATTGGGCCGCCTGCCCGCCGCCGCCTGGATTTGGCGCCTGCTCGCCGCCCATGAAGACAACGCCGCCGCCTTTGCCGCCCTTCATCACGACTTGCGCGCTCACCGGGCCGGCGCCGCTGGCCAGGGCGCAAAGGGCCGCGAACAACAATGTGCGTCGCTTGTTTATGAGCATGGCAAAAGTTCCCCCGGCGTATCTCGTGGGTCGCATTCCTATACCTCTAATCTACAGGCATGGCAAAGGTTTGTGAATTGTCGCAAAGCGCCTGACTCACCGCAAGCGCATTCATATCAAGGAGACGACCGCAAGGGATCAAATTAACAGTAGCCGTAAAGCCGCGTTGAGCCGCGAGCCAGCGGCGAGCGCGGACGGGATCCCCGGCGGTGATATCGTAATTCAAGGGGCCAAGCCCGCGCTCACCGTTGGCTCGCGGCTAAACAAACGGGAAATCGATGGATATGAATGGTCGTGGCCCCGGTCGCCCCGTTAAACGCCGCACGCGGACGTTTCGGCCCAACTACGTTTCATTCGCCGGCACCTACCAGTGCAATCTGACCTGTCCGCATTGTTGCGTGCCGATCGAATGGCCCGACCGGCTCGAAATCCCGGTGGCCACCCGGTTCCTGGAAGATGCCCATCGCTACGGCATCGAGCTTCTGGGCTTCACCGGCGGTGAACCGTTTCTCTATCCGGAGTTCCTGATTGCGCTGACCCGGCGCGGCGCCCAGATGGGTTTTCGTTTCGACAAGCTCGTTACCAACGGCGTCTGGTTCGACTCGCCGCGCCATCTCACGAAAGTCCTGCGCGATCTGCACGAGGCGGGCTTCACCGGCAAGCTCGGCCTGAGCGTCGATAAGTTCCATGGCCATCGCACCGCCGACTTGGCGCTATTCTGCCGCACCGCCCAGCGTGTCTTCGGGCGTGACAACATTCTGTCGATCTCCTACGCCAGCCGGCATCCCGATCAGGGCCTGCAGCCGGTGCGGCATTTGGCCGATGAATTGGGCGCTGTTACCGAATGGTCAGAGATGCTGGGCCGATACCTCTTGGTCGCGCCGCGGCTGACCATGACGCTCAACTGGAATCACCTGGCGCCCGTCGAACGTGCTGAACGTCTCGAAGGCGGCTGGGACGGCCAATGGTTCGAGGAAGATTATTGCGAAGGTCCGGGCCAGGCGCTGATCGTCAATCCCAAGGGCGAGGTCAAGCCGTGCTGCGGTTTCGCGTCCGATCTCGACCAGCTCACCATCGGCAACATCCATGCCGACACCGTCGCCCGGATCGTACGCCGAGCGCGGGCACATCCTTATGTGGGGTTGCTCTTCCGCAAAGGCTTGACCGCGATTCGCGACGACATCCTCGCTCGTGATCCGGCGGCCTTGCCCGACGCCACGACAAATCATTGCTTCTTCTGCTGGCACGTTCTCTCACGCGGCATCTGGGACCGGACGCGCTCGGAGGCGACGGAGCGGTTGGGAGTGGGCGGGCCTTACGAGCGCATCGCGAATGGGCGAGTCGCACTGCCGCTGAGTTGACGGGGAGCGAAGTAGATTCACCGTCATTCCGGCAATTCGTACCACACGCACACGGTGACGTGGTGCCCCATTCCGGGGCGTTCGCTCTCCGATTGGCTCACCTGAACCAGCTGGCCGTTCACTCCGGCGAGCCATTGGTTCAAGTGGTCCTCGTGAGGCGGCTCAATGACCGTTTCGCCGTGGCCGCTTACGAATGTGAATACTTTGACTCGCGTTTGCATGGGAAGGCTCCGCGCCCCCCAAAACAAAAAGGGGCGAGCCGAAGCGGCTCGCCCCTTCATCATACCATGTCCCGAGGACTCCCTCGGGCTATGCCGCCGATCAGGAACAGAACGGCCATGACGATGAACACGAAGAACAGCAATTTCGCCGCTTCAAAAGACACAGCCTCCACGCCTACGTAACCGAAGAAGCCGGCGATGAGGGCGATCACCAAGAACAACAGTGCCAATCGTAACATGATTTTCCCTCCTGACTGCACGTGGTCGCGAACCGGCGCGCCCAGCGATCGGCAGCGACATGCGCAAGACGATTTTCGACGGGCCGAGGCCCATCGCGTATTACGGCCGCGGAAGAACGGTGATCGACGTCGCTTCCTCGCCCGCGGACCCCGACCCAGTTTGAATGCTGACCTCTTCGCCGACAACGAGATCGCCGGAGTTAATGCGCTGGTCCGCGCGCTTCACAACGGTAGCCGGCGTTAGCCGCACGGTCACCGTCGTCAAGTCGGCCGTCCGAACCTGAAGGCGCTCCTCGTTCACTAACGCCACGGTGCCGCGAATTGTGGCCGCATTCGGCGTGAATGCTTGACGGGCGCTCTTCTTGGCCGCGGCGACGTCTTCGCTGATCTTGTCGCGATCGACGGTCACGGTCGCTTCGGTCTTGGAGTCGTCCTTATTGGCCCAGTCGAAAGTCACCCACTTTCGGTTGAAGGCGACCACAGTGACCACGATCAGTACCGCCAGAAACATGAGAAAAAGCACACGCAACATGGCTTCTCCTTTCCTGCTCGATGCAGGGCGAATTGAACCATGCCGAAGACAGTGCAAGACTGATGCCAATTGAGGGCCAGTTGCAAACGTCCGGCTAGAATGCACAGCAGGTTTTCCGGTAGCTGAACTCGTCAGAGTTCAGGTTCCTGAAGTCTCACGACTTCCGCTACCCCAAACCGGGAGCGACCATGTCCGGCGGTGAGTGCAAGGAATCGGCGCCTGAGGGAACGGCCCGCGAGCGTGTGTGGACCAATGCGCGCTTGGCCACGCTCGACCCGGCCGTCCGGGCGCCTTACGGCGCTTTAGAACAACACGCGCTTGCCGTACGCGGCGACAAGATCGCAGCCATCACGCCGATGGCGGAATTCGCGCGAGGAATTACGGACGCCGAAATCATCGACATCGCCGGCAAGTGGATCACGCCGGGTTTGATTGATTGCCACACGCACCTCGTTTGGGGCGGCAGCCGAGCGCGCGAATGGGAAATGAGGCTCAACGGCGTCTCGTACGCAGAGATCGCGCGCGAAGGCGGCGGGATTCTGTCGACCGTGCGCGCGACGCGCGCGCGATCCGAAGACGAGCTATTTCGCGACACGGTTCCGCGGCTTCAAGCATTGATGGCGGAAGGAGTCACTTGCGTCGAGATCAAATCCGGATACGGCTTGACAGAGTTTGATGAGATTAAAATGCTCCGCGTCGCGCGGAGAATGGGAAAGTTTTTTCCGATCGAGGTCTCGCCGACGCTGCTGGCTGCCCACGCCGTACCGCCCGAATTTGCCGGACGAGCCGATGATTACGTCGGCCACATCATCGATGAGATCCTTCCAACAGTTTCAGCAGAGAAGTTGGCGGAGGCGGTTGACGCGTTCTGCGATCACATCGCGTTTTCACCGGCTCAATGCGAACGGATTTTCCGCGCGGCGAAAGAGAGGGATTTAGCGATCAAAGGCCACGTCGAGCAGCTTTCCAACCAGCACGGCGCGGAGTTGCTGGCTAGCCATGGAGCGTGGTCGGCGGATCATCTGGAATATCTCGATGACACGGGCGTGCAGGCCCTCGCCAAAGCCGGGACGGTGGCCGTGCTATTGCCCGGAGCTTTTTACTTCCTGCGCGAGAAGCAGAAGCCGCCCGTGGAAAAGCTGCGTGCCGCGGGAGTGCCGATGGCCGTGGCGACCGACCTGAACCCGGGCACGTCGCCGTTCGCTTCGATACGATTTGCGATGAATTTGGCGTGTGTTTTGTACGGTTTAACGCCGGAAGAGGCGCTGGCCGGCGCAACCCGCGAGGCCGCCAAGGCGCTAGGTCGCGGCAAGCGTCTAGGCACATTGTCCGTCGGCAAGCAAGCCGATTTCCTAGTTTGGGACGTCGAGCATCCCGCGGAGATTGTCTGCCAACTCGGCGTCAATCCGCTGACCGAGCGCATTTTTCGGGGAACATCATGCAACCCGATATGAGCGTCTGGCAAGGCCGCACCGATGAGGGGGAAGGCGCGCTGGCGCTGCGCTGGCATCAGCGCGTCCTTCCTTGGGGCGAATCCGCCCCACCAGGAGTCGTCTTGCTTGGTTTCGCTTGCGATGAAGGCGTGCGTCGCAACCAGGGACGACCGGGCGCCGCGGAAGCACCTAAAGCCATTCGACGAGCTCTCGCGAATCTGGCGTGGCAACAAACGCATCCGGTCTACGATGCCGGTGACTTAGGCGGGCCAGGCGGTGACATGGAATCCGCGCAAGACACCTTAGCGGACTACCTCTCCGGAATTCTGGACGCCGGCCATCGCCCTTTGGTTTTAGGCGGCGGCCATGAAACCGCTTGGGGAACATTCCTTGGCACTGCCTGGGCCAAAAACGACTGCTCCATCGGCATTGTCAACTTGGATGCCCATTTCGACCTGCGTGCGCCTGCCAAGGCGTCTTCCGGAACGCCTTTTTCGCAGATGGCCCAGTGGCATCGAGAACACGGTCGTGCGTTTCACTATTTTTGCTTGGGCATCGCAGAACCGGCTAACACCCCTGCCCTTTTCGAGCGTGCGCGGTCCTTGCAAGCGAAATGGCGTCTCGACGCCGACCTTGGCCCTTGGCGTTTGGCGGAACCGCTGGCCGCGCTGGAATCTTTTGCAAGCGACGTGGATGCGCTCTATCTCAGCATTGACCTCGACGTATTGCCTGGGGCGACGATGCCTGCCGTCAGCGCCCCGGCCGCATTGGGCGTGCCGCTCGAATCCGTGGAAATAATCATTAGCGCGGTGCTGGCGACCGGCAAAGTCGCCGCTGTCGACCTGGTGGAATACAACCCCTCGCTCGACGCCGATGGCCGATCCGCCCGCGTCGCCGCTCGATTGGTATGGCGCATCGCCCGCGAATGGAGCTAGACGAATTAAGTTAATATGATGTATTAACTTACGGCGGATGGAGAATAATTCTTCTAACCGAGTGGGTGTGGGGGAGTGCTATTAAACGCATATTCTTAAGTCGCTTTCTGAATTAAACTTGCGTCCCGAAAATGCGTCTAACGGTGCGCCAATGGGCGAGCCGAGGGAGTTGCCTCGCATCCAGGCGAGCAGGGAGCGTAAGCGACCGGAGTGAGGACTTTATCCCATGACCTTCACCCGTAGTGATCCCTCACGAAAGATTCGCGCTCCACGCGGCAGCACGCTCTCGTGCAAAAGCTGGCAAACCGAAGCCGCCCTGCGCATGCTCATGAACAATCTCGATGCCGAGGTCGCCGAGCGACCGAGCGATTTGGTGGTCTACGGCGGAATCGGCCGAGCGGCGCGGAATTGGGAATGCTTCGACAAGATCGTCGAAGTGCTCCGCCGTCTCGAAAATGACGAGACGCTGCTCATTCAGTCGGGCAAACCGGTCGGCGTGTTTCAGACTCATCCCGATGCGCCGCGCGTGCTGCTGGCCAACTCAAACCTGGTTCCGCACTGGGCCACATGGGAGCTCTTCAACGAACTCGACAAAAAGGGCCTCATGATGTACGGCCAAATGACGGCCGGCTCGTGGATCTACATCGGCAGCCAGGGCATTGTGCAGGGGACCTACGAAACCTTCGCCGCCATGGCCCGCAAGCATTTCGACAGCGCCGCCAAGGGACGTTGGATTCTGACCGCGGGCCTCGGCGGCATGGGCGGGGCGCAGCCGCTCGCCGCGACGATGGCGGGGTACAGCCTGCTGGCGGTGGAGTGCGACCCGACGCGCATCGAGTTTCGTCTCCGCACCCGATATCTCGACCATTCGGCAGCGACCCTCGATGCGGCACTTGCCGTCTTGGATGACACGCGGAAAACGGGACGACCGACTTCGGTGGGACTCCTAGGCAACGCCGCCGACGTGTTCCCCGAGATCGCCCGCCGCGGCATCAAGCCCGACGTGGTCACCGATCAAACCAGCGCTCACGATCCGCTACACGGCTACCTTCCCCAGGGCTGGACGCTCGAGCACTGGCGCGAACGGCAAAAGTCCGATGCGGCGAGCGTCATCAAGGCGGCTAAAGCATCGATGGCCATCCAGGTGCGCGCCATTCTGGACTTGAAGGAAGGCGGTGCGGCTGCGGTCGATTACGGCAACAATATCCGGCAAATGGCGTTTGAGGAAGGCGTGCAGAGGGCCTTCGACTATCCCGGCTTCGTGCCCTCTTACATTCGGCCGCTTTTCTGCGAAGGCGTGGGGCCCTTCCGCTGGGCGGCGCTGTCAGGCGATCCAGAGGACATCCATCGCACCGACACGAAAGTGAAGACACTCATCCCTGACAATCCGCAATTGCACAACTGGCTCGACATGGCCCGCGAACGGATCGCCTTCCAGGGCTTGCCGGCGCGCATCTGTTGGGTCGGGCTCAAGGACCGTGCGCGGCTCGGTCTAGCTTTCAACGACATGGTGGCGCGCGGTGAACTCAAGGCGCCGATCGTCATTGGCCGCGATCATTTGGATTCCGGCTCGGTCGCCAGCCCCAACCGCGAGACGGAAAGCATGCGCGACGGCTCCGACGCGATTTCCGATTGGCCGCTCTTGAACGCGCTCTTGAACACGGCGTCGGGCGCCACTTGGGTCTCATTCCATCACGGCGGCGGCGTCGGCATCGGCTTCAGTCAGCACGCCGGCATGGTTATCGTTTGCGACGGCACCAAAGAGGCGGCCCGGCGCATCGCTCGCGTTCTCCGCAACGACCCCGGCAGCGGCGTCATGCGCCACGCCGACGCCGGCTATGAACAGGCCAAACGCAGCGCCCGCGAGAATGGCCTCGACTTGCCGATGCTGGAGGAATAGATGTTTGAGGGGAAGACACACCATGGGCAAGTTTCGCCTGATACCGGGTAAACTCCAACTGGACGAGTTACGCAGCCTCACGCACGATGCTGAGTTCGCGCTGGAACTTGATCCGTCCTGCGATGCGGCCATCGATGCCGCTGCCACCGCCGTCAACCGGGTCTTGGCGGAAGGGCAGGTTATCTACGGCATCAACACGGGCTTCGGATTGCTCGCTCACACACGCATTCCCACCGAGGAACTGGAACTCTTGCAGCGCAGCGTGGTGCTGTCGCATGCCGCCGGCGTGGGCGAACCGATGAGCGAAGCCACCGTCCGGCTTGTCCTAGCGCTCAAGATCAACAGCCTGGCCCGCGGATATTCCGGAGTGCGCCGCAAGTTGATTGACGCCCTCGTCACCTTGTTCAACAAGCGCATCTATCCCGTCATCCCGCAGAAAGGCTCGGTAGCTGCGTCCGGCGACCTCGCTCCCTTGGCACACATGAGCGCCGTGTTGATTGGCGAGGGTGAGGCGACGTACAAGGGCCAAAAGCTTACCGGGAGCGAGGCCATGTACCTCGCCGGTTTGGAGCCGTTCACGCTCGGCCCCAAGGAAGGTCTAGCGCTTCTTAACGGCACGCAGGCCAGTGCTGCCTTCGCCCTGGAAGGATTGTTTGCAGCGGAGGATTTGTTTGCGGCCGCCGTCGTCGCCGGCTCGCTTTCAGTCGAAGCAGCGATGGCGAGCCGGCGGCCCTTCGACGCGCGCGTTCAGGCGGTGCGCGGCCTGCCCGGCCAGATCGATGCCGCGCGGGCATACCGGGAACTCTTGGAGCATAGCGAAATCGAAAGGGCCCACGAGAACTGCGAGAAGGTGCAAGACCCCTATTCGCTGCGCTGCCAGCCACAAGTAATGGGCGCCTGCCTGACCCAGATGCGGCAAGCCGCCGAGGTAATTCTGATCGAAGCCAACGCGGTTTCCGACAACCCTTTGGTCTTCGCCGCGGACAACGACATCCTTTCGGGAGGCAACTTCCACGCCGAGCCGGTCGCCTTCGCCGCCGACAATTTGGCACTGGCGCTGGCGGAGATCGGCGCGTTGTCGGAGCGTCGCATCGCCCTCTTGATCGACAAGAATCTTTCTGGCTTGCCGCCATTCCTGGTCGAAAAGGGCGGCCTCAACTCCGGCTTCATGATCGCTCAAGTCACCGCAGCCGCCTTGGCCAGCGAAAACAAGTCGCTCGCACACCCCGCTTCGGTCGACAGCCTGCCGACCTCCGCGAATCAAGAAGATCACGTCTCCATGGCCGCCTTCGCCGCCCGGCGCTTGCAAGACATGGCCGGCAACACCGCAGGCATCGTCTCCATTGAACTCTTGGCCGCCTGCCAGGGCCTCGACTTCCGGGCCCCGTGCAAGACGTCGGCAAAACTGGAAGAGGCAAAAGGACTTCTCCGCGCCAAGGTGCCGTTCTATGACCGGGACCGTTACTTCGCTCCCGACATCGCCGCGGCGGTGGAGTTGGTGCGCACGGGTGCATTCAATCGGTTTGTTCCTGGGAGTTTGTTGCCGTCCATGTGAGCGCGCGCAACCGCCGAGCGCGCTTCAGAGACGCGTGTCTGGAGGATTCATAAACTGGACCCACAGACACGCGTCGTCAAACCTCGCTCGGCGGTTTTGCGCGCTGCCGGTCGTCTCGTCAAGGAGAATCCCATGCTTTCCCTCTTCTCCTACTGCAAATCGTTTTTCGTAATCGGGTTCTTGATGCTGCTATGTCTTACGACCGACCCCATGGCCCACGCCCAGAAAATCGAGCCCATTGACGTGGAAGGCCAGCCGCTCGCCAGCAACGCCTCACGCCTCGCCCAGGCCCTCGAATTTCTCGGCGCCCCGCTGCCGAAGAAGGAAAGCGACGCTCTTACAGCGGCCGTCAAAGCTCAGGATGCCGCGAGGATCCAGGAAATCCTCGATCCGCACGCTCTTATCCTGGTCACGATCAACCCCGAATCACGCGTCAAGGCGAAGCGCGGCCCGGCTCAGGCACAACTCCAGCAAGGCGGATTCTCGCCGATCCTTATTAAGGTCGTCAATGAAAGCACGGTGACCAAAGCGCTTAACATCAAGAGCCCTCAAGCGCTGCCGATTTACTCGCAAGGCAAAGCCGGCCAAATTACGCCCGAGGAAGTCAAGGACCGATTTCTCGACGTGGCGATGTTCACAAGCGGGCCGATGACCGACAAGCTGAGCGGCCTGAAAGTCGAATACGCCGTGGCCCTGATCCACAGCGGCCAGGCCGGTAAACGCGAAGCCGTCCTGCATTTCGACGTCGGCCAGGGAAGCCAAGATATCGGCTTCCGTGGCGAGGTTCCGATCCTTTTTGAAGTTCGCCCCGCCATTCCGGTCAAGCTGACCGTCATCGACGTCGACGGCAAGCCGACTACAGGCCGCTTCACGTTCAAGCAGGAAATCTCGACCGACAACACCGGCACGGGCAAAATCGTTCGCATCTATCCGCCCAAGAGCAAGCGGCTGGCACCCGATTTCTTCTTCCAGGATCAGGTCTATCGCCATTCCGGCGGCACGGTGCTTTTGCCGCCGGGCGAACTAACGATGATTTATGGCCGCGGACCCGAGTACAAGCTCATCGAGCAGAAGATCACCGTACCGGAAAGCGGCAAACCGGAGATCAAAGTCAAGCTGGAGCGCTGGATCAACGCGATGGATCACGGCTGGTACAGCGGCGACCATCACATCCACGCCGCCGGCTGCGCCCATTACACCAATCCGACCGAAGGCGTCTTTGCCGACGACATGTTCTTGCACGTCAAAGGCGAGGCGCTCAACGTCGGCTGCAATCTCACCTGGGGGCCTTGCTACGAGTTCCAACGCCAATTCTTCACGCCGGCCGCCCACAAGATCAGCGAGCCGCTCACTGTGCTGAAGTACGACATCGAAGTCTCCGGCTTCGGTTCGCAAGCGCTGGGACACGTTTGCCTTCTGAATCTGCGTGATCAGACGTATCCCGGCTCCGACGGAACCAAGACGAAGGGCTGGCCGAGTTGGACCACGCCGCTCATGAAATGGGCCAAGGATCAGGGCGCATTCACTGGCTACGCCCACTCCGGCAGCGGCCTGGGAGTTAACGCCAAAAACGCCGCCAAGCGCCTGTTGGCCGCACTGGATGCCGACAAGGACGGCAAACTGTCGGCTACGGAGGCGGCCAAGGGATTGTTGCCCGAGCCTTTCGCATCGATCGACACCAACAACGACGGGTTTCTTACCGAGGATGAGCTGATCGCGAGCAATGCCCGTGCGTTCAATCGTTTGCCGAATTTAGCGATTCCCGAGATGGACGGCATCGGCGCCCAGGAAATCTGCGTCACCAGCGCCCAAGGCTTGTGCGACTTCATCAGCGCCATGGATACGATGCGGACCCCCGAATGGAACTGCTGGTATCACATCATGAACTGCGGCTTCCCGCTCAAAGTCAGCGGCGAGACCGACTTCCCCTGCATCACCGGCAGCCGGGTTGGACAAGGGCGGGTCTATGTGCAGCTTGGTAAGATCGACAAGATCGACTTTGGCGCCTGGGCCAAGGGATTGGCTGATGGGCGCTCTTACGTATCCGACGGCTATGCTCATGCGCTGCAGTTCACCGTCAACGACAAAACGATTGGCGAAAAGGTGGAACTGAAAAGTCCAGGCAAAGTGGCCGTCAAAGCAAAGGTCGCGTTCGCCGCCCAAGCGCCGCTTGGAACAGCACAGGGGGGAAAGTTGCCGCAAGGGGAAACGCGGCTGGTCGAATTGATCGTCAACGGCCAGGCCGTGGCTTCGAAGGAAGTTCCGGCCGACGACAAGGAGCATGACATCGCGTTCGATATACCCGTCGAGCGCAGCAGTTGGATTGCATTGCGCCAGTATCCGCAGATGCACACCAACCCGGTCAGCGTGATCGTGGACGGCCAACCGATCCGTGCCTCGCGCAAAAGCGCTCAGTGGTGCGTCGGCACGATCGAGCAGTTGTGGCGCGAGCGCGGCGACCCAGCCAACATGCCGATCAGCGCGATTGATAAAAACATGGGGCCGAAAGGACCTGACCGGCAGAAGCCGCGAAATCCGGCGATCGTGCCAGCCGAAATTGAAGAGGCGCATCGCGTCTTCCAATGGGCCATCGAACGCTTTCGCAAGATCGCCGCGGAGTGCCCTGAAGGAAGTTGAGGATCTCTATCCGTACACCAATATTGAGCGCGGTCCAGCGAACTAAACCGAGTAACACCATCCATCCCGAAAAAGGAGAGCGAGCATGCGCGCAACATTGAGCCTGGGAATCGTCGGCCTGGTGTCATTGAGCGTCGCTTTGGGCGGCGATGCCAAGGGCGACCTGGAAAAGCTTCAAGGTAAATGGACGGCCGACGTGGACGGCAAAAAGGCCGAGATGAAATTTACGAAAGATGCCTTCGCCCTCACCATGGGAGACGGGAATCAAGACAAGACCTTCAAGGGCACGATCAAAATTGACGGCTCCAAGAAGCCCAAGCACATGGACTTGACCGTCAAGGAAGGCGACAAGTACGTGGACATGACCGCCGAGGCCATCTTTGCCGTGGAAGGCGACACCTTGAGGTGGTGTGCGAATGAGCCGGGCCAAGGCAATCGGCCGACGGAATTCCCCAAGGAACAAGGCGGCAAAGGCGGTCCGTTGTATTTGGTATTCAAGAAAGCGAAGTAATTGCCAATCACTGGTCCATAATCGAAAACACCTGCGGAGACACCGAGAATTGCAGGATGCTCCCTTGCGAGCCATAGCCGACGTTGCGGAATAATCGACTGCCGTAGGAGACGCCCCTTAGGCCGGGCACGCCGAATTCATTGCGGGCCGACATCATGTTGCTCATGCCGCCCAAGATGCTGGTTCCGCCGGTCGGGGCCATGGTGGTCGTGTTGATGCTGGCGTTGGTTTGACCGAGGGCCGACGACACGAAATTCCTTTGGGTGACGCCGATTGATGGGATGGTTGTGAGGTTTCGTCCTGGTCCTTGTAGGACATTAGGCGCGATGATGGGCGCGGGCGTTAGCGGTCCGAGTTTCGGAAAGGAAAAAGAGGCGTTGACGCCGACGCGAACCCACATCCCGTCGCCAGACACGACCGGCGTAACCGAGATGTTGGAAGTGACAGGCACGGGCGTAATCTGCGGCGCGAAGATCGGACCGGTGCCGCCGCCGGCTACGCGAAACTTCGGCTTGTTCGCTGCCGGGTCTTCCGTCGCGGGAATCGTCGACTGGGGAATGAGGACGACGTCTTCCTTCTTTTTCTCGGGGAGAAGCTCTTGAGCGAGGCGAAGCTGGTCGTTCACTCGACGCAAGAGCGAGTCGCGATCATCTTTGGTAATGGCACGGTCTTCAAGGAGTAGGCCCTTGATTGTGCCGAGCAAAGTCACGGCCTTCTCCGGCGTGGCCGCGCTTGCCGTTGCGAGGTGCTTCTCCACGTCGCTCGCCAGCTTGCGTCCCGCGTGCTGGTTGTTCTTCAGGAACTTCTGGAACAGCTCCGATTCGAAATCGTCTTGGGCCGCGTTCACCATAAACGCCGATAGAAACATTACGATGGCCGCGCAACTCGCAGAGCGAATCATGGCATCCTCCCTTCGCTCTTCCCCATTCCTTTAGACGAACCGTTACAGGCGTTACAGTCAAGAGAAATCTGTGTTGCTTCAAAAAGGGTCAGGACCTCTAAAATCAGAGGTCCTGACCCCTTTTGAGACCGCTTCGCGCAAAACTGGTTGAGGTTCCACGACGTCGGAATCTATAATAGACGATGCGGCTTTGCCTTCTGGGGAAGAGGGACGGCCCACGGAGACGCCACATGGCAACCGAATTGGAAACCGCGCCGGCTACCGCCAAGTTTGAGATTTACGTCGAAAGCGAGCTGGCCAAGGTCCGCCGCCGTATCCGCGTTCTCGATGCCGGCCGCTCTCTGCTCCTCCTGGCCATCGTCACGCTTGCGTATTTCCTAGGCATGGCCGCATTCGACTTGTTCGTCAAAGGCGCCAATGCACCGGTGGTTACCGCCGTTCGCATCATTGCGTTCCTCGCATATGGGGCGGCCGTCGTATTTTTCCTTGTCCAGTTCGCGTTACGGCTATATAGGAATGTCAACCCTTATTATGCCGCCAAGCAACTCGAGGACACGCTCCCCGACGCCAAGAACAGCGTCATCAATTGGGTCGATTTGAAGAGCCGCAATCTGCCGGCGGCGATTCGCGTGGCCCTGGGCTTGCGGGCGGCCCATGACATTAAACAAACGGACCTCGAGAAGGCGGTCGATCCGAAAAGCACTTGGCTTCTCGGCTCCATCTTAGGCGTACTGGTCTTCGGCGTGCTCATTCTGTTTGTCATGGGCCCCAGGCAGTTCGGCTCACTCGTCAACCGGGCGTTCGCTCCCTTCGGGGGAATAACGCTCGATCGGCGAACTTCAATCGAGCTGATCAAGCCGCTCGGAAACGTTACGATTCCTCTCAACAAAGCGGTGCATTTCCAGGCGATGATCGATGGGCGATATCCCAAGGTCAACGAGCCGGGCAGCCCGCGCGTTTTGTACCGCTACAGCACCAGCGACTCCCATGTGCCGCTGCCCCTGGAGGAAGCCCACGATGGCAGCTGGGTGACGACGCTTTTGGCCGATCAGGTGCAGAACGGCTTTTGGTACAAAATCGCCGCGGGTGATGCGGAGACGCCGGAATACCAAGTGCAAGTCCACGCTAATCCTCAAGCCGTCAAGTACGAGATCACGTACCATTATCGGCCGTACCTGAAGCTCGAGGACCGCACTGAGACCTATCCGAATGAGAAAGCTGGTTTGACACCCCACGTGAACGGACGCCGCGGCACCGAAGTGACCATGGTCGCTCGCACCAACCGCAAGCTCAAGGAAGGCCGCCTCGAGCTGGAAACCAAGAACGGCCCCGGCATCGTTTCCGGTGAGATACTGGAAAGCGATCCGAAGGCGCTGCGCGTGAAGCTGGTTCTGGAGCATCCCGGAACCTTCCGGCTGGCCTTCACGTCGGCCGAGGGCGAAGAGAACACCGATCGCATGCGCTGGAATATCGACGTGCACGACGACGAAGCGCCGAACGTGATCTTGACGACGCCGGCCAAGGACGTCTCGCTTCCCGCCAACGGCACTCTACAGCTTGAAGGCAAGGCATCCGACGACGTCGGCGTCAAGAGCGTGACCTTGCGGCTCAAAGTACACGAAGGCGAGCTACGGCCGGCGCTTGAACCGAAGGTCTACAGGCCAGGCAAATCGTTTCAATTTGACAACGGCACTTATCCATTCGTGATCGAATACAAGGACTTCCTCGCCCTCGACAAGATCAAGACGGCCAAGGGCGAGCCGTTCGCGCTCAAGCCCGGAACTGTGCTCGAATATTGGCTCGAGGCGGTGGACAACTCCGACTACCCCGATCCCGCCGGCAACGTGGGCCGCAGCATGGCCCACAAGGTGACCGTCGAAGCGCCGGCAAAGGACAAGGACGAGCAGAAGCAAAAGGAAGACCGCCAGAAAGCCGAGGAGAAACAGAAACAGCACGAAAACAAGCAGGACGACCAACAAGCCCAACAAAACAAGGATCGCAACGACGAAGTCGCCAAAAAGAAGATGACGCCGGAGGAAAAGAAGCAAGCCGATGACCAGGCACGTGAGCAGCAACAAGACCGCGATAACAAGGTCAAGGACACATCCGAAAAGCTTGAAAAGGAGATCAAGCAACAGCAGAAAAATGACTCCAATCCCGCGAAAGCGAAGGGAGAGCCGGATCAGAAGAATGAAAAAGGGGACATGAAGCCCGGCGAGAACTCCGCCGAGAATCAACCGCAGAGCAAGGACGCAAAGCCGCAATCACCCGACAAGGCCGGCGATAGCAAACCCGGCGACAGTGAGAAAAACGGCAACCAGGGCAAAGATCAGCAAGCCGGCGAGTCGAAGGATAAGGGACCGCCGCAGGACTCCGGACAGAAAAACGCCGGCGATACGAAAGGCGCCGGCGATCAAAAGCCCGATCCAGGCGCCAAGGGCGGCGATGAAAAGAACCAACCTCGGGAAGATCCAGGCAAGGGTCAGGCGAAAGAAGAAAGCACCTCGAAGGAGCAGCCAGGCCAGGCGAAAAACAATGGCGGCAAGAAGGAGGACAAGGCCGGTGAGGGTCAGAGCAAGAACCAGCCTCCTCCACAAGGCGGCGCGCAAGGTGGCGAAGCAAAAGGTCAACAAGCAGGCAAAGATGCTCCATCGGCAGCGGGAAAGGACGAAAAATCGCAGTCCGACGGCTCGGGCAAGCAGGTGGGCGAGGGGCAGACCAAGGATGGGCCGAAAGAACAGTTCGCCCAAAACAAGGCTTCCGGCAAGGATCACAAACTAACGGGCAATGAAAAGTCAGCCGGTGACGCGCAGAACGAGCCCGGCGAAGCGCAGGCACAGAGTAAAGGCAAAATTGACGATCCAGAACGTGCCCAGCAGAAAGCAGGCCCGGCAGACGGCAAGAACGAACCGCAGGCCCACGCCAAGAAACAAGACGCTAAGAAAGGACCGGCCGGCGATGCGAAGGACGCGGATCCCGAGCAGGCCAAAGACTCCGGCCTCACGAAAGGCGAGAAATCCGATCTCATCGGTAAAGACGCGAAACCCTTAGATCGTGAGCCGACTGCGGAGGAAATGACCAAACTTCAAGACCGACTCAAACGCGACGAGCAAGCCGCCGAAGCCATGAAGGAACTGTCGCGCCTGGTGAAGGAGTCAAAAGACGCGAATGTTCGCAAAACAGCCGAGGATTTGATGAAGGAATCGGGCCGTCCGATTCCCGGCGAAGATCCCAAAGCTAAAGGCACACGGTTAGCGAAAGACGGCGACCAGGGGGCTCAAAAGGAAGGCGGCAAGGAAAGCCCCGATGGTCCTCCGAAGGCGGGCCAAACCAAAGAGGGCAATCCCCAGCAAGGCGACAACAAAGCCAAAGGCGACAACAAGGACGACACGCAGGCCGCCAAGGCCGAGAGTAAATCGCCCGGCCAATATGGCAACTTCGGCGAGGGCGGCACCGGCTTCGATGACGAGATCAAGCCCTTCGATCCCAAAAAGCCATTCGCCGATCGCGGCGGCGACATGCAACTGGAGGACCTCAAGAAACAGGTCACTCCGGAAATGCTCAAGAAACTCAACATCAGCGATCGGGAGTGGCAGCAATATCAAAAGGACCGCGCGGCCTATGAAAACAGTTTGCGCCGCCAACAAGCGAAAGCCGGCAAGAACACCTCGGAATCAAAGGGCGGCGCGAGTATCCTTCCGGGTAAGCGACCGCGAGAGATCGCCGGCAATCCCAATGCGCCGACGGATCCGTTGCAATCCGGCGTCGGCCTACCCCCGCCCGAGTTCCGCGAGGCACAGCAACGCTTCACCAACCCCCAGCAACCAAAGGGGCCATGACGCTTAGCCGCGGCCAATTGCGGCGGCAAGTTTCCAACTTGCCGATCCACCCGTTGGAAACCGTTCGCCACAGTCAACGACACAACGCACATGCCACACCGCTACTTGGTCCCTTTCAACCCCAAGCGGACGCCGCACTTCTTTACCGATGTCCTTGTCGTAGGCGCCGGCATCGCTGGGTTGCGGGCGGCGCTCGCGATTCCACTTAGCCTCGACGTGCTCGTCGTCAACAAGGACAAGGTTCAACTCTCCAACAGCAGTTGGGCGCAGGGCGGCATCGCCACGGTGATGTCTCCCGAAGACCGCTTCGAGAACCACGTCGAAGACACACTTACGGCCGGCTGTGGACTGTGCCAGCGCGACATCGTGGAGATGGTGGTGCGCGAGGCGCCCGACCAGATTAGCGATTTGATCCGCTTGGGAACGCATTTCGACGAAGAAGGCGGCCAGCTCGCCCTGACCCGCGAAGGCGGCCATAGCCATCGCCGCATCGTCCATGCGCTGGGCGACGCCACCGGCTTCGAGGTCATGCGGGCCATCATCCAGAAGGCCGAAGAAACGTCGAATATCCTTCTGTGGGACGAAACCTTCACGCTCGACCTTCTGACCCACGACGGCAAATGCGTCGGCGCCGCGGTTTGGCGGCCCAATCACGGCCTTCTGCTGATTTGGGCCAAGCAGACCATCCTGGCCTCGGGCGGAGCGGGAATGGTCTATCGCGAAACGACCAATCCCCCGGTGGCAACCGGCGACGGTATGGCGGCGGCCTATCGCGCGGGCGCCGAGCTACGCGACATGGAGTTCATGCAGTTTCATCCCACCGTGCTCTATGTCGCCGGCTCGAGCCGTTCACTCATTAGCGAGGCGGTCCGCGGCGAAGGCGCCTACTTACGAGACAAGAACATGGATCGCTTCATGCTTGAGGTCGATCCGCGCGCGGAGTTGGCCCCGCGCGACGTCGTCGCCCAGGCCATCGTTCGCCAAATGGAAAAGACTCGGCACCCCAATGTCTATCTCGACCTGCGTCATCTCGAAAAGGCGCTCGTCAAGAAAAGGTTTCCCGGCATCGACAAGGTGTGCCGCGGCTTCGGGCTCGACATCACTTCCGACCTGATCCCGATCCGTCCCGGCGCCCACTATATGATCGGCGGCGTCACGGTCGACGCGCAGGGCTCCACCACGGTCCCCGGCTTGTGGGCAGCCGGCGAGGTCACTTCGAGCGGCCTTCATGGCGCTAATCGCTTGGCGTCGAACAGCCTCTTGGAGGGTCTGGTCTTCGGCGCTCTCTGCGGGCGCGGCGCGGCCGAGGCGGCCCAAGCGGTGGCCGATCGCTTCACCGTATATCCATTGGAGAATCGTGCCGGCTCACCCCTCTCTCCGGCGACCAGAGGGCTTGAGGGAGAAGGCATGCTCGATGTCGCCGACCTCACGAACTCACTGCGCAGCCTGATGGTCCGAAACATGGGGGTCATTCGTGAAGAGGCCGGGCTGGCCGAGGCCGAGCGCGACGTCGCTTTCTGGTGCCGCTACGTCTTGCTGCACGAATTCGATGACCGTCCCGGCTGGGAATTGCTGAACATGCTCACCGTCGCCCGCTTGATGATTCACTCGGCCCGCAAGCGCACCGAATCGCGCGGCGTCCATTTCCGCAGCGATCATCCCGCGCGCGCCGACGCGAATTGGAGCAGGCACGTGGCGTGTCCGCCATTCGGGGAGGTCATGGATTTCGCTTGAGGCTTAACGCGCAGACTTCTTCAGCTTCAACAGCGTGCTCATGTCAATCGTCTGATTGACGGTGGCGCCCGCCGCTTCAACTTCCATTTCCATGGTTTGATGAAGAGCCACCTCCACGATTCGGCCGATGGTGTTGTCGAAGTAAAGCGTCCCTTTCCCTTCGGCAGACTTCATTTTGACGGCGATCTCGGCCTTGGGGTCGGCCTCCATCTTTAGCGTCGGCTTGAGCGAAATCTTTTGCAACGTCGTGCCGTTGCGTTCCTCCTCACCGTGATACGTAAACTGCATGTCGGCGTTCAGTTTGCCAAAGGGCATCATCATGCTGTTCTTTTCGGTCCACGATTTGCCCTTGGCGACGGCTTCATTTGGGAAGACCAAACTCTGCGTGGCCATTTTCTTAAGCGAATCCGGAGTGAGCATGTCGCCCATGCCCGGCCCGCTCGCTTCCTTGAGCTTCGCGAGGGCTTTCTCGGGAATGTTCACATCGCCGACGTGGCCGTTTGGGTCCATGGCGACGGACATCTCCAGGCCGGCGATGGCGGAAACCGCTGGATGAAGCATCTTGCCGATGAGGTCGTCCGGCGCTTCCTTGTTGTTTGAATCAATTTCGACCTTGCCCATTGGGGTGTCGAGCGCCATCTTGATGCGACCGAAGAGAAACTTGATCTTGGCGGCGCCCTTGGAGTCGACGCTCTGCACGGTCCACGACATCTCCATGTGCTGATTCATGTCGGTTTGGATTTTCATGCCGGCGACGTCCTGGTTCATTTTCATTTTCTGTTCCATGACGTAATCGAGCTTCTCGCCTTCCTTGAACTTATAGCGCAGGGTGACCTGGGCCTGGGCCGCGCCGGACCACACAAATGCGACCAAACAGGCAACAGAAATCGACATCCATCGTTTCATTTGGCACCTTGGGAAAGGGAATCTTGAATGGGAGATTTTGCCCGTGCAGCGAGTCTCCCCGGGGTTGGAGGCAGTGCCGAGGGCGGGAGTCGAACCCGCACCCCTTGCGGGACAGGATCCTAAGTCCTGCGTGGCTGCCAGTTACACCACCTCGGCGTTTGGCGTCCATTATAGCTTTTTCCATTTCTTTTCCGAACGGAATCCTCTATCCTCGAACTTTTGCTTTGGTCCGGAGTTCCGCCATGCATGTGGATCCCGCCGCCGCGACGCACGAACCGCTCGACGACGCTCCCTGGTACAAGACGCTAACTCGCTACCACTGGTTCGTTTTGAGCGTGGCGGCGCTCGGCTGGCTATTCGACACCATGGACCAACAGCTGTTTAACTTGGCGCGCATTCCAGCAATCACTGAACTGATGGGCGGGACGTTATCCCCAACCGAGGTCAACAAATACGCCGGCTACGCCACTTCGATCTTCATCGTCGGCTGGGCCACCGGCGGACTATTCTTTGGCGTGCTTGGGGATCGTATCGGCCGAGCCAAGGTGATGATCCTTACCATCCTGGTGTACTCGCTGTTCACGGGGCTCAGCGCGTTTTCCGTCGGGTACTGGGACTTCGCGATCTACCGCTTTTTGACCGGTCTGGGCGTCGGCGGCGAATTCGCCGTCGGCGTCGCCCTGGTCGCCGAGGTCATGCCGGACCGAGCACGCCCGCACGCCCTGGGCTGGCTGCAAACCCTCTCGGCCGTGGGCAATATAACGGCCGCCGGCATCAACATCCAACTCGGCATCATGGAAGGCGAAGGAATTCTCGGCGGGGAATGGAAGCCATGGCGCGTTATGTTCATCATTGGCGCCGTTCCCGCGCTCTTGGCCATCCTGATTCGTGCACGACTGAAGGAGCCGGAACGTTGGCAGCGTGCAGTCGCCGTCGGCGAGAGCATCGGACATGCCGGCTCTCTGAAGGATCTCTTCGGGGATCATCGCTGGCGAAAGCACGCGCTGGTCGGCCTGTTGCTCGCGGTGCCCGGCGTGGTCGGCTTGTGGGGCATCGGCTTTTTCAGCTTTGATTTTGTCAGTGCCGTCTTCAGCAAGTCCTACGAAGAGCAGCAACTCACTCCTGAGGAAATCCGCGGCAAGATGACCGTGCTGGTGGGGTGGGTCTCCGTGCTGCAAAATCTGGGCGGCGCCTTGGGTGTCTATTTCTTCAAGCATTTCACCGAATGGACGAGTCGGCGCGTGGCATTTGGCCTTGGGTTTGTGCTTGCCATGCTTAGCACGGCGGGAACATTTTGGTATTTGGACCGGATTTCCGGTTTCTATGATGTGTTCTGGATGATCCCGCTTATGGGTTTCTGTCAGCTCACACTCTTCGGTGGGTATGCGATCTACTTCCCAGAGCTGTTCCCCACTCGGCTGCGCAGCACGGGCATCTCTTTCTGCTACAACATTGGCCGATACATCGCGGCAGCCGGGCCGTTTACGATGGGCATTCTGATCGACGACGTATTCGGGCATCACGGCCAGATCATGTCTTGGCGCTACACAGCGCTGGCGATGAGCAGCATCTTTCTGGTTGGTTTGCTCGCGCTGCCATTCGCCCCGGAGACCAAAGGCCAGCCATTGCCGGAATAGAATTCCCGCGAAACCGCCAAGCGAGCTTCGCCGACGCAGCTGGTCGGGTGAAGGGGGATTTGTCCCTTTCCTTACACTCACGCGCGCTCAACTACCTGACGACACCAACGCCCAGACGACGACAGCGACAAGCACGATACCCAATGCCATTCCGGCGCCGATTGCAATCAGCATCCATTCCCGTGTGGATAGTCCGAGCCACTTTGCCGCCGAGTTCGCTTCCGAGGCCGCCGAAGTCGGGATTTGTGGAATGTTGGCCGGCGGCGGCATGGGAACCAGCTCGACGTCGAACGCCTCAGCTTTCGGCGGAGCGGGCGCCACGGCCTGGGCCGACGCCGTAGGCATCGGCGGTGGTGCGGCAAACGGCTTCGCCATGGGAATGTCGATGACGCGCGGCCCGGTTCCCGGTTCTTTGCGTGGCTTCCCGGTCGATCTCTCAGGCATGGGCGGGCGAGATTTTTGCCGTTTCCGATTGTTCTCGACCGGGGCCGCCACCGGAACGCTTGGCGGCTTGACAGTGGGCACGGCCACCGGTGGAGCGGGCTCGACGATTTGCGGGGTCAGGACCTCTGCCGGACCGCCCATTTCCAGCCAGGTTAAGTAATTCCGCATCTGCGGCGGCTCTTCGACCTTCGGCTGTGGGCGGTCGGCAAGCAAGAACACCTGCAG
>JACPZP010000138.1 GCA_016195405.1 Planctomycetota bacterium | reverse complement strand
CAGCGGCTTGCTCGACCGCGAGCAGCTTTACCAGGCTTTGCGATCCCTTCCCAAAGATCAGCTCAATAACCCCGACGAGATGGCCAATCATCTCGTCCAAATTGGCAAATTGTCGCGATTCCAGGCCATAAAGCTTCTCGAAGGCGCTTCGCGGGGCTTGATGCTGGGACCCTACCAGATTCAGACGCCGCTCGGCCGGGGCGGCATGGGCGCGGTCTTCCTGGCCCTCGATACGCGCAGCATGCACAACGTCGCGGTCAAGGTGTTGCCGCCCAAAAAAGCGCGCGAAGAGGAGCGTTACCTGGCTCGTTTTCAGCGCGAGATGGACCTGTCCAAGCGCGTGTCCCACCCGCACATCGCCCAGACGCACGAGGTCGGCGAAAGCCACGGCGTTCATTACATCGCCATGGAGTACATCCCCGGCCAAAGCCTCTTCCGCCTCGTCAACTCAGGCTCGCCTTTGGCGGTCTCCCGCGCCGCCCGTCTGTTCGCCGAAGTCAGCTCGGCCCTCGAACACGCCCATGGGTTGGGCCTCATCCATCGCGACTTGAAGCCGTCGAACATCATGGTTACACCTAACGATCACGCCAAAGTGCTTGATTTCGGTTTGGCGATGATGGAGGGCGAGGTGGCCGAAAACGTCGAGGTCATCGGCGGCCGCGGTTACGTGGTCGGCTCGGTGGATTACATGGCGCCGGAGCAGACCGAAGACGCCACCGCGGTCGACGCCCGCTCGGATATTTATGCAATGGGTTGCGCGCTCTACTTCGCACTCAACGGCAAGCCGCCGTTTCCAGGCGGCAAAGTTCGAGATAAGATCAATGCCCATCGCCACAAGGAGCCGGAATCGATCCAAGCACGAAACCGGGAAGTGCCGGACGCCTTTGCGGAGATTGTCCACAAGATGATGGCGAAGAAGCCCGCGGATCGTTTTGCCAGCGCCGCCGACGCCCGCGCCGCTTTGACCTTGTGGGTGCCGATGCAGGCTGAGCCCATCCGCCCCGTGGAAAAAGAAGGCGACACCGCCCAGCACGCAGCGATTCAGTTCCTGCGTGACGCGCCCTTGACGCCAGAAGCGCTGGGCGACTCTTATGTGGGCAAGATCGACGAAGCCGCGGGCAACTCCGAGGATGACTCGGTATTCGTCTCGGAAATCCTCAAGGACCGGAATCGCCAGGAGATGTTTTGGATCGTCGTCGGCCTGGGCGGCTTTTGGGGCCTGGTTCTTTTGGGAATGATCCTGGTGCTGCTGTTTCGATAAGGGTTGGATACCGTTGACGTTTCGCGCTCGCGCGTCGCAAGAGGAACGAGAACCCGTACCGATGCCGCGAGCGCGAAACGTAAACAAAAGTGAGAACAAATTAATGACCGATCGGACCCTCGGACTGAAACCTCCGCTTTTCAATGCGAGTAAGACCATGTGCGGCAAGAAAGCTGGTTTCGTTGTCTCGAACAAATAACCATGAGAGGTTTGAATATGCGTTGCCGAAGATTTGGAATTCTGTTTGTGGTTCTTCTTGCACTCCCGCTCCTTGCTCTACCGATTCTTGGTGTCGCCCAATCCGGTAGGGAAGCGTCGACTGCAAATATCGGCAAGAAGATCGCCAATATGGCCTTTCAAGACGAAAACGGCAAAACGCGGAAGCTATACGATCTGAAAGGGAAGAAGGCCACCGTCGTCGTCTTTCTCTCTTTCGAATGTCCCGTCTCCAACAGCTACGCCCAACCGCTATCCGACATGGCGAGCGAGTACGGAAAGCACGGCGTCCAGTTCATCGGCATCACGACGAACCAGGAAGAATCGTCGGCCGACGTCGCCAAGCACGTCAAGGAATTCAACATCAACTTTCCAGTTTACAGGGACGCGAAGCTTGCCGCGGCCGACGCGTTCAAGGCCGAGATCACGCCGGAGGTCTTCGTGCTCGACGCCGACGCCGTCCTCCGCTATCGGGGCCGGATCGACGACAGCTATTCCGAGCGTCTCAAAAAGCATCCGCGCGTCACCAAAGAAAACCTGAAGCAGGTGCTGGGCGAGGTGCTTTCGGGCAGGCCCGTGTCGGAGACAGCTACCGTCGCGGTAGGCTGCCCGATTCAACGCCAGGACAAGACCGCCGCCAAGGCGGGCGAAGTAACCTATTACCGAGATGTCGCCCCCATCCTGCAGAAGAACTGCCAACAATGCCATCGGCCAGGCGAGGTCGGACCGTTTTCGCTCATGAACTACCGGCAAGCGGTCAACTGGGCGGAAGACATCAAGAGCTACACCCAGAAGGAATTGATGCCGCCGTGGAAGCCGTCCGACGGTCCTGCATTCCACAACGAGAGGCGACTTTCACAGAAGGACATCGACACTCTGGCCGCTTGGGCCGAAAACGGCACTCCCGAGGGCGATCCGAAAGACGCTCCGCCGCCGCGCAACTTCCCCGTTGGCTGGCAGCTCGGCACGCCCGATCTGATCTTGAGCGCCGAAGACGATTTCCTTCTTGGACCGACCGGCCGCGACGTCTTCCGCTGCTTCGTGCTGCCCACCAACTTGGGTGAAGATAAGTATGTGACGGCCGTCGAGCTGCGTCCGAGCAATCCGCGTATCGTCCATCACGTTTTGCTTTTCATCGATTCCAAAGGCCAGGCGAAGAAGCTGGAACAAGCCGCCAAGGAAAAGAAGCCCGACGCCGACCACCCCGATGACAACAAGTATGATCGCGGTCCCGGTTATTCCGTGGCCATGGGCGTCGGCTTCCTTCCGCAAGGCGGCCTCAGCGGTTGGGCGCCTGGGCAAATGCCGCGCTTCCTCCCCGAAGGCAGCGGCTACTTACTTCCCAAGAACTCCGACGTGGTCATGCAAATCCATTATCACCGCGACGGCAGAGCGGAAAAGGACCGCACCCAGATCGGCCTTTACTTTGCGAAGAAGAAAGTGGATCGGCCGTTCCAGGGTGGAGTTATCGCGGGCGGCGGAGGAACTGGGGCGCTAGGTCGCTTCTTCGTCATCCCGGCGGGCAATGAGCGTTTTCACCTTCAAGGCGACAGCTTTGCAACCGCCGATTTCACGCTGCACAACATCATGCCGCACATGCACATGCTCGGCAAGGAAGTGACCGTGACCACGTACCCGCCCGACGGCCCGCCCAAGACATTAGTGGGCATCAAGGAATGGGACTACAACTGGCAGGAAACCTACATCTTCAAGGAACCGATCCACATCAAGGCGGGCACGCGTCTGCACGTTGACGCTTACTACGACAATAGCGCCAACAACCCCAACAATCCGAACAGTCCGCCGCGGCCGGTCACGTTCGGCGAGCAAACGTTCAACGAAATGTGCTTTGTTTTCTTGGGAGGAACGTCGAACTCCAAAGCACGACGGCTGCCGCTGTCTCCAAAGGCGCCCGCCGCGAAGTGACAAACGCTTGATATCCCTTGGTTTAGCGGGGAGCCGCAGGCGACCGCGGGCGGCGCGCTGGTCGCCTGCGGCTCCCCGCTAAACTCATCTCGGCTTGCAATTCTCGGCAATCTACAATAACAAATAACAATCGACATCTATCCGCCGATAAGATGCGGATATGACCGTTTCTGTGAGGTATGTCCCATGTTCCATCGTTCTGCGCTTTTCGTTGCTCTTGTCTTAACCTTCGCCTTTGTTCGCGGCGCCGCGCGCGCCCACGCCGACGAGCCGGCCAAAGAGCAATCGCGTACATTCGAGTTCACCTACGCCGGCGTGGTCAAGGACTTGAAACCCGGCGAGGAAGCCAGCATCTGGCTGCCCGTTCCGCCGACCACAAACGAGCAAGAGGTCAAGATCGTCGCCAAGAAGTTGCCGGCCGCAGAAAAGATCGGGCAGGAGACGCAATACGGCAACAAAGCGATCTTCTTGCGGGCACAGGCCAACGACAAAGGCGAAATTCCTTTCGAGGTCACCTATTGGGTAAAACGACGCGAGATCCGCACCGACTTGAAAGCAAACCTCACGGTCAAACCGCGCGCCGACGAGCCGTTGAAGCGATTCCTGGAACCGGACAAAATGGTGCCCATCTCGGGAAAGCCATTGGAGCTTCTCAAGGACAAGAAGCTGCCGCTCGATCAGCTCGCCATGGCGAAGCAGCTTTACGACTTAGTCAACCATCACATGAAGTACAACAAGGAAGGCAAGGGTTGGGGCCGCGGCGATTCGGTCTGGGCTTGCGACAGCAAATTCGGCAACTGCACCGACTTTCACAGCTTGTTCATCTCCATGGCTCGCGGCAACAAGCTCGCCTCCAAATTCGAGATGGGCTTCCCCATCCCCGCCCAACGCGGACAGGGCGCCGTCCCCGGCTATCACTGCTGGGCGTGGTTCCTGCCGGAAGGCAACGGCTGGATTCCCGTGGACATCTCGGAAGCCAACCGGTTTCCCTTCTGCACAAGTGGACAAAGTTGCCCCGGTGGACAATTTGACCCCGTTTGACGGAGCTATGGTTTCTTTACCTCCGTGGTCTTCAAAACTTCAGCCACTTCCCACAACGGTGGTGTAGGTCGAGAGCGCCACCTGCCCGCCATCACCGCCAAGCACTTTGGCGGTCAGCTCATCGACATAAACCGTTCAAGTTCAAATCCTTATGGCTGCGTTTTTGTCAGGGACCCACAGTACCAAACTCACATACCCTTGAGGCTGTGGCTCATGGTTTTTGGCGAATTCCGTCAATCACCCGACAACGGACATAGCAATCGCTCGTTTCCACATGGTACAGTGGAGGGATGAAGGGGCATTTTTTGTCCTGCCTTCCTGCATTGCTAATTTGCCATTCCTTAATCCGGATTGTTCAACGCCGAGAGCGCAGAGCAGCACGAGCCGGATGAGCCTCATTTCGGCTTCAAAGTGAAGAGCTGCACTTCGCGCTGATGCGTTGGCACCGCCAAGCGATTCTCGCCCGCAGCGGTCTTCACCGGCGCGAACGCCGCGTCTTCGACGTCTCCGGAGTAAAGCTTGGTGAGAAGCTCCTTGCCGGAGGCCACGTCCCAAACGATGCAGTTGAAGTCTTTGGCCGCGGAGGCGAGCAGCTTGCCATCAGGGGAGAACGGCTACGCCGGAAAAGAAAAGGTATCAGGACCGTTTTATATAAGCTATATCACCTACTAAAAAGGGTCCTGACACCTTTTTTTGCTCGCGATCACGCCATGCACGTCGTACGCGGCAATCACGACCACGGCGCCGCGCAAATGGTCAACGTCCAGGGCAAAAACGGCTTCAAGTACCTGACTGCCATCACCCGTCCCCTCACGCAACAGCTTCTGAGCGCCGGCGAGCGCCGCTATCTCGGCTCATTGCCGGTCAGCGAGCGCGTGACCTTCGAAAACGTCTCATTCCTCTTGGTCCACGCGACCCCGCGCGACCCGCTCGACGAGTTCGCCGTCGCCGACACCGAATTCTGGGAGCGCCGCCTGGCCGACGTCGACGCCAACGTGGTCTGCGTCGGCCACACCCATCATCCCTACGTCCTGGAGGTCGGCGACAAGCTGGTCATCAACCCCGGCAGCGTCGGCCAGCCGCGCGACGGCGACCCGCGTCTTTCGTATGCCGTCATCGACAGCCAGCGCGTCGAGTTGAAGCGCCTCGAATATCCCGTCGAAGAAACGATCCGCGTCGTCGAGGAAAGCTCGCTCGCGGAAGTTGACAAAAAGCAGCTCGCCGACGTGTTCCGCACCGGCACGATGCCGCGGGCGAAAGCTGCGGGGGAAGTGAACGGGCAGTGAATGTTCCAGTCTTATTTACTGTCGATCACCTTTTACCGCGGGCCCCTCGTGATTTTCCGCTTCGGCCAACAGATTCTTGAAATCTTCGCGTGACCGCAATCCATCAAGATGGGCATCTGTCTTGAGTCGCCGCACGTCCGTGAATCCGGCAGCGCGTGCTTGACGGAGCAAGGTGACAGCACGGACGCCATATCGCTCAGCGAGCGGCCCGTCCTCGGAGATGGCGGCAGCCGCCAGAGCGTACACCGTGGCTGCTCCATAGAGCGTGCCGAAACTTACATTCATCGGCTCGATAAGAGATTCGGCTTCGGCGGTCGCGCGGGCATGTTCTTTCACGCGGGCCAGCGTCCGGGCCCGCTCCAGGCGAGCGCCCTGGCGAAAACGGCCGTCATCGAGTTCCAGTGTTCTGTCGAAGTATGGCAACGCTTCCGGATAGCGCTTCAATTGGACGAGGGCCAAGGCATTGCCCAGGTGCGCATTGCGTAGATAGGATCGTGTTTGCAGATCCTTGGGCTGCTTGGCCAGCACCGGCTCCAGGGTTGCAATTCCTTTCGCAAACCATTCAAGTGAATCTGCCGGTTTCCGGCGATTCACTCGGATCAGGTCGCCGACATTCGCCTGCGTGCATCCCAATGCGACAGCGTATAAGAGAATCTGAGGGTGCTCGCGTGCCATTGCCTCCTGAATTGCCAGTGCATCCATGAATGCCTGTTCGGCCTTCTGCGGCTGGTTGGCATCGCGGCAGACGTTGGCCAAAGTATTGAAGCTGTTGGCGAGGCCCGCTTGTGCCCGTACGAAATCTTCATGTTCGGGGTGATTGTCGATGAAGTCCTTTAGGATCGTTCCAGCCATTGTCAGGCTCTCTTCCGCTTTAGGAAATCGCCGCATCTCGTATTGCGTGTTGGCCAGGTTAATGTACACCGCTCCAAGCGGATAGCGCGAGCCCAGGTTTGACGGATGCGTGCGGCCGAGTTCTTCGAGAACTGCCGCCGCGGCCGACAGCGCCTGCTCGGATGCAGACGCCAATTCGTTTCGAGCTTTGGCGCCGGTCGGACGGGATCGACCGAGCCGTTGATAGTTCAAAAGACCTAGATTGACATAAGTGCCTGCGAGATTTCGCTTATACTCAAAGCTCTCCGGATGGTCATTTGCAAGCACTTTCTCCATTTCCAGCGCGGCTAAGTAAGCTTCCTCTCCCGCTTCGAGTTTTCCCATATTCGTGTACAGGTTGCCAAGCTGGTGATGATTGGCTGCCAAGGCGGCTCGGTATTTTGAAACCGAAGGATAATCGTGGACCAGGACGGAGAGAATATTCTGGGCTTGGCGATAGAGTTCGAGGGCCTTCTGCTGAGAGGCCAGTTCCACCGTCACGTTGCCGAGGCGCGTGAAGGCCCTGCCACGTTCTTCCTGAAAATCCGGTTCGTCGCCCTGGAGTTGAACGAACTTCTCGTAGAAATGCGTTTCGGCTTGGAGCACGGTGCGACGCAGATCCTCGAGCGGCCCGCTTTTTATCCGCGGATCTTCGGCGACTTTCTTGATGCTTTCCTCCATGCTCGCGCGGGCAAGTTGATAGCTCGCCTGCGCACGTTCTTGGTGCCGTTGTGCTTCGACGAGGTTGTCCTCGGCTTCTTTTTGCTTCTCCTTGGCGATTTTGCCAAAATGTTCGGCACGCAACCAAAGAGTGCTCAGGCCGATCAGACTGCCTATGACGACCAGCGAAAGCACCGCTGCCAGAGATGCGACGGCGGGCTTGCGTTGACACCAGCGCCAGACACGGGCGGCCGCGCCCAAAGGTCGCGCTACGATTGGCCGATTGGCAAGAAACGCCTGGAGATCGTCGGCTAAAGCGAGCGCGCCTAGGTAGCGTTTGCTGGGCTCCTTTTCAAGGCACTTCATGCAAATGGTTTCGAGGTCGCGCGGCGCCTTGGGCTGCAAACGACGAGGCGGCACAAGTTCCTGCGTACGAACCATATCCAACGTGTCGAGGGCGGTCTCGCCTTGAAAGGGCCGCCGGCCCGTGAGCATTTCGTACAGGATGGCGCCGAGGGCGTAAACATCGGTTGCCGGCCCGACCGACTTTGCAAGGCCGGCAGCCTGCTCGGGCGCCATGTAGCTGGGCGTACCCATGATGAAGCCGGTTTGCGTCTGACCATCCTTGCACTCGTGCATCTGTTTTGCCACGCCAAAGTCTGCCACCTTCGGGACGAAAGACGAAGGACGATCCGTGAGGGATGAGGTGACGCAGGAGAGGAGGATGTTCGCCGGTTTGAGGTCGCGGTGGATGATGCCTCGTTCGTGGGCATAGGCGACCGCACGTGCCAGGGTCTCGGTCAATTCGGCGGCGGCGCGGGCGGCGAGCGGACGGCCGTCTAGTTGATTCGCTAAATTGCCGCCTTCCAAGTACTCCATGGCGATGAATGGCAGCCTTTCCGCCTCGCCGACTTCGAAGATTTGAACGATATGGGGATGCTGCAAATGTGCAGCCGCTTCGGCTTCCCGCCGAAACCGGGCACGCTCCTCAGAACCTGCATTCGCGCCGGCCAAAATCATCTTGAGAGCGACCGTTCGATTAAGGCCAAGCTGACGCGCCTTGTAGACGACGCCCATTCCCCCGCGAGCGATTTCGCCCATCACCTCATAGCCGCCGATTTGCCGATTCGCAATCACGGCCGCATCGGCATGCGTAGTGTTGGCCTCGCGCATGCTCGCGGTCGTCGCGAATAGCCGTTCGAGGTGTGCGCGCCGCTCCGGGAAACGCGGAAAATATTCGTCGGAATGAGGACGTTCGCCTCGAAGTTGGCGGCAAGCTAGTTCCGAAATCACTAGTTCTTCCCAGAGGCGGCCGCGAAGTGATTCTTCCGCGCGCTGCAAATATGCTTCGATCTGCGGCATCGCGCCTCTTCGCCACGATGCTTCAAACTCATCGCAGATCTCGTCGATCAAGTCGAGGTCCGCCGCGGGTACGACGGAAGTTTCTGATTTCATCGCGCACGGCTCCGAAAATCGTCCAGACTTACGGCCAGTATGAAGGTGAAGCATCTGCTCATGTCGCCGCGTCTTGTGTCCATTTGCTGCGAATGCGCTCCAGCTTCCGCTCCACGCTCCGACAGGTCAGGCCAAGCTTCTCGGCGATTTCTTCATTCGTAAAGCCTTCCATTTTCCAAAGCGCAACCTGGCGCAACGTCTCGTTGCCCAAGGCATCCAAAAGGCGCGTGTGCTCTTCGGCCAACATGGCGAGCCATTCCGGCGTCGGCTCGTCACCGAGAGCCTGATCCAGTCCGGCTGTCTCGTTTGCGAGATCGGCAAAGACCGATTCGCCACGGACCAGTCCGGCGCCGCGCTTAAGTCCGGCGCCGCGGCGCTTTTGATCGATGGCCTTGCGGATCGTCATCGTGGTCAGCAAGCGCCACAGGTCGTCGCGGTCGGTCAACTCGGGGAAACGGCCTCGAGCGGCGCCGTCGCACAAGCAGCGAAAGACGCTGAGGGCGACATCTTCTTCGTCGGCGGCGCGGCGCGGGGCGGCGCCGAGTTTTTGTCGTGCTAGGCGCACGAGGCGATCGAAGTACTGCCGCCAAAGCGCCGACGCCGCCTCGCTGTCTCCCTCTTTCAAGGCGACAAGCCAACGGCTAACCGACGGAGGTGGTGTTTCCCTGTCCATGTTCGAGCGGAATCCTGTCACTGAAGCTTACAGGATTGTAAGTTCGCTCGAACACGGATGCAAATGTTTGTTCGTTCTATAAGCCGCTCGCGAGCGCAAGGCCAAGGGCGAGAAACCGTTGCTGGCGTTTTGGTACATCGTCCGGCGCCGCGCCGGCAGCCGCGACGAGCACCGCGCCCGCAACCGCTTCCGCAGTCATATGATCGGCCGGCGCGAGGACGGGTTTATCGGCCGACGCCATGCTGCCGCCGCTCCAAAATGCCGCCAGCGCCGCCAGACCCGCGGGAGTGCCGTAGCCGGCTATCTCGCCGGCCATCTTGGCGTCGCGTCTATTTTCCTCGGATGGACTCTTGGCCCATTTCTCGGCAGCTTCCAACGCGGGCTTCACTTTCGCACTGGGGCTACCGCCAAGCGCTTCCCGCAAACATAAGCACGCCCACCAAACGGCGTCGCGCTTCGGCAAGCCGTGGGCGAGAACCCGAACGCCGTCGGGGAAAAGCTGCTTCTCCGCGAGGACTTCCAAGAAACGCAGCGCCGTCATTTCGTTACTCAGAGCCAGGGCCGCTTGCTCGCCCAGTGCGAAGCGATCGCAGATTCCCGCCGCCCTTTCCGTGAGGAACTTCACAGGAGCCGATGCAGGTTGTCGCGGCGCAGTAGCCGCTTGCGCACGTTCCTTGGCATGCTTTAAGGATTCAAGCAATTCGGCTTCACAGGTCATGGTCCGGCCCTCCGAGTTCGACCGACGCTTGGGCGCTTACAGGATATTGCCGGCGCCGGATGAATAGGTTTTGCCGATCACGGCATCCGCGCTGAGGATCGGACATATCACCATGCCCGTGGCCTCAATCAGACCGGCGTCGAGCAGAATCTTGCCTGCCTTGAGTATGATGGATTCCGCCTCGAGGATGGCTCCGCCCTCGACGAGGCTTAGTCGGCTTCCTGCGCCGCTTATGGTTGCAAACTCGTACCCTTCGATGGCACACATGGGAGCGTCCAACTGCGCCAGATCGGAACTGAGGTAAAGGCGGCCGCCACGCTTGGTAGAGTTATCGCCCCACTGCAAGACAACGCTTCCCGTTACCTTGGTGCGCACACTGCCTTTTTCGAGCACCTTTTCGTCGTCTCCCTGGTGAATGGTTTGCTTGCGGCCATTCTTGATCTCTATCGTCTGCTCGTTGCCCACCCGCAGGTGATCGTCGTTCTCGACTTCGCGGACAAAATTCTTCTGGGCATGCATGTAGATAAGCTCATTTCCCTTTTTGTCGTCGAAGCTCAGCTCGTTGTACTCTTCGCTGTTGCCGCCGGGCGTGCTTTGGGTCACGATGCCCGCAATTTCCGCGGATTCGGGCAAAAGGTAGGGCGTCGTGTTCTCGGCGTTATAGACGCTGCCGATGATGATCGGCCGGTCCGGGTCGCCCTCTTCAAAGGCCACTACCACCTCATGCCCGATGCGCGGCCAGAAGAACGCTCCATATACCTTGCCCGCCCATTGCTGAGCCACGCGAATCCAGCACGAGCTGTCGGCATCGTTTCGCCCTTCGCGGTCCCAGTTCAACTGCACCTTCACGCGGCCATACTTATCTACAAAGCTCTCTTTCCCTGGAGGACCGACGACCGTGGCGGTTTGAGTTCCATGAATCGTCGGCCGCGGCGTTTCGCGCGCCGGCCGGTACGGCAGAGCGTAAGGGATCGCGCTAAACGTGTTTTCGTAAGTGAACCCCTCGGCGCGATCGTCACTGCGAAAGCCCGGTTGGCGGGCCAGGTGTTGCACCTTAGTCAACACGTAGTCGCCGTCGCCGTGACCGTGGCCCACGAGAGAGAACTTGTGGCCTGGAAGGAATTGACGGCACGTGCCGGCGCCTTGGATCATGATGCCGGCGGCCGCTTCTTGCTGCATGCGTATGCTGACGGTCCGCTGATTGTCCTCAAAGATTTTTCGCAGCTCTTCGGGATGCTCGCCGCCGCCGCGATCGATGCCGTCGAAGCGCTGGGCGTAGCCGCCGGGATAGTCGTATAGTTCCAGCTTGCCGTTGAGGCCCGCGGTCAATTTGTGATTCACGCGGCCAACGGGGACGTCGTCCTGGATCGACTTGCGGGCGTCGAGGTGCATGCGCGGCAGCTCGAAGCAATGATCCCATAGCTCACACTTGCCGGAGCGCAGCTCCTGCACTTTCTGCCACGCTGTGATGCAGTCCGCTTGGCCATCTCGCGGCGTATTCTCAAAGGGCACTTCGCGCATCTCCGGGACATCCGGGTGGCCTTGGGGCGTGTTGGCCAGGACTAATTGGTGGCCGCGCTCATTTTGCAGAAAGAAGTAGTAGATGCCTTCTTCCTCCATCAGCCGGCTGGCGAAATCGAAATCGCTCTCGCGATATTGGGCGCAATAATCGCGCGGCTGAAAGTCGCCGCGAATTTGGAAGCTTACATCGAGACCTTGAAGGACTTGCCGCAGGATGTCGGGAACGGACAAGTGTTGGAAGATGCGGCTGCGGTGCCGTTTCGTCAGCAGCCACATGTCCGGGACAAGCTCGGCCTGGTACTCGGTGAATTCGAGGTCGCTGTGCCCTTGGCTGAATCGGCTCACGATGCCGCTGAAGTAACGGCTTTGGCCGCGTGGCCGGCGCAGCTCAACGGTCATCCTCTGCCCCATCAATCGTTCGAAGGGGATCTCGCTTCGGCTGGACGCTACCAGATCCAAGACATACTGAAACGGCTTTGAGATTTCTTCACGGCCCCGAAAGCCAACCAGAAGCAGCACATCCGGACCAAGCGGCGTCGTCACGGCCAATGGTCTTCCGGCTTGAGTGTAAGTCGCGCTTCCCACGGTTAGTCTCCGTTAATGCCTACTGAAATTAGAATTGCCACACGTTGGAGCCGTGCGGCCAAGGGAAATTGGGATCGCCAGGGGGTAGATTCCCCGGGAAGCCGCTCGGCAACGGAAACTTCATGAGATCGGGCAATGAGCTGGGCTTGCGCGGATCGCCTTCGTTCAGGTACTTATCCATTTTCAAAAGCGTCCATTTCCCAACCCGCGCATCCAGAAACGTGATTTCTTTGGGATGCTTCGACTTGAAGTTGCGGACCCAGTTCGCCGTCGCGTCGTCAAAAACGCCCGTCACGGAGACCGTGCCAAATCCTGCTCGGACCGCGCCGATTTCGTTGATGGCTTGTTGCAAGATCGTCACCGCAACAGCATCTTTTTCGCCGCGCTCCATCCAGGGGGAGTTGTTGGCTGCGCGTAACAGGCGATCGTTGCTGTTCCAACCCTTCGGCGAGGATGCCGTCAAGTGAACGAGATTCCCGCCTGAAACCAGCAATGGGCCAAACTCAGTTCCGTCGAAGAAGGACATGATTAACCTCAAATGAGAGTGTGTTCGGTAGTTCGTCAGACGCCGTCAGAGGCGTTCACCTACCGTTAGAACGCAAAGCCGCGACGGAACCCGACAGGACGGGAAAAAATGTGGGAATCAATGGGCTCCGAGCGTCCTCTATATGGACAGGTGAAATGGACGAAGGAGCCCCATGTCGGAGCGATCGTTGCGGAGTGTGTTGGATCGACTTCGACCCCCCATAAGCGAGAGGGGGGAAATCGGTGTCAGTTCATTTTTTGCTTGACGGCCGCTTGATCGCAAGCGTACCTTTCTTGCATGCCTCGTGCTCCTCGTCCGGTCGCAGAGGGATTGCTCTACCACGCCATCAACCGTGGCAATAACCGCGGTCCCATTTTCTTTGGGGCGAGCGATTACCTCACTTTTCTCAAGGCACTCTCCCAAACGCAGAAACGCTATCCCTTCCGGCTTTTCGGATACTGCCTCATG
>JACPZP010000139.1 GCA_016195405.1 Planctomycetota bacterium | reverse complement strand
CTACTATTACCAGGTAACGGCTGTCAACGCCGGCGGCGAGAGCGCCAAAAGCAGCGAAGTTTCCGCGCGGCCTCAAGTGACCGCTCCGGTGGCTCCAACAAATCTTGTCGCCGCCGTCGGCAACGCGCAGGTGACTTTGACCTGGACCGCGTCCAGTGGCGCAACCAGTTACAACATCTATCGCAGCACGACTCCCGGCGGCGAAGGCAGCACGCCTGTCCAGACCGGCGTCAGCAGCGCCTCTTTCATCAATTCCGGACTGACCAACGGCACCACCTATTACTACCAGGTGACGGCCGTCAACGCCGGCGGCGAAAGCGCCAAGAGCAGCGAAACTTCCGCGACGCCACAGGTCCCGGCACCGGCAGCGCCAACGAATTTCACGGCCACCGCGGGCAACACTCAGGTAACTTTGACCTGGACCGCCTCCAGCGGGGCCACCAGCTACAACATCTACCGCAGCACGACACCTGGCGGCGAAGGCAGCACGCCTCTCCAGACCGGCGTCGCCATCACTTCGTTCACCAACACCGGATTGACCAACGGAACGACCTATTACTATCAGGTGACGGCTGTCAACGCCGGGGGTGAGAGCACCAAGAGCAGCGAAGTTTCCGCAGCACCGACAGCACCTTCCGGGCCAGCGGCGGCGGCTTACAACTTCGATCAAGCCAGCGGCAGTTCGCTCACCGACCTTTCCGGGAACAACAACACCGGCACACTCCAAAACAGTCCGGTATGGTCCACAGGCACGCACGGCGGCGCGCTTAATTTCAACGGCAACAACCAATACGTCGAAATGCCCAACTCGGCTTCGTTGGACATTTCCGGAACCAATCTCACGCTCTCCCTATGGATCAACCTCAGCGATTATGGCACCGATGAGGTTATCGTTTCCAAGCCTTGGCTCCCCACTTCGTACGGCGGCGCAAACTATCAGTACGCGATTGAATACACCCATGCCACGCAGAGCGTAACCTTCTTTTACGGAGACACGAGTGCCGTGAAGCATACGTTCTCCATGCCAGTGGCCTTGAACGCCTGGGCATACGTCGCGTTCACCTACGACGGCTCCACCGCCAAAGGGTACATGAACGGCGTGCAACAGTTCAGCACGGCAACCTCGGGGAGCATCCAGGCGCGGGGCAACCCACTGCGGTTGGGGATCGATCCGACGCTGGGCCAAGACTTCCAGGGCTCGATGGATGATCTGCGAATCTACAATCAGACGCTCAGTGCGAGTCAAATCCAAGCGGACATGAACACCCCGGTCGTCGGAACTGTCTCCGCGCCGGCAAGTCCGACGAACCTGACGGCCACCGCGGGCAATGCCCAGGTGACTTTGACCTGGACGGCCTCCAGCGGCGCCACCAGTTACAACATCTATCGCAGCACCGCACCCGGCGGCGAAGGCGCTACGCCTCTCGTTAGCGGCGTCACCAGCACATCGTTCACCAACACCGGGCTGACCAACGGCACCACCTATTACTACCAAGTGACGGCGGTCAACAGCGGCGGCGAGAGCGTCAAGACCAGCGAAGTATCCGCCCGGCCCCAGGTATCGGCGCCGGCAGCGCCGACGAATCTCACGGCCACCCCCGCCAGTACTCAGGTTACACTCACCTGGACCGCGTCTAGCGGGGCCACCAGCTACAACATCTATCGCAGCACGACTCCCGGCGGCGAAGGCAGCACGCCTGTTCAGACCGGCATTACCAGCACCTCGTTCACCAACACCGGACTGACCAACGGCACGACCTATTATTATCAGGTAACAGCTGTCAATGCCGGCGGCGAGAGCGCCAAGAGCAGCGAAGTATCCGCAACACCACGGTTAAAGGCGCCGACAGCGCCGGCGAACCTCAGCGCCAGCGCCGGCAATGCCCAAGTGACCTTGACCTGGACGCCCTCCAGCGGCGCCACCAGCTACAGCATCTACCGCAGCACGAGCCCCGGCGGCAAGGGCGCCACTCTGGTGCGCACCGGAGTCACCAGCACGTCCTTCACCAACACCGGATTGACCAACGGCACCATGTATTTCTTTCAAGTGACAGCCGTCAACAGCGCCGGCCAAAGCCCTATGAGCAGCGCGGTAAGCGCCATGCCGCAAGCGCCAACCCCGGCGACGCCAACCAACTTCGCTGCCACCGCCGGCAACGCTCAGGTCACTCTGACCTGGACGGCCTCCAGCGGCGCTACCAGTTACAACATTTACCGCAGCACGACACCCGGCGGCGAAGGCAGCACGCCGTACCTCATTGGCGTCGTCGGCACCTCGTTCACCGACACGGGGTTGACCAATGGCGTCACCTACTATTACCAAGTGACGGCCGTCAACGCCAACGGTCAGAGTGCCAAGTCCGGCGAGGTATTCGCCAAGCCGGGGAGCCATCGACGATGATGCCAGCAGCGTCGCGGTTTCGGTAACTCAATCGAACAATGCCCCTTCGACCGTCATTCCCGGCCCGAAGCCAAGGGCCACGCAGGGCCGCGGCGCTCCGAGTTTGCGCAGCCGATCCACGATGAAAAGCACCGTCGGCGACGACATGTTGCCGAACTGCGCAAACACCTCGCGCGAGGCGCTCGTCGATCCTATGGACAAGCCAAGCGACTCCTCCACGGTGGTCAGTATGCGAGGACCGCCGGGGTGGATGGCCCACGATCCGATGGCGTCCATCGTTAAGCCGCATTCCGCCAGCCAACGCACCACCCAACTTCTCAAGTAGGCTGCGATAAGGCTGGGAACACGCGTCGACAGCGTCATGTCAAAGCCCCGATTGCCGATGCTCCAGGTGAGGGCGTTTTCACAATTCGGAAACAGACACGAAGCGTTGGCCTCGATGCGCCAATTCGAGCCGTCATCATCCTTTTCCGAAGCCGCGACCAAGGCCGCGGCGCCATCGGCGAAAAGCGCATTGCCGACCATGCGTTTGGGGTTCCATGAGTAGTGATAGTGGATGCTGCACAGCTCCGTGGCACAGAGAAGCACCCGTGCCCTGGAGTCCGCCTCGATGAACGCGCGCGCCAGCCGCAGACCGTTGAGCGCGCCGTGGCAGCCCATGAAGCCGATGTGCGTCCGTTCCACGGTCGGCGGCAGTTGCAACTGTTTGATTAGGCCTACGTCGAATCCTGGGGCGGCAAACCCAGTGCAAGAAACCGTTACTAAGTGGGTGATCTCGGCGGCCACGCACTCCGATTCCTCCAGCGCGCGTGTCGAAGCTTCCAGGGCCATCGGGAGCGCTTCGCGCTCGTAGATCCGCATGCGATCGGCGGTGTTCGGTCCGGAGTCATCAGGGCCATCCGGCACGAAACGGCTTCCCGATTTACACGTGCCATTGAGAACGTCTCCCAGAACATCCCGGCCGATGACCATGTGCCGTCCGGCGATCTCCGTGTGACGGTATAGTGCGGCGACTACGTTCCCCTGCTCCGGGGTGCAACGAGCCAACAGGACGGCCGCCTGAGCTGCCTCTTGCTGGCTGATGCGATGTCGCGGAACGGCGGTCCCGATGCCGAGAATGTTCACAGGCATGACCACATCCTTCGATAGAGGCGTCAAGGTCCTTTATCAACGAGTTGTTGCCGGACCACATCCTTCGCCTTGCCGCTCAGCCTGGCAAACCAGTTGAGCGCACTCGGAGCGACTCGGAGCCACGGCAGCATGCCGGCGACAGCGACAGGGCGCATGGCCCACTGCGCCAGAAGTTCCGAAAGGGCAACACGCGCGCCGAAGTGCCGCCGCCAAAGGGACGCATAATCCCTGCCGACGGCGCGAAGCTCGGTGTCCGCGCCCCCGCAACGCCGCCACGCATTAAGGCTGGTGCTCAATAACCAGGCGGACTGCATGGCGATACTGATTCCTTCGGCGATGATGGGATGGGCTTCTCCGGCTGCGTTGCCGACAAGGAAGATACCGCCCTGCTCCTTGACACGAATGCCCGGCCGGATGGGACCGGCGGCAAGCCAGGGTCCGTCCAGGTGCGCCGTTTCCAGGGCCAATCTCGCTCCCAGACACGACTCTTTGATGAACGCCAGCACGGCGTTGCCGGCATCGCCGCGGTCAGTCTGACGAATCAACGCCAGCCGATCGCGGCGAATGCAACAGGAAAGACTGATGCGGCCTTGGTCACAGTGAACCATGCCCCCATATCCGCCCGGAAACGCCAATAGCGGCATCAGCCCCTCGTGGAGCCGGCTGCGCTGAAAGTGAGCCTTGAACCCGAGTAGATCGGATGGCGCCGGCGGTTGACGCGGCGGCTGCGTCAAAAGCGTACCGGAATCCCACGAGCCATGGGCTCCCACCACCAGGCGTGTGGACAGCGTATCCGAGATTCCGCCGACACCGATTTCAATGCCGGAGGCGTATCGATCTCCTTCAATCCGCAGAAAAACAACGGTGGCGGGTTGGCGCACGTCGACTCCGACGGCGCGTGCGCGCTCCAGCAACATGGAGTCTAACCGCTCGCGCGACAATGCCCTGCCCCATTCACCACGGCTACTGGACAGCCGCGGCAAGCCGGCGCGGAGAAGCGTTCGGCCCGCGAACAGGCCCACCTGTTGGACGGGTGGTCCCGCCTCGGCGCGAAATCGCTTGCCGACACCCAATCGATCCAGCAGCGGAAGATTGGTGGCCGATAGGTATTCACCGCAGACTTTCTTTCTTGGAAAGCGTTTTCGCTCCACAAGGACAACGGTCCACCCTGCTTGAGCCAGCAGAATAGCCGCGGTAGCGCCCGCAGGACCGCCGCCGATGACCAATACGTCATGACTGTCTTTCAGCACGGCTTTTTTTCCAACAGAGCAGAAAGCGGCACGGCCAACGCCGCGTGATTCGCGCATCGGCGAGACCGGCGCGATCGGCTAGAGCGCGAATCTCATGGAGAGCAAAGGCCGCCGCCACCGAACGCGGAGCATCCACGTGGACAACATGCGACGAAGTTAGAAGCCTGCTGCCCGCCCAGGCGAGAACGTACCCGGTCCGGCTGCGGCGCAAATCGTTGATCAACACCATTTGCCTGGCAGCCTCGCCCATCCTTCGCATCAAAGAGAGCGCTTGCTCGTCGTCGAGGTGGTGGAGAAAGAGCGACGTCATTAACACATCATAGCCTTCGGGCAAGCGATCCCGGAGAACATCCAAAGTGAAAAAGCCGATTGGCGCGCCGGCCCTCTGCGCGTTCATGCATGAATGCTCCAGGGCGGTCGGACTGACATCCGCGCCTTGAAACTCGATTTTCAGATTCGCACGCCGGGAACGGCGCCACATGCGAACCACGACATCGCCGCCTCCAGCGGCGATGTCGAGAATGCGCAAAGACCGCTTCGGATGCTCGCGAGCCAAGGTCTCTATTGGCGGCCACAAAATCCGGTCGCTGCCGCTAAGCCAATTGATTCGCTCTAGGCCGCGAAGAGCATGCACGTGCACGGCGGAATCGAGTCTTGGTTGATCCATCAATTCCGGTTTTCGCTCGCGGCAGCGGAGCGGTTTCAAGAAAAACACGGCGGCTCCCAGATCCTTCGGGCGACTTGTCCCAGTGTCATCTAGTTTGTTTACACTTGATTGCGATGAAAGCAAAAAGTGTAAATTTTTTTGAAGATTTTCCTTGAGTTTCTTCCAAGTGTAAAGGAGAATGTCCTGATTAAGTTTGCCGGTTATCCCGGGGTGAACGATAAAAGGAGGTTTTTGGGTCGTAGTGAACTAACTCACCATTCTTCCAGGAGAGGACGATCGAGGGCGCGGCGGTCTCTTTACGACCACCCTTGGTGAGATAACCCCTCGATTGGGATGGGCATTCGGAAGTGCCCGTTCGCTACAAGTTTTTTTCCCTCTTGATTATGTCTGATGCTGCGCCTGCCGCCAGCGCTGTTCCTCTCGAAGGGACAGTGACCGCTTGGGTACTTCCATGAGGGAACCCTGCCTGCGCCTCACTGGTAGATCGTTCTAACTTATTTCCGCTTGTTCCGTGGAGAAGAGCAAGGAATCCGTGGATCGGTTGAATCTTGAGATTTCGGGCCGGCTGGAGGAAAGTTCTGCTTACCTGCAACGTGACGATGTTGCCCTTTTTCTGCTGCACTTGACAGGGTCCAAAGAGGAGCGGCAACTCGCCCGCTGCATTCAAGCCGCTGTGCAATACAAGCGGCCACGCGCCACAGTTCTCCTCAGTGACGTCTATCGTCACGAAGAAGCGATCGCGTATCTTCGCGCAGGCGCCTCGGACTACGTCGGCCTTCCGATCGAGCAAGGACGTCTGACATACCTTCTTGACATGCTCACGCTACGCGCCCGCCACGGCAGAGCCGCGGCGGCCGATCGGGACGAGAGCATCGACCATTACGACCCAGCCCAGTTCGTCTTGGCACCCGAGATGACAGAGCTGATTAGCCAAATCCGCAGGGTCGCCCCGAGTGACACCACGCTCATGCTTACGGGCGAGACCGGCACCGGCAAGACGCGCCTGGCGCGCTTGATTCACGAGCTATCGCCGCGGCGCGATGAGCCGTTCCTCGTCGTCGATTGCGGTGCTCTTTCTCCCAACTTGATCGAAAGTGAGATGTTCGGACACGTCAAAGGTGCATTTACGGGGGCCGACCGGGAACGAGCCGGGAAGTTTGCCGCCGCCGCGGGTGGGACCCTGTTGCTCGACGAAATCAACTCCCTGCCGCCGAGCCTGCAGAGCAAGCTGTTGCGCGCCGTCGACGAACGGCTCTTCGAGCCGGTTGGGTCGAATAAGTCCGTGCCGCTCAAGGCGCGAATCATCGCCGCATCGAACACATTGCTTGAGCAGGAGGTGGCCCAAGGCCGGTTCCGCTCCGACCTCTATTTTCGCCTCAACGTCGTTGAGTTCTTCCTGACGCCTCTACGGGAGCGCCGGCGCGGTATTGCGTTTCTGGCCAACAAATTCCTGGCCGAATTCGCCGGCCGCAACAATCGCGATATCGTCCGCGTGGCGCCCGATGCCCTCGCCTGCCTCGAAGAGTATCACTGGCCGGGCAACATCCGCGAGTTGCGCAATGTCGTGGAACGCGCCGTGGCGCTTTGCCCGAGCGACGAAATCTCAACTCGCGAGTTGCCGGAGCCGGTCCGCTCGGCCTTGCCGTGGTCGAAACCGATGATGTTCGCCGTCCCCAAGCGAATGGACAAACTTAACGGCAGCGTTTGCACCTTGGCCCAAAGCAAGGAAGAGATTGAAGTGCTGCGCATCATGGAGGCCCTACAAAAGCACAAGAACAATCGTCTGCGCGCGGCCGCGGAACTAGGAATCAGCCGCATGGCCCTTTACAATAAACTCCATAAGTACGGCCTTTTCGAGTCGCTGTGAGGCTTACGCCGAGCTGCGACGAGTGAAAAAATAAGAGGCCGCCGTCGGTGATTAGCCGACGGCGGCCTTTTTTTTTCGACAGAACCGTGTTTTACGAATGCGTGTTTGGCGAAGCCCGACCTGGCCCACCGAACCTGCAAGGCTTAGTTGGAAGCGGCCTCCATCGGCAACAGCTGGGGCTGGCGTCGATGATATTCAATGCACCAGCGCAGACCTTGTTCGAGGTCGGTCCCCGGGCAGAAACCCAACTCAACCTCCGCCTTGGCGATGTCGGCGAATTGCGCATGCTCGTCCACCGCTTCGGAGAACACGCCCAGCGGGGCCAGCCGAGCGCCCATGATTCGGTTAATGGTCGAGACTACATCCAGCAAGGAGGTAGGCTTTCCCGAAGCGATGTTGAAGACCCTTCCTGCGACGCGCGGCGCTACGGCGGCCAAGATGTTCGCGTGGACCACATCGTCCACAAAGATCAGGTCTTGGTGCTCAAGGCGATTCGCCTGCAACACGGGACGTCGCCCCGCAAGCATTCCCTCCAGTATTCTTGCCAGCTTGCTTGTGTAAAGACTCTTCGGATTCTGGCGCGGGCCATAGACGTGAAAGTAGCGAAGCCGTACCGTCTCGAGTCCGTCCATGGCGAACACGGACAGGCATTGCTGCTCCGCGGTCCACTTGGCTACGGCATAGGGCGTTAAGGGCTGCAATGCCTCGTCCTCCCGGCGGGGTTCCTGGCGACCCGTGCCGTAAACCATGCAGCTGGACGCGCAGATCGCCCGGCGCACATGCGCCTGCCGCGCGGCCATCAGCACGCTCAAAGTCCCGGTCGCTCCGGAGTGATGTATCTCCATCGGATCGCCGTCGCGCTCCAGCAACGGACCTGCCAAGTGATACACGCAATGAACGCCTTTCATGGCTTCGCGCATCAGCGGCCGATCCGTCACGTCGCCCCGAAAAAGGTGGATGCGTTTCTCCACCTTCTGGAGGTTCTCCATGGATCCGGAACTGAAGTTGTCTACGACGACAACAGAGTGTCCGCGGCCGACGAGCGCTTCCACCATGTGAGAGCCGATGAAACCGGCTCCCCCTGTGACAAGATGAATCGACATTTCACATCTCTGAGAGAACGAGTCAAGTGATCGGGAGGCGTGCCGCAGTCAACCGCGATGGGCCGAATCCTTGTGGGACGTGATTCGGTCAATCCAAATCGTGCCGCAGCTTCTGGAACGCGAGGACTTCCAGGATATCCACGTTCGTTTCCTGCAGACCGAGAGAGCGCGCCTTCGTCCAAGCACGCGCGGCGGAGGCGCGATTGCCCGCCAAGCTGTGCGCTTGAGCTAAGTGGAAATAATGAACGTAGGTGGGTGATTCCTGCACGACTACATCGAGATCCCGCACCGCCAACTGAGGCTCGTTGCGAAGTATGTGAATCACTCCGCGCGTATCTAGAAATGCAGGCGACGGGCCGTGCAGGCGAATAGCCCGTTGCATCATTTCCATGGCCTCATCCGTGTGCCCTTTTTTCAGGGCCAGAATCCAGGCCAGGTTGTTTAGCGCCAGGGGATTGTCGGCATCGAGCGCCAGCGCGCTGCGATAGGTTTCGATGGCCCCGTCGAGATTGCCCTGGAGCCGGCGCAACGTTGCTTTGGCGCTCATCAACGCCGTTTTTTTCGGATTACGAGCTTGAGCGAGGTCTAGCTGCTTGACGGCGGCTTCGTAATGACTTGGGTTCGGCTTGCCGGACGCCATCATGCCCAGCAACGTGTCCGCCACTTCTTCTGCAGGGCAGCTTGGCCAGGCCGTTTCACACAGCCGCAATCCTTCGTCCAGACGGTTGCGCCGGCCCAGAAAAGCTGCGAGCAAAATAGCACCGTGCGGCGTGTCGCCCTTTTCAGCGTAGTTGCGGAGCATTGTCTCGGCAGCGTCGATCTGGCCGATCTCCTCAAGCAAGGCGGCGACAGCCGGAACGGTTTCCGGCTTGGTCCGAGTGAACTGTGTGAGAAAGGGGACAGCCTGTTCGCCCTGGTTCCTCCCCGCCAACAACAGCGCTTTTGGGCGCAGAGTGTGGAAGGAATTGGGCAGGCAGTTTTCCAGTTTGCGGAAGTAAACCTCGGCCTCGTTCCACTCTTTGCGTTGAAGCAACCTTTCAGTATAGAAGCTCAAGTAGCGAGGATTGTTCGAGTGGACTGAGATCACAGCCATCATCTCTTCGCGAACTTTAGCCCAATCCCCCATCGAGTCATAGAGCTGCGCAAGCAGGAACTGATCCTCCGCAAGCCTCTCCTGCCGCGGAAACGCTTCCAAAATGGCCACCGCCTGGCGGCGCTTGGTTAGGCTTTTTTGTCCGGCCAGCACAACAGCCCTAGCACGCTGCTCCTCTTGTGAGTCGCCTTTGGTCAGGTCCGTGATTTCACTATCCAAGATTCCCAGAACGGCGAGCGCGCCTTGCGTCTTGCGAAAATCTCCCGAGGCAGTCATAACCACGGCCAATATGCGCCGAGCCCACGCCGCGTCCTCCGGAGCCTTCGCCTTCAGTTCCATTAATGCGGTGAGGTGACGCTCGGCGGCAGCTAGTTGGCCTTGTCGAAGCGACAATCGCGCGAGATGGCGCCGAACCGCGCAGTCCGTTGGCTGCAATGCCAGCGCGGACTCATAACAATCCTTTGCGACGGCGAAGTTGTCCAAAATCTCATTGCTCTGGCCTAGAGTCAACAGCACAAGATCGGCCGGCACTTTGGACTTGATGTCGTCCAGAAGCGGGCCGGTCTGGTCGCGCTTGCCGATTCGAACCAGGCATTGCGTGAGAGCAATCCAAGTTTCTGGGAGCCTGGGCCCCATTTCTACGGAACGACGGAAGACGCGCTCGGCATCTTCCTGACGGCCCGTGGCGAATAAGATGTGCCCGAGCCACAGTAGGTCGCCCGGATCCTTCGAGTCCGGTGAAACGGCGCGCTGCGCCATAAGCAACGCCTTGCCGGCGTCGTGCTTGTGTAGCGCGATTTCCGCAGCGATGCGGTCAAGCACGCCGAGCGGTTCCTCGCGCATCTGCAACCGAGTCAGCACTTCTTCCGCTTCCAAGTAACGGCGGCGTTCGAAAAGGAGCTGGACCACGCGCCGCATCACCACTGGCGATTGGTCGCCCACTCCGAGTGCCTTTTGGTAGCTGCGTAGAGCCGCTTCGGGTTGTCCGCTCAACTCGTGAAGTTCACCTTGCAGGATGTGGACTCGAGCCCAGCTGCCACGCCGATGAGCCACGATCGGAATCAAACGCTTTGCCTCCTCCAGTGCGAGCGTGTCGCCCCGGCGCGCCTTGGCAAGCAAGCGCCCAATCTGCCCGGTGCGCCAAAGTGTGCCCTCCGGACCTTCGATGGCTTTTATTTCATTCACCCAACGACCCACGGCGGCGTCATCACCGGCCTGCTGGGCCAGATCGAGAAGCCGCAGCCGCACACCGAGGTTGGCCGGTTCGGCGCCGGCGAGCTCGTCATAGAGCCGTTCGGCGTCGCGCGGCCGCGCCAAGTGGAGATAGCCCTCCGCGAGAGCAACCGTCAAGAGCCGCCGGTTCCGTTCCTGAAATCCGGCGAGGTCGGCAGCCAGGGCTTTCAGGGCGCTTAGGCTTTCAGGTCCGCCATGCTCGGCCCAGAGCCGAATACGGGCCACGCGAAGCTCCACCTGGTCCGGCATTTTCTGTTCCGCCTCATCGAGGATTCGCAGCGCATCCTGCAGCCGGTTTTGCCGCTGGGCCACCATTGCTTGCAAAACCCGTAATGTGGCATTTCGGGGATGCTTGGCGACGGCCTCGGCTAATGTGGCTTGCGCCTCGGCATGCTCTCCCTTGCCTGCCAGGAATTCCGCCCTAAGGACCGAGGCCTCCGCAGGATCGACGTAAGCCTGGATGCCATCGAGGTAGCGTTCCACCGTCAACCAGATACGTTGATCTGCCGGTTTGTCGAGGGTCTTTCGAATCAAGAGCAGACCTGCCAGGTAACGGGCCCGCGAAGAATGCTGCTGCACCTTGCGATAGGTTTCGATCGCCTGATCGGTCTTGCCCATTGCAGTTAGAGCAGCCGCCATGCCGAGGTTCACGGACTCGGACAATGGATCAATGCTCGAAGCGCGCCGGCAGGCGTTGAACTGCTCCACCGGGTCGCCGAGCTGCTCGTAACAAAGTGCCAGTAACAGATTCGTTTGGAGCTGGACGTCGGGCCATTGCACCAGGAGGGGCTGAACGCTCTCGAGCGCTTTCGATCCCGCCAGCCATTTGCCCTGCTGAACCAGAATCTGTCCATCGAGCGCTTCAAGTAGAGAAACAGGAAAACCCCTGGCGCGAAGCTGAGTGGTGAGCTTGCCCGCTTCTGCGAAATCGCCGCCCTGCACGAGCAGCTTGGCCAGCGACCAGAGGAGTTCGAAATGCCCCGGCGCCTGCGCGAGGCCTTGTTCAAGGACGGCCTTCGCCTTTGCGGAGCGATTTTCCTGTAACTCCAGGCGGGCCAGCGCCTTGTAAAAGCGGATATCCTTGGGGTGTGCCGCCACGCCACGCTCCAGATGGACGCGAGCTTCTTTGCTCCGACCCTGCCTGCAATCCAGTTCAACGGATTCGAGAAGGATCTCGGCATTGTTTGGGTCGTGGCCGCGAGCTTTCTGCAAATCCTGGCGGGCCTGAGCGAGCATTTCCTTGCCGTGTCTTGAGTCCTGTTCGCGCGCGCCGTAATGCTGTAAGAACCGGGCTCGCGCCAACCAAGCCTGGGCCGAACCGGCGTGGGCGGTCACCAAGTTTTCAAGAATCTGTTCAGCTTCCGCCGACTTATGCATGCGGTTCCGCAACAATTCCGCAAGGCGAACATAGGCGTCGGCAAGCTTGTCCGACGCGATGGCCGCGGCATAATGCACCCGCGCTTGTTGGAAATTACCCAAGCCCTCGCTGCAAAGTCCATGCAGATATTGGAGTTGGCCATCCTTCGGGCGGTCTCTTTCGAGGATTTCGAGATGCTCCTCAGCGGCCTTGAAACGCTCCAGGTCTTTTTGTATTGCGAGTTCGACAATTTTTCGCCGCACGTCCTTCCGCCCGGGATCGAGGCCAATCACTTTTTCCAAAAGGGCAAAGACTCGCTGTTTCGCTTTGGGATTGTTGGCTGCTTCACCCAACAGGTCCGCGTACTGCGCGAGGGCGTTCACGTCATCAGGAATCAGTGCGAGGTAGTGGCTTAGATACTTGACTTGGGCTTCCTGATTGCCTTCCTGCGCGGCCTGCTGCGCAAGATGGTAGATCGAGGCTGCGTTCGCCTTCATGCGGAAGGTGTAAACCGCGCGCAGCCCACCAAGCAGCGCCACTGCGCCGAGCAGCAGCAACACCAGAATACGCAGATTGATTTTGCGTCTTTGGACCATATTTGGGATTTAGGAAAGAGCGGCGTGAGCGCCGGAAAGCGCCCACGCCCAGAGTTTGCGTGGATCCAAAATCGGATCAGGCCGCCTTGGCATTACGCCGGCGCTGCCAGCCTACCAATCCGAGAATCGGCAGAGCAATCAGCGCGGCGCCAAGAGTGGAAGGCGCGGGCGTAACCAGCGACGTCGTACCGTCCGCGCTGGCGAATCCCCCGCCGCCCAGCGAAATCACGGTTTCGCTGGTCAGGGAGAACGGCCCTCCATTGAAGCCGCTTACCAACATGTTCGCGGTCGTGTTGTTGGCTTGCAGGCCCGTTGAGAATACCGGACCTGGGCTGGAGTCCGCGCCACCGAAGGCCGTGTTGGAATAATCCACCCAGCTTTGGTAGCCGATCGATCCGCCAAACACGTTTCCCGTAATTTGGCTGGAAAGAAACGCGGTTTGATTGGCTCCAGGAGGGATCGTGAAGCTGGTATCCGTGATGTCAATCCTCAACGTTCCCCCGCCAACCGTTGAAACCGACAACGACGAGAGGTCGATGACGGCCAAAGAGGAGTTGCCGACGACGGGCTTCGAGACGCCAAGAGCCATCACCACATTGAAGTTGCCAACGGAAGTGACGATGTTCATGGCCCCGATCTGTCCGTTTAGGTCTCCTGCATTGTTGTCCGTAAACACTTGTGTCGTGGTGCCATCGGAGATGCGGATTTGAAAATCCGCTTTCGCCGGGGGCGGCTCAGCCAGCACGACGATCCCGGTTAGGATCGCGAGCAGCGGCCAGTTGCGAAACAGCCGCAGCATCAAGGTCCTCCTTCTTGCAAAAGGGTTGGGAAAACACGAACCAGGATCGCCTTGCACCGGGCCTGAAGCTTCGAGGCCCGCATACCTGACAACTCTGGAGAAAACGCGACTACGAGGTTTCATGCTGATTTGGATTTCTCTCATGTGGCTTTTTGCAGCCACGCTGCTGCCGGCAGCCGCAAGGGCGCGGCTGCCCCCGACGCTTCCGCAACGTCCACGACTCGGCCGCCGTCTGACAACGCGAACTTCGGCAACGTCTCCCACCGGCGGTCAAGCTCTTTCGCGACATCGATGGCCCTGCTGAAAACATACCCGTCCAAAAGTGACAGGAGGCGGGGGCGGCTCCGCGCGATCCCGGCGTAGGTACGGAAGCGACTCAATGCGCCCAGAGGAAGACGCGCCTGGCGAGAGTCGAATTCCCACGGATGAAAGTACAAGGTCGTGACGCTTGGATTGCCTTCTCCTTCGGACCGACTCAGCGCCTGCCGCAGAAGAAAGGAAGGCAAGAGGCGGAAGTAGCCGCCCCCTCCGACGGGAATGTTCAATCCGAGGACGCGCAGAGTGGCCGGGGGCAACTCGAGGATGTCGAAGGCCGATCCCCGCGCCCGAAACGGAGTGCGCGGCGCTTGCGGCACGCCATAGCGATCGTGCCGGATCGGATAGATCGATGAATCATAGGCGAAACCCAACTCCGCCAGAACGTCGAGGGCCCATGCAGTTTCCCGCACGATGCTGAACGTCGGCGCCCGAAAACCGGCCACAGGCCGACCGGTTAGCTGCTCCAGAGCCTCACGACTTTTTCGTACATCCTCGCGGAAGCTGGCCGGCGTGTGATGATAGACGCGCTTGTGGTCCCAGCTATGGCTGGCCACTTCATGTTGGGCGTCGGCCATCCGCTTGATCAGCGCAGGATGAGAATGCGCTATTTGGCCGACCACGAAAAAAGTAGCGTGCAAATTTCGCCGCTCGAGTTCGTCGAGCAACCAAGAGGTTGAGGCTTCCAGCCTGGCGCCATAATGTACAAGCTGCTTTCGGTTGATAACCAGTTCGGCAGCGGCTTCAATCCGAAAGTGCTCCTCCACATCAAAGCTGAGGATTATTCTGGACGAACGCTCCGAGGGCAATCGCTCCGAGGGCAATCGCTCCGAGGGCAATCGCTCCGAGGGCAATCGCTCTGTAGCTGAGGAATCCGCGAGAACGGCTTGCGGGCTCTGACTTGGGGTCGGGGCCATTACGAATGCTCCGGGGTGGGTGCTCCAGGTGAAATCGCGAATCGGCTCTTGTGCCGGCTGCAGTTTCCATGCTCCCGCGGAAGCAAGACCGCGCCGGGCCGCTTAGCCATCCATCCCGCCCGCGCGACTCGCGCGGACTCCGTCCTCGTTGGTTGTCCGGCAACCAAAGCTCGAGGTGTGAAAAACGCTTCTCCCCGAATCCCATCGGAGGAAGCATGGTCTCGCTCTAGGAAGCGATCGCACCATGGAGCGCGGACGCCGGCGAGCGCAAGATCATCCACTGCTCAAGGTCGACGGAAACACCTTGCTTGAGAAGCTTCACTTCAATCAAGAACCGAGTGCTACTGCCGCGCCGAATGACTTTGTCGACCATGCCCGCTAGCGGCCCGTGAACAATCTCAACAGGAGTGCCTGGCAAGAGCCTCTCTTCCGGCGTCAGGGATAGGTCGGATTGGATGGCTCGATGCACGTCGATCAGGTCGTTGGACAATTGTGCCTGATCGGAGACGTGGAGAGCATGAACCACCAGATTGGTTTCCAGGGCGCGGATTCTTGTTTCCGCGTCGCCGTGAATGAACAAATAGCCTGGAAAGAGCGGCACGAAGGACTGAAAAGCTCGACCACGATTGCGCCAGGATTTTCGCAGAACCGGCAGAAAGAAGCCCACCTCACGCCGTACTAATCGGCGGGCAAGCAGCTTTTCCGCTCTGGGCCGGGTGTGCAGCGCCCACCACTGCCTTTCCGCCGAGTCAATCGGCGCGGTAAGAAGATTGTCCGGAAACAAGTACGGCTCGTGCGGCAGCAACGGCATGAACACGCTCGCTTGGAGTAGTGAGACCCTCCCAAATTCGCAAAAACCAAGCCGCGGCCGAATTTTTTTCGGTTTCTTCCAGGACCTTAGGCTTCAATGACTTAGGGAATCGGCGAATGCAGAAGGCCACGCCCTTACTTCGACTATTTACAGTCGGTGTAAACGGCGCTGGACAGATTTGGGTATTCGAGAGCTAGTTCTTGGGTATGTTCGTCGGCTTGGTCAAACTCACGCATTGCTGCACTCGTTTCGGCGCACGACCTGATAGACTTTGATTAACTCGCGAATGCCTGCCTGCAAGTTATGCTTGGCTTCGAATCCCGTCGCCTCGATGCGGGCGTTGCTCACGATGTAGTTGCGCTTGTCCTGGTCTTCTCCCACATCGGCGGAAATGAATTGCAACTCTGGAACACATTGTTTGATCGCCTCAGCCAGCTCCCATTTGCTCAAGTTGGCGTCGCTGAGTCCTACGTTGTAAGGTTTGCCTTTCATGCGCTCGTAACGACCGAGCACGTGAACGAACGCTCGAGCCGCGTCGCGGACATGGAGGTAGTTGCGCTTGAAATGCGGCTCAAACAGAACGAGGTAACGATCCGTCACCGCGCGATAGGTGAAATCGTTCACAAGTAGGTCGAGCCGCATCCGCGGGCTGCCGCCGAAGAGCGTGGCGAAGCGGAAGGTGACGCAGTTGCCCCGATCGAGCAAGAACGCCTCCGCTTCGACTTTGAGCCGGCCGTAAAGCGAGACCGGCCGGAGCGGCGTGTCTTCGTTGCAGTAGATTCCTGGCTGCCCGATGCCATAGCCGCTGTTCGTGGACGGAAAGACCAGATGTTGACTTGAGCTCAGATGCGCGACGATGGTTTTGATGGCGTCGAGGTTGACGGCCCGAGCCGCCCAGGGATCCCGAGTGCAGATGGGCGCTCCCGTAAGACAGGCGAGCGGCAGAATCGCGTCGGCGCCCGCCATCAGTCTTTTCACGAGAGCTTCGTCGCGCGCGTCCCCCTTGATGATTCTCAGCTTCTCGTGGTGGCAACAGTCGAGAAGGCTCTTCTGCTGATACAAGAACGAATCGAGGACTGTGACTTCGTGGCCCTCATTCAACAGCATCGGAGTCAACACCGATCCGATGTATCCCGCTCCGCCTGTTATCAGAACCCTCATTGCGGTCCCTCGCATGCAAGAATCTTCCGAATTGCCTCACGTTCGAAAGCTGCCGGAATCGGATCGATGATTATAACACGGCGCTACCTCCAAGAGGCAAGGGAAGATGAACGCCTCCAACCGTAGCGGCGGCGCCGACAACAACCATTTTGTCGGCGCCGGCCGCAGTGACAGTGAGGGATTCATGGACCGTGTCCGGGATTCTCAGGTCAGGCCCTGAGCCGCGAAGACCCTTTGGGCCTCAGCGTAGGATTCAGGCGTGCCGATGTCGATAAACCAGCCGGGAGCGCAATCGCCGCTCAAGCCTCGCCCCACAAAGCTCGGAAAAACGTCTTGTTCGAGGGAAAGGGGCGTTCGCTCGGGAAGCGACTGCAAGAACGCTTGGCTCAAAAGATAGACACCCGCATTGATCCAACCAGGGGAGCATTCCGCGGCCTTCTCCGCAAATCGGACAATCGCGCCCCCACCATTGACCTCGACACGGCCAAAACGGCCCGTGTGGGGCACTTCGACAAGAAGCAAGCTCGCTGCGGACTTGGCACTGCAATGCCATTCAAGAAAAGTTGACAAGTCGGCGCGGCAATAGGAGTCGCCGTTGAGCACGAGCACGGGATCGGAACGCAGGTGTGGAAGCGCTTGCCGCAATGCTCCGCCAGTGCCAAGGGGCGAACTCTCTTCGCTATAAATCAATGGCAGCCCGCGATACGACGCGCCGAGAAGGTCCACAACGCTCCGAGCCAAATAGCCGGTGCATAGGACGGCCGACTTCACATGGACG
>JACPZP010000135.1 GCA_016195405.1 Planctomycetota bacterium | reverse complement strand
GGATTGACGCGACGAACAGCGCCGGGACGAGTTTAGGAACGGATGCGACCTTTACGACTTTGGCGGCCCCTCCGGCGGTGACGACGGGGTCTGCGACCAGTATTACTTCAGCGGGGGCGACGTTAAACGGGAGTGTGAACCCGAACGGGGTGACGGCGACGGCGTGGTTTGAGTATGGGACGACGACGAGTTACGGGTCGAGCACGGCGGCGCAGAGTCTGGCGGCGGGGACGACGGCGGTGGCGGTGAGCGCGGCGGTGACGGGACTTTCTGCAAACACAGTTTATCATTTTAGAATCGATGCGAACAATAATGGCGGAACGAGTTTCGGTGCGGACAACACCTTTACGACGCTGGCGAACAAGCCGACGGTGACGACCGGGTCAGCCAGTTCCATTACCTCCGCAGGGGCGACCTTGAATGGGACGGTGAATCCGAACTGGGTGACTGCGACGGCGTGGTTTGGTTTGAGTATGGGACGACGACCGGTTACGGGTCGAGCACGGCAACGCAGAGTTTGGCGGCGGGAACGACGGCGGTGGCGGTTTCAGCGGCGGTGACGGGGTTGTCGGGGAACACGGTCTATCACTTTAGGATTGACGCGGCGAACAACGGCGGGACGAGCAACGGGACGGATGCGACCTTTACGACCTTAGCCGCTTCGCCGACGGTAACGACCTCTCCTGCGACATCTATTTTACAGACTTCGGCGACGTTAAACGGGACGATCAACCCGAACGGGGTCAGTGCGACGGCCTGGTTTGAGTATGGGTTAAGCACCAGTTACGGATCGAGCACGGCGGCGCAGAGCATCGCGGCTGGGAGTACGGCGGTGGCGGTTTCAGCCAATATCAGCGGGTTATCGGCCAACACGCTTTATCATTTCCGGTTAGACGCAAGCAACAACGGTGGGACGAGTAACAGCCCCGATGCGAGCTTTACGACCTTGGCGAATCCTCCGACGGTGACGACGGGGTCTGCAACGAATATAGCTTCCTCCGGAGCAACGTTAAACGGGACGGTGAATCCGAACGGGGTGACGACGACCGCCTGGTTTGAGTATGGGACGACGACCAGTTACGGGTTGAGCACGGCAGGCCAGAGTATTGCGGCGGGGAGTACGGCGGTATCGGTTTCGACCAGTATCAGCGGGTTATCGGTGAATACAACTTATCATTTCAGGATTGACGCGGCGAACAACGGCGGGACGAGTTTGGGAACGGATGCGAGCTTTACGACTTTGGCAAGCGGGCCGACGGCGACGACGGGATCAGCATCATCCATTGGGATTACGACAGCGACGTTAAACGGGAGTGTGAATCCGAACGGGGTGACGACGACGGCCTGGTTTGAGTATGGGACGACGACCGGTTACGGGTCGAGCACGGCAACGCAGAGTTTGGCGGCGGGAACGACGGCGGTGGCGGTTTCAGCGGCGGTGACGGGGTTGTCGGGGAACACGGTCTATCACTTTAGGATTGACGCG
>JACPZP010000134.1 GCA_016195405.1 Planctomycetota bacterium | reverse complement strand
GCTACCGCACCGGCGACCTGGTTCGGGTTGATTCGAAGCCATGCCCGTGCGGCCGGAATTTCCTGCGCTTGGAAGGCGGCATCCTCGGCCGAACGGACGACATGATTCCGATCCGCGGCAACAACCTCTATCCCGCCGCCCTCGAAGGGGTGCTGCGCCGCTTTGCCGAAGTCGCCGAGTATCGCGTCGAGATTGACACGGCGTCGCCGCTCGCGGAACTCCGCGTGGAAGTGGAACCCGTCGCCTTTTGCGGCGTTGCGGACACGCTCGCGCAACGCATCGCCGCCGCCATCCGCGATGAATTGTTGTTTCGCGCCGAAGTCACGCTGCTGCCGCAAGGTTCGCTGCCGCGTTTTGAAATGAAGGCAAATCGCGTCAAGCGCCGCGTCGTTTAGCGCTAATGGGATTATTTCACGGAGTCGATATGCGATTGTCCAAAACCTTGTCGGCGGTCTGCGCAATCATCGGTCTGGCGTGCGGCATTGCGGACGCGGGCGATTGGACTCACTGGCGCGGTCCATTGCAAACCGGCGTCTCGCCCGACTCCGGCCTGCCTAGCAAGCTGCAGCTCGATCCCAGCCAACCCGATTGCAATCTCATCTGGAAAGCCCCGTACGGCTGTCGCTCCACCCCGCTCATAATGAACGGCCGCGTCTACATCATCAACAGCGTCGGCGAAGGCGCCACCGAGCAGGAACGCGTCATGTGCCTGGACGCCGACAACGGCAAGGTGCTGTGGGAACACAAGTTCAACGTTTGGCACACTGACATCGTCAGCGCGCGGTTGGGTTGGACCAACCTCGCCGCCGATCCGAAGACCGAACGCATCTACGCTCACGGCACCCAGGGGCTGTTGTTTTGCTTCGACAAAAACGGCAAGATCGTTTGGCAACGCTCGCTGACCGAGGAATTTGGCCGCATCTCCGGCTATGGCGGCCGCATTTGCAGTCCGACGGTCGTCGATGACCTCGTCATCATCGGCATGCTCAATTCCAGTTGGGGCGACCAGGGCAAAGGAGGCAATCGCTGGGTGGCGTTCGACAAGAATGACGGCAACGTGATCTGGTGGGCCGACCCCGCCGGCCAGCCGAAGGACACCTATTATTGCGTCCCGGTGGTAGCGGTCATCAACGGTCAAAAGCTCTTGATCACCGGCGGGGCCGACGGCGGCGTCTATGCCCTTAAGGTCAACACCGGTGAAAAAGCATGGAGCTATCAACTTGGCACGACCATGATCAACAGCGCGCCCGTGGTGCAAGGCAATCACGTTTTCATCGGTCACGGCGAAGAGAACTTCGACACCAACCTGCAGGGTCGGATCGTCTGCCTCGACGCCGCCAACATTGAAAAGGGCCAGCCGAAGGTCGTATGGAAGGTCGACGGCATCAAGCCGCGCTATGCTTCGCCGATCCTCGACGGGGACAGGCTCTACTATCCCGATGACGTCGCCAGGCTCCACTGCCTTGATGCCAAGACAGGCAAAGAGATCTGGGGCTATTCCTACGGCATCAACGCCCGCGGCTCGCCGGTGTTGGCCGACGGTAAGATCTATGTCGGCGAAGTCGGCTCCAAGTTCAAGATTCTTCAGCCTGGTGCGAAGAAATGCAAAGAGCTGGACGAGCAGACCTTCTTCCCGCTAAAGGGAAACGCCGATGTCGAGATCAATGGCACTCCGGCTATCGCAAACGGCCGCCTCTACTTCAGCACGAGCGAAGAGATCTATTGCGTCGGCGAGAAGTCAGGAAAGTCCGTCGAGATTCCACAGGGTACAGAGGGGTTGAGACATGGCGAAAAGCCCGCGCATCTGCAAATCGTGCCGGCGGAAGTGACCGTAAATCCGGGTGAGACAGGCAAATTCGAGCTTCGCCTTTTCGACGAATTCGGCAATCCCATGCCGGCCAAGGATCTCAAAGCTGAATGGTCTCTGCCGGAACCGCCGCTGCCCCCCGGCGCGAAAAGTCCGCCCCCCGCGCTCAAGGGCAAGATCGCCGACGGCAGGCTTACGATGGATGCCATGCCGCCAAGTCAGCAGGGTTATGTCGTCGCCAAGGCCGCAGGCTTGACCGCCAAGGCACGTGTCCGCGTGGCTCCGCTATTGCCATACAGTCAAGACTTCGAGAAGATTCCCGTCGGCGCGGTTCCCGGCGGCTGGGTCAATACGCAGGGCAAGTTCGTCGTCAAGCAGCTTGCCGACGGCAACAAAGTGCTCGCCAAGGTGACCGACAAGGCCAGCCCCCTCGTCGCCCGCGGGAACGCCTATATCGGCTTGCCACAGTACAAGGACTACACCATCGAATGCGACGTACAAGGCGGCAAAGTCGGCAACGATCTGCCGGACATGGGCGTCGTCGCCAATCGCTACACGCTCTCTTTGGCGGGCAACATCCAGAAGCTGCGGCTTAATTCGTGGGATGCGCTGCCGCGCGTGGATCGAACCGTGCCGTTCGCTTGGGAGTCGGGGACTTGGTATCACTTGAAGCTCACGGTCGAAACGAACAACGGCATCGGTGTCGCGCGCGGGAAATGTTGGAAGAAGGGTGAGAGCGAGCCGGCGGATTGGACCATCGAGGTCACCGATCCGCGGCCCAACACCGAAGGCGCCCCGGCGCTTTACGGTTACGTCACCGGCATCCCCGAAGGCGGCAACGGCACCGATATCTTCTACGACAACGTGCGGATCACGCCGAACAAGAAGTAGAATGAATGGGAAAGGAGAAAGCCATGGCCACCAAATCAATCAAGAAAACTGAAGCGAGAGCCGTCGTTCACTCGGATCCCGAGATAATGGGTGGAGCGCCCGTGTTCGTCGGAACGCGAGTTCACGTAAAAACTCTCTTCGACTACCTGGAAGAAGACACTTTGGAGGAATTCCTCGACCATTTTCCGACAGTGACGCGGAAACAAGCTATCGACGCACTACGATTGGCCAGAGACTTGGTGCTGGAACATGCTTATTCTGCTTGATGAGTGTGTGCCGCGGCCTCTCGGAAAGTCATTATCTGGCCATCAGGTGCGCACAGTTCAGAAAATGGGATGGGCGGGAAAGAGGAACAGCGCATTGCTGCAACTGATGAGCGCCGCCAAATTCGATGTGTTGCTAACGGTTGACCAGAGCATTCGTTTCCAGCAGAACCTTGCCAAGTTTGTTGTCGGTGTCATTGTGTTGAAAGCAACGAGCAACAAGCTGAAGGACTTGTTGCCGCTCGTGCCGGCCGCTCAAGCCGCGCTTACAACTATCCAACCAGGCGATTACGTGGAGATTCCCTGACATGCAATGTTGTCCCCACCTCAAGCGTTGGCTCATCGCCGCCGTTCCTTTGGCGACCTTGGCGATCCTATTCGGTTACATCGGCTTCTCCGGCTTGCCGGCAACCCAGGGCGGCGGCCAGAGCAAATCGTCCAAGGACGAATGGACTATGTACGGCGGCTCGCCTTCGCGCAACATGGTCAGCGCCGGCGCCAAGGGACTGCCTGTCAAGTGGTCCGATGACGACGGCAATTTGAACAAGGAGTACATCGTCTGGTCGGCTGATCTCGGCTCCAAAGCCTATGGCGGCCCGATCGTCGCCGGCGGCAAAGTCTTCATCGGCACCAACAACCAAAAGCCGCGGGACAAGAAATGGCTCGATAAAGACGGCAGGCCGATCGACCTCGGCGTCTTGATGGCGTTCGACCAGGCCAAGGGCGATTTCCTGTGGCAGATCGCATTCCCGAAGTTGGCTGCGGGCCGCGTGCAGGACTGGCCGCTCGAAGGAATCTGTTCCACGCCGGCCGTCGAAGGCGATCGTCTCTACTTCGTCTCCAACCGCTGCGAGCTGATCTGCGCCGATAACGCCGGCAAGATCCATTGGAAGCTCGATATGATTGGCAAGCTCGGCGTCTTTCCGCACAATATCGCCGACTGCTCGCCTTTGATCGTGGGCGATTACGTCTGGCTGACGACCTCCAACGGGGTCGACGAGGGCCACATCAACGTTCCCTCGCCGAAAGCGCCGAGCTTTATCAAGGTGAAGAAAACAGACGGCGAAGTCGTCTGGCAAAACAACTGGCCCACGATCAAGCTCACCGAGGTCCCAAAGGGCGACGCCGACCAGGAAGCGTTCTTCAAGCGCCTGGTCAATCGCGGCGAATTGATTCAGCACGGCCAATGGTCCAACCCAGCCTACGGCGAAGTCGATGGTCAGCCGCAGGTCGTCTTCCCCGGCGGCGACGGCTGGATTTATTCGTTCGACCTCGACGGCAAGCTATTGTGGAAATTCGACTGCAACCCCAAAGACGCGGAGTACGCGCTTCAAGGCAAGGGCACGCGCAGCGACTTTATCGCCACGCCGGTGATCTATGACGACAAGGTCTATATCGGCGTCGGCCAGGACCCCGAGCACGAGACGGGCGTCGGCCATCTGTGGTGCATCGACATGAAGAAACGCGGCGACGTCTCGCCGGAACTGGTCACCGACAAAAGCGTCTGGCCTCCCAAGACCAAGCCCAACCCGGATTCGGCCATGGTCTGGCACTACGGCGGCTACACAACCAAAGAGGATCGCAAGAAGCTGGCCCGCAATTACTACTTTGGCCGCACGATGTCGAGTTGCGCGGTCAAGGACGATCTATGCTATGCGGCGGAATTGGGCGGCTATGTGCACTGTCTCGACGCCAAGACCGGCAAGCCCTACTGGACGCACAACACCAAAGGAGCGATCTGGTCGAGCCCATATTTGGCGGACAGCAAGATCTACCTTGGCACCGACGCCAGCACCCTCTTTGTCTTTGCCCACGGTAAGGAGAAGAAGATCCTCGCCGAGAACGACATGGACGGCCGCATCCGCGCCACGCCGGTGGCCGTCGGCAACACGCTCTACGTGATGACCGAAAACAAGCTGTGGGCGCTACGCGACAAAAAGTGACGCCGAAGTTAGAGCCGCGCACGTTAGGAAGCGTAACACGCAATGAGTTCTCCCGAAGATGCCAGGGAATGCAAAATGAACTGTAGGCGCTGGAAACAAATGCTGTTCGTTAGTGCTTTCACAGGCCTGCTCTTAGGTTCCTTTCTTGGCGCTTCAGCAATCTGGCTCCTGCCCGGTTCCAAGGGAAGGGACTCTCCAGTTTCATTCGCAGAGCGAATCCAAGATGCCCGACGGGCCACTTCTCTCAAGCAGTATTGGGCAGCAATCACCGGCGAAACCGCCATCGAACGCCGCGAGTTTGAGCGCTGGGCGGACGCGGTCCTTATGAGCATGGGCCGCGGGCCGATGGAGCATTTGGAATTAGAAATCGGACTTGCCTTTCCTCTAAAGCAAGAGCAAACCTCACCTTTCTCCATGTTCGGCGGCACGCCCGCGCGCAACATGGTCAACCTGATCGACAAAAACCTCCCTACGCATTTCTGCGGCGAAGACAAAAAGCACAAGAACGTCAAATGGGTCGCGAATTTGGGCAGCCATTCCTATGGTGGGCCGGTCGTCGCCGGCGGGCGCGTTTTCGTCGGCACCAACAATGCTGCGCCGCGTGATCCCAAGGACAAAGGCCGCAACAAGGCCGTCCTGATGGCTTTCAACGAAGCCGACGGCAAATTCCTCTGGCAAGCCGTCCACAACACGCCTGACGAGGACACCTTCGCCCAAGCAGCGATTCATGGACTCTTAGCCGCGCCCGCGGTGGAAGGCGACAAGCTTTATTACGTGACGCCGGCTTGCGAAGTCGTCTGCGCTTCGGTGAAAGACGGCAAGGCGGCCTGGCTTCTCGCCATGCGCAAGGAATTCAAAGTCTCGCCGTATCACTGCAGCAACTGTTCGCCGCTCATCCACGGCGACCTCGTGTTCGTCGTCACCGGCAACGGCATGGACGACCAGGGCGAAATCCGCGCTCCGGAAGCGCCGAGCTTTCTCGCCGTTAACAAGAGCACGGGTGAAGCGGTTTGGCAGAGCAACCTTCCCGGCAAGAACATCATCGAGGGCCAATGGTCGAACCCGGCTCTAGCGAAAGTGAACGGCAAGGACATGGTCATCTTCCCCGGCGGCGATGCGGTGCTCTACGGCTTCGAAGCCAAGTCCGGCGAACTTCTGTGGAAGTGCAATTGCAACCCGCAGCCCGAAAAAGACGGCAAGAACTACTTCGTGGCCACGCCGGTGGTAGTCGGCACGAAGCTCTACGTCGGACTTGGCCAATATCCGGACAATCCCCAACCGACGCGACATAGCTATGTCGTGTGCCTTGATCTGACGGGCAAAGGCGACGTTTCTCCCAAGACGATGAATGCGTCGGACGCAGGCAACAAAGGCTCAGCGCTCGTCTGGTCGTTCGGCGGCCCGATTGTTCCGCGTCCCAAGAAGGGCCGAACGGTGTACTTCGGCCGCACGATCAGCACTTGCGCGGTTCACGAGGGCCTGCTCTACATTGCCGAGGAAAACAACGATTTCTACTGCCTTGACGCCAACACGGGCAAGCTGCTATGGACGCACGAGACATCGGCCGATCACTGGGCGAGCCCGTTTTTCGCCGACAGCAAGATCTATTTGGGAACCGGCGCGGCCAGCGTCGTCGTCTTCGCCCATGGGAAGGAAAATAAAGTCTTGGCTGAGAACGACATGGACAGCCGCGTGCTGGCAACCCCCACCGCTTCGGGCAATGTCTTGTTCGTGATGACGGAGCAAAAGCTCTGGGCGCTGCATAATAAGCAGTAATCGGCCTGTTGTCAGAAACGCCCGCATTAATCGTCAAACCCGCAAATTCGGGGCATGCTGTATGAATTGCAAATGTTGGAGGCGCGTCGGTCTACCCCTTCTCGGCCTATGTGCATTTCTTTTTGTCGCCTTAATCGCAATCAAGACGGGTTGGCTCTTCCCTAGTCGCGATGACGGCTCTCCGTCTGGGCCGTTTCAGGAATGGATTGATGACATGCGAAGAGCTCAATCGCTGCCCCAGTATTTGGACGCTATTTCCGGGAAAACAGCACGGGCGCGGGGAGCGGCGCTACGGGACGAAGCGGCCGCGAGAGCCACTTTTGAACAGTCAAGGCGCGTTCGCGCTGTCCTGGATTTAGGAGCCGAACCTGCCGTTGCAGAAGAACTGCTCGCATTTCCCGTTGCCCAAAAAGAAAACGAACCCACAAAAACAGACTGGCCCATGTTCGGCGGCACCCCCGCGCGCAACATGGTCAACACCTCCGACAAGAACGTCCCCATCGACTTCAGCGTCGAAGAAGGCAAACAAAAGCAGGTCAAGTGGGTCGCGGAGTTGGGCAACAAGGCCTATGGCGGGCCGGTGGTGGCGGGTGGCCGCGTCTTCGTCGGCACCAACAACGCCACGCCGCGCGATCCCAAAGACAAAGGCAAGAACAAAGCCGTCCTGATGGCCTTCAACGAAGCCGACGGCAAGTTCCTTTGGCAAGCAGTTCACGATACGCCGCCAGACGACATCTTCTCGCAGGCGGCGGCGCTGGGTCTCTTTTCCACGCCGGTCGTCGAAGGCGAGCGGCTCTACTATGTCACTCCGGCTTGCGAGGTCATCTGCGCTTCCGTCAAGGACGGTAAGTCGATCTGGCGGCTCGATATGATGAAGGAACTCAAAGTGGTGCCCTACCACTGTGCCAACTGCTCGCCGCTTGTTGTCGGGGATTTGGTGATGCTCGTCACCAGCAACGGCATGAATGATGAAGGCAAAATCTCCTCGCCTAAGGCGCCGAGCTTCCTGGCCGTCAACAAGAACACCGGCAAGGTCGCGTGGCAGAGCAATCTCCCCGGCGATAATATCATCGACGGCCAATGGTCCAACCCGGCTTTGGCGAAAGTGAACGGCAAGGATATGGTGATCTTCCCCGGCGGCGACGCCTGGCTATATGGCTTCGAAGCGAAATCGGGCGAGCTGTTGTGGAAGTGTAACTGCAACCCACAGCCGGCCAAGGACGGCAAGAACTACTTCGTCGCCACCCCGGTGGTCGCTGGTACCAAGCTCTACATTGGTCTGGGCCAATACCCGGAACACCCCGAGCCGACGCGTCATAGCTATGTCCTGTGTCTCGATCTCACCGGCAAAGGCGACGTCTCACCCAAAAGCATGGAGATGAAGGATCCGGGCAATAAAGGCTCGGCTCTCATCTGGGCGTTCGGCGGTCCGATCCTGCCTCGACCAGCCAAAGGCCGGCCGGTGAATTTTGGCCGAACCATCAGCACCTGCGCCGTTCACGATGGATTGGTCTTTGTTGCAGAGGAGTCCGGCTACCTGCACTGCCTCGACGAGAAGACGGGCCAGAAGCTGTGGGAGCACGACCTCAAATGCGGCATCTGGGGCAGCCCCTATGTCGTTGACGGCAAAGTGCTGATCGGCGGCGAAGACGGCACGATCAAGATTTTCGCCACGGGCAGAAACGAGAAAGTGCTCGCCGCCGTTGAATTGGATGACACCTTTCAGGGAACGCCAGTGGTGGCCAACGGCGTGTTGTATATGGTGACGAAATCGAAACTGTTCGCGATTGCCGAGAGGAAATAGCGTTTAGCCCCGGTTCGCAGAACCGGCAGGACAACATCCAACGATCGCCTTAATAGATTCCGAGAGAAACCAACGAAATGACCCTCGCACAAGCCAAAGACCAGCTCGACGCCCACCTCCGCGAGATTATCGAATGGCACTTCAACCCGGCAACCGGATCCCCCTTCTGGGTGGACGCCGCCGCCGGCAAGAATCCGCTCCTTAAGCTCTCGTTCGATCCGCGCAAGGAGGTAAAGACATTCGACGACTTGAAGAAGTTCGGCTTCTTTGAAGATGAATGGCTGCGCGGCGGGCCCGTCAGGCGCTGGCAGCCGCGGGCTTTGTGGAACAAGCCGACTTATGTCTTCGAGACCGGCGGCACCACCGGCATTCCCAAGAGCCGGGTCGTCGTCGATGATTTCCGCATCGACTATGAGATGTTCAGCGAATCCCTTCCCGATGCGTTCTTTCCGAAGGGCGCCAACTGGTTGATGATTGGTCCCTCAGGTCCGCGGCGCCTGCGGTTGGCGGTCGAGCATCTTTGCCAATGCCGCGGCGGCATCTGCTTTTGTGTCGATCTCGATCCACGCTGGGTCGTCAAGCTCATCAAGAAGGGCTGGATGGAGCACCTGAAGGCATACCAGGAGCACGTCATCGACCAGGCGCTCACCGTACTGTCTGCCGGCCACGATATCAAATGCATCTTTACGACTCCGAAGTTGCTCGACGCCCTTGCCGGCCGGCTCGAAAAGGACGGCTCCACCGTCGCGCAACAAGGCATCACGGGCGTCTTCTGCGGCGGCACCGAGATGACCAGCCAATGGATTCGCTTCGCTATCGAGGAACTCTTGGGACCTGGCATTTACATCGCCCCAACCTACGGCAACACGCTCATGGGTCTGGCCGCCTCCGACATGCCGAAAGCGGAAGAGGGTTACAAGATCGCCTACTACGCCCCGCAACCGCGCGCCGCCGTGCAAGTGGTCGGCTTCGACAACCCCGACAAACTGGTCGACTACGGCCAAGAGGGCCGCGTGATGCTCACCACGTTGACGAAAGAGCTGTTCATTCCGCGCTTTCAGGAGCGCGACGAAGGCGTACGCGAGAAGCCGTCGGCGAAGTATCCCTGGGACGGCGTCTCCGGCGTCAAGCCATACCGCGGTTTTGCCTCGACGACGGTGGTGGGGGTATATTGATGGAGGTGCGACGGCTGGTGTGGGCGCTTGAGTTTACACATGAAGAACGAACCAGGAGCGAATATGAAAGGCGTGCCTCAAGCCGTTCTGATCGACCTAAAGAAAAACCGCAGACTTTGGGAAGATTTTCGGGACATCATGGTCGCTCAGCAACGGCGAAATGAACCGAGGGAATCTTTCGAGGAAGTGAAAGCAATTCTAAAAAAGCAGCGGAAGAACAATGGCAAAGGGTGAGAAATACGAAATCGAGTTCAGTCGCCCAGCACGTAAGGATCTCCAGGCCCTACCCACCAAAACTCAGGACCGCGTCTTGAAATCGATTGAGGAGCTGAAGACGATCCCCGTCCGCACGGCTGCAAGAAACTGAAGGCCGTTGAGGCAACTTACCGAATTTGTATTGGCGACTATCGGGTTATTTACGAAATCCATGACAAAGATATCGTCGTTCTGATCGTTCGCGTTCGCCATCGAAAAGACGCGTACGATTGATTGAATTGCAACTTCAAGGAATCCACAATGCTACACATCCCCGTCTCCCGCTGGGGCGAACCCTATAAGAGCCTCGACATCGACAAGGTCGTTCATTTCGCGACCGGCGAGGCGCTCGCCGAGGTTAGCCGGGCCAACGGCGGCTTGGTCGAGCGCGACATGCGCTTCGCCAAGCGGGCTCGCGACATGCTCCGCGAGATTCCGATCAAGGAACTCATGCAAATGGTGAAAAAGGCAGCCGACCTTTACACCAAGGCCGAATTGCCGCTGGGCACGGGCACGCAGACTCCGGACCAATTTGTGCGCATGCAGTCGGCCACCACTGGCTTGCCCGAGCACATGTGCCGGTTCAACATGGAGAAGAACCACTTTGTGCTCAATCAGATGGAGAAGATTCTCGACGCCCTGACCCGCGGGTTGGATTTGAGCATCCTGTCGCGCGGCTACGGCGTTGAAGAGCGTGGCGTGCCGGTCAGCTATCAGGCTCAGTCTCCGGTGCTCGGACTGGTGCTGCCCAGCAATTCGCCCGGCGTACACACTCTTTGGCTGCCAATCATCCCCCTTCAGGTCGGCTTGGTGCTCAAGCCGGGTCCACAAGAACCCTGGACTCCCTACCGCATGGCCCAGGCATTCATTCAGGCGGGCGTGCCTAGGCAGGCCATCGCCATCTATCCGGGCCTAGGCGACGTGGGCGCCGCGGTTCTGCAGCATTGTCCGCGCAGCCTGATCTTCGGCGGCACGGCCACGGTGGAGCAATATAAAGGTAACCCACGCGTGCAGGCTCATGGTCCGGGCTTCTCCAAGATTCTTCTGGGCGACGATCAGGTCGATTACTGGGAGAAGTTTTTGGACATCATGGTGGACAGCGTCCTCGTCAACAGCGGACGGGGATGTATCAATTGTTCAGGTATCTGGGCGTCGCGACATTCGAAAGAGATCGCCGCCGCCATCGCGGAACGGATGGGACCCATCCAACCGTTGCCGCCCGAGGACCCCAAGTCGGCCTTGGCCGCCTTCACGGTCCCCGGACAAGCCGATGCCGTCAACTCCCAGATCGACCAGGATCTAAAGGAACCTGGTGCCACGGACATGACCGACAAGTTCGGCGCGCGGCTCGTGAAGCGAGAGCGCTGCGACTACTTGAGGCCGACGGTCATTCATTGCGATTCCCCGGATCGAGCCGCCGCGAAAAAGGAATACATGTTTCCATTCTGCACAGTCGTTCAGTGCCCGCAGAACAAAATGTTGGAGTCGATCGGTCCGACGCTAGTTTGCTCGGCCATTACGGAAGATCCGAAGTTTCAACGAGATCTGATAGAAGCAACCCACATAGATCGTCTAAACATTGGACCGCTCAAGACGATCGCGCTGAATTGGCTCCAACCGCACGAAGGCAGCATCGTGGACTTCCTTTTCCGAGCCCGAGCCTTTCAGTTTGACAAGGTCATGCTGAAGCCATAAGACAGAAACGCAACGCCATTAGCCTTGATGATTGCGCAAAATGCGTCGATTAGGAAAAATAACTATACTTTGGTAAAATGTAAAGATTAGTAAAAATTTTACTTGCCGGACCTAAACACGTCTTCTAAAACTCCTCCTCTCCAAAAGTCATCGTCTGTTGATGACTTTATGTTCAGTGGTGTTCCTTTCTAGGAGGAGTTTAACATGAACACCTTGGTAATCGTCCTGTCCGCAGTTCTTGGCCAAGCCGGCGAAGGTTCGCCCGCCCCCACCTGGCAACGAGATTACGCTCAAGCCAAGCAGCAAGCGGTTCAGGCACAGAAACCTCTCGCCGTCTTTCTCGCGCCCGGGCAAGACGGCCTGAACAGACTCGTGCAAGGCGGCCTTAGCCCGCAGGCCAAGGAGATCATGAGCGGCAAGTTCATTTGCGTTCTGATCGACACCGACACGCCGGAAGGCAAGCGGATGGCCGGCGCTCTCGAAATTGGCTCCACGGGTCTGGTCATCAGCGATCGCGGCGGCGCCTTTCAAGCCTTTTGGCAGCGCGGCGAACTCAGCAACCAGAACCTGGTGCGCATCTTGCAGCGGTTCAGCGAGCAAACCAGCGTGCGAGCCACTGAAATCGGCGGCCGCGCCAGCTTCTATCCCGATGGCCAAAGCGGCTCCGGCAGTTACACGTCGAATTACCCTGACGGCGGCTGCTCAGGACCCGGCTGCTCTTCGTGCTCGGGCGGGCGTTGCGGCGGCGGCCACTGCCGTGGCGGTCATTGCGGCCGGCGTTAAGAATCCTATCAGCAATTAACCAAAGATGGGAGGCCCGCGTGCGCGGGCCTCTTTTGTTGCACGTCGCGACCATTGATTCTAGTAAGTATGGTCGCAATACTATCTCTTGCGACGAATCCGTCGCATGTTTGATCGGCAGGCGCCGTTCGGTCGCCGTAAGCTCATAAATTCAAAACGCTTAAGTATTTCGACCGCGCGCGGCTCGTTTTTCTCGGAATTGAGATGCGTCGCCAGGGGTATGTTGGGGGGTGGCGACACAACGAATTTCATGGTCCAGGCGGCGTTTAGCGCCGCTTCGCTGAGCCCGGGCTAAACGGTAGCTTGCATGACTTTTTCCAACAGTTCCGGACTTGCTTCACGGGTGCCGCGGCATTTGGGGTACTTGGAACAGCCCAAAAAGTAGCCGCCGCGCCCTGGCCGGAGTTTCATCGGCGACTCGCATTGCGGACACGTCTCGGTCACGTCAACTTGGAGGGCCGGCTTCTTCGGCGGAGGCGGCGGCAGCACGTCCTTCAATTTCTCCTTCAGGTCGGCGGGCATCGGCTTCGTGCTGCGGCACTTGGGATAGGCGCTGCACCCCAAAAAGGGCCCGCGCGGCCCGCGCTTCACGTTCATGGGGCTGCCGCACTTCTCGCACGTCAGGCCCGTCTCGATCGGCTTGAGAGGATTGCCCTGAGCGTCCACGTCCTTGGCATTGCGGCACTTGGGATAGCCTGTGCAGGCCAGAAACGGGCCGCGCGGCCCCTCGCGCAGCACCATCGGCTTGCCGCACTTGTCGCAGACATGCTCAGTCGGCCTGCTTGCGAGAACGGGCTTTCCCTCGGGGTCGAAATTCATCGTCGTCTTACAGTCGGGATAGCCGCTGCAGCCCAGGAACGGACCGCGCTTGCCCATGCGTTGCACCATCGGTTTGCCGCATTCGGGGCACTTGAACTCGGTCTCCTTGGGCGGCTCGCGCAAGCCCTTTTCGTCCCCCTTCTTCTTGATGTACTTGCACTCCGGATGATTGGCGCAACCGAAGAACTTGCCGAAGCGGCTATAGCGCTCCACGAGCGCCCCGCCGCAAAGCGGGCACTTCTCGGCGTCGGCCAGCATTTTGGTCTCGGCGACCTTCATCGCCTGGCAGAACGGCTCGTAAAACTCGGTTAAGACGTCGTTGCGCTTGTATTTGCGCGTCTCGATCTGATCGAGTTCCTCTTCCATGTGGCGGGTGAACTTCAAGTCCATCACCGTCGGAAAATGATCGACCAGGAGATCGGTCACCTTCATGCCGATCTCGGTGGCGTAGAAACGGCGGTCCTTCAGCTCGACGTAGCCCCGATCTTGAATCTTGCTGATGATGGATGCGTAGGTGCTGGGCCGGCCGATGCCTTCTTTTTCCAAAGTTTTCACCAGCGACGCTTCGTTGTAGCGCGGCGGCGGCTCGGTGAAGTGCTGCGTCGGATCGAGCTTTAACAGCTCCAGCGCCTCCTGCACCTTAACTTGCGGCAAGAGCGTGTCTTCCTGTTTGCCTGCCGGGGATAGGATGCGACGGTAGCCGTCGAATTTCAGCGTCCGGCCCTGGGCCTTGAAGATTCCCTTGGCGGCTTGCACGTCGATGTTGGTGATGGCGAAAATCGCCGGCGTCATCTGGCTGGCGACGAAGCGGTTATAAATCAGCGCGTAAAGCCGTTGCTGCTCTTGCGGCAAAAACTTGGCGACCATCTCCGGCGTGTAGGACACGTCCGTGGGCCGGATTGCCTCGTGGGCGCCCTGGGCGTCGGCGGAGGCGGCGAAGCGGTTGGCGCTCTCCGGCAAATAGGGGTCGCCGTAGGCTTTCTTGATGTGATCGCGGCACGTCTTGAGCGCCTCTTCGGAGACACGCGTGCTGTCGGTGCGCATGTAAGTGATGAGAGCCACCGAGCCCTCCGTGCCCAGATCAACGCCTTCATAGAGCCGTTGCGCGATCATCATGGTGCGCTTGGCGGTGTAGCGCATGCGAATGCTGGCCTGCTGCTGCAAGGTGCTGGTCGTGAAGGGCGGCGGCGCCTTCTCCTGGCGGTCTTTCTGCTCGACCTTGGCAATGACGTACTGCGCCCCTTCTAGCGCCGCGACGATCGGGTCCACCTGCTCCTTGCTCGACGCCTTGAATTTTGCTCCGTCCCACTCGGCCAACTCGGTGAGAAAAGAGCCTTCGGGAAGCGGGGTTTTTTCCGCCTGCGGCGAGCCGGTCTCTGGGGAGCCGGTCTCTGGGGAGCCGGTCTCTGGGGAGCCGGTCTCTGGCGAGCCGGGAGCGTCAGCGACCGGAGTCTGCGGTTGCGTGTTCTCCGGTCGCTTACGCTCCCGGCTCGCCGAAGCTTTGCTTGCTTTCTTGGGCGCGGCGACGAAAGAAAGCGGCCGAACCAGGGCGCTGATCTTCCAGTATTCCTCGGGCTTGAAGCTTTGGATTTCGCGTTCGCGATCGACGATGAGGCGGACGGCGACCGATTGCACCCGGCCGGCGCTCAAGTGCTGGGCGAGCTTTTGGCTCAAAAGCGGGCTGAGCTTGTAGCCGACGACGCGGTCGAGGAAGCGGCGGGCTTCCTGGGCGGCGACGAGGTCCATATTGATGGCGCCGGCGCTGGCGAACGCCTTTTGCACCGCGCTTTTCGTGATTTCGTTGAAAGTGACTCGGCGCGTCCGTTCGTCGGACAGGCCGAGCGATTCCTTTAGATGCCAGGCAATCGCTTCACCCTCGCGGTCGGGGTCGGGAGCGAGATAGACCGTGCCCGCCTTGGTGGCTTGCTTTTTGAGCGACGCCAGGATTTCGCGGCGATCCTGCAACGGCCGATAGGTCGGCACCCAGCCTTGCTCGATGTCGATGCCGAACCGGCTTTTGGGCAAGTCGCGGACATGCCCCTTGCTGGCGACCACCTCGTATGCCGCGCCCAGATACTTGTTGATCGTCCGCGCTTTCGCCGGCGATTCGACGATCACCAGGCTCTTCTTCTTCCTTGTTGCAGCCACTTCGCGCTCCTTTAAGCAGCGTTTCCGCCTTACTCCGGTCGCTCACTCGGGTCGCTTACGGTCACTCCGGTCGCTTATGCTCCCGGCTCGCCATGTTATTAGATGGATATGCCCGAACATCGATTCCCTCACCCCTTACCACTCACCACTCACCCCTCACTTCTATTGAGTTATCCCTTATATTCGCTACAATCGCTATTTTAGGCCCGATCCATAAACACCAATAATACATGGATTCGCGGAGTGTCAAGCCCGTGGCCGACCGAAGGGCGGCTGGCGGCGCGTCCTAAGTAAAGGAATCCCATGGCCTTCAATCCATTTACCAGTTTTAGGAAATACAAGAAGTTTTGGATGGCCCTCCTCACGCTGTTGGCCATGGTGACCTTCGTCCTTTGTCAGGGAATCGGAGGCGACCTCGGCGACCGGATAATGTTCTTGTTCCGCGGACATTCCGGTCAGCACCTGGCAACTGCGGGCGGCGTTAAACTCTATGAGTCCGATTTGCGCGAACTCAAGATTCACCGTAATATCGCCAATGATGCCTTCCGCAAATGCGGCGAAGCCGCGCTACACATCATCAAAGCAAGATTGAAGGAGTTGGGAGGCGCGAAGGTCGAGGATGAGCGCAATGATGATCGCAAGAGGGATTTAACGCAGCTCGGCCGGATACAGTTCGAATTGGAACAGCGCATGCAAAAGCGCTGGTTTTTCGGCTCCGGCGTCAAGCTCGAGGAATTGGTCGATTTCAAGCTCTGGCTTCAGCAAGCGGATCGCCTCGGCATCGATCTCCGGGTGGAGGACGTGTTGGCAATGGTCGGCCGGGAGTTCTTCGTCCTACCGCCTAACGAGCGCCGCGGCGCTTTCTTGGCGGCGCGCACGCCCAACACCAACGAGACGACTGTCATCAACGCGGTGCGGGATGAATTTCGTGTGCGGATCGCGCAACTCACCGTCATGAAAGCGCAAATCGAGGATCAGCAGCGCTCCAACCAGGAAGACGTGATGCGAAAGTTCTCGTCGCGGGTGGATTACCGCATCGTGCCCACCCCGGCGGAAGTTTGGGAGTTTTACCTCAACAACGCGGCGCCGGTCGACTTGCTCATCGTGCCCGTTGAAGTCCAGGCTTTCGCCCAAAACGTCGCGGCGCCCAACGACGTCGAATTGAAGCCCTACTTCGAGCAATATCAAAAAAAGGCGTTCGATCCGAGCCTGGAAACGCCGGGCTTCCAAATCCCCGCCAAGATCAAGGTGGAGTGGGTGGGCGCCGATCCCGATTCGCCGCTTTATCGCCAGAAGGCCAAGACCGCGCTCCTGGCCGAAGCCGCTTCTCCCTGTGGCTGGAATGTGCTCGAATCGCCCTTGGCCACCGCGGCAGCGTATGCGTTCGGCGAAATGGCGCTCAAGAAAGAGCTGAAGGACGTGTATGACTTCCGCATCCAAAACGTCACGCGGAAGAACTTCAGCCCGCCGCGCATCCCCGGCCTTGAGATCCCGACGCGCTCGGAACTCTTTCCAACCCCCTACGACATCGCTCCACAGTTTTCGGGCGACGTCTACCCATCCTTATTGGCTTACTTTGCTCCCAAGTATTCGGAGGGCGCCGCCGGTTGGGTTGGCGCGTTGAGCCAAGGCGGGCCAGGCGTGCTTACCAGTCCATGGAGCTACCTGGCGCACGCGCAGGTCCATCACGCCCGTGAAATCGCGAGCGGCTTGCAGGAAGAGGCGCGCATTCGAACCCCACTGCACGCGACCTTGGTCGCCTCGGCAGCCGGCTCTCCGTTCTTGTCCGCCGCCCAAGTCCGTAGCCTGGCGGATGACATCTACGGTTGGAGCGCGGAAGGTCTGGAATCCTTGAACGCGCGCGAGTTGAGGAAACACTTTCAATACTTGCCGCTCGCCGTCGTCGAAGACGAGATGCAGAAGATTCTGGAGCGCCGCCTCGCGGAGAAATGGGTCAACGAGAACATGACCAAGCTCAGGACCGAGTTGGAAAAGCCCAAAGTGCTCGGAAGCCGCAGCGGCGTGGACCGTATTTTGAAGGAATACGTGGACAAGCTCGGCTTGGAGCACAAGGGCACGGAGGGTTTTCATACCCGCTACGACATCGCCAAGGCCAAGGAATTGGAGCCGTTGCGCAAGGCTTATGAAAAAACCTACGATCAGATCAATCTATTCGAAGGGCGCAAGCTCACCCCAGAGCAGATTCTGAAGGAAGACGAATTCGCGAAGCTGTTTTTTGACGCATCCGAAGCTTTCTCAGCGGCAGGCGCCCCCTACAAGGCCAGGACTTGGCCGCCAACCGTTACGCCAAAAAACCCAACTTTGATTGCAAATCAGAAGGGGCTGGACGACAACAAGATGTTTGCCGCCATGCTCGACCACATCCAGCGGCCGCACGACCCGACCAAGCCTTTGCCGTCCATCCAGCTATTCGATAAGGCGGAGCGCCCGTTCCTGTTCTGGAAGACGGCCGAGCAGCCTGCCAAGATTCCCGACACCCTCGACCAGGTGCGCGACAACGTGGAGAAAGCTTGGCGCGTGGACAAGGCGCGCGACAGCGGCCTCAAGCGGGCCAAGGAGATCGCGGAGGCTTTTCAGAAAGACGCCACTTCATTCCTTCTCACCGACGAGGCGCGCAAGCTGGGCAAGGAGCCGATCCGGCTCGAAGGCATTGCGCCCATGGTTCCGGAGAAGGTTGCCAGCATTCTGGAGCCTCGAAAGTACGCCCCGTATGTTGCACCCAAGGGGACGTTCGACTTTCCGCGTGACGACATGGCGACCGAGTTGACCAAGCTCACCAACCTGAAAAAACCGATTGAAACGGGGAAGAAAGACGTCGACGACATCAACATCACTCTCTTCAAGGTGGGCGATGCCAACAAGCACGTCGTGCAGATTCTGACCAATAAGCCGCGCAACGTGTTCTACGTGGTGGCCGTCACGAAGGTCCGCGACGACTCGCCCTTCATCTTCGACCTGGCGTTTTCGAAGGCGGCGTTCGGGCAGGACAATCTCTTCGAAAGAGCGCAGGAGAACTTTGGCGTGGAACTGCGCCGCGCAATCCTCGATCAAATGCGCGGGCCCGATTACTACATTGTTGAAGGCAAGGAACGCGAAAGCTTCGACAGCAGCGACGCGACGTAGCATTTCACTTGTGGATCCGCGTCTTGGGGGGTGGCCGGGGCTGAGTCTTCGAAGCCCCGGCGCGGAAGCCCCGGCGCGGTTCGATTCGCGGGTACGCCGGGGCTTCGCAAGGCCTCAGCCCCGGCCACACGAACGCGCTTCTCCAAATTGCCGGGAGCGCCGTGTCTATTTGATTGAGCCTCGATAAAACTGCTCTCCACCGAATGCATCTCTTCTGGTAGATTCCCGCCGCGTCCATAACGAATTGCGAGAAAATGTCCGGAGCGCGCGGGAGTTCGCGCGGCTTCGGAGGTCTGCGAAAGGCCGCTCTGCGGATTGCCGCTCGGCGAATGGCCGCTCGGCGAATGGCCGCGGACAAGGAGGTCGGGCGTGGCCTGCAAATGGCGTATTCGCCATAAGCTGATGCTCGGCATGGCCCTGGTGGCGGCCATTCTGGCGTTATTGGTCGCCGGCACGGAGAAGGGCCTATCGTCGCTGCGGGCGACGATGAAAACCCTCGAATGCAAGGTGGCTGAGGTCAAGGCCGCAACCAAGTTGCAGGCCGAGGTCCGAACCTATATGCAACTAGAGGCGCCGCAAATTGCAGACCGGCTGCCGACCGCACGCATATTCCTCAGCGAATACAAATCCAAGCTCGAACAAACATTGGCAACTCGTCACGAGCCATTCCTCGGCTTTGCCGAAAACGAGTTTCTTCCTGGCCTTGAGTCCAAACTGGATTCCCTGGAAACAGCGTTGAAACCCTTCTTAGAGCCATTTACGATCCGGGCAGAGCAAGAAGACTCCTCTGTCCAGAAGGCGGTTGGCGAGGTTGTAGGCTCTGTGGACGACCTCAACGGCATCATTCAGACCAAAATGCACGAGCGCATCAAGAACTCACAGAACGAATCCGCCGTCAGCTTGTGGATCGTGGGCGGCACTTGCGGCGTCGCCATCTTCCTCATGATCGGCATGTTGCGTTTCTTCTTCGTTTGGGTCGCCAGGCCGATTCGCGATCTGGAGCAGGGGGTGGGCCTGGTCGCCAAGGGCAACTTCGAGCATCGCATCGAAATTCACTCCGGCGACGAGATCGAGGACCTGGCCAATGCCTTCAACGACATGACCGGCCGGCTCAATGAGATCTACGGCGATCTGGCCCAACAGGTGAACGAACGCAGCCGGCAGCTGGTGCGCTCCGAACGGCTGGCCGGCGTCGGCTTCCTCGCGGCCGGCGTGGCGCACGAGATCAATAATCCGCTGGCGAGCATCGCGTTTTGCAGCGAGGCCCTCGATCGGCGCCTGGCCGAATTGTTCGAGTCGGGGCGCTTGGGCGCCGCCCCGTCCACGCCGCTGCTTCCTTCGGCCAGGGCCCTGCAAATGGCGGCGAACACGTCGCCGCCGCCTCCACTCTCCGGCGCCAAGATGGCGGAAATGGCCCAAGAGCGGGAGATCATTACCAAATACTTGAAAATGATTCAGGATGAGGCGTTTCGCTGCAAGGAGATCACGCAGAAGCTCCTGGCGTTCAGTCGCGGCGGCGAGCGTCGGCGCGAGCCGACCGACGTCGGCGAACTCATTCAGATCGTCCTGGACATGGTGCAGCATCTTCCCAATCACAAAGGCAAGGAGTTGATCTTCGAGCCCTCCGAATCGATCACCGCCTGGCTCAACGGCCAGGAAATCAAGCAAGTCTTTCTCAACCTCGTCGTCAACGCGCTCGACAGCATGGAGGAGGGCGGCAAGTTGGTCATCACACAGCGCATCAAGAGCGGCCTGGCGGAACTGGTGTTCCAGGACACCGGTTGCGGCATGTCGGCCGAGGTCTTGGAGAACATTTTCGAGCCCTTCTTCACGCGCAGCCGGACGGGCAAGGGAACGGGGCTGGGCTTGTCGATCAGCCATCGCATCATCAATCAACATGGCGGAGAGATCGCGGCCACGAGCGCGGGGCCGAATCAGGGAAGCTCCTTCACCGTCCGACTGCCCTTGGAGGCTGCCGCCGACCAGCAGGAAGGCAATGCGGAAAACCTGGATCCCGAGGTGGAGTTTGTGAAGCTACAGAGCGCCCGGCAGGGGCGCAAGGCGGCTTGAGGCCGCTTGCGGGTCGGGGTTGTAACATCTGCAAGCTCGTGTTATGACAGGGCCGCAAGGAACGGGGCACGGAAGTTCGACGGGGATGGAAGGAGTCACGCTTGACGGCAGCGAGAACCATGCGAATCCTGTTCGCGGACGATGAGCGTTCCCTCCAGGAATTCATGCGTTCGGAGCTGCCGCGGTTGGGGCATGAGGTCACCGTTTGTCCCGACGGCAAGTCGGCGGTGAAGGCCCTGGAGAAGGCGACGTTCGACGCCGCCATTCTCGATCTGCGCATGCCGGGACTCAACGGCATCGAAGTTCTGGAGCAGCTCAAGCAGATTTGTCCCGACACCGAAGTCATCATCATGACCGGCCACGCCAGCATGGAGACGGCCATTGAAGCCGTCCGGTTGGGGGCCTTCGACTACGTCACCAAACCGTGCAAGCTGGCCGAGATCGAGGCGGTCTTGTGCAAGGTGTCCGAGAAGCGCGATCTCAAGCACAAGAACCTCGCTCTGCAAACGCGCATTCAAGCCGCCGAGGGGCCCTCGATCCTGGTGGGCACCTCGCCGGCGATGGTCAGCGTGCACCGCCTCATCAGCACGGTGGCGCCGACCGAATCGACGGTGCTCATCCTGGGCGAGACCGGCACCGGCAAGGAATTGGCGGCCCGTACGCTCTTCCAGCAGAGCAAGCGGCCCGACATGCCGTTCGTGCCGGTGAATTGCGGGGCCCTGTCCGAGAATCTGGTAGAGAGCGAATTGTTCGGCCATCGCCGCGGATCGTTCACCGGCGCCGAGCGCGATCACAAAGGCCTGTTCGAAGTCGCCGACGGCGGCACGCTTTTCTTGGACGAGGTCGGCGAGCTGAACAAGAACATCCAGGTGAAGCTGCTCCGTTTCCTGGAGTCGGGCGAGATCCGCCGCGTCGGCGAGACCGAGCCGTTCCGCTGCAACGTCCGTGTCCTTTGCGCGACCAACCGCGATTTGCGGCAGATGATCCAGGAAGACGATTTCCGCGAGGACTTGTATTTCCGCATCAACACCTTCGAAATCCGCCTGCCCCCGATGCGCGAGCGCCGTTCGGACATTCCCGATCTGGCGAGGCACCTTTTGGTCCGCGCCGCCCGGCGGCCCCTGGACCAGGTCGCCAACCTGCTGTCGCCGGACGCCGTCGACACGCTCTTGGAATACGAATGGCCCGGCAATGTCCGCGAGCTGGCCAATGTCATGGAACACGCCTACATCCTCTCAGGCGGCGGCCCGATCACGACCGAACATTTGCCCCATCACCTCCGCATCCACGGCGGCCCACCGACCCTGACATTGACCCATCCGCCTGCCGGAACGCCTGCCGCCGGCGCCCCCAAGACGCTTAAGGAAATCGAGATGGACCACATCATGCGTGTCCTGGAAAAGCACAAAGGCAACAAACCCGCCGCCGCCGCCGAGCTCGGCATCGTCCTCAAGACGCTCTACAACAAGCTCAACCAATGGCAAGAAGAGCGCAAGCACGCGGGCTAGGAATCGCGCCCCAAGTCCTTACAACAAATCGCCGTTTTTGCTACACTTCCCCAATCGCATTGATTTGATCCCGTCACGTAATTCCAGAGTTGTTTCAAAACGGGGTCAGGACCTCTAAAATCACAGGTCCTGACCCCCTTTTGAAACAGAGCTGCCCCGGAATAGCTGGAGTGTGGCATGCGCCTTTGGCCTCGTTCTTGGCCTATTGCCGTCAAGATGTCCATCGACCTCTTGCTGGCGGCGCTCGTCCCGCTTGGGTTGGCCCTGGTGCTCACCGGCGGTGAGAGCCACAGGCAGCTCGACAAATCGGCCCGCGATAATCTTTTCCTCTTGGCGCGGGTGACAGCGTCCCGACTCGATCAACTTTTGCAGGACACGGCCCGAATGGTGCAACTGCTTAGCCGCGATGACAGTGCAGCGGCGCTGTGCGGCGGCGACAGCAAGACGCGCAAGGATCTGGCAGAGACCGTCCAGCGCCAGCTGCAGTCCGTGCTCGACACCAATCCGGACTTTGCATCCATCTTCTTGACCGACGCCGGCGGCATCGGCCTGGTCGGAACCAACAACAAGATCGTGGGCATGGACTTCAAATTCCGCGAGTACTATCGCGACGCCCGGCAAGGCAACGCCCACGTTTCCGAGGTGATCGTCCCCAAATCGCAAAAGGACCCCGGCGTGTATTTCTCGGCGCCGATCCGGCAGCGCGGCAAGAACGGCAGCGCTGCCGTTGCCGGCGTCATCGTCTTGGAGCTGCGTGCCCAAAGCTTCTGGGAAATGATTGACGAAGGGCAATCGAATCTCAAAGGTTACGCGCTTTTGGTGGATCAACATGGGGTCATCCTGGCCCACCCACGCCGCGATCTCCTCTATCACAGTCTGGCGCCGTTGCTCGCGGAAACGATCGCTGAGATCGACCCGCAGACCACTTATAACCAACCGAGCATCGAATCCTTGAATTTGTTTGAACTCGTGCCGGTGCTGGATAGCCCTTTGCCCGCGGGGTCGGCATCGTTTCTTGCGCGGAGAAATTATGGGAGGTCGGAGCGGGAGGCGTGGGTGACGGGCTTCGCGCGCTTGAAAAACAAGCCATGGATGGTCTTCGTGATGCAGCCCGAAACCGACTTCGCCGTTCAAACCTCGCGGACCACCGACCTGGTGCGGCTGCAAGTGCTCGTCGGGCTGATCGTGGCCGTGTGTGCGGCTACGCTGGCGGTGTGGCGGGCGCGTAGCCTCGTTCGGCCCGTATTGGCCATCAACAAGGCCGCGCATCTCCTGGCACACGGCGACTTCCATGCGCGTGCCGAGAAGTTTGGCGACGATGAGATCGGACAGCTCGCCGACTCTTTCAACACCATGGTTCCGGAGTTGCAACACAGCGTCACTTTGCAGCAGTCGATGGCCATTGCCCGCGAAGTGCAGCAAAGCCTCTTGCCCGCGGAGGACCCCAAGCTGGCCCGCCTCGACGTCGCCGGCCGCAGCAAGTACTGCGACTCCACAGGCGGCGACTACTTCGACTACATCGACGTTGCCGATCCCGCGGAGAAGACGACCTTGATTGCCGTCGGCGACGTCATGGGCCACGGCATCGCCTCGGCCCTGGTGATGGCGTCGGCGCGAGCCGCCTTGCGCACGCAGGCAATGGACGGCGGTCAGCTTTCGAGCCTCATGAACAAGGTGAACCGGTTCCTGGCGACCGACACGCACAATCGCTTCATGACGTTGGTGCTCGTTCGGGTGGAACCCGCGCGCGGCGTCGTCCACTGGACCAGCGCCGGCCATGACCCGATCTTGCTCTATCAGCCCGAATCCGGCCAATTCACTGAGTTGTCCGACGGCGAAGTCCCCTTAGGTCTGGATGTTTCCACATCCTATCATGAGCATCAACACGCTGGCGTGAAGGCGGGCGACGTGCTCCTCATCGGCACCGACGGCCTATGGGAGACGCCCGACGGACACGGGCAGCAGTTCGGCAAGGAACGGCTGCGCGAAATCCTGCGGGCGATGTCAGGGGAATCGGCGGCGCTGATTGCCGACGCAATCGAAAAGAAACTGACCGAATTCTGTGGAGCCGGTAAGCTGACGGATGATGTTACCTTTGTAGTGGCGAAGATGAGGTGAACCATGAGCCGTGCCGCGACGGAATACCGCTACGAGAAGCTGACCTGGCCGGAGATCAACGACGCCATCGGCCTGGGAAAGGTCTGCGTGCTGCCGTGCGGAGCGGTCGAGCAGCATGGCCCGCACCTGCCGCTGGATGTGGACTTGATCTGTCCGACGGAGATCGCCCGCGGCGCCGGCCGGCACGTCCCGGACAAGATGCTGGTGCTGCCCACGGTATGCTACGGCTACACGGGCCACGTCATGGACTTTCCGGGAACCATCAACAACGACTTCGAGCACTTCATGCATCACGTGCTCGACATCACCAAGTCGCTCGCCTATCACGGCTTCAAAAAAATCGTGCTGCTCAACGGTCATGGCTCCAACATGCCGAACCTCGACCTGGTCGCCCGCCGCACCAACCTGGAAACGGACGCGGAGTGCCTGGTGGCGGCGTGGTGGAACCTTTTGACGGTGGATAAGACTTTTCTGCCGCGCTGGCGGCAGAGCAAGTTCCCCGGCGGCTGCGCCCATGCTTGTGAGCTGGAGACGTCGCTGTATCTCTATCTGGACGGCGACAACGTTCGCAAAGATAAAATCAAGAGCGGCGTCATCAGCTTCAACGAGGACAACAGCCCGTTCAGCTGGGTCGATTTGTTCGCCGCCGGACCGGCCACCGTCATCTCCTGGACGAGCAGCTACACCGAAACCGGCGTCTTGGGCGAGGCGGAGTTGGCGACGGCGGAAAAGGGCAAGGAGGCCTACGAGGAAGCCGTCAAGCAATTGGCACGCTTCATCACCTGGTTCAAGGACCGCCCCAAAGACCAGCGCCGCGACCGCCATAATAAACCGCCGACCATGCCGATGCCGTGGGGCCAGCGGTCGGTGAAGTGAGAATCATGAATGCCCACATCCATCGTCCCAAGTATTGAAGCGTGCTCGCCTTCGGAATGGCCCGCGGCGTTCGAATTGGCCTTTTCACACTTGGACGAACCGGGGCGTAGCCGGCATGTTCACAACGCGCTTACTCTCGTTGCCGCAGGGGAGATTGAGGCCGGCGGCATTCTCGTCGCCCGCGTCGAAAACCGGATCGTCGGCCTGCAGATTGCCGTTCCCCTCAAAGGCGCCGGCGGACTCGTCTGGCCTCCACGCTTTCGCTGTGCCGACAGGAATCTGGAGCATAGACTGGTGCGGGCGGCCTTGGAGTGGCTTGATACCAGGGGCGCTAAGCTCGTTCACGCCCTTCTTTCTTCCAATGAGATCGCCTTTGCAGGCCCGCTGATCGAGCAGGGCTTCCGGCAAATAACTCGCCTGCGCTACCTGCGGCACGATTTGACAGCGGCGCTCGACGCCGCGCCACGGTTGCGCTGGGCGCCGTATTCCGCTGCCAATCGCGAGCTTTTCAACAAAACGATACTTCTTACCTATGAACAAACGCTCGACTGTCCGGAACTGAACGGATTGCGCACGGTGGACGAGATTATCGCAGGGCACCTGGCCCAGGGACGCCCGGGCGCGGCTCGTTGGTGGCTGGCGTTCGAGAAAACTACTCCCGTGGGTGTGTTGCTTACCACCAAAGTTCCGGACGAGAAGAGTTGGGACCTTTCGTACATGGGATTGATCGCCGCCGCGCGTGGGCGCGGCCTGGGTCGGGACCTCGCAGCCAAAGCACTTCACGAGGCCCGCGCAGCCGGCGCGCCGCAGCTGATCCTGGCGGTCGATGAGCGCAATGCCCCGGCCCTCCAGCTGTATCGTTCCTTGGGCTTTGCCGGCGCTGATTTTCGCGAGGTTTTCTTGCACGTCATGCGGCCGCCTCTTGCCGATCGGGCCCGCGGACTCACTGGAGAAATTTTGGTATAACAGGCTATCTGAAAGTGAGTTACAACAAATTCTGAAACCACTCATAAACCCGAGCATCAGCTGAAAGAAGTGTCGCTGCCATCGACAGGTTATCCACCTGCGCTAGCAAAATAAACGAAGGCGCGGAATTTGTTTTTTCCTTGTGAATCAAGTGAAAATGGGGTGTTTTCCGTCGCTGGCAGCCGCACGTGTTGTTTCGCGAAGGAAAAAACGTTGGCAAGCGCGCCCTGCCCAATCTAGAATGTCGCTTCTCCATGAGAATCTGCTTCTTCGAGAGAATCTCTCGCGGACAGGATGCCTCCTGGCTGCGAACTCGTGTGCTGCAATGCTCGGTCGAGTTCCGCAAGGTATGCACGGCCCGGATCGTGCGCGAAGAGAGGACTTGCATTGAGGATCATCGCCGGCGACATCACGGAATCGCTCAGCCAGGCCCTTGCCCTCCGGATAGGTAAAAAACGCCATGAATTGTGGTTCGTGGGCAACACCCGGCTGACCTGGCAGGACGGCCAACTTGTGGTGGGCGTTCCCAACCTCTTCTATCACGATTGGCTGCAAAAGACTTACGGCGACGACTTGGCCTCCGTCGCGGAAGAAGTCTTCGGCCAGGCTGCGACCGTGCGTTTCACCATCGACCCCGAGCTGTTCAAAGCCGGCCGGCGCCGCCAATCCGACGCCCTGCTGCCCTTGTTTGAAAAAGGAGCGAATCCGGCAACGCCGGCGCATTCCATTCTTGAGCCTTCCGCCGTTACGACCTCCGCGCCGGCGCGCGCGGATCGCGGCGCGCAGTCGGCTTCGCGCGCTCGGCCGCGCCGCTTCCGACGTCTCGAGGACTTCGTGGTTGGCCCGTGCAACCGCGTCGCTCACGCCGCCGCGCTGGACCGGGTCGAACGGCCCGACGAAGGACCGTGCCCGCTCGTGCTGCACGGCCCCGTCGGCACCGGCAAGACGCATCTTCTGGAAGGCATATACGGCGGTCTACGGCAAGCGCGGCCGGACTGGCGGCTGCTCTTTGTCAGCGCGGAAGATTTCACCAATCGCTTCGTGCACGCCATGCACCAGGGCAAACTCGCCGCCTTCCGCAAGCATTTCCGCGAATGCGACGCCCTCTTCGTGGATGACATTCACTTCCTGGCCCGCAAGCCCGCAACTCAAGAGGAATTCCTGCACACCTTCGACGCCCTTCGCGCTCAGGAACGTTCGGTTGTCCTAACCTGCGATTGCCACCCACGTTTGGCTGATTGCTACATGCCCGAGCTTGGCGATCGACTTCAGGGCGGAGCGCTGTGGGGCGTCTCGCCGCCGGAACGCCAAACCCGCCTCCTATTCATGCAGCTGGCCTGCCAAGCCCCGCAGCGCGTCGCCTTGAGCGCACCGGTCATAGAATTCCTGGCCGATCAGCTCCGCGGTAATTTTCGTGAGTTGGAAGGAGCGCTGCACAGCGTCTATCATTTCGCACGGGTGCATGGCCGGCCAATCGACCTGGCGTCGGCCAAGGAAGCTCTGGCGGACGTGTTGCGGCATTCGGTTCGCCTCTTGCAACTGCCCGACGTCGAAGCCGCGGTGTGCTCGGTGATGGGCTTGGACGCCAAGACGCTGCAAGCGCGCAAGCGCGGCTGGATGGTGAGCCATCCCCGCATGTTGGCGATGTTCCTAGCGCGCAAGCACACGCCGGCCACCTACGCGGAAATCGGCCAGCGCTTTGGCGGCCTCAATCACAGCACCGCCGTTGCCGGCGAAAAGAAGGTACGCCAATGGCTGGCGGAAGATGCCAAGCTGAATCTAGGCCGGCCCGTTTCCGTGCGCGATCTCGTTGAAAAGATTGAACGCGAGTTGCAGCGGTAGAGACAGCGATAGAGAATATCAACCTCCCCAAGCCCGCACGCGAGTCTTCGAGCGTGCGGGGTTCCATACTTTACCCCGCAGGCTCGAAGACTCGCCTACGGGCTTGGGCGCTTAACCCGGAGTTCGCGATGCGGAACAAATTCTTTCTCCTAACGTCGGCGTTCTTAATGCTTCACTCCATCGGCGCCGCCCAAGCCGGCGACTGGCCCAATTGGCTCGGACCCAACCGCAACGGCTCTTCTCCGGAGACGGGGCTTTTGACGACCTGGCCTTCCACCGGCCCCAAGGTGCTTTGGAAGGTCCCAGGCGGCGACGGTTACTCCTCCGTCGCGGTCGCTCAGGGCCGTGCCGTCACCCTCGTACAGCGCACTGACGGTGAGTTCGTCCTCGCACTCGATGCCGTCAAAGGGACCGAGCTTTGGAAAACGAAGATCGGACCAGTCTACAAGAACAAGTTCGGCAATGGTCCACGCAGCACGCCGGCAATCGAAGCCGGGTCGGTCTATGTCCAGTCCGTAAGCGGGCCGCTCGCTTGCCTCAAAGCGGACACCGGCGACATCGTGTGGTCAAAGGACTTGCTGAAGGATTTCAATGCGAAAAACCTGACCTGGGGCCTATCCGCTTCGCCGGTCATTGAGGGCGATTTGGTGCTTGCTGTGCCGGGCGCAGTAGGCGCCGGCTCCGCGGCCTTCAACAAGAGAACCGGCGAACTCGTTTGGAAAAGCGGCAGCGACAAGGCAGGCTACGCCTCCCCGGTTCCTGTCACGGTCGGCGGCAAGCGCCAAGTGATCTTTTTCAATGGCGTCGCGCTCTATGCGGTTTCCGCGGACAAGGGCGAGGAACTCTGGCGCATTCCCTGGACGACAGATTACGACTGCAACATCGCCACGCCGTTAGTCCTGGGCGATTTGATGTTCGTAGCTTCCGGCGAGCATGTCGGCTGCACGATGTACAAGCTCAAGGATGCGGGCCAGCCCGAAGTAGTCTGGGAAAGCAAAGGGAAAAAGAGCGTGATGATGAATTACTGGGCCAACTCAGTGGCGCATGAAGGCCATCTCTACGGCTACTCCGGCCAATTCGACGAGCGCATCGACCTCAACTGCGTCGAAATCAAGACCGGCAAGCTGAAATGGACCCAGAAGGACTTCGGCAAAGGCTCCGTCATGCTCGCGGACGGCCACTTGTTCATGACCACGAAGAAAGGCGATCTGGTCCTAGCCAAAGCGACGCCGGAGAAATATCAAGAGGTCGCGCGCGTGACGATGCTTGGCGAAAACCGGACCGTACCGACATTGGCGAACGGGCGTCTTTATTTGAGGGACAAGGAGCACATCTTGTGTCTGGATGTGGGCGCTGGCGCCAAGTGAACGGAATCGCCAGTTCATCGGCGCAGAGGAGCTGAAATCATGAAAATCGCCTCAATTACGGAAGTGAGGACCAATTTCAGCGCGATTATCAAAACGACCAAGCAAGAACCCATCGTGGTTACCCGCAATGGAAAGCCGGTGGCGCTTGTTGTCCCGGTGACCGATGAGGACGAATTCGAGCGATTGATGATGGCCCATTCGCCGCGCCTGCAGGCGATCCTTACGGCAGCTCGCGATCGTATCCGAGCCGGACAAGGACTCAGCAGTGAAGCTTTTTGGGCGGCAGTGAAAGGCGGCAAGGACACGACGAATCGTCGCCCACGAAAGAGAAAGACAGCTTAGGTTGGCTAAAGTCCCTTTTGATTAGCTTGGTGGCTGCCAAAGGTCGCGCTTTCCACGCGTCCGCCACAGTTCACGCGTTGACTGCAAGAGATTCCAAAACAAAGGTCCGATTATTCTCTACGAATGTGTAACGCGTACGGCAGTTGGGACAGAGCGCGTGCAGCGTTCGGATGATACGTGGTCTTAAATGGGGAAATTCGCGGCGCCAATCCTCCATTGTTTTTTTCAAGTCTAGATCAGCCAAGCGCAACGCCTCCTTTCCGAGAGTTGCGCCACAATTCACACAGCCAAACTTCTTTGCTGCGCGCACAAGCCGGCGCCTGTATACCGCTTGCTGAATCAGCGCGTACGGCAGAAACACAGGCATTAACAAAACAAATGCGACAATAGCGATTGTCGCTGTCATCGATTTGAAAGCCCGCATTACAACAAAACGCTTCGAGCGTTAAGGCGCCTGTTGATTCTCAATCTTCGTAATCTTCTCCACCCGTCGCGCATGCCGGCCGCCTTCGAAATCGGTTTCCAGCCAGATGCGGACCATGCGGTCGATCAGGCCCTCGCCCAACAGGTCGGCGGAAAGGCAAAGGACGTTGGCATCGTTGTGCCGGCGGCTCATTTCCGCGGTGATGCTGTCGTGGCAAGGCGCGGCCCGCACGCCTTTCACCTTGTTGGCGGCGATACACATGCCTATGCTGGTGCCGCAAATCAGAATGCCGCGCTCGACCTCACCGCGGCTCACGCGCGTGGCAACCTGGTAGGCGTAATCGGGGTAGTCGACGCTCTCCGGGCCGGGCGCGCCGACGTCGTCGACTTGATGGCCCAGCTGTTGCAGGATGGCCACCAACCGTCTCTTGGCGTCGAATCCGCGATGATCGCTGCCGATGGCGATTTTCATGTTCATTGCCCGCGAACCTCCGAGTTTTCATTGACTCGGAGTTTGTCACCCTTCCATAAATTCCGGGAGTAATTCTACAAGTTCCGCCTCGATCTGGCGCGCGCATGCATCATAATGCTCCGCCGTTCCGCCCATGGGGTCGTCAATGTCTTCGTTTCGGCTCGACATTAGGCGCGGCTCGATCCCCAACCTCAGGCCATGCAGCATGCGCAGGTGGCTGTAGGTCATGGTCAGCAAGAAATCGGCGTCCAGCAGCAGCTCGGCGGTCAACGGCCGCGTCCGATGGCCGCTCAAGTCCGCGTCTCTGGCCTGAGCCACCGCCGCGGCCTCCGCGGCAGCCTCGCTGCCTTCTACGGCCGCCAGTCCAGCGGATGCAACTTCGAAGCCATTTTCGCCCAAATCGTTTGGCTTGATTCCTAGCCGTTGGGCCAGCATCTTCTTGCACAGCGCTTCCGCAATTGGGCTGCGGCAGGTGTTTCCGGTGCAAACGAAAACAATGTGACAGGCCGCGGCTGCTTTGATCTCGTTTTCTGAAATCGCGCCCGCCCGCAGCAAATGCCAACGTTTGCCGTTCGTGTGTACCACGGTAAGTGGTCGAGCCGCGGTTGGAAAGGCATTCGTGAATACCACTCCAAGTCTGTCGCCCAAGCTTTCAATCCATTGATTGGGATCATTTCCTGGGCAAGGCGCCGTTGCCAGCGGCAGTTCAATGTGCAGTTTCAAATCGTGAAGGGCGGCATGTTTCGGCAAGCGAAAGCCAAGCGCATGGTCCGTCGCCAAGCAATCCAGAACGCCTGGGGGCAGGCGTCGCGTAAGGCTCGACGGCGCGCTAGCGTCTCCGAATACAATCAATGGCCCGGGCCAAAAACGCCGCACCAACCGCGGGCCGACGCCGCGAAAGAACGGCAACCAGTCGAAGATCTCATGCGGATTGCCAAGGGTTACTGCCAGGAACTCAGCGGGCCCCGCAAGGTTCTTGAGCGAAGAAACCGCGCCGGCGTCGAGCGCGTTGGCGACGCACTCATAACCAACTTCGGTAGGAACGATCACCAAACGACCTTGTCGGAGTTGGATGAGGGCATGGCCAAGCGATTCGAGCCGATCATCTCCAGGCCAACTGAGGATTTGGACCATGCGGCTTGAACCGTGCGACTAAGGCCATGCGGCGCGGGACATGTTGACGAAATGGATCATCCGCGAATCTGAACGGATGTACTACTGATTTATGGAACGAAACCACGCCGACAAGCCGCCGACTACGCTTGCCTCGATTGCCAAAAGTCGCTCTCTTGCCGACTCCGATGCCACAACTTGTCGCGATGGGTCCGCTTCGCCTTGATTCGCGAAAATCGCTCCCTTATAGTGAATTCCTGGCATGGTTCAAACGTGGGTGCCACCGGAGGACAGGCATGAAGGCGTATTCGCGTTGTTGCTCGAATCTGGTCGGCCTCGCTCTCCTCGCCGGCTTATTGACGTGCCTATTCCCCGCCCGAGCGCCCGGCCAGTCCTTCAATGAGCGCGAGGTTAAGTCCCAAGCATCGGCTCTTGATAAGGGCGACGTTTGGGCCTTCGATTTCCGCTTCAAGGATCCGCGTCTGATCAAGGTGAACGTTCCCGGCCGCGGCACGCGCATCTTTTGGTACATGTGGTATCAAGTCGTCAATCGCACCGGCGAGCCGCACCGCTTCGTGCCGAATTTTGAGTTGGTGACGCTCGATCATCCGGGGGTCTATTCGGACGAGGTGCTTCCGACCGTCGAGGAGGCGATCAAGAAAGTCGAAGACCCGACTGGGTATCAAGAAATCAAGAACTCCGTCAACATCGGCAAGAATCCGATTCCAGCGTCCAAGCCCGACGACCAGGCATTTCCGCAAAAGATCACCGGCGTGGCGATCTGGGACGCCTCCGCGGCCGACCCCAAGCAGCGTAACGCCGACGCCAAGGATCTCATGGATTCCTCGCGCTTCAGCATCTTCGTCCGCGGCCTTTCGAACGGCTTCGTGCTGGTCGATCCCTTGACTCCGGGTGGCCAGCCGATAACGCGATACAAAACGCTGCAGCTCAATTTCAAACGGCAGGGAGACCGTTTTTCCGTCGATTCCCGCGACATCAGCTTCGCACCCCCCGCGGAGTGGATCTATCGAGCCGCGGCGCGGAAAAAGGACGAAAAGTAACGGGATAGTTTCCGATCGTGTCTGGCGGACCTAGAATACTCGCTTTGCCAGAGTAGGCCGGATTTGCAATCCGGCTCCATAGGGTGAGACACATCCGGGAGTCGCAGCAATGGCTCATAAGAAAGGTCAAGGCTCCAGCCGCAACGGTCGTGATTCGCACGCCCAGCGGTTGGGGATCAAAGTATTCGGCGGACACCAGATCAGGACGGGTGGCATTATCGTGCGCCAGCGCGGCACGAAGTTCTTGCCCGGACTCAACGTCGGCCGCGGCAAGGATGACACCCTTTTCGCGCTCGCCGAAGGCGTCGTCCAGTTCGACCGCGGCGGCAAACGCGTAAACGTGGTATCGAGTTGACTCCGCTAGTAGGACGGATTTGAAATCCGTCCGTTCGACCGGACGGTTTGCAAAACCGTCCTACGTTAGCGCGACTTAGACCATCTCGAGTTTCCCCGATTGCGCCGACCGATACGCCGCATCCAAGAGGCACACCGAGCGCATCGCCGCTTCGCCCGGCGACCAGTTTACGTTCGTCATTCCCAGCACCAAATCGACGAAGTTGTGAGGCGGCCCGTCGCAGCTGTAGTTGCCCGCATCGGCCGCCAATTCCCACTGCTCTTGCCGGCCATCGTGCCGTTTCAACTCCAGGCGGGCGCGTTCGCAATCGAGCATCAGCAAGCCTTCCGTGCCGAAGATGCGCAAGTCCACTTGATACTGGGCGGCGCCCAAGGGCGGCACCGTCCCAGCGCCCGAGATCGTGCCGATAGCACCGCCCTCAAATCGCACGGCCAAGGCGTCGTAGAGATCGACCTTGGCGCCGGGCGCGGACATCATGGCGAACACTGACTCGGGGATCAGGCCGGTCAGCCAGAACAGCATGCCGGTGGAATGTGAAAGCTGCGCGTGTCCGTAGCCGCCTCCAGCGATCTGCGGGTCGCACCACGTTTTGGGATCGGGCGAGAACATGAGATCGCTCGCCTGGCCGGAAACTTTGTCCGCCTGAAAATGGCCATGCTGCAAGAGGTCGCGAATCGGCGACGCCATGTGGCACAGCGCGTACTGAACGGTTCCGATCGCACCGTCGTCGAGCCATTTCTTGGCTTCCTGGATGAACGGCTTGTAGTGCCATCCGTAGGGTACGAGTAGGTGCAGCCGTTTCTCGTTTGCGAGGCGCACGAGTTCGCGGGCATGGTCGGCCCGTGTACACATCGGCTTCTCGCACATCACGTGCAAGCCGCGCTCCAGGGCAAGCCGGGCATGTTCAAAGTGCAAGGTGTGCGGCGAGGAAACGACGACGGCGTCGAGGTCGGGATAATTGACCAATTCCGCCGCGTCTTCGGTGGCGAAACGGAAGCCGAACTTTTCTTTGACCTGTTCGAGTTCTTTGCGTCCTAGACGGCAGACAGCGGTCAATTCCACGTCATCGCGCGCCGTCAGGATCGGCATGTGGTTGGCCGTCGCCCACCAGCCGGCGCCCAGGAAGCCAAGATGGACTTTCTTGCTTGCCATCGGGGTGCTATTCCCAAATATCCGACGTCGAATCTCCGTTCGGGAAGCGCATCTCGTGGGCTCGCGCCGGACCGTCGGGCTCGAGGCCGAAATCGACGAGGAAGCGGTCGTTGACGGTCATGCCGCCTTTCGTGGTGTCGCAGTCAACGGCAAGCATGTAAGAGCCTTCCTTCGCCATGTTCGGATAGAACTGGTTGTCCCAAGAGCTGTAGAGCGAGTTGGTGACGTAAAGCCGTTTGCCGTCGAGGCTGAGCTGGAGCATTTGCGGGCCGCCGGCGAGCGTCTTGCCGCGTATCTTGTCCGCTTTGCCCATGACGCCTCCTATCCAAACCTGAGCCGTAAGCTTGGGCTTGGCCGGGTCGCTCACGTCATATTGCCGGATGTCGCCGTGCAGCCAATTGGAGAAGTAGAGCCAGCGATCGTCCATCGACAGCACGAGGTCGGTGATGAGTCCGGGAACGGGGATGTCCCAGCCCTTCACCTTCTGCGACGCCACTTCAATCACCGTGTCCGCCTTCCAATCGCCCCCCGTCTTATGCCAGTGCCACATGGTGCTCGACAGGGCCGCGCCCACGAATCCGTGGGCGCTGTCGGGTTTGTGATGGAATCGAACTTCGAGCGGGATCAGCCCCTGATCGCCCAGATCGATGCTCTTCTCAATTTTGCGCGCCTTCCAGTCCCAGAAGTGCACACGGTGACCGTATTTGCCGGCTTTGACGTCCTCGAGCTTGAAGCCGGCGCGGAACGTGTTGGGCGCCGCCCATTCGCTGCTGACCATCACATTCAAGCGCGGCTGATACCAGAAGTCGTAGTTGAAGTTCATTCCCTCTCGGCTCTTCTCCCAATGGCCGGCGATCTCGAACTTATCATTGAGGAGCATAAAGCCGCCCGGACCGTTGCCTTTCTCGTCACCGAGCATCGAGATCATGATGTTGCCGTCTTTGAGACAATGGACGGTGTGTGGCGCGGTCAGCTTCGCGGTTCGAATGATCACTTCAGGCTCGATCACCTTGTGCAGCTTGGGCGCGCGCGGGTCGATCGTGTCCACGATGTAAATGCGGCTCGATGCGAACCCCGGGATGATCAGATAGCGACGTGCCGCCATGCCGTGGCAACTGCCGCACGCGTTCCAACCGAAATGATGCAATTCATCGCCGATCTTGGGCATCTTGAGGCGGTGGATAACCTGCGAATAGGTTTTCGAATCGGGATCGAGGTCGATGGTGGCCAGATAGTCGGGCTTCTCAAGACCCGTGCCCGCGTACAAGCCCACGACGTAGGCGAGCTTTTCCGGCGGCGATTTGCGGGCATCTTCGGGCGAGGCGAAGGTGCGCGGATCGTCGCCAGTTCGACTGTTAGCCTTGGTTTCGAGAAAAAGGAACCACGATAGGACAAGGACAAGAGCGGCCAAGTATGCTGATGTGCGCATGGCATCCTCCCTTTTCCAAGTTTGAGAAGTCTTACTGTGAGGCTAGTCGTCGTACTCCAAATCGTTGTACATGCTGATCTCCTCTAGCTCAGTTCCGCCAAAGCCAATGTCGTAGCTGTCCCAGTGCGTGGCCTTCTTTCTGAACCGGAGAGCCCAGTACTCCGGATGTTCCTCGTCCATCAGACCTCTAACGATACAGATTTCGGGTTTGTCGATGCCAGAGCTTGCATTCGGATCGCGCCTGGCGTATTTCTTGAACCTGCGCTCCGCTCCGCGGAGAATTGGGTTCAGATTCTCAAGAATCGCCCGCGCTAGCTTCTTCTCCTTGTCATTGAGGCGCTTCGGCGGATTCCGCTCGCGGGTTCTTTGCACCTCAAGACTCAAGGCCAGCCGAAGTCCAAAGAAAAGACCCATTTCGGCGGGAATCCTGGTGTGCCATCCGTGGATATCAGGCTTCAAGCGCGCTAATAACGTGTCAACCATGTCTTTGTTCCCGGCTTTCTTTTCTGCCATGACAAGCTCCCGCATCTGTGGCTTCAATTGTGGCCTTTTAACCAAAGTTGACACAAATCCACTAGTCAATTATCTCATCAACTACATTTCCATGCACGTCGGTGAGACGATGATTGCGGCCTTGGTATCGAAATGTCAACCGGCGGTGGTCGATGCCTAAGAGGTGCAGCATGGTGGCGTGCAAATCGTGAACGTGAACCGGATTCTCCGCGATGTTGTAGGAAAAATCGTCAGTGGCCCCATGCGTGAAGCCCGGCTTGACTCCGCCGCCGGCAAGCCAGATCGTGAAGCAGCGCGGATGATGGTCGCGGCCGTAATTGTCGGCGGTCAAGGTTCCCTGGCAATAGACGGTCCGGCCGAATTCGCCGCCCCAGACGACCAAGGTGTCGTCCAATAAGCCGCGGCGCTTAAGGTCGAGGATTAGCGCCGCGGACGCTTGATCCGTGTCGCGGCATTGGCCGACGATCTGCCTCGGCAGGTTGGTGTGCTGGTCCCAGCCGCGATGGAAAAGCTGGATGAAGCGGACGCCACGCTCGGCTTGACGTCGGGCCAACAGGCAGTTGGCGGCGAACGTTCCAGGCCGGCGTGCTTCGGGCCCATATAAGTCGAGAACGTGGCGCGGCTCGCGGCTAATGTCGGTCAATTCCGGCACCGCGCTCTGCATGCGGAAGGCCAGCTCATATTGGGCGATGCGGGTGGCGATTTCCGGGTCGCCGGTTTCGTCGAGGCGCATCTGATTGAGCCGGCCGAGATCGTCGAGGATGCGGCGGCGCGTCGCATTGTCGATGCCGTCGGGATTCGACAGGTACAAGACCGGATCGCCGACCGAGCGGAACTTGACGCCTTGAAAGCGCGACGGCAAGAAGCCGCTGCCCCACAGGCGATCGTAGAGCGGCTGATCGGCGGGATTGCCTGTTCCTTGCGAGACCAGCACGACAAACGCCGGCAGATCGCGGCTCTCGCTGCCCAAGCCATAGGAAATCCACGCTCCCATGCTCGGCCGGCCCGCGAGTTGCGCTCCGGACTGAAAGAAGGTGATCGCCGGGTCGTGGTTGATCGCCTCCGTGCGCATCGTCTTAATGAAACACAATTCGTCGGCGATGCTGCCGATGTGCGGCAACAACTCGCTGACCCACGCCCCTGCCCTGCCGTGTTGCCGGAAGCGAAAGTGCGACGGCGCCACCGGGAAGCTCTCCTGCGTCGCGGTCATTGCCGTCAGCCGTTGATTCTGGCGAACGGAAGCCGGCAGTTCCGTGCCGCGCAGGCCGGTCAAGCGTGGCTTGTAATCGAACAGGTCCATCTGCGACGGAGCGCCGGATTGGAAGAGATAGATGACGCGCTTCGCGCGCGGCGTGAAGTGCGGCAAATCGGGAAGGCCGCGACGCGGCTCCTGGCATTGGGCGGGCTGGTCTTGGTGGAGAAGCCACGCAAGCGCGACGCCGCCGAGACCAGCATGGCCAAAAAAGCGCCGGCGCGTGGACATACTGCTCATCGCAATCTCCAACCCGTCATGAAAGCTCTACCCCCGTGCCAGCTGGCCCAGCAGGTCCGCATTTATTTTTGCGATAGTGTTGGCGACGTCTGATTCAACGCGAACGACGCGTATGGCTCGTCGCAATAAATCTGTCACATATTGGCGTTGACATGTTGGTCAGGAGTTTATGAATATCGCAGCCCATGAGTCATGGAAGACCTTACTCCACAGAGGAGGTTCGCCTGCGCGCCGTTGAGGCGGTCGAACGG
>JACPZP010000142.1 GCA_016195405.1 Planctomycetota bacterium | reverse complement strand
ATGCGTCTGGCCGCTCTCGCCGGAGTCGCGACTATCGAGCACGGCAACGACGGCGATAGCGAAGTCTTCCGCCTGATGGCGAACAAAGGCGTGGCCCTCTGCCCTACCTTGGCCGCGTCCGAGGCGATGAGCCGCTACAGCGGTTGGAAGCAAGGCAGCTCCGAGCCCGCGTCGCTCAAAGCTCGCCGCGCCGGCTTCAAGGAAGCGCTCGATTCCGGCGTCGCCATCATCTGCGGCAGCGACGCCGGCGTCTTCGCGCACGGCGACCAGGCCCGCGAGCTGGAACTGATGGTCGAATACGGCATGAACCCGGCCATGGCACTGCGCTCGGCGACTTCGGACTGCGCCAAGGTCCTGCACCTGAAAGATCGCGGCCAAATCAAAGCCGGCTTGCTCGCCGACCTGGTCGCGGTCGAAGGTGATCCGACGCAGGACATTCGCGCGTTGCGACAGGTGCGGTTTGTGATGAAGGGCGGCCAAGTCGTGCGTGATGGTGAAAAACGCGCCGCGAAGGGACAATAACTTCGCGATTTCGTTTACTCACAGGCTGAATTCGTTTACCAACATGCCCGATCCGTTTAACGATGTGCCCGATCCGTTTAACGATGTGCTCGATGCGTTTAACGATGTGCCCGATGCGTTTAACGATGTGCCCGATGCGATTATCCGCGTGTGGGTGGGGGCCTCACGCTAGACGCATATTGCTAAAGCCTGAGTTCTAAAGCGCTTACACGGAAAAAATGCGTCTAATGGTCGGCAGATGAATGCCAACTTGCCAAGTGTCCGGCCCTTGAGGACAATGATCCCACGGTTCTTGGATCGTCCTCTTGTCTCGAAAGGACAACTCCGATGTCAGTCCATGTTGCGGTGGTCGGCGCGACCGGGGCGGTTGGCGAGGTCATGCGCCAGGTTTTGATCGATCACAAGTTTTCGCTGGCATCCATCAAGTTCCTCGCATCCCCGCGCAGCGCGGGCAAGAGCATCGAGTTCAAAGGCAAGAAATACACGATTGAGCCGATTTGCCCCGAGGCGTTCGCCGGCGTTCAGATCGTCCTGTCGAGCACGCCGGCATCGGTGAGCCGCGAGACCAGCCCGATGGCGGCCAAGGCGGGCGCGATCGTCATCGATAATTCCAGCGCCTGGCGCATGGACCCAGAGGTGCCGCTCGTCGTTCCCGAGGTAAATCCCGGCGCCCTCAAGTCAATTCCCAGGGGCATCGTCGCCAATCCCAACTGTTCGACGATCCAAATGGTGGTCGCCCTCAAGCCGCTGCACGATCTGGCCCGCATCAAGCGCGTCGTCGTGTCGACCTATCAAGCGTCGTCGGGCAAAGGCGCGAAGGCGCTCTTTGAGCTTGATAGTCAAGTCGCCGCACTGGGCCGTGGCGAGAAGGTGCCGGTAGTCACGATGCACGCAGCCCAACTCGCCGGCAATGTTCTGCCGCATGATTGGAAGCCCGGCGAAGACGGCTACAGCGAAGAAGAGATCAAGATGATCAAGGAAACTCAGAAGATCATGGGCGACGACAGCATCCAGGTCTCGCCGACGACGGCGCGCGTCCCGGTGCGCATCGGCCATTCCGAGTCGATCAATCTCGAATTCCACAAGCCGATCACCGCCGAGCAAGCCCGCGAGGCATTACGCAAAGCATCCGGGGTAGTGGTCGTCGATGATTACGGCAAGGGCGAGGTGCCGTTGGCGCTCCAGTGCGAGGGGCGTGACGAAACCTTCGTGGGCCGCATACGCAGGGATCCAACCATCGCGAACGGCCTGAATATTTGGGTGGTGGCCGACAACTTGCGCAAAGGCGCGGCGAGCAACGCGGTGCAGATCGCGGAGGTGCTGGTCCAGCGGGGTTGGTTGCCGAAGAGATGAACCACGGATCGCACGGATGAAGAACGGACGCTAGCGATTCCTGAAATCGAAGGGGTCGGTACTAACCATTAGGTCGCGATTCGTGACAATACCGGGCCGATTGGGATCCTTGCGATCGAACGGATCGTAAGGAACGTGGATTTCGTTAAACCAGTTGCATCCCGGACTTGTCACAGCTGCCAGAAGTCCGAAAATCAGGAAAATTGTGCCAAGGACGCGATTTCGCACAAGAAGCCTCCCATCTTGTACCAAACCCTTACTTGTCAGAAAACCTGTAATGTACCGGGAACGCGAGATAATAGCACTTCCCAAAGGCTCGGCAAGAGCGCTTCGGAGTGTTATCGTGGTGGATAGTTCGCGGTTATTTGATTGTCCCGCATCCAACGGGATGCGTCTTTGAAGCTCGCCGGCGGTTTCGCGCGCTCCATAGAGCGCGCGAATCCGCCGAGCGAGCTTTAGGACGCGTGGCTGGGCATTCATGTGCGAAAGAGCGATTATGTCACGTCCGCGCGCCCAGGTCCTTTTTGACGGCGACTGCGCTTTTTGCCAAAAGTCCGTGGCGATCCTGCGCAAGCTCGATTGGCTTCATCGGCTCGAATATGTCAGCGTCCGCGAACAGAACCTACCGCTCTTGCAAACGCCGCGCATCGCCCAAGCGCCGCTCACCGATGAGATGCACGTTCTGACGCCGGATGGCCGCGAGCTGTTCCACGGCTTTCGGGCGTTTCGCTGGCTGGCGTGGCGTTTGCCGGTGTTGTGGCCCATCGCTCCCCTGCTCTACATTCCCGGCGTGCCGAGCCTGGGCCAAAGGATTTACCTCTGGATCGCCCGCAATCGCTTTCGGCTCGTGCCCTGCCACGGCGGTGTCTGCACCATACAACGACAGAAGTGACATCTCACACCATAATCCGGGAGCGCGCATGCCGCGGCGCTGTGTGCAGCAATTGGTCGACGGCGAGACCCTCGACGAGACATTCCTGATCACGGACAAGCAACTTCGGGCCAACAAGAACGGCAATCTCTATCTCCAGGTGGAGCTGCGCGACCGTACCGGCTCGATCGGCGCCCGTTTCTGGAACGCCACCGAGCATCAGTTTCGCACGTTTGAGGAAGGCGACTTCCTGCGGATCAAGGGGAAAGTGCAGCTCTTTCAAGGCGCTTTGCAAGTCATCTTCACCGGCTTCGAAAAAGTTCAGCCTGCTCAGGTGAATCTCGCGGATTTTTTGCCGCGAACGGAGCAAGACGTGGGCCGGCTCTTTGAGAAGCTGCGCGGCATTCTCCTGAGACTGGAAAATCCGCACCTCCGCGCTTTGGCCGAGTGCTTCTTGATGGACGCCGAGTTTGTCGACGGCTTTTGCAAAGCGCCGGCCGGGATTCGCAATCATCACGCCTACTTGGGCGGCCTGCTCGAGCACGTCGTCACTCTGCTCGAGGCCGCGGACCGCCTGGCGCCGATCTATCCGCAGCTCAATCGCGATCTTTTGTTGACCGGCATTTTTCTCCACGACATCGGCAAGGTCCGCGAGCTGTGTTACGAACGCGTCTTTGGGTATTCCGATGAGGGCCAGCTTGTGGGCCATATCGTCATCGGCGTGGAGATGCTTGACGACAAGGTCGCGAAAGTCGCGGATTTGATGGGCGAACCTTTTCCCGCCGAATTGCTCCTACGACTGAAGCACATGATCCTGAGCCATCACGGCACCTACGAGTTCGGCAGCCCGCGCTTGCCCATGACGCCTGAAGCAATCGCGCTGCACCATCTCGAAGTCGTAGCGGAATTCGCAAGAATTCCGAGGAGCAGACAGTAATTCTTGCGAATTCCGCTACGACGTAACGCAAAGCTACAAGCGGCGGAGTTCGACATGCCTGATCTCGAAAAGGCCATCCTCGCCGCGGTGGCGCATTCTTCTTACCAACCGCTCAAACCAAAGGCGTTGGCGCGCAAGCTACGCGTGCCGCCAGATCTCTACGCCATTTTCAAGACGACTTTGCGGAACTTGATCAAAGCCGGGCGGCTCGAACTGGGCAGAAACCAGTCCATCCGCCCGGCGAGCAGCGTTCACGGCGCCATCACCGGCGTGTTTCGCAAGACCTCGGGCGGCTTCGGGTTCGTGCGGCCGCACCTTGCCGAAGGAGGCAAGGCCGACGAGATCTACATTCCCCAGGAGGCGGTCGGCGACGCGGCTACGGGCGATGTCGTGCAAGTCCGCCTCGGCCGCCGACCCAAGCGCCGTGACCTGGGTCCGCGCGGCGAGATCATTCGCGTCGTCGAGCGGGCGACGCGCCAATTCGTCGGCACCTATTTCGAGCGCGACGGCGACGGCTACGTCCGCGTCGACGGCACGGTCTTCAGCCACAGCGTCTATGTCGGAGACCCCGGCGCCAAGGGCGTCCGGCCCGACCACAAAGTCGTCTTCGAGATGGTGAGGTTCCCCTCGCCGGAGGACCGCGGCGAAGGGGTCATCACCGAGATTCTCGGCTCCGGGGGCGAACCGGGAGTCGACACCCTCTCGATCATCCGCGCTTTCGGACTTCCCGATCGATTTCGCGAAGACGCACTCGAAGAGGCGCGGACTACCGCCGGGCAGTTCAGCGAAAAAGACTTGAGCGGCCGCGAAGATTTCACCGGTTGGACGACGATCACCATTGACCCAGTGGATGCACACGATTTCGACGACGCCGTCTCGTTGACACAGGACCCCAAAAGCGGCCATTGGCTTCTGGGCGTGCACATCGCAGACGTTAGCCATTTCGCACCGCCCGGCTCTGCGCTTGACCGCGAAGCCCGCCAGCGCGCCACCAGCGTTTATTTGCCGCAACGCGTGCTGCCGATGTTGCCTGAAATCCTGTCAAACAGCCTCGCCAGCTTGCAGGAGGGAAAAGTCCGCTACGTCAAAAGCGCGCTGATGGATCTCACGCCGGCGGGCGTCAAGACCGAGGTTCGCTTCGCAAACGCCGCCATCCGTGTGAAGCGGCGCTTCAGCTATGAGCAGGTGACGGAATTGCTCCAGGATACGCCGTCGCCTCTAAACGCCAAGATCGAGCCGGAAATCATGGAGATGCTCTGGCGGATGCGCGAGCTGGCACTCATCATGCACAAACGCAGGCTGAAGCGCGGGGCGCTGGAATTGAACATGCCCGAGGTTGAACTGGAGTACGATCCTCAGGGCCGGGTCGCCGGCGCCCATTTCCGCGAGCGGCAAATCAGCCATCAAATGATTGAAGAATTCATGCTCGCCGCCAACGAGGCGGTGGCCGACCATTTGGACCGCCGCGGCATCGAATTCCTTCGCCGGGTGCATCCCGCGCCGGAGCCGACCAAGCTCAAGGCATTCGCCGAGTTCGCCCGCATCCTTGGATACAAGGTGCAGCGCGAAACCGATCGCTTCACGCTGCAGCGCATCCTGCATCAGTCGGCCGACAAGCCCGAGGCACATGCCGTCCACTACGCATTGCTTCGGAGCTTGAAGCAGGCGGTCTACCATCCGGAAAAGGAAGACCATTACGCGCTCGCAAGCGAGAATTATTGCCACTTCACATCGCCCATCCGCCGCTATCCGGACCTGGTCGTACATCGCTTGCTCGATCAGCTCTTACGGCGCGGCAAGGCCGGCAGCGATCACGACGAAATGGCTGCCTTGGGCGATCATTGCAGCAAGATGGAACGCCGCGCGGAGATGGCCGAGCGCGAGTTGATCAAGTTGAAGTTGCTGACCTACATGAGCGAGCGGCTTGGGATCGAGTTGGAAGTGATCATCACGGGCGTCGCGGATTATGGATTCTACGGTCAGGCGGAAACGCTGCCTGTGGAAGGCCTCGTTCACATCAGCACGCTGCCCGATGACTATTACCATTTTGACGCGGCATCGCACAGCTTAATCGGCCAGCGGACAAAGCGGCGCTATCGGCTGGGAGACAAGGTCACGGTGACGGTAGTCCGCGTCGATCTCCAGCGCCGGCAGCTTGACTTCCGGGTGAAGCATAAGGAACCACCGAGGCGGAAAGGCACCGAGAAAACAGTTTAGCCGCGAGCCAGCGGCGAGCGCGGGCTGAGACCAGCCGGAATGCACTCCGCCCGCGCTCGCCGTAGGCTCGCGGCTAAACGCACCCTTCTCGGGGACGACAGGGCCGCGAATCGTGAGCTACACTTGCCCGGGAGGATCGCGCTCATGCATGGACCGTCCTGGATTGCCCTTCTGCGGCGGATTCCGGTCCAGTATCACGACAGCCTTGCGTTTTCTCTGGTCACCGGCGGCGAAATCGTGGTGCAGACGCTTCTGCGCCTGGAGCGGGAGTTTCTCATCATGCGCGGGCGGATGGCTGGGTCCACGGACGTGGGCCGAGTCGTCATTTTGCCTTATAGCCAGATCATCACACTTGCCTTTCAGCGGCGCATGGCCGAGCCCGAAGTGCAGGCGATTTTTGGACAAGCTTTCGATATTCCTGTCACAGCGGAAGCCGCAGCGGCGGCGCCGCCTGAGGAATCCGGCGCGTTGGACATCGGGCCCGTTGGACCAGCTACACCTGCGTCCGCCGCCGCTGCTGACACCTTGCCGGGAAACGCCAACACCCCTCTGCCTCCAGGTAGCGCGGAGACGCCGGCCGAGCCGTCTGCCGCGGGAGCGGACAAGGCCAAGAACAAACTGCCTTCGAAGTCCATGCTTCTCGCGCGGCTGCGGGCGCGCCTAGCCGAACAGGGAAAATAGCATCACCTGTCGTAGCTGAACTCGTCAGAGTTCGGCCAAACCGAATTCCGACGAATTCGGCTACGAGGTCGGCTTTCCAATCTCCCTTCGATTCCATTTCCTAAGTTCATGGCGAACGACGTGCAAGCGCTGACGGGCCTTCCTGCTACCCCGAGGCCGGAGAGCGTCCAGCCCGGCGGCGGGTGGTGCATGCAGATCGAGCTGGCCTGGGGCCGTTTGCGCCGTGCCTATTTGCGAACCTGTCGCCCCGGCTATGTGCGGCGCATGCTTACGAATCGCCAAGGAGTCTGCGAGAGGTTTTCGGACGACGTCATTGATCCGCGCGATCTTAAATACATCCGCAATGTCTGTGGATTCTGGTTCGACCCACACGACGACCATTTCCAATGGCGCTCGAAGATCGGTCTAGCTCGTTACGGCTTGGCGGAAGTCGTCTTGTTCACGCTTGCGTTTGTAGTGTTTACTGGCCTGTTCGGCTGCCTGGCGATGCAGTTACACGGAGCGTTTTTGCTGCCTTTGGTCCCGGCTGCGCTCGTGTGGCTGGAGCTTATCTACTTCTTCCGCGATCCGGAACGCGCGATCCCGCAAGAAGCTGATGCGCTCGTGAGCCCTGCCGACGGCACGGTCACCAACGTCGAGGAAGTCGAGGAACCGGAATTCCCGGGCGGCAAGGCGCTGCGCGTGAGCATTTTCCTGTCAATCTTCAACGTTCACGTCAACCGTCTGCCGCGCGGCGGAAGCATCGTCAACATCCGTTACTTTCCCGGCGCGTTTCTCGACGCCCGCAATCCGGAAAGCGCCGTTCGCAACGAGCAACTGTGGATCGACATGGAAGAATGCGGCCGGCCCTTGCGGGTCAAGCAGATCTCAGGCGCGATCGCGCGGCGAATTGTGTGTTGGTTGAAGATCGGCGAAACGGTCCAGAAAGGCGACCGGCTCGGCATGATCAAGCTTGGTTCGCGCACCGACTTGCTGATTCCATCGAACGCGGTCAAGGAGATATGCGCCAAAGTCGGCGCCAAGGTGCGCGGTGGGGCTTCGATTCTATTGCGCGTCAATCCTCGAGGGTAGCGGGCGATCGCTTTCGCCCCAGGAACCAAACAAAAGCAAAGCCTGCAAGGGTTCCCGCAACTCCAACTGCGACCCAGTTAACGGGAACGTTGCTCCCTACCAGGCGCCAGTCGAGAGGAACGTCGCTCCCCTCCAATTGGCGGCCTAAGCTGATCCAGATCAATATGCCGTTGTTGAGGGCATGCAGGATCATGCCGGGGATGACGCTCCCGGTTTCCCAGCAGACCCAGCCGAGAACGAAACCCTGCAGCGTGCTAGGGGCCATGCGCTCGAGCCCCTCCTGAATGACATGGGTTAGACCGAAGAGAACTGCCGTCAATCCTATCGTCCCCCACTTGGTCACGTGACCTCGCAGCGCCTGAAAAAGGAATCCGCGGAAAAACCATTCTTCCAGAACGCCGATCCCCATCATGCAGGCGACGGCAATAGGCAGCACGGTTTCCTGGCGCAGGCTCTCCAGAATCCGTCCGAAGCGCGCTTCCAAAGCTTGACTGTCGCGGTTGAGCCAAGCGAGCATTTCGAGGACGATCGGCCACAGCGAACAACCGAGGATGGCGCCTCCAAGAAATGCTCCCAGGCGCGGCGGGCGCGCTCCGAAACCAGAAATCCAGCGCACTTTCCCTAACCAAGCTCCAATTGCCGGCAGAATGCCGAACAAGACGAAAGTTACGGCGAACATCAGCGGGTAGAGGAGCCTCTGGAATGTCTGCGCTTCCAGAGAGCGCGCGAGGGCCGACTGCATTACGAACAGGGTTGGCGCCATCAAGGCCAGGCACCACAGCGCTGCCGGAACGCTGGCGGCGTCTTGTGGCCTGAGGGGGCGGCGGAAGAGATCGCGCCAGCCGGTTTGCTCGCTGAATAGGACACCTTCCGCGCCGAAGATGCGCGCCGCCAGCAAGATGGCTGCCACCGCATAAAACAGCGTGCTGACCACGACGATGATTGATAGCGAAAAAACTGCGTCGCCGTTAAAGAGATCGCGGGCCAACAAGACAATGTTCACCAGCGGCGTCACCGCCATGACCGGCGGATGATCCAGTTTCAGACCGGGCAGCATGCCAGCTAACCCCGGTGCGAGCGACGCCAGCATGAGCGGTATCAGGTACGCCTGCGCTTCCTTGAAACTTCGCGCGAAGCTCGTCAGGCTGAGCAGAACGGCCGAAAAGAACGCCGCGAACAGCAACAACAGTCCGAATAGTTCCAGGAGCAACACCGCATCGAGACCCTGATCGCGGAATAGAACCTGGTTCATGCCCGAGAGCATTAGCGTGGCCACCATGCTGACCAGGTTGACGACCGCGGTCAAGACGGCCACGGTGAAAACGGTGACGTATTTGGCGAAGAGCAGGCCCAAGCGCGGCACCGGGGCGGCAACCAGGATTTCCAGAGTGCCGCGCTCACGCTCGCCGGCCGTCAGGTCGATGGCGGGATAAACCGCGCCGGTTATGGTCATGAGGATGAGGATGAGCGGGACGAGGGCGGCAAGCGAGATTAGGTCGCCTGCCTCGCCTGCTTTTACGCTCGACCAACGCAGGCTCAAGAGAGTAACGGGCTCGGCGCCGGTGAGATCCAGCCGTTGGGACAGTTTTTCCGCGTTGTATGCCGCGATGCGCCGCTCCACGAAGGTCAGCGTGGCTTGCGATTGCGGCGATCCTTCAAGCGACACCAGCTCGCACTCGAGTCTCCTGCTCTTGCCAGCATTGGCGTCAACGCGTGGAATACGCACGATGAGTTGGATGATCCCCTGGCGCAACGCTTCTTGAAGGATTTCCTCGGCGTTCAATTCGCGCCTTGATTCGCCATTGCTGAGAAACTTTCGCAAGTCAGAGGAAGAGATGCAGAGCCACGGTTCCGGCGGCGGACCGGCGGTGCCGCCCTTCGCGGGACGCTCCGACTTGCTGATCTGCGCGCGGAGCTGGACATTGCCGGCGTGCAGCAGAGTGTCGATTTCGCTTTTCTCGCGCGAGGTCGCCGCCCCGATGCGGAAATCGGCTCCTGGCGTCGACTCGACGGAGATGCCAATCTGGCTGGCGAGGAAGAACTGCTTGAATGCGAAGCTGAGCAGAGGATAAAGCAAAAGGGGCATCGCCACCAGCGTGATGATCGTGCGGCGATCGCGCAGGATCTCCAGAAGCTCTTTGCGCACCAGGCGTCCCAGTCGCGACAGGGAGTCCAGCGACCAGGGGTGCGGCACATAAAGGGCGTCCCTTTCTCCCTTCGGTCTTGATGGTTCGTTGGTCGTTGGCATATTCCTACCTGAAACGGTCTAGTCTCGACATTTCGTTTTTCGATTTCTCGTTCACCGATGCCATTGCGACAGAGCCGGCCCGATTTCCGAAAGCTTCAAAAATATCTCGACGAGCCTGGTGCATCCGGTGCGTGCTCGTAGTTGATGCAGCGTCCCCTCAATCACCAGGATTCCCTTGTGCAGCAGGCCGAAGCGAGTGCACAGGCGCTCCGCGTCGTCGAGATGGTGCGTGGTCAGAATCGCGGATTTGCCCTCGTTCCGCAGAAGTTCGATATACTCCGTCACCACTTGCGCGCCCAGGACGTCGAGGCCCAACGTCGGTTCGTCGAGCAGCATTACCGGGGGACGATGGATGAGGGCTCGTGCCAAGTTAACACGTTGCCTTTGACCGGTGCTGAGCGTTCCACAGCGCTGATCGAGGAATTCGTCCAAATTGAGCAAATAGGAAAGCCGATTCAGCTCGGTACGCGCCTCCTCCGGCTGAACCGCATAGAGATCGGCGAAAAAGAGCAGCATCTCGCGAACAGTCAAACCTTGGTAGAGGCCGGCGCTGGCCGAGACAAGGCCGACGCGGCGTTTGACCTCGTCGGGATGCGTGCTCGAGCCGAAGCCGGCGATGGAAGCTTGCCCGCTGGTTGGACTCAAAAGCCCCAGAAGCATGCGGAGGGTGGTAGTCTTGCCGGCGCCGTTGGGGCCAAGCAGGCCATAAACCTCCCCCTCGGCAACGGAGAATGAGAGGTCGTTGACAGCAGTGAGCACGCTGCCGCCGGGCTGAGGAAAGCATTTTGTCAGACGATCGACTTGAATCATGGAACCGGAATCACACGGTCACGCCGATACACCTTGAAACTTGCCGATGCGCTCAAGCTCGCCGACCACTTCGGCGGCGGTTTGGTAACGATGTTCGGGCGCCTTGGCGAGCATCTTGAGAACCACGCCCTCGAACAGTCCCGGAACGCCCATTTGAAATTTGCGCGGGCTGTCCGGCTCGGCGTTGCGAATCTTGGTGATGGTTTCAACCAGATTGCTGCCGGCGAACGGCGGTTTGCCGGTGAGTAACGCATAAGTGGTCGCGCCCAGACTGAACAGATCGCTACGGCCGTCGATCTTCTCCGAATGGCTGCGGGTGCGTTCGGGGGACAGATAGTTGACGTCGCCGACCAATTCGCCGGGTTTGGTGATCTGTTGGGCCAAGATGCCGTCAAGGGCCTTGGCAAGCATCAAGTCGCCGAGCTTGGCAACTTTGTCGCTGGAGCGAACCAGGATATTCGGCGGCGCCACGTTGCGATGGATGATGCCTTGCGAATGCGCGTATTCGAGGGCGCGGGCGATTTGCAAGCAGATGCGGAACGCATTCTTCCATTCGAGCATGCCGGCCACTCCGGTTCGGCGAATGATCTCGGTGATGCTTTCGCCCTCGACCAGTTCCATGGCTACCCAGCAATAGGGCCCTGTCTTTCCAGCCGTATAGACGGTGACGAGGTTGGGATGGCGTAAGGGCAACATGGCCTTCATGCCGCGCACGAAGCGCTGCATTTCATCGTCATCCGAGGAAAACGAGGGGTGCATGACTTTGAGGGCGACTTCCTTGCCATCCGAGGTGTCCTTGGCCCGAAACACGCGCGACGATTCACCCTTGCCGATCACGGGTCCGATTTCGTACTTGGCCAGGGTTTTGCCGACCAGGGCAGCCAGGCCTTCCACTTCTCTTACTTCGGAATCCGACTGTTTTCTCTCCTCAAGGCCCGTAACGGTGCTGGCGCCCGCAGGATCTTCAATCTGGAGACGGAGAACGGTCTCGCCAACCTTGATGTGGTCGCCGGGCTTGAGAAACGTTTGCGAAACCTTCATGCCATTGACGAACGTGCCGCCTGAGCTGCCCCGGTCGCTGAGCCGGACCCGCTCGCCGTGCCAGACGATTTCGCAGTGGGTTCGCGAGGCGCGCATGTCGTTGAGCCGGAACGAGGCGTCCTGCGAGCGTCCCAGGACATAGCTCGTCCCTTCCTGCATGGTGAAGGCCTTGTCCTTGTCCGGGCCGAAAATGATCGTCAATTGGAACGCACTCATCGCAGGGCTCCCGAATAGGAGTTGATCCTCGGGAAAGAGGCTGCTGGGGGTAAGTAGGCTGAGAATGCTATTGGACTTGGGAAATGCTTGACCGTCAAGAGGGAAGAAGCGCGATTGCGGGACGAACCGGTGCTGATCGCGGAAGTCTTGTCCCGCTCAACGCGCCGGCTCGACGAAGGAGAGAAGAACGACGCCTATTTGACGATCCCATCGCTATCGGTTTACATGCTGATCGAGCAAGAAATGCCTGCTGTCGTCGTATACCGGCTGGTCATGGGAAGCTTCGTACGCGAGGATAGCGCAGCGTCAGAGCTAAAAATTCGGGTAGCTGCACTCGCCAAAGTGCGGGAAACCTGCGTTTTGGCAAACGCGACTACCCGAAAAATAAGCTGTGACGTAGCACTTGTCACCAGGATTGACAAAAATGACTTCAGCCGACGCTGAAGCCATTTTTCGGCTGCAAAGGCATATCAGAACAAGAGATGCGAAAATGGTTTCAGCGCGGCGCTGGGACAGATGCCATCCGGCGCTTCGCTGAAACCATCCGGCCTAGCGCTGAAAGCATTTT
>JACPZP010000028.1 GCA_016195405.1 Planctomycetota bacterium | reverse complement strand
TAGGCGGTTCATATCGTGATGCCCTCCCCCTTCTTGACCTCGGACACCTGACGCAGCTTGTCGCTGTTCTTGGGCGCGGGAATCGACGCACGCGCCTGAAAGGTTGGGTCTTTGAAGTACAGCGGTTGCTTGCCGTAGATCGCTGGGTAGCCTGCGACGTACACAACCATGTCGCCGGCCTCGGCAATGTCGCCGCTATCGGTCTTGACCGGCCCCGGCATACGCAAGCATTCATCTGGCGTCAACAAGGGCCGTTGCACTTCCTGGATGGTGCGAGACACTTGCCCCAGCAATGCGCTTGTGCGGCGGCCGCTGGTGGTGATTTGTTCCTTGGCTACTGTTGTCTGGCCGGTCAGCTTAGAAAGGTGCTCTGCTGTCTCTACGCGGTTCGGTGGATAGGCGTTCTGAACGTGGCAATTCGACGTAATGCTTTCATCGTGGCCGTAGCCTGTTTCTCGACTCTTGAGCTGATTTATGTCCTGGCATATCAAGTAGCACTTGATGCCATAGCCGGCCACGAAGGCCAGCGACTCTTGCATGATTTCAAGTTTCCCAAGGCTCGGGAACTCATCGAGCATCATCAACAGCCGGTGCTTGTAATGGGCGACCGGCCGGCCGTTCTCGAAGTCCATCTTGTCAGCCAGCAGGCGCACAACCATGTTGACCATGACGCGCACGAGAGGCCGCAAACGGGCCTTGTCGTTCGGCTGGGTGACGATGTAGAGGCTTACCGCGTTGTCGTCGTGCATCAAGTCTTTGATCTTGAATTCCGACTTGCTGACATTGCGGGCCACGATTGGATCGCGGTAGAGGGCCAAGTAAGACTTGGCGGTAGAAAGCACCGACCCGGCTTCCTCTTCTGGCCTATCCATCATGTCGCGGGCCGAAGACCCGATAACGGAATGATTTTGGCCGTCAGCGTGGCCGTAGGTGGTCATCTCCATCCACAGCTCGCCAATGTCGCGGTTCGGATCGGCGAGCATGGCATCGACGCTGGGTAGGCTGGCCGTGGTGCCCTCGGCCTTGGCTTTGTAGAGCGCGTGCAGGATCACGCCCACAAGCAGCGCCTGGCTGGTCTTCTGCCAGTGGCTTTCAAGGCCCTTGCCGTCCGGGTCAACAATCAGCGTTGCAAGGTTCTGCACGTCGCCAACTTCGTTTTCTGTGCCCAGCCGGATTTCGTCCAAGGGGTTCCAGCAGATGCTGCCGCTGGCTGTGGCCGGCTCGAAGCGCAAGACCTTGTTCTTCGCGTGCTTCTGACGCCAGCCAGCCGTCAAAGCCCAAAGCTCGCCTTTCAGGTCGGTGACGACAGCGCTATGTCCCCAGGACAGCAGTGTAGGAACGACCAGGCCGACGCCCTTGCCTGAACGGGTCGGGGCGTAGCACAAGACATGCTCTGGCCCGTTGTGACGCAAGTAGTGCTGCTTGCCATCCTTGTCGATCCACGCGCCAACGTACACGCCGGAGCTGGTCGGGGCCTCTTTGCCGGTGATGGTCTGGAACAAGCTGCGCGTCCGTGGGATCAGGCCAGCCGCCCGAATGTCCCTGACGTTCGCCCAGCGGGCAGAACCAGATTGGTATCTAAAGTCGTGCGCGAAAAACTGGGTTGCGGCTTGCAGCCCAGCAGCGATAGACACCACAGCCAAGGCAGGAATGACCTTTCCAGGCCCTTCCTTCTTGGCGCGCACTTGCGGGCCTACGGCATTGTTGAACCTGTCTTTCATCTGCTTCTTCCTTTCGTTTTGATGGAACCCTTCGGCGTCACGGTGACAACCTCCCCAACGGCAACACGCTTGAGGCGTCGGGCATTGGCGTCGTCAACTGGCAGAACCATGACCTCTTCGCCGCGCTTGAGAAGGGCCAGCGTCTGCCCTTCAACCTGGCGGATTCCCGCGAAAGCGGCGGCCCCGTCATTACCCTGATTATATCGTGTGTGCTTCGGTATATCGAACACTTTAAGCCGCATGGCCTCGCGTTCGGCGATGTACTTATCCGCTGCGTCCTGCCCGGCCGCTACTCTTCCTGCCCCAAAAATATCCCGTCGCAGCCCGTGATCTGGTTTGGCTCCTTGTTGCTCCATGTGACCAGGAACATCACGCGGCAATAGCACTTGACCTCCGCTGGCGAGCTGAACCACACCGAGTTCGGACAGCCCTCGCAAACGGTTCTGGCTTTGGGGCGGCGGCTTTCGTCCAACGCCGCCAATGTCGGGCTTGCCGGGGAGTCCGCCACCTGGAACGGGTTCTCCTCGGACGGGCCGGAACTGTCGCCCCCCAGCTCGCCCGGCTCGGGTTGCGTTGACTCCGGTAGCGGCGAGTCCAGCGCGGCCATCGCTGCGGCTATCAGCTCGTCCTCTGTCGGCTCGTGGCTGCTCGGCGGTAGTTCGCGCTCCTGGTTGTGCTGCGGGTCGTGTTCGTTCGTGCTCATTCGCGTTCTCCTTGGTAGTGATGGGTTGCAGTAGTTCTTGACGGCGACGCTCTAGGGCGGCGTCTGCAAAGGTGATGGGCAGCTTGGCGGCCACGGCCGCCTGGGCGATTTGCTCTTTGAATGCGTCGGTGCCGTTGACTGTGATCCGGTCGCCGTAACGCTCAATTGCGAGGCGCAGAGCGGCTTGCAATCCGTCCTGGTTCGCACCCCGCGAGACTTTCAGCTTGTCCCCGTCATCGCGCACGGCCGTAGGGCCGACGCGATAGATGATCGTCCCCTTCTTGGTGATGCTGTCTTGCTGTGGAAGGCCCTGCGGGGCCTTCTGGCCGGCATTGCCGGCCACGGTGTTGCCCTTGAGGCCCTGGGCCGCGTCACGGGCGCGCAACGCGCCTAGCGCCTCTTGATCGCCCTCGGTGGCCTTCGCCCTCAACCAGTCGGCCCATGCGAGGCGCTGGTATTTGTCGTAGATCGCCTGGCGCTCGGCGAGGTATTGCTTGTTGACCTTCTGGATTTCGTCTTTCAGCGTCTTGGTCGTCGCGCTGTACATGACCTTCTTACCCGGCCCGGCACCCTTGATGACCTTGATAGCACTGCGCTTGAGCTGCGCAGTTCGCTTGGCCGATTCAAGCAGGCGGTTCTTGCGGTCCAGGGCCTTGGCCCATTCAGTCGTGCGTGTTGCGCCGCTGCTTTGCTGATCGTTTTTGTACCTGGCGTACAACTCAACGGTGTTGATCCGAGAGCGCATCGGCTGCGCCTCGTATCGCCGCCCGCTGTTGATCTTCATGGCCTCAAGCTGCGACAGGTTGTGCAGCCGGTTTTGACTGCGCGGCGGCGGCTTGCTTCCAACCTTGCCAACGGGGGGCGATTGCGTGCGGCGCGCTTGCGCGGCCTGCGCGACGGCCGCTGCCGCAGCATGTGCGGGCGTGGCCTCGAACGCCCCAAGGCGTTGCTCTAGCTTGGCCTTGGACAGCTCACGCGCAACCGAACTGGCCTTGACGCCAAGGCCAGCCCCGTCCGTGATAACCAGGCCGTTGCCCCGCTCTTGGAGTTCCAAGCCGTTGCTGCGCATCACGGCATGCAACTCGGCCCAGCTCTGCGCACCCTTGATCTGGTCGGCACACTCGCGCTTGATCCAGCCCAGCAGGCTTTGAACCCCGGCGTGCCGCTCCATGTCGGCCGCCCGGTTCTCGCTCACGGTTTTTTGCGCCTGGTGGTTATCGACTTCAAGCCCGTATTCGCGCTCTAGCTTCTCGCAAAGCTGGCCCAACGTCTTGTGGTCGTTGTACGGGTCATGAATCGTGTAGCGCGTCGGGTGAATCTTGTTGATGGCGATGTGGAAGTGCAGGTTGTCGGTGTCGTGATGCACGGCACTGACGCGCTGATGCTCGCCATAACCCAGCCCGTCGCAGATACGCGCCTCGATGGCCTTCAAGGTCGCGTCGTCTATCTGCTCGCCAGCGCGAAAGCTGACGATCAGGTGATAGGTCTTGTCCGATGTTGCCCGCGTGTTCTGCGCTTGGGTATTCAGAACTTCGGTTATCGCAACTTTCCAGTTGTCAGTCTGGCAGTTGGTCACGTTGACATACCCAACGCGCTCGTTCTTGCTCTGCTCGTCGGTGACGTACTTCACCAGCCCACCGAAATCGCTCTTACCCACGGACTTCATGGGCACCTGCTTGGCAATCACGCCGGGCCTCGCGGATTTTTAGCGGCTAAAAAGCTCATCGCTCAGTCCTTGGCATAACCACGGACTGCATGACCATGTGCATGTGGTCTTGCGTGTCTTCGATCTTCGACAGCAAGGCGCGAATGGTGGACTCGCCGAATCGCGCAGTGCGCGGGTCGTCGGTCAGCCACAGTTTCAGCAGGCCGCCAAGGCGGCCCAGGTCGCCGTTGATGCGAGCCAGCTCTTCAACGCGCTTGTTGTCCAGGATGCCCCGCACCTGGTAGCCCAAGCCGACGTTACGCAAGTACGCGGCGACGGGAAGGCCAGCAGAGGCCGCCATCTTCTTGATGGCGGCCTCTTCGTCTGGCAGCACGGGAACGCGCAATTGGCGCGCTTTCCGTGTCGGCTGTTTCTTGTCTTCTTTCATCGTCAGTCTCTCAGCGGCATAGCCGATGGTGGTTGTTTGACGGCGGTAGCCGTCTGGCCTCGCAGAGCAGGAGCCCCGTTGAGCACGAAGTGCGAATAAGGGGAAGTGAAGATAGATAACCGGCGAGCCGGTTAGCTAACTTCACATATCCTGCCCGGTCTTCGACCGTTCTGACACCAAGAATATCATGACACAGCCCTTTGCTAAACCATTCTTTTCGATATAAACTGACGTTGCTAGCCAAAATTCCGGGCAAAACGGCAGAAACAACGCTCAAAGAACGGTAGAGCATCTAAAATGAGGGCCGATCAATGGTCAAACAACAGACATGAAAATGCTAGGTGACACATGGCAAAGAGCCTTTCCGAACGTATAGCAGCAAGGACGGTGAAGAAAAAGCCGTCCCGTAGTGCTCAGAACCGGGCGGCTTTCCTGGCTTTGCGCGTGGACATCAAACAGGCACTCGATGACGGTTGGCCGGTCAAGAGCATCTGGGAGACTCTGCACGAAGAGGGGAAGGTCGATTTCAGCTACCAGGCATTTCGCGGCTATGTGAACCGTTTGATCCTGTCGCCTCCCGCGACAGAACCGCCCGCCCATATTCCGGCCGCAGTAACACCGGAACCAGGGCTAAGCAATCTGACGAAGCCGGCCAGCTCGAAGACGGCCGTGAAAAAGCCAGAACCACCGGCCGGCTTCACCTTCAACTCCAAACCAAACAAAGAGGATTTACTCTAAATGTCAAAAATTCACATGATTCTGCAAGGCAAGGGTGGTGTCGGTAAATCCGTCATCGCCGCAATGGTTGCCCAATTCAAGGTCAGCAAGGGGCAAAAGCCTCTCTGCATCGACACCGATCCGGTCAACGCGACATTTCTTGGCTACAAGGGGTTGGGCGTCAAACGGCTGGAAATCATGGAAGCCGAAGAAATCAATCCGCGTAGTTTTGACTCGCTAATTGAAATGATCGCCACGGCCAAGGATGACGTAATCATCGACAACGGGGCCAGTTCGTTCGTCCCGTTGTCGCACTTCCTCATCAGCAACCAGGTGCCGGCGCTCTTGGTGGACATGGGGCATGAACTGGTCATTCATACCGTCATCACTGGCGGGCAAGCCCTTCTCGATACGGTGAGCGGCTTTTCGCAGCTCGCCAGCCAATTTCCGGCCGAGGCGCTTTTCGTCGTCTGGCTGAATCCGTACTGGGGGCCTATCGAGCACGAGGGCAAGAGCTTTGAACAGATGAAAGCCTATACCGCCAACAAGGCGCGGGTGTCGGCCATTGTTCAGATTCCGTCGCTCAAGAAGGAAACGTATGGCCGGGACTTGAGCGAAATGCTGCAAGACCGCCTGACCTTCGATGAAGCCCTGGCAATGGACTCCCTCACGATCATGACCAGGCAGCGCCTCAAGATCATCAAGGGCCAGTTGTTTGACCAGCTCGATAGCGCGACGGTGCTTTGATGAGTGACCAGGTTGAAGAACTCATCAAGGAGATTGCCGCGAAACACGGCATCGCCGTTTCGCGTGACGATCCGATCCTGGTCTTGCAGACGATCAACAACCGACTGATGGCCGACAGCTCCAAGGCCCAACAAGCCCAGCTCGACCAATACAAGGAAGAGTTAGAAGGCTTGGCCTTGCGCTGGGGCAACGATGCCAAAGACAAGGCAGAACGCATCCTGAACGCCGCTCTTGCGGCCAGCAAGGAGGCGATGGGCAAGGAGATGAAGGAAGGCGTCAAGGCGGCGGCATCGGCCGTGCGTGGCGAGATTGACGCCGCGCTGGTCGGCGTTGCCCGGCCGTTGCGCGATGCTCGGCGCGTTGCGATGTTCAACGTGCTGGCATCGTGTATCACGCTGGTTGCTGCGGGCGTGGCCCTATGGGTCGCGCTCCGATGAAAAAGCCCGGCGAGCCGGGCTTTCGTTTATCTGGCTTGGGTCAAGCCAAGGCGCAGACCGCGCCCAAGATTCTCGCCTCTTCTCTCTCGCTCCAAGGCTTGCTTCTTCTCTTGCTCTTGCTTGCGCAGCAAGGCTTGATGCAGCCGCTCGGCCTCTCGCATTTCTTCCCAGTCCTTCGCAAGCTCCGGCTCCTGGGCGCGCACCTTGCGGTGCGCCAGCTCTTCAATGCGCGGGCCGTGAGCACCCATTCCGTCTTTGATTTCGCGCACGGCCTCAAGACGGCCGTGAAGGCGCTGCATGGCGCTCTGCTGCTGCTGAACCTGACTTTGCCACTTGGCACGGGCACCAGGGCGCGAGAAAAGGCCCGGCTGGCTGGCCTGCGTTTGCTGCAAGCGTGACGCCTGCTGCTCGATCAGATTTTCAAGCCGATCCTCGATTCGCTCGGCCTGGTCATGCTTCGCTTCAACCTGCGCCGCGAAAGCGGCGCTGTATTGGGACTCCAAGGGGGAAGCCTCAAGAAGCGCGGCTTGCTCGGCCTGGGCTTCTTGCGCACGCTCCAAGAGGGCGTCTGCCTGGGCGACGGCATCCAGCCCCGGCTTGACGGGTTGCAGGACGGGTCGAGCCGCCTGCGATTCCTTGGACTGGATCATGTAATGCCTCCTGAATTTTAGCCGCTAAAGTTGGCAATCAAGATATGCCTCGCCCCAGCTTAATTGACGAGGGGGTAACTACCGCCTTGCCACTGTCGTATTTGACGCTTGAATTTGCGCCAATTTCAGGCAGTTTATCGAAATCGGCCCGGTTGTGCATAACAAAGTTCTTGCCCACTTGTTGGTAGACGTGATCCTTGTCGGCATGCACGATCAGGCCATCATGGGCCTTGGCCTTGTCGGCCTGACTGGACAGGTAGATGTTGTAGATGCCGGGTTTCACTGACCCAGCTTTCTCCACCTTATCCGTATTCCACTGTCCTCCTTGCTCGCTCTGAACAAGACGTTGCCCGTTCATTACAAGAAGGCGTTGCTTCATCTGGATGCTCCTTTATTGTCGGTTACGGTCAAAAAAGGTGCATTTTTGGCCTGGTTGCTTGTATTTGTCACGTTTCGACAACATTCCATTTTATCGCAAAGCGTTCGATTTATCAGTCTTTTTTGGTCTTTTGCGTCGGCTTTTCGCTCTGCGGCTTGACCGCTTGCATCAATTGGGCGTTCTGTTCCTTGAGCGCATCCAGTTGGCCGCGCAACGTGGCCGCCTCTTCTCGCGCCTGGCGCTCGCCCTTGCCTGCCTGGTCGCGCTCGTTTTGTGCTGCCGTCATGCGCTCGGCCGTGCGGTGCGCCTCGGTGGCCGCCTGCTTCCGTTGCTCCTGGTGCGCCTCTTGTGCGGCCTCGGCCCTGGCCTTCACTGTAGCCAGCTCGGTGCGCAGCGCGTCGGCGGCGGCGGCCGCCTTCTCTGCCCCCGCCTCAGCCTCGGCCTTGGAAGTCGCCAAATCGACCCGTAGCGCCTCAATCTCGGCGACGTGTGCCTGACGCACTCCCGCCAAGTCGGCGCGGCCGTGCGCGGCCTCCTGGTGCGCGTGGTCAAGCTCGGTGCGCAGGTCTGATGCCCGGCGCTCGATTTCCTCGGCCCGCTGCTCGGCGACAGCGGCCCGCTGCTGCACGCCCAGCAAGGCGTTGCGCGTCTCCTCAATCTGCTGGCGTTGCGCCTCGGCGTCGGCTGCCGCCTGGCGGCCAGCAGCTTCCAGTTCTTCAATTCTGGCCTGGGCAGCTTCCATCTCGGCCTTCTGCGCCTCGAAGGCATCGGCCATCTGCTTGTTGAGCGTTTCCGCCTCGATGCGCTCGGCGTCCCAGCCGGCTTGCGCCGCCCGCAAGGATTCGTTCGCCAGCTCCTGCGCTTCCTGCCACAAGGCGGCCAGCGCCGCGCTGCTGGCCTGCATGACGGCCTCGGGCACCTGAACCGCTACCGGGGCGGCCTGCGCCGTCTGCGCACGTCGCCACTCCTTCATGCCGGCGCTCGCGTCGTTCATGTTGACCCTGGCCGTCTTGCGCACGGCGTCAACGGTCGGAAAGGCCGCACGGCCGGCCTGCTCGTACAGCGAGTCAGCGGCGGCAAAGATGCGGTCGCGGGTGTCTTTGGTCAGTTCCATGTGCGCGGCTCCGGTGAATTGATAAGGTAAGAAGAATAATATTCTTATTCTTCTTACCTGTCAAGCGGTATAGCTAAACTTTTTAGCGGCTAAAGCGCCCGGCCGGGTGTGCGATGGACAAAAAAAACCCGCCTGGTCGGCGGGTTCGTGAGGGGGAGCGGTCGGGTTGGGGTCGATCAGCCTTCCAGGAGCGCCACAAGCTGCACCTGGGCAAGATTGGCCTCGAACTCTTGGCCGTCATCGTCGTACTTCAACCAGGCGAAGCCTTCGGCCGGTGGGCGACGATTCAGGATCAACCGCGCCGGGCGCTCGTTGTGCTGCACCTGGATGATGGCCTTTTTCAGCTTGTCGGGATCGTCGGCCTTTTCCTTCTTCTTGGCGTCCGAACCGTCTTGGCCGGCGTCCTCGCCGCCCTCGCCTTCGGCACCAGCGCCCTCGCCGCCGTCCTGCTGCTCTTGCTTGCGCTTGTCGTCCAGGAACTCGCGCAGCAGCTTCACAGAACCCCGCGTGATTTCCTGATTTTCGTCGCCCAGCCAGTCGGTGACTTCTTCCGGCTTCTTCTTGAACGCCGTCACCAGCTCGTTGATAACCGTCACGTCCTTTGCCCGGCCCGAGTTGAACGCCTCGGCAATCGGGTCTGGCAGGTCGAGCAACGTAACGTGCTGCGTCACGAAGGCCGGCGACTTGCTGATGGCCTTAGCAATCTCGCCCTTCTTGATGCCCTTCGCCAGTTCGCGGCCGATGTAGTCGGCAATCTCGCGGGCCGTCAGCTCGTTGCGTTGCAGGTTCTCCACGACCTGGTCGGCTTCGTTGTAGTCGTTGTCAATGAAGCCGGGAATGGTGGTCTTGCCGGCCCGCTTGGAACCACGAAAGCGACGTGCGCCGTGGTTGATGATGTAGCGGCCTTCGGCCTCGGGGTTGTCGCGCACGGAAATCGGCGTCTTCACCCCGCGCAGCTTGATCGACGCGGACAGCTCTTCCAAGCTCTCGTCGGAAAAACCGGGGTTGTCCTCGGTGCGCGGCTGGTGCGGGTCTTCGTCAATCAGATCCATTTCCAGCAGCAACGGCCCGCCACCGTTGGCAGCGGCCGTAGGAGCGTCCAGGAGCGCCGAAAGGTCGCCCATGCTATCCAGGCCCAGGCCGGACGTTTGCGGCTTGCCTGCGGCCTCTGCGGTGCCCTTGCCGGGCGTCTTCTTGGTTGCGGTGCTCATTGTTCAATCTCCATCTTTTCAAAAACATAGGCGGCCAGTGCGCGCACTTCCTGCGTGGCCTTGCGTGCTGCGGTCTTCTTGATCTTCCACACCGGCACCCCGGAAGCGAGCGCATCGGCGATGCTGCTGCGCAGGCCGATGCCGGCCGGGATCATCAGTTGTGGGTAGGCCGCCTGCAATTCATCCTGGTGTCGAACATGGCGAGGGTTGCGAGCGTCTACCTTGCTCGGAACCATGCCAAGGAATTTCAGTTTGGTGTTCAGCTTGCGGACGTTCGCAATCGTGGTGAGCATCTTCTTGATGCCCTGGATGCTGTACGCCTCAAGCTCGATGGGCGACAAAACACAGTCTGCCGCATACAGCGCTGCCGCCAGACTGACGCCAAGGGCAGGAGCGGTGTCGATCAGCACCACGTCGAAGCCGCAGTCGGCCAGCGCCTTGATGTTCTCCTTGAAGGCCCCGGCCGCGTCGGTCAGGCTGCGCTTTTCCATGTTCGCCAGAACAGGATCGGACTCGATCAGGCGCATTAAAGGGCCTTCGGGCAGCTCTGCGAATGCGCTGCGCACTGCATTGCCGTCCTGGTCGAAAAGCTGGCTCGCCAGATAGCCGCTGCCGAATTCTTGCAGCGTAAAAGAAGCGTTTCCCTGGGTATCAAGGTCAATGACCGCGACACGCAAGCCACGCTCCAAAAAGTCGAATGCCAGGTGAACCAGGCTAGAGGTCTTACCAACCCCGCCTTTTTGTTGCGCGACTACCAGTGTCTTCATTTCTTGGATTCCCGTTTCTTGGCGTCCTCGGCCCATTTCTTGACGATGTACGCTTGACGCTCCGGCAGAACCGCCGAAACCCTCTCGTACCCCTGGGGTAAATTCGTTGCCGCGAACGCGGCCCATACCCGATTCACCGCTTGCGAGACTGCCCCCCTGGACAGCCCCAGCGAAACCACGAACGACGCTTGCGGTTGCCCCTGCACCAACACGCCGTGCGCTATCTCGATAGTTTGCTGGCCCACCTCCAAGCCCTTGATGCACGCTTGAAACTGGGCTTCGGACAGCCGTTTCTTCATGAAATTCACCCATACTTGTTGCTCCGCGCCTAGTTGAACAATGCCGGTGTCAGCCAGCAGCATAGGAAGAAGTTTAGCTAAACTTTAGAGGGCCGTCAAGCGTTTTAGCGGCTAAAATTTGTCTTTCTTTCGCTGCCTGCCGCATAGGTCAAAGCCCTTTCGGCCGATAGACAGAAACAAAGTACGTGAGCATGGTCAGCACGGCGAAGTGAAGCAGGAACGTGAACCCGGCATGTACGCCCGGCGTGTCCCAGTGGTAGAACATGCGAATGAGCTGGAAGACGCAATCAATCGAAACGATCCATTTCAGGATCGGCCAGACCAGCACCATGACAACCCAAATCGCCTTGACCACGGCCGCGCCAATGCCCGCCTTGACTGGCGTAGGCGCTGGCATTGCCGCCTTTGGCACATCCTCGATGACAGGCTTTGCCCGCCTCGGGAAGTTGATGATGTTCGTCATTGCTTGACCCCTTATTGCGTTCCAGTTTCTAATACTGGGTGCAGGTGTCCGCGCCTGGGCTTGGGTATGTCAGTACCCTTGCCAAAACGCCCCGGATCACTCCGGGGTGTTTCCTTCCCTACCCAGCGCAGCGTTTCGCCTGCTCTATCACTTCAATTGCCCAGTTTCCCTTGGTGTCGGCTTCCAGGGAACACCCGTTGAAATACGCCTGCGACCGCAACGCCTCGGCCTGGCGCGTAAGCTCTGCTGCCTTCAACATCAGTTCACCGATTTGATTGCGACGGGCTTGGAAAGTGGTGGATTCCACGTTCGGAAGCAGGTCGATCCACGGCATGACGTTTGATTTACTCATCGGAGTTCTCCGGTTGTTGACCTGAGTGAATTACCCGGCCTTCAACTGAAGTATAGGACATATTGCCCTAATCCGTCAAGCGAATTTAGCTAAACTTTACCATTTTTTTAGCCGCTAAAACTCTTTTCCTGGCGTAAAAACTGGTTTTAAGTCTCCTTCCAGATGCATCCCTGGCCCGCAAAATCGCACAGCAGTGCCCAAGCCGCATAGGGGATTGCCGAATCCTCTCCGATCCAGCGGCGCACCGTTCTATCTCCCTTGGCTCCAAGCCCCAGCACCTTCGCGGTGTGCCCTCCGGTGAAGCCAGCAAGGCGCAGTACCTCGCGCACTTCTTCGCCAGTCGGTTGAACCCAGCCACTTGTGGCCGGGCGCAGGCATTCCAGCCTGATGTTTGCCTCTGTCATTGCACAGCTCCTTTCGTCTAAAAATCATTCAAGCACCCGCAGGCTTTCCATGCCGTACACGGTTTGAATGCACCTCGGGTCGGAATCGACAACCCTTCTCCCGTTTCGATTTACCTTATAGGTTACAGGTCTATCTTCATGCGCCCACACCTGGCGCGTGTCCGCGCTTACCTTGGTGACGACGATGACTTTACCTATTTCTCTCGAAAAACACGGGTGATGCACGCTGATGATTTCGCACCGCGCACCGGGCCGAAAGTCACCAACTTCATTCCTGGCGTCAAACCTTGGCTTGGCCTTTGCCTCCCTCGCGGCCTCGATCTTGAGCCGTGCTGCCGCTTCCCATTTCCTGACGATGAAAGCCTGGTGCGTGGTCAAAACCACGTCAACCAGCACGTACCCAGCGGGCACCAGCTCGGGCTTGTCTTCGTCGCTCATGGTTTCATGCCTGGGCGCGATACATACGGCTGACCAGCTTGCCGTTGACCTGGCGAAACACCACAACACCCGTGCCGCCTTCCAGCTCGAAGACGTTCACCGTTGGAGCTGCTACCTGGCGCACGATCTGCACGGTTTGAACCAAGGGAGCCGGCGCAAGCGTCGGCCCAGCCGATGCGAGCATCAGCAGGCCAGCGGAACCGGCCACGATGCTTGCCAGCATTGCGGGGGCCGCCAGCGTTGCCGCAGCCAGCACCAGGACACCAAGAATCACGTTCAGCGTTTTCATGTCGATCACTCCTATCAATGTCGCGGAAAAGCCCCGGCTCAAGGCCGGGGCAGGCGGTCAGTTCTTAGTCGATAGCCCGGAAGATCGGGCCGGCCTCGACGTGCTCGTCCACGAATTCGCGCAGGAAGTGATAACGGTCGATCAACGCATCCGCAGCGTCAGTGCCTTGAATTTCGGCGGCGAGCTGGCCCAGCGCAAACAGCGTTGCAACGATGCCGGCAGCATCGGCCGACATTTCCCCCTCGAACCCGTTGCCGGATACCTCCAGGCGCAGGCGCTCGCTCAGCCTGGGGGCCATGTAGAAGCCGCCATTGGTCAGGGTGTAGTAGTGCCAATACCCACCGTCGTAGTCCTTGCTCAGTCGGCGCAACCAGGCATAAACCAGGGCTTCGCCTCGGATCATCAGGCGCGGGCCGAAGTAAGAAGGTAGGAAGGTAAGACGTTGGTTATCGGCCACCAGGGACGCGGTAACGGGTTGCTGCTCGTGGGTGTTGTTCATCGGAATGCTCCGGTTGTTGACCTGGGCGACATGCCCGGCCTTCAAAATGAAGTATAGGGCAAAATGCCCTAACACGCAAGCGATATTTTCGATTTAGCGAAAATAAAGCCCGGTGCTCGTACCTGGTCGAAGCTCTTTCTTCGCCTGGGCGGCTTGGCTGACTGCGGCGGCCGGGTAGGTGCTGGCCTCGAAGTCCTGGCGCATTCGATGTGCTCAAGCCGCTTGTCGGCTGCGGCTTTGCCTCGGTTCTTTGACACTTGAGGGGCTACACTGGAAAACTGGCCGTCGCTGATCTTCCTCTTGGAGTAAAACCTTGGGCTTTGGCTTGTCCACTAGCTTCCAGCAAGGGCCTCGGTGGTGGTGTTGATACCGTGGGGAGTCCAGAGGGGCGCAGCCCCTTTGGGCATAGCGCAGCGTAAGCAGGACGAAATAGGCTGTTCCAGGCGCTTGCGCCTGGTTTCTTGGCCCTCAGCGCCTCCGGCGCTGCTCGATTTGGGGTGAGGCCAACGGCCGAGGGGCGCAGCCCCTGGGGGGATGGGAGGCCGCTCGCGGCCGGGTGGGATCGAGAAGGGGGGTGTCCCCCCTTCGGCGTCGATTCATCGCGGCCACTTCGGGGCATTGCCCGTTTTTTTTGCAGGCTCTTGGTTATAAATCAAAGTTATAAGAATAAGTTAAACCTTCGGTTAAAACCCGGTTAGCATTCTCGAAAAACGCGAATAAGCCGTTGATACACCAAGGAAAAGCCGCTTGGCGCCGCCCCTCAAGTGTCTAGGGATAGCCCCTCAAATGTCTATAGCCTGCCCCTCAAGGGTCAACGAACGGCCCCTCAAATGTCTATGGCTACGCCCCTCAAGTGTCTATAGCGAGGCCAGCTTGCCAACAGGCTTATCCACAGAAACTGTGGGTAAGTGCCTGTTCGGCCGCGAAAAACAGCACCAGGTCGGCGCTCGGTGAAGCTGGCCAGCCTCGAAAAACGGCGCTGCCCCTCAAGTGTCAACATGGTGCCGCTTGGCCGCGCCCCTCAAGTGTCAATGAACGCCCCTCAAGTGTCACGGTCGGCGAAGTTATGCACTTTTTGTCCACCGGCACCAGCACCAGGTGCCCAGCGGGTGCCAAATCTGACCGATTGCACGCGCCTGGCCTGGCGCACCAAGTGCGACCGCTTGGCGGGCTGCTGACACTTGAGGGGCAACGCCGGCTGGCGTCGAATTTCAACTGGACAGTCTCAACCGAAAAGCTCACTGTGCGAGCCAAGCCGCGCCAGTCTGAGGGTGCCGGCATCCGACTTGCGGTAGATCAGCAGCAGGTCGGGCTTGACGTGGCATTCCCGGTAGCCTGCCCAATCACCGCTTAGGTCATGGTCGCGGTATTTGGCGTCAAGCGGCAGGTCGGTCGCCAGCGCTACGAGAACGGGCTTCAAATCGTTATCGAGCGTAGACCTGTGCTGGCCCTTGGCCTCGCGCTTGTAGTCGCGTTTGAATGCTGAGGCGCGGTCAATCGTCCGCATGCAGGTCTGCCATCAGATCATCAACGCTGGCGAAACGCTTGCCTTTCCCGGCCTCAAGCTCGGAAATGGCCTTGCGCGTGGTCCCGTTGGGGGCCTTCACGTCGAAGGGCATCCGGCGCTCATCGGCAATGCGCAGCATCAGCAAGCGAATAGCGTCCGAGATGGACAAGCCCATTGCTTCGAGCGCGTCAGCGGCGCGCTCTTTGGTGTTGGTGTCAATGCGAGCGCGGACATAGGTATCGGCGGTGCTCATGGTGACTTCCCTTGATGGTTTCAGAGGTTCTATTGTAGTCCCATTGCGACTACAATTCAAGGGCTTCCGTTTTCTGAGGCGACCCCACGTTGAAATCTGACCGATTGCACGCGCCTGCCTGGCGCACCAGGTGCGACCGCTTGGCGGGCTGCTGACATTTGAGGGGCAACGCCGGCCGGCGTCGAATCTGAGTGATTGCACGTCGAAGGAAGCCCCGCCAAGCTGCGTATGGCCCGCTGGCGGGCCTCGAACGAGGCGGGCAAGGGGCAGGCATAGGTGATCTAGGAAAGGGCGCTGGAAGCCGTAGGGGCGAGACTCGGCACGAGGCTCGATGCGCAGCACGACATAGCCGGTTTTCGCGTCCGCGAAAATTCCCCTGGTCGGCCCCTCATCTGTCAATGAAAAACGGGAGCCGAAGCCCCCGCTGTTGATCGCCCGTCCACCTGGCCGTCTACCGCTCACAGTAGATTTTGTCACCGGCCACCCATGACTTCTTGACCAGACCGCTGCCGGTCAGCTCTTCGCATGCCTTGTTTGTCTGCTCTGTCCACTTCTTGAGCCGATCCGAGTCCGATCCGCACATGAGCCGGAACGACTCCAAGAGCATCGGGAACGGCTCGCTGTGCGACACAAAGTAGTCGAACATGCGCCTAGCGGTCGGTGACAGGGAACGGTACTTCTCCCACTCGAATTTCGAGTAGTACTTGCCGGCGAACAGCACCACCATTTCATCGTCAATCTCGACCTGGCAGCGCGAGTTTTTCTTGCCTCGATCCAGCACGCGAAAGCGATGGATCAGCGACACCGATTCAAGGCGGCCGATCCGGCCGGAAATGAACTGCAAGGCCGTCGCCTGCAACCTGGACAAGCATTCCTCGGCCTTGTCGTAGTAACGGCCATTGATCGACCAGCCCAAGTCTTTGCACAGCTCGTAGAACGTGAACGTGACGGGCGAGCCGACTGGGACGCGCTTCGCGTACTCCAAGACTTGCTGCCATACCAGCTCGTCATCGTCAGCGCGCAGCTCGATGCCGGTGTAGGTGATTTCGACACCCTTGGACAACACGAAAATGGAGTGGGACTGCCGCGCCACGCGAGGGGTGCGCTTGTTGCGCACAGTGAACAACGCGGCCCTGGCAAGATCGTTGGGCATGGCCCGCAGGTTGTCGGCCCAAGGTGCAATGTCGAACAGCGAAAGCTGTAGCTCCTTGATCTGCGCCTTGTCGGCCAACTCGGCGACGGCCGTTGACGGTTTCTTTTTGGGTGCTGTAGCCATGCGTTCCCTCCGGGGCGGTTGAGTAGGCCCGGCGCTGGCTTGCTTGGCCTGGTCTTGTTGATAGTGGCTGTAGACCGTAGCCCAGTATTCGTCTTTGGGGGAAGGCGAGGGCGCTGCGGTCTGCTGTGTGCTGGGTTCCGCTGCCGGCATAGGTGCCGGTACTGCTGGAAGTTGAACCAACGCGGCCGCGTTGGTTGCGTGTTGATGGCCCTGGCTCGATGCTTTGCGCGAAGCGGCGGTTTTGGAAGCAACCTCGGCGGCGCTCGCCGGGTCGATGCCTCCGGCAATGAGTCGCTTCCTGTACTCTTCTTCGTCAAAGAAATCAACGGTCATAGGGCACATCATCCAGGAAATTTATTCGCCGTTGGCCGGCGCGCTGTTGCGGCCGCCCGGCGTCTTCGTTTCCAGGTACTCGATGTACTCGGCGACGAAATCAGTACCGTACACGGTTTGCCCGTCTTTCTGGTGTTCGGTATTCTCGATGCGGCCCTCGACAAAAACCTTGGAGCCTTTGCCAAGGTATTTGCCGGCGTTCTCGGCAGTCTTGCCCCAGCACTTGATGCGGAAAAAATTGCTCTTCTCTTGCTTGACGCCGGCCGCGTCACGCCATGTTTGGTTGACGCCAAGGTCAAAAACGGCGCGCGCATCACCTCCGGGTGTATACCGAACCTCGCTATCGCGGGTAAGATTACCGATAAATTGGAATTTGTTCAGACTCACAACGGCTCTCCTTGATTGGACAAGCCTACAGTTTAGCTAAACATATATCCACCGTCAAGAACTTTAGCGGCTAAAATTTGTAGCCGCACAACGTAAGGCAAACGGCCTGTGTACAACCAAATACTATTTACAAACGTGCTGCGGCTGCTCGAAGAGCTGGGCATGACAAAGAACGAACTCGCACAGAAGTCGGGCATTTCCGTTTCCTTCCTGTCTGACCTGACCAACGGGAAAGCCAATCCGTCCCTCAAGATCATGGAAGCGATTGCAGAAGCGCTGGAAACGCCCCTGCCGACCCTGCTAGAACTCACTGACTTGGATCGGGCGACCTTGGACGCCCTTGCGGGCGGGCACGCGCCCCGCAGCCTCCCCGAAGGCTTCCTACGTGTCTCCGCAATCCTGACGGAATTTCAGGCTTACAACGTGCGCCAGTGGGATCGGGAGAACCGCAAGCATCTACAAGACAAAAAGCCGAACAAGGGCTAACTCCAGGGAAGAAATTTAGCGGCTAAAAAGTGAAGCTCTGGCATGCAAGGGGCCAGACGCGCCAACCAGGCAAACACTGGCTCGCTCCCGCATTGCGGCATGTCTCGTTGTCCCCGCGTCGTCGCCGAAGACGACAGCAGGCAGACCACGGCCGCAACGGACATTTCAATTTTGTTGTTTAGTTTTTCGTTTCGGTATATCCTTTGTCGTGTAGAATGCATGGCAACACATACCGGGATGAGAAACGAATGACCGAACCAGAAGACCACTTCACAAGCGTCAAAGACCGCGCCAAGAAGAAGCTCGAACGTGACATGGGGCCTTTGCTCCTTGATGCGCTCCATGACCCCAAGACCGTCGAGCTGATGCTCAATGCCGATGGCAAGCTGTGGCAAGAGCGCCTTGGTGAAGGAATGAAGTGCATCGGCACGCTGCGCCCTGCGCAGGCCGAAGCCATCATCAAGACCGTTGCCGGCTATCACGGCAAGGAAATCACCCGAGTCAAGCCGATCATCGAAGGGGAGTTGCCCCTTGATGGTTCGCGCTTCGCCGGCCAGCTCCCGCCCATCGTCCCCGCGCCCACGTTTGCGATTCGTAAGAAGGCCATCGCCATCTTCACTCTCGAACAGTACGTATCGGCCGGCATCATGACTACGGCGCAGTACGACTCGCTGAAAGCAGCGGTTAAGAACCATCGCAACGTTTTGGTGATTGGCGGCACCGGCTCGGGCAAGACCACATTGGTCAACGCCATCATCAATGAGATGGTGCTTTGCAATCCTACGGAACGGGTCTGCATCATTGAAGACACGGGCGAAATTCAGTGCGCCGCTGAAAACTTTGTGCAGTACCACACGTCGCTTGACGTGAGCATGACGGCCCTCCTGAAAGTCATTCTGCGCATGCGCCCTGACCGCATCCTGGTCGGCGAAGTGCGCGGCCCCGAAGCCCTCGATTTGCTCGATGCCTGGAACACCGGCCACGAGGGCGGCGCGGCCACTCTTCATGCCAACAACCCAATGGCTGGCCTGGCTCGTTTGAAGTCGCTCATTACTCGCAATGAGTCGGCTCCATCCGATATTGAACCGCTGATAGGCGAGGTGGTTCATGTTGTCGTCCACATCGCCCGAACCTCGGATGGTCGTCGCGTGCAGGAAATTCTTGAAATTTCCGGCTACGAAAACGGCCGCTACATCACTCGCACTCTCTAAGGAATCAAGTCCATGCAATCCCTCGCCATGCCCATTAAATTCAACCGCAACACCCTTTTTCAGCTCGGTCTGTTCATCCTCCTGGCGTTCAGCTTCCTGGCCCCGCAACACGCCTTTGCATCGAGTCCTGATCTTCGGCGGCGACCTCAACGGCTTCTTCCGCACCTTGATTTTCCTGGTGCTGGTCATGGCTCTGTTGGTCGGCGCTCAGAACGTCATGAGCACCTTCTTTGGTCGCGGCGCTGAAATCGCCTCGGTTGGCGATGCTGTGCTTCACCAGGCTGCGGCCTTGATGACTTCCGGGAGGCTCGCGTAACCGACAGAGAACACCACTTATCACCTAACCAAGCACTTCGCAGTTCAACAAAACCAATCTCTTTTTAGGAGTAGATCAAATGCAATTCACCCTGTCCCGTCAACCCGTTGCACTGAACCGCAACACCCTTTTTCAGCTCGGCCTGTTCCTCTTCCTGGCGTTCATCTTCCTGGCCCCGCAACACGCCTTTGCATCGACCGGCACGGGCGGTTCTCTGCCCTATGAAGGCTGGCTGACCAACTTGCAAAACTCCGTGACCGGCCCGGTGGCGTTCGCGCTGTCGATCATCGGCATCGTGGTTGCGGGCGGTGTCCTGATCTTCGGCGGCGACCTCAACGGCTTCTTCCGCACCTTGATTTTCCTGGTGCTGGTCATGGCTCTGTTGGTCGGCGCTCAGAACGTCATGAGCACCTTCTTTGGTCGCGGCGCTGAAATCGCATCCCTGGGCAATGCAGTGATCCAGCAGGCCCAAGCTGCTGCCTCCCTGGTTACTGGTCGGATGGTGGCGTAAATGTCCCTGCGCACGATCCCCATTCGGCGGGCCGGTAATCGACACAACCTGTTCATGGGTGGGGATCGTGAACTGGTGATGTTCTCTGGCCTGCTGGCATTCGCGCTGATTTTCAGCGCCCAAGAACTGAGGGCAACGGTAGTCGGCCTTCTGCTGTGGTTCGGCGCGCTCTTCGCGTGCCGGCTCATGGCGAAGTCCGACCCCATGCTGCGCTTCGTCTATCTGCGTAGCCGCAAATACAAGCGTTACTACGCCCCCCGAAGCACGCCCTTCCGCGTGAATCCAAATAGCCAAGGGAAGCAATACAAATGATCCAAACCATCGCAATGATTATTGCGGCCCTGGGCGTGGTGATGCTGCTCGTTCTGTATTCACGCATTCGTGCTGTGAACGACGAAATCGAGCTGCGCAAGCACCGCTCAACCTCTGCCGGGTTCGCCGATCTACTCAACTACGCAGCCGTTGTCGATGACGGCGTGATCGTGGGTAAGAACGGTGCCTTCATGGCCGCCTGGCTGTACCAGGGCGACGACAACGCAAGTAGCACAGATGAACAGCGGGAAATGGTGTCGTTCCGCATCAATCAAGCTCTCTCTGGCCTTGGCAATGGCTGGATGGTGCATGTTGATGCGGTGCGCCGGCCAGCTCCGAAATATTCCGAACGCACGCTTTCGCATTTTCCTGATCCGGTATCGGCTGCGGTCGATGAAGAGCGGCGTCGGTTGTTTGAAAGCCTGGGCACGATGTACGAGGGCTATTTCGTGCTGACCGTCACCTACTTCCCGCCGCTGCTCGCGCAAAAGAAATTTGTCGAGTTGATGTTTGACGATGACGCTGTGGCCCCGAACCACAAGGCACGCACGCAAGGCTTGATTGACCACTTCAAGCGCGAGTGTTTGAGCATTGAATCGCGCCTGTCATCGGCGGTGAAACTGGAACGCTTGCGCGGCCAGAAAGTCACCAATGAAGATGACTCCACCGTCACGCATGATGACTTCCTACGCTGGCTGCAATTCTGCTGCACCGGCCTGAATCATCCCGTGCAGCTCCCCAGCAACCCCATGTACCTTGACATGCTGATTGGTGGTCAAGAAATGTGGGCTGGCGTGGTGCCGAAGATCGGCCGCAAGTTCGTCCAGGTCGTCGCCATCGAGGGCTTTCCCTTGGAGTCAACACCAGGCATCTTGACGGCCCTCGGCGAGCAACCTTGCGAATACCGTTGGTCGTCGCGTTTCATCTTCATGGACACCCATGAAGCCGTTGCGCACCTGGACAAGTTCCGCAAGAAGTGGAAGCAGAAGATTCGCGGCTTCTTCGACCAGGTATTCAACACCAACAGCGGCAATGTTGACCAGGATGCTATGTCGATGGTGGCCGACGCCGAATCGGCCATTGCTGAAACGAATAGCGGCCTCATCGCGCAGGGCTACTACACCAGCGTCGTCGTCCTCATGGACGAAGACCGCGACAAGCTGGAAACGGCGGCGCGGTCGGTGGAAAAGGCCATCAATCGCATTGGCTTCACGGCTCGCATCGAGACCATCAACACCCAAGATGCTTTCCTGGGATCGCTGCCTGGTCATGGTGTCGAGAACGTGCGCCGGCCGCTCATCAACACGATGAACCTGGCCGACCTGCTGCCGACAAGCACCATCTGGACGGGCACCAACTACGCACCATGCCCGATGTACCCGCCGCTGGCCCCGCCGCTAATGCAGTGCGTTACGCACGGTGCCACGCCGTTTCGTTTCAACCTGCATATCCGCGACCTTGGGCACTCGTTGATGTTCGGCCCGACGCGGGCCGGCAAATCGACGCACCTGGGCATCATCGCCTTGCAGTTCCTGCGCTATGAAGGCATGTCGGTCTACGCCTTCGACAAGGGCATGTCGATGTACCCGACGACGAAAGCCGTTGGCGGGAATCACTTCTCGGTAGCGGCCGACGATAGCAAGTTGGCCTTTTGCCCCTTGCAGTTCCTGGGCACCAAGGGCGACCGCGCTTGGGCGATGGAATGGATCGACACCATCTTGGCCCTCAACGGCGTGATTACCACGCCTGGCCAGCGCAACGAAATCGGCAACGCCATCATGAGCATGCACGAGAGCGGGGCGCGCACCCTCTCCGAGTTCGTGCTGACGATCCAAGATGAATCTATTCGTGAAGGCATCAAGCAGTACACGGTGGACGGCATGATGGGCCACTTGCTCGATGCCGAAAGCGATGGCTTGTCGCTCTCCAAGTTCACGACCTTTGAAATCGAAGAGTTGATGAACCTGGGCGAGAAATTCGCGCTGCCGGTGCTGCTGTACCTCTTCCGTCGCATCGAGCGCAGCTTGGTCGGCCAGCCCGCCGTCATCATCCTTGACGAAGCCTGGATCATGCTGGGCCACCCCGTGTTCCGCGACAAGATCAGGGAATGGCTCAAGGCATTTGCCAAGAAGAATTGCCTTGTGCTGTTGGCTACTCAAAGCCTGACCGACGCGGCCAACAGTGGCATCTTGGATGTGATCGTGGAATCCACGGCCACCAAGATTTTCTTGCCGAACGTCTACGCACGCGACGAAGACACGGCCGCCTTGTATCGCCGCATGGGCCTCAATACACGGCAAATTGAAATCATCGCTACAGCCATTCCGAAGCGGCAGTACTACTGCGTTTCGGAAGCTGGCCGCCGCCTTTATGACTTGGCCCTTGGCCCGCTCGCGCTCGCCTTCGTCGGTGCAACCGACAAGGAATCCATCGCAACGATTCAACGCCTTGAAGCGAAGTATGGCGACGACTGGACACATGAATGGCTGGCAAGCAGGGGATTGAAATTCAACGACTATGGAGTAACAGCATGAGCTTTGCAGAAACGATCAAGGGCTTGATCCTCAAGAAGCCCCGCGACGGCGACCAGCGCCGCAATAGCAAGTCGCTGGACGGTGGTAGACGCCAAGGGGAGAACGAGAACCCCTACTTGGCCGCACGCCGCACCTGGAACGATCAGGCGGCCGCCAACGTGGCGAACCGTCAAATGTGGCAAGTGCTCGGCATCCTGGCTTTGATGATCGCGCTGGCCGGCGTCGGCGGCGTGATCTACATCGGCAGTCAATCGAAGTTCGTGCCGTATGTGGTCGAGGTGGACAAGCACAGCGAAACCATCGCCGTTGCCCCGGCCCAGCGAGCGGCCGACGCCGATCCGCGTGTCGTGCATGCAAGCGTGGCCTCCTTCATCAGCGACATTCGCATGGTGACGCCTGACGTGGCTTTGCAGCGCAAGGCTGTCTATCACGTCTATTCGATGTTGTCGTCTAAGGATGCATCGACGGCGAAGGCAAATGACTGGCTGAACGGCACAGAAGACAGTAGCCCGTTCAAGCGTGCCGAAAAGGAAACCGTCAGCATCGAAATTACCTCGGTGCTGCCGCAAACGCCTGATACCTGGCAAGTGGACTGGGTTGAAACCGTGCGCGACAGGCAAGGCGTCGTGAAGGGCCAGCCCTACAAGATGCGTGCGCTGGTCACGGTCTACACCGTTCAAACAACAACGCAAACCACGGAAGACCAAATTCGGAATAACCCGCTTGGCATCTATGTCCGTGATTTCTCCTGGTCGAAACAAGTTTAAGGGGCACTAACCATGAAAAAGTATGTTTTCGCAATGATCCTGGGCGCTTCGCCCCTTCTCGCTTTGGCCGCTGGTGACAACCCGGCTGATGCGTACTTCTCCAAGCAAAACCCGGTTTTGACGCCACAGGAGAAAGCTGCTGTTGCCATCGCTCAAAAGTGGCAAGCGACCAGTGCCACCGGCATGAAGCCGGTATCTGGCCCGGAAGGGTCTGTTCGCTTCGTGTACGGCGCGCAGGCAATCAACGTGGTGTGCGCTGTGCTGCAAATTTGTGATATCGAGTTGCAGCCTGGCGAACAGGTGAACAACCTGAACGTGGGTGATCCGCGCTTCACGGTCGAGCCGTCGATTAGCGGCGTCGGTGCCGGCGAAGTGCAGCACCTCATCATCAAGCCGTTGGACGTGGGCCTTGATACCTCGCTCGTGGTCACGACGAACCGCCGCACCTATCACATTCGTTTGCGCTCGCACCGCACTGAGTTCATGCCACGTGTTGGCTTCACCTACACGGAAGACGCCGTTGCAAAGTGGGATGCGATCAGAACCCGTGAAGTGAAGGAAAAGCAGGAACGCACGATTCCCAAGACGGGCGAGTACCTGGGCGACCTGAATTTCAATTACGAGGTCACGGGTAGCGCGGCTTGGAAGCCGGTTCGTGTCTACAACGATGGCACCAAGACCATCCTCCAAATGCCTACCGCCATGTCCCAAACCGAAGCGCCCACGCTACTTGTGGTGCGCAAGGACGGTGGCCTGTTCACGGACGATGAAACCGTGATGGTCAATTACCGCGTGCAGGGTGATCGCTACATCGTGGACACGATCTTCGACAAGGCCATCTTGATTGCCGGCATCGGTAGCAGCCAAGACAAAGTAACCATCGTTAAGGGGAAATAAGCATGCGCAAATTCTTCCTCCTGGCGTTGCTCCTGGTCGGCCTGGCCGGCTGCGCAACAGCGCCCGCGCCGTATGGCAACTTCGTCCAAAACAGCGCCCAAACGAACGACAAGAAGGTAGTCGATGACGTGGTGAAAAAGCTCGCGGCCCTGTACCCACCGGCCAGCACGCGCTTTGACCTTCAACACGTCACCCCGGACTTCTTCGGCACCTACCTGGTCGAGTCCATGCGCGCCAAGGGCTATGCCGTCATGGAGTTCAAACCTGAACCCAAGACGGCCAGCGCCGCCAGCTCGGCGTCGGAACCGGCAGCAGCAGCGGCCACGCCCGGCTTGTCGCTGTCGTACATCGTGGATCAAGCCAAAGGCTCCGATCTGTACCGGGTCACGTTGGTTATCAATCGCCAGCAATCACTTGATCGCGTCTACCAAGTAGCGCAAGACGGCGTGATCTATCCCGCTGGCTACTGGGTACGGAAGGAGTAATCAACTATGAGCGATACCAAAGAAGATCAAATGTCGCCCGACGCTTCGCCTGGCGAAGTGACGAAGAAGGCCGGCGTCCGTCGCGTCAACAACATGCCCATGTACATCGTGGGCGCGTTGATGGGCGTGTTTCTGCTGGTGATGGTGTTGGTTGCTTCGGATCGTGCCGCGAAGCAGCACCAGGCTCCCGAAGCCAAGGCTGAGAAAGCCGGCAGCACCAGCATGTTCGCCAAGGAAATCGCGGGCGACCGGCAGGACGGCATCATCCAACCGAAGGCGGCCGCACCGCTCGCCGTTCCTGGTGACCTGGCCCCCCCGACACCGGGCGCATCTGCACCTGGTGCCGTCGCCATTGCAAGGCCGGGCAACCTGGACACTCCGCCGACGCCGCCGAATTCGGCCGGCAATCAGCGGCTGAATGCGCCGGGATCGAGCGGGCCAAGCGACGACGAACGCAACCGCATCCGCATGATGAAAATGCAGCAGTTCGATGAAGCGGTGAAGGCCAAAACCAGCGTCAATGCCACCGCCCCGCGAAGCTCCGGCAACAGTAATGCACCGTCTGGCTCGATGGAGGACACGGTTGCCAAACTGGCGGCCGTTCGGCAACAGATCGCGGCCAATGCCAGCAATGACCCCACAGCGGCCTACAAGGCGCGTCTGGCGATGGTGCAAAGCTCCGGCCTGGCCGGTGGATCGGGTTCTGGCTCGGCACCGCAACTGCTCCAAACAGCCGCATCCAACAACAGCATTGCCCAGTTCGGCAACAACGGGCAAGGCGACCGCTGGAAATTGGACTCCACGGCGGAAGCACCTCGTTCGCCTTATGAACTGCGCGCCGGCTTCGTCGTTCCTGGCACGCTGATTTCAGGCATCAACTCTGAATTGCCCGGCCAGATCATGGGCCAAGTTGCGCAAAACGTGTACGACACGGCAACCGGCAAATATCTATTGATCCCGCAAGGTTCTCGCCTGGTTGGTGCTTATTCCAGCAGCGTCGCATATGGGCAAGCCCGCGTTCTGGTTGCCTGGCAACGCATTGTTTTCCCAGATGGTAAGGCGATGGATATTGGTTCGATGCCTGGCGCTGACAGCGCAGGGTATGCGGGATTCAACGACCAGGTTAACAACCACTATGTCCGCATCTTCGGGTCTGCCTTCTTGATGTCAGGCGTGATTGCTGGCGTGTCATTGAGCCAGCCGCAGCAGAACGGTAATGCAGCGCCTACAGCCAGCAGTGCCATGAGCCAAGCATTGGGTCAGGAACTCGGCCAAGTCACCGCACAAATGATTGCCAAGAATTTGAACATTGCCCCGACGATTGAAATTCGTCCTGGCTACCGGTTCAACATCGTCGTGACAAAAGACATGACGTTTTCCAAGCCCTACCAGTCGTTTGACTATTAACCAGAAGGAGTGATGAATATGAAGAACTTCACCAAGAAAACTTTAGCCGCTAAAGTCGCGCTCGTGCTGGCCCTTACCGGCCTCCCTGGCGTCATACCTCAAGCGTATGCGGGCATCCCAGTTATTGACGTTGGGAATTTGACGCAGAACATCATCAGCGCGCTTGAAAACGTCGCTGCGGTTGCGCAGCAAATCCAGCAGTACCAAACGCAGTTGCAGCAGTACCAAAACATGCTGCAAAACACGGCTGCGCCGCTCACGAATATTTGGGATCAGGCGCAAGCCACGATGACCCAGCTCAATACAGCCGTCAACTCGCTGAATTACTACAAGACCCAGCTCGGCAGCATCGATAGCTATCTCGGGAAATTTGCCGACACGTCCACCTACCTGAATTCACCTTGCTATTCACCGGCCGGCTGCACGCCTGCCCAGTGGGCCGCAATGGCTGGCTCCCGCACGCTAGGTAACCAATCCCAGAAGAAGGCCACGGATGCCCTGTTTAAAGGGCTGGATCAGCAGCAAACCAACATGGTGAATGACGCCGCCACGTTGCAGCAGCTCCAATCTGCTGCTCAAGGCGCGACAGGGCAGACGCAGGCGCTTGGTTATGCGAACCAGCTCGCCAGCAACGCGAGTAACCAGCTCCTGCAAATTCGTGGCCTGTTGATCGCCCAGCAAAACGTTATTGCCACGCGCAACCAGGCGCTGGCTGACAAGGAAGCGCAGGAAGCCGCCGCGTCCACGCAGCTCCGCACTGGCACCTATCGCGCCAGCACGGCGCAAAGCTACTAGGAGGGCAGGGGATGCGTACACAACGATTCATCGCGTTGATCCTGGCCGCAGCCCTTGCGGCCGGCCTTGCTGGTTGCGGCAAGGAACAGCCAGCGGTGGCAAGCCCGACTTGCGCCGATCTGGACAAGGCGACTGACCCGGCGCAACGGGCTGAACTTCTCAAGAAGTGCCCACGCTCCGGCCCTGAATTCAAGGCCAGTCCGAAGAAAGACTATTGAGGTTCCACATGAAGAAACCGCCAGCCATTTTCAAAAGCGCCGCTATCCCGTTGTTCCTGTGGCTGGCGCTCTTTTCCATCAGTGCCCACGCCGCCATCGACAACGCTGGTGTGCTCGACACTGTTTTGACCCGATACCAAGCGGCCGCAAGTACCTGGGGGTCTGCAATTGCCGCCCGCGCCACTTGGTTGTTTTGGGTACTCGCTCTCATCAGCATGGTGTGGACGTTCGGAATGATGGCCTTGCGCAAGGCCGACATTGCCGAGTTCTTCGCCGAATTTATCCGGTTCACCGTTACCACCGGCTTCTTCTGGTGGCTGCTATCCAACGGGCCAGTGATGGCGACGGGCATCATGGATAGCCTGCGCACAATCGCTGCAAATGCCAGCGGAAACCCGACAACGCTTACACCATCGGGCATTGTCGATATTGGCTTTGATATTTTCTTTAAGGTGCTCGATCAGTCGTCGGTATGGTCGCCGGTCGATAGCGCATGCGGCATTCTGATTAGCGCGGTCGTGCTGGTCGTTCTGGCGCTGGTCGCCGTGAACATGCTGATTCTCTTGGTCAGCGGCTGGATTCTGGCTTACGCCGGCATTTTCATCCTGGGCTTTGGTGGTGCGAAGTGGACTTCTGAAATGGCGATTGGCTATTTCAAAAGCGTCCTCGGCGTGGCGCTCCAACTGATGACGATGGTTCTGCTGGTTGGTATCGGCAAGTCCTTTGTTGACCAGTATTACACCGCCATGAGCGCGGGCATCAGCTTGAAAGAGCTGGGCGTAATGTTGATTGTCGCGGTCGTGCTGCTTGCGCTCGTCAACAAAGTGCCTCCCCTGATTGGCGGGCTGTCCGGTGGTCACATTCATGCGTTGGGGTCGGGCTTTGGTGCCGGCGCAGCAATTGGCGCGGCGGCCGTTGGTGGCGCGGCAGTGGCTACGGCGGGCGCGGCCTTGGCGGCTGGTGCAACCAGCATGGCAGGCGGCGCACAGGCCCTCATGGCGGCCTTCTCGAAAGCCAACGCCTCCGAAAGCGGCGGCGGTGGTGGCAGCTCTGGCACTGGCGACCTGATGGCCGCTGCGGGCGGCGTCGGCGGTGGCTCTGGTGGTGACTCGGGCGGCGGCAGCTCTCTCGCGTCGGCAATGGGCGATTCTGGCGGCGCCAGCGCCCCGGCGATGGGCGGCAGCTCATCCGGTGGTGGCTCGTCAAGCTCTACTGATGGCGGCAGCGAGTCGGGCGGTTCGCCCTCTAGCGGTGGTTCTGGTTCTGGTTCTGGTTCTGGTTCTGGTTCTGGTTCTGGTTCGGCGAGTGCAGACGCAGGCCCGCAAGGCGGCGCAAGCGCCGGTTCTGACGCCAAAGGGGCAGGGGACGCAGGCGGGGCACCTGGCGAGGTGAAATCGAGCGGCTCGCGGGCGGCGGCCGCTGCCTCGGCTGCCGCTGCGGCGGCGGCCAAAGTCGGCCGGGTGGCGGCCGGTACGGCTGGCAACCTGGCGCAAGGATCGTGGGACGTTGCCAAGGCCAAGGCCAGCTCAATGAAGGATGCCGCGATGGATCGCATCAGCGAAACCACGGGCGGCAAGATCGCAGCGGCCATCAATGCGCGTGCAGATGCCGAAGCGGCCGCAAAAGATTCGGGCGGCGCATCTGCGACGTTCGACAACAACAGCCTGTCGGCTGGGACTGAGACCTCGGCTGACGCCGAATCCGAAGTGGCGGCCTTCCGTGACCGCTACACCAAAACCTCGTAACTGCAAAGGAGCAATAAATATGCAACGTAAAAACTTAATCGCGTCAGCCGTGGTGGCCGGCGCGGCGCTAACTATGTCGCTCCCGGCCAGCGCGCAAGACGTGCTGACCGGAGATACCCGGCTCGCCTGCGAGGCAATTCTTTGCCTTGCATCGGGAACGCGCCCGAGTGAATGCGCGCCGTCACTGGCAAAGTATTTCAGCATTTCGTACCGCAAATTCTCGGACACCATCCGGGGCCGAGTGAACTTTCTAAATCTGTGCCCGGCCGGCAATCAAACGCCGCAAATGTCGTCACTGGTCAGTGCCATTGCAAACGGTGCTGGCCGCTGCGATGCCGCTTCGCTGAATCAAGAAATGGTGATGTGGAACGGCAATTGGGACAGCGGCAACACGTACATCAGCAACCAGTTGCCGGATTACTGCTCGGCGTACATCAGCAACGCTTACTCGAACCTGGGTGGCCTCACGCCGAAATACGTTGGCGACCCTATGAACGGTGGCTATTGGGTGCCTGCAAGCCAGTATGACGCGGCCTTGGTTGCATACAACGCCTGGCTTCTTCAACAGCAGCAACAGCAGCAGCAAAACCAGGGCGGCGGCTAATTGAAGGGGTTACGTGATGCCATTTATTGATCTTCCCCCCCAGCTCCAAGAGCGCGTTGTGTGCTCCATTTCTGCTGCGGCGAAGTACGAGATTCCCGCGAATATCGTGCTGGCTGTCGCTGAAAAGGAGGGGGGCAAGCCGGGCCAGTGGGTACGCAATACCAACGGCACGCATGACGTTGGGCCGATGCAGTTCAATACTGCGTATTTGAGTACCTTGGCCCGTTATGGCATCACGGCCGACGATGTTGCGGCGGCGGGTTGCTACCCGTTCGATTTGGCGGCCTGGCGGTTGCGTCAGCACATCAAGAACGACTCGGGCGACTTGTGGACGCGAGCGGCGAATTACCACTCGCGGACATACATCTACAACACCACCTATCGCGCCGACTTGATGGTGAAAGCCGTCAAGTGGGCTGATTGGCTGGCGGCTCGTTTTGTGACGTATGACGTAACCAAGCCCGACATGCCGGCCTCGGCCCCCACTGCCCCGGTTGCTGCCGCGCCAGTGGCGGCCCCGGCGCAGCAGCCGGCAAAAACAGTCGCGTGGAATACCTCGGGGTATGTACCGCGCAAACTCATCATCAACGGGCAACCATGAAACAGACACCAACTTTAGCGGCTAAAGGGCGTATGCAAGCCTATTGCCGCTGGGCAGAGTCCCAAGCCAAAAGCAACAAAGATTTTCTTCTTTTGGGCCTCGGCCCGGTGTTCCTGGTGGCCCTGGTGCTCTGGTTGTTGCCGGCCTGGCTCGGCACAGTGGGCGCAGTCATTTTGGCAACCCCAGCACTCTACGTCGCGTTCATCGTCCTGCGAGCCTACGCGATTCGCAGCGGCAAGAAGTGACCCAAAACAAGCGGCGGGTGAAGGTGCTGAGAACACCTTTCCCGCCTGACCAATCACCCGACTACAAGGAGTCGTGTTCATGGCTGATGACAAGTCTATCAACTCGCACAAAGCGAGTAAGCCCACTGATGTTGATCCGTTCGCACGGGCGGCCGTCTATTGCCTCCGGCGTGACGCGCTTTTCATCGTGTCAAGCCTGAATCGCGGCGTACCTGTGAAGAACGAGACAGTGAAGCGGCAACTTGTGTTCGTGCAGTCCCAGCTCTGCACGGCTCTGCTCGCCGATCCGCGCTTGAGCGAGCGAGTGAAGGCGGTTGTGCTCAAGTTCCACGCGGCGACGATCAGTGAAAACCTGGAAGACCGGCGCGGCGCTCGGCGTCGTCAGCCAGCAGTGAGGGCAGCGGCATGCTGAACAAATTTTCGTGGCCGCGCCTGGCTGTTTCGGATGGCTCGCTTGAGGCGTTGAAGTGGCTGGCCCTGGTGTTGATGACGGTCGATCACGTCAACAAGTTCTTGTTCAATGGAACCGACGATGCAGCATTCGCCGCCGGCCGCGTTGCGTTGCCGCTGTTCGTCTTTGCCCTGGCGTACAACCTGGCGCGGCCTGGTGTCCTGGAACGCGGCGCGTACCTGCGCACCATGAAGCGGCTCGCGCTCTTTGGTGCCCTGGCAATACCGGCGTTCGTCATCCTGGGCGGCATCCATGCGGCCCTGCGCCCGCTGAACATCATGTTTGCGCTGCTGGCCCTGACCGCCACGCTCAACCTGCTTGATCGCCGCACGGTTGGCAACTATGCGGCGGCGGCGGCCGTGTTCCTGGTTGGTGGCGCAAACGTCGAATACTGGTGGCCGGCGCTGGCGTTCGGCCTGGCCGTCTGGTGGTACTGCAAGCGACCGGGCGTAATGCCCATGGCGCTCGCGCTAACGGCCCTTGCGTCGCTTTGGTTCATCAACAGCAACCTATGGGCATTCCTGACCCTTCCGGTCGTTCTGGCGGCTTCCCTGGTCGATTTGCGCATGCCTCGGCTGCGCTGGGTCTTCTATGCCTATTACCCCGTTCACTTGTTCGCGTTGTGCTTGATCCGCATCCCGATGAGCAAGGCCGGATACCTCTTTTTTTGATTGGAGCTTTTCATGCGCAAATTTCTCTCCCTGGCGTTCATCATGGCCGTCATTCCTCTGTCTCAATCGGCCCTTGCCGCAGACGTGGCAACGATGCCACTGGTTGCGGTGAAGGCCGCCGCAGCGGCCGACTCGTCCAGCTCGTTTGGCATGCCGATTTCGGCGGCCGTCATCGTGCCATTCTCGGACAGCAGCGCCGTCTTCAAGCCCGATGCTGAACAGTCGGCACGCCTGGCCGACGCCAACGGCGCGGCCCTGGTGACGATCCGGGGACGCACCAGCACGAACAGGCCCAGCGCGAAAGACGAATCGCTGGCACTGTCCCGCGCCCTGTCGGCACGTTCCTACTTGATCGCACGCGGTGTTTCACCTTTGAAGGTGGTGGTCAATTTCGCGTCTGCGTCCGACTTCATTTCAGACAATTCGACGCCAGAAGGAAGGCATGAAAACCAGCGCGTTGAAGTCGAAATGGTTTTTGTATCTCCACTGACCAACTAACGAAAGGAACCCTCTCGATGCGTTTTCTAATTGCTCTCATCCTGCCCTGGCTGACCTTCTTCACAATCGGCAAGCCCATTGCTGGAATCATCTGCCTAGTCTTGCAAATAACCGTGATTGGCTGGCTTCCCGCGACCATTTGGGCGGTGTATTCACTGAGCCAGTACAAGACCGATAAGAAGATCGAAAAGGCGCTCGGCCAGCGGGGTGCTTAACATGGCAATACGCGGTAAATCCACCAGGCCGAAGTACAACCATGCTGAAAGCGTGAACACGCTTTTCGACAAAATCAGTGCTGCCGCGCAAACCGATCCGCTCGGTAGCGAGTGGCTGGAACGCCTGAAGCCGGCCGCCTTGCGCAAGGTGGCCGGCTGGACGAAATCAGTTGATGCCTATTTGGTCGGCCTAGCCGCCGCTGGGCATGTCTCTGGCGTCGAGCTGGGCGAGCTGCGCGCCAGCGCTGCGCTCTGTACAGACAGTGACGCCACTTGGTCAGAATTCTTCTATCCCTTGGCGTGGACGGCCTGCGTAGCGGTCGTAACCCTCGCCTGCCGGGCTATCTCGATGGATTGGTGGTTTATCGCAGCCATGCTTGGCCTGACGGCCGCTGCCGGCGCTACCTGGGCCAGTCGTCGCCCTTGGCTGCAACCCGGCAACTCGGCGAATCTCGGACGGTGGGAGCGGCCTTTTGTGATGGGTGTATGTGCGCTGCTGGTGCCCATGCTGACCGTGATAATTACGCTGGCCGTTGGCATGGCGGCCCAGTCGTTTTCAATTCATCGCTTCAATATCGACCGGATGGCCTTTGCTGCCGATCCGCAGGGCTTCCCAATGTTGCGCGCATTTGCTCGCAAGAATTTCGATGTTGACGTGGTACTTGGTGATTCAAATGACAGTTGGGCATCGACAACTGTAAATCTACCAAGCTCTTCCGTGGCGTCAATGTCTCTCAGTCCTGGTTACTGCGAACTGAGCATGTACCGGGACAATGTTTTGCGTAGTTTCGAGCCGGCCGGCAAGCCGAATCAAACGCTGTGGATACAGGGCGTGATGATGCACGAGTTCGGGCACTGCCTTGACGGTTTGCGCGACCTTCCGAACTTCGGCGAGCATGCCGTAAAAGTACATTCCATCGCGCCGATTGATGCCAAGGGCGTTAGTGACGTGCAATCGTATTTGGCCGCGACCGAAGAGAACACAACCAAGATTTGGCGCGAGGCCCTGGCCGACACTTTTGCTGTTGGCTACTGGCGTCTTGTTGCACCTGGTGAAGCTGAAAGCCTGGCCGCCAGCCTTCGGCGCAGGCGCAGCAATGCGGCTCAAGGGGACAGCACGCATGCAACGATGTGCTGGATCGACCAGGCCATGCACTCAATACCACCAGTTTCTGAGAAAGACCTATTCACCTGGGCCGATCATCAGCGAAGCGTGGCGCTATGCGCCATCAATAAACCGGGCAAAAGAATCAGCGCGTTTGTGAAGTTGAAAGAGTACGTTGCGCGTCTGAGTATTGCAGATAACCACTAACCACTTAACAAGGAATCTCCATGAAGCAAACATTCATTCGCCGTACTGCACTCGTATCCGTCGCCGTCCTGGCGGCATTGGCCGCTGGTTGCGCCTCGGTGGCCGTGAGCGGCGATGCCATCGAGCAAAATACTGCGACGACTCTTGGCCTGGCTAAAGGCTCATTCACGATTTCTGACCGTGTGAATGACGGCTTCAAGTCCAGCTACACGGTCAAGACCAACGCCGGCAAGCAATATGGTTGCTATGTCACTGGCACGGTTTCGTACTTTGGCCGCCAAGTGTCCGATGCTGTCTGTACCGAAGTCGGCAAGTCCGGCAAGGCGGCCCCGGCACCCAGTGCCGGGGCGTCTGGTGGTTCTTGCAATGCGCTGCTCAAGGCAGCGGGCAAGTGCTGATGAGGTGACGCCGGCATGGACTCGCTGAACTGGCATTCAACCGCCGCGCTTGGTAGCGCGACCTTGCTTCTCGGCCTGGTGTTGGTGAGTCGCCGGCAGCGCCGGCAACCGTCTGCGATGGTTGCCTTGGTGACTCAACGCCGCAGCTTGCGCGCCCAGCTCGTCAAGCTCCTGGGCAGCGACGAGGCGGCGCAAGCGGCCGCACAAGACGAAGCGCGGCGGTTGAATGTCAGTTCGGCCAGTCTGGAAGCATTGACCGCAGCGGTCGAGCGCGCAGCAAAGGAATGGGAGCGCCGGCAGACTGCGTAGCCCCAAAGCACGCTTCGCAAAAACGGTCGTTTTTGCGAAGGTCTACCAGCTCCATCAAAAGCCCGCGTCCTGCGGGCTTTTGCTTTCTCAAAACGCTTTCTCAAATCAGGCTTCGCATTTATACTGAAAACATTGAGTTTTGAGAAAATGAAACCTCTCCATCAACCACATAGGACGGACGCCATGACAGATGAAACGCAATCCCAGCAAAAGGTGAAGGTAGGTAGCTGATGACGCCAGAACAAGAAAAGGCGGCTCGCGCCTACAGGAAGCGGCAAGAATGGGATAAGTGGCTCGCCGACCGGGCCGCTGATCTTGAGCGCAACCCGCGTATGTATTTCATGATGGCCGCGTTGCTGGTGGCGTTGCTGCTCATCGCGTTGTGGCCGCAGTGATGGCGGGCTGGCGATGTTGATTGGTTATGCTCGTGTGTCTACCGCCGATCAAGACCTGACGATGCAGCTCGACGCGCTGGCGACCGCAGGCTGCGAGAAGATATTCACCGACAAGGCCAGCGGCACCAAGGTTGATCGGGCTGGCCTGGCCGAAGCGCTGGCCTTCGCACGCGAAGGCGATAGCCTGGTGGTGTGGAAGCTGGATCGTCTCGGCCGCTCGATGAAGGGCCTGGTGGATCTCGCTGCGGATCTCGCTGCGCGCAAGGTGGATCTCCGGTCGCTCACGGACGGGATTGACACCAAGGGGGCAGCCGGGCGCTTCTTCTTCAACGTCATGGCCGCCTTGGCGGTCATGGAACGTGAGTTGATCCTTGAACGAACGATGGCGGGCCTGGCGGCCGCGAAGCGGGCCGGCAAGGTCGGCGGTCGCAAGCCCTTGATGACACCGGCAAAGCTCGATGCAGCACGCAAACTGCTCGATGCTGGCCAGCCTCCGAAGGACGTGGCCAGCGCCGTCGGTGTTTCGGTGGCCACGTTATACCGACACTGCCCGGCCGGGGAACGCGAAGCATGAAAACACCTCGATTTCTCGCGGCCGTTGCGCTGTGGCTGCTGGTAGGTGTAGCGCATGCCGATTTCTCCGGCGTCGTGGTGTCAATCCTCGACGGCGATACGGTGGACGTGCTGGTTGACCGTAAGCCTGTGCGTGTGCGCCTGGCTGAGATTGACGCGCCGGAAAAGGCGCAGGCATTCGGCACTAGGTCACGGCAAGCGCTGGCGGCCGCCGCGTTCCAGCAGCTCGTCACGGTGAAAACTTCCGGCCTCGATCGCTACGGCCGCACGATCGGCACGATTCTGGTGGACGGGCATAGCGTGAATCGCATGATGGTCGCGCAAGGCATGGCATGGGCGTACCGGCAATACCTGGTAGACCGGTCGCTGCTCGACGTGGAAGCGGCTGCTCGGTCTGGCCGACTCGGGCTGTGGGTGGATACGAATCCGGTGCCGCCGTGGGAATGGCGCGCACAGAAGCACAACCATTGACAAAAAAAGCCGCCTCGGGAGTACGAGGCGGCGAATTGCTGCGGGTTGTCAGGGAGGAAAAACAACCGCTACACCTACTGAGGCCATTTGCTGCGGGCTGCGAGTTGTCAACCTAGACAGCCAATTAATGGGCTGATTGCTTATGTGGGTTCCGTCAAACTAGACGACATGACGAAACTAGACACCGGAGCGAGGCCCTGGACTGATTCTGAGGATGCAATCCTTGGGACGAATACGCTGGTCAAGATTGCGGCAAGTATCAATAGACCGACAAGCCAGCTTCAGAAGCGCATGAAGCAGCTCGGCATTCCACCTTTCGGCCCACGGTTCAAGCCGCGAAGCCCGGCCAGGGCAGCGGAAGAGCAAGCAATCGCCGAACGCAACAAGGTACGCTTTGACCGAAGTATGCGGGTCGGCATGGATGTAGCCGTTTTGGTCGCATCTGGCCGAACCGTCATGGCCGCAGCACAAGAGCTGGGAATTGGCGTTGAGGCCTGCCGCCAACGGCTGCTGAAATTCATTCGTTTAGCCGGGCATCCCGCCAGGTTCGGCGAGGTTATGTCGCCCGCGACCGACTGGCGAAAGATTGAGCCATACCTTCTCAACGAGGCCGTGCGGCGTATGAAAATCGAACTGGAAAGCGGGGCACGCGACGTATGGAGCGAACCCGTGTCCGCTTCTTTCTCGGAGAAGTGACGAAAAAAAGCCGCCTCGGGGAGTACGAGGCGGCGAATTGCTGCGGGTTGTCAGGGAGGAAGAACAACCGCTATGTTCGATGCAGCAAAGATGATTATCCGATCTTTGCAGCTCGACGCGGCCGCTCCTGTTGCGGTTCTTGAACACGGTCTCGCGCCTGGTGCCTCTCCTGCTGCTCGATCTGCGCCTGGTGCTTCTCGATCACGGCATCAACAATCGAATTGACCTGGCGGTGGATGCCTTCGTGGCCCAGCTCGCTCTTGGTCGCAAGGTCGTTGAAGTCGGTATGTCGCTTCATCGCGTTGAGGGCCGCCAACTGCTCGGCACTGAGCTGTGCGCTTTTCAGCTCGGCCGTCTGCTGCTCGGTGAGCTGCACGCGCTCCGGTTCGTTCTGCGCGTCCTCCAACGTCTTCGTGGCGCTCAAGTGCTCGCGGTAAGCCTGGGGCGTAACGGGCGGTAGCTCCTTCGGGTAGGAAGCCTCACCAGGCGCGAAGATCGGCAGCAAGACCTTGCCACCTACAGCCTTCGCCGCTTCCTCGGCCTTGCTCCGGCCGGGGTTCACGCCTTGCGTAGCTTCCAGGTGCTTGTCGTCGTCGCCGGCAATGATGATGGGCTTGTCCGGGAACTTCTCGTGCAAAGCCTTGGCGACATGCACCAGGTTCCCCGAGTCGAATGCGGCCACGGTGGCATAACCCAGCGACTGCGACAAGCTGCCGGCGGTCGCGTAGCCTTCGCCGATGACCACGGCCGGGGCCTTGGCGAGCGCGTCAAGGCCGCCGATGACGTGAAAGCACCCTTCCTTGCGGCTGTCCTTGGCGAAACGCTTGGTGCCGTCATCCTGGATGTACTGCATCGTCCATTGCTTGCCGTTGGCGTCGATGGCGGGGATGTAGGTCTTTTGCCCCTCCTTGTCCGTCAACACGCCGGCTTGCGGCTGAATGCCCTTGGCCTGCATGTAGGCCGTTTGCGTCGTCACCGGCACCAGCGCGGCCGCTTGGCGGCTGACGCGCTGCGCGGTCTCCTCCTGCGTCCTGGCCTGCTCAACTTCACGGGCCTGCAACTTCGCCGCGGCTTCGGCGTGCATCTGCGCCTTCTGTTCCGGGTCAAGGGAGTAGCCCTTCGACTTCCATTTCATGTCCTGGCCGGTTTTGTTGTTGATGATTCGGCCGGCCGGGTGTCCGTCCAGGTGTCCAACATAGAAACCGTCCTGCGCGCCCTGTTTCCCTCCCTCAACTGCGATGCGATGTTTAGCTCCATCCATGATTGGATGCGAGCCATCGACAACACATCCCATAGAGCGTAGCGCCTCGGCAAATTCTTCCTTTGGCGTCATCGCGGGCGCTTGCTGGCCGGGCACCTTATCGGCCGCCCAACGTTCGAGCTTCGCCATGTCAGCATTCGGGCCGGCGTACCAGGATTTTGCTGGCTTGTCCCACGCAGCTCCGGCAGCCTTTGCGGCCACACGCTCTTCGTAGGGCACGGCGAGGTATACGCGCTCTTGGCGAGGCTTTTGCGTCTCGGCCGGGGCCTGGGTAGCCTCAACGGACTTCGGCGCGTCTACGGCCCATTTTTTGAATGCAGTCGTATCGACACCGGCCGGGACATACCAGGACTGTGCGGGCTTGTCCCATTGCGCTCCCAGCGCTTTCGCTTCGTCCTTCTGCTTGAAAGGAACGTTGAGCAAGGTCTTGACACCAAGAGACGGGGATTCAGCACGGGTCTGCTGTTCGGTCAGCGCCGGCGCCGACCCGGCCGCCTGCTGCTGCTCGCGGTCGAACTCGGCGATGCGCCGTTGCAAGTCTTCGTCGTTCTGCATGGCGGTGAATTCCGCATCCTTGCGGACTTCTTTGGCCGCCGAAATGTCTTCGTCGGTGCTGTTTGGATCGCGGCGCACACGCTCTTCGTTGATGCGTGCCAACTTGGCCGCCTTCTCGTGTTCGCTCGCCTGCGCGTGGGCGTCGATCAGGGCCAGCCGGTCGGCCAGCTCCTGCGCGGCCGCCTCGGTGGGATGCGACGCAACCAGGGCGAAAGCGTCCTCGCCTGGCTGTGCGTTCCCGCGACGTGCGTACACCTGGAAGGACTCGGGCTGCTCGCCGGCTTCATCAGCGCGCATGGTTTGCCCGTCGCGCTCGATTACGCCCAAGATTTGCACCTGGCCGGTGAAGTCGCTCGGCAGGGTCGCGCCCATCGCTTTTTGCGCCGCCTCGTTGAGGGCCTGCGTGTCCACCTCGCGGGTGGCATCGCTGCCCGTCTTGAAGTCGCGCAAGGCGCTGGTAAGTTCGGCATCTGCGCGGGTCATGGTGCCGCTGTTGGCGAGCCGATCCACCAGGCGGCCGGGAATGTCCTCGATGCTGGGTTGCTTCATGTCTGCCCCCTGGGTGAATGCCTGGCTGCGCACCTGGGCCACGGCGTTGTTCAATGCTGCGCTCTGCCATTCGTGATCGGAAGTCAGGCCGGTGCCTGGTACGCGCTGGCCGCTCACGCTGGTAACGGCCTTGCCATCGCTGAAAAGCTCGGTGGTGATGGGCGTCTGCTGGCCGGCTTGGTCGGTGTAGGCGACAACATACGGCGGGTCGTACTCGCCGGCACCGCCCCGGCCGATGGTGGCCGTCAACCCGCTGGCTTGCGCGGTTGCCTTGAGGTTGTCCCAAGATTCCAGCGGGCTATAGCCCTCGTATGCGGCTTGATGCAGCTCTTGCAGCTCGGCCAGTATTTGGCCTTCCTGCTCGGCCTGGCTCTGCTCAGTGGACTGCTCTTGAACCTGCTTCTGCTCAAGCGACAGCACGTAGTCTTGAATTTTTTCGGCGTCCGACGCGGCGCGGAAGATTTCAAGCGGGTCTTCTTCAAGCGCCTTGACCCAAGACGCCACATAGGCGACGTGCTGGCTGGGATCGTGGCCGATGCCCAGCTCGTCGCCAAGAATCATGCTGGCAATCTCTGCTCGCAACTCTTCCTTGGCGTAACCCTCGCTTCCGAATGGATGCACCAGATCGCGGTCAAGCCGCGATTCGTGACCCGTCCAGTGGCCCAGCTCGTGAAGGGCTGTCGCGTAGTAGTTGTCTGCGGTCGGGAACTGGCCCTTGTCGGGCAAGTGAATGCTGTCCGTCGCCGGCCGATAGAAGGCGCGGTTCTGCTCGCCGTGTTTGATGACAGCGCCCGACGCTTGCAAAATTTGCTCGGCTCGCTCCACAGGGTTCCAGTCTTGTTGCCGGCGCGGCTGCAATGCGGGAAGTCCGTCGATCTGCTCGGCATTGAACACGGTGGCAAAGAACACCCTGGGACGTTCCAGCTTGACGGTCTGCTTGATCGGCTCGCCCTTGGAGTCCAGGACGGGCTTGCCGTTGGCGTCGAGCTTGGTCTGTTCGTCGCTGAACTTCCAGTATTGGATCGGCGTTCCCTTCTCGCCCTTGCGCACCTGGGCATCAACAGCCGCTGCCTGTTTGTAGGTCATCCAGCGTTGATCGGTGTGGCCCTGGCTCATCAAGTGGATTGCGTTGATGCCCTTGTACCGTTTGCCGGTCGTCGGGTTGATCGGCATGACTGCGCCGGGGTCGCCGGCCTGCCACGGTTTTTGCCACGGTGCCGTGCCTTGCTTCATCTGCTCGATCAGCTTTTCAGCGACCGTTTCATGAAACGGTTTCTTGGGTTCCATATCGTTTTCCTTCTTCCTGAACAGTTCGTTCACTGTGGGAAAGTTCTGCTGCGTCCTCGTGCGGTCGCGCAGGCCCTGGGCGACCATGCAAGCGATGCTTTGCAGGTCATCGGCGCGCATGAGTCGCACGGGCGCAAGGCATGTCTCCTGAAATGCCTGCTGGCCGCGCTGCGCCTGGTCTGTGCCTACGTGGTGACTCGGTGCAACGCCTTCGCAATGCAGCGAATAGACCTCTTCGGCGCGCACGTCGAGCGAGCTGCCGGCGTAGCGGTCGTCAATGTCGGCCCATAGCGGCTTGAGGCTGGGTTCTTCGCGTGCGGCGATGAGGCCGTCCAGCAACGCCCGCTTCTCACCTGGCGCGAAGGTGTTGGCCCCGTAGTGGCCCAACACCTCGTGCCGCAAGGTCAGCAGCAAGTCGCGGGCGTCGGTCATGTTCTCAAGCGGAACTTCGACGCGGCCCCGGTAGGTACGGCCGGCGTGGGCCGTTTCCTTGGGGATGTAGCCGCCTTTCATGCCTGGCGGCACCTCACCGGCACGCGGGCCATACAGCTCGGTGGTGTTGTCGCGGAACTTGTAGGCCAGCTCAAGCGCGCCGGGGTAGTCGCGGATAAACAGCCGCGCTACCCCTTGTGCTTCGTTTTTGGTCAGCGGCATCTATCAACCCCCCTTGGCGTTGCGTCTGGCGATGGCCTCCGACACGGTTTCACCAGGTCGAAGGTCGTACAGCTCGCGGGCGTTGGTCGTGGTGATGAAAGGCGGTATTTCCGCGCTGGGGCCTTCGTCGTCCAGGAATGCCGGCTCTTCCAGGGCGGCGGCAAGGTCATCGGTGCTTCCAGCGGCGTCCAGCTCGTTCAATGCGTCTTCACGGAACGCGCCGGCTCGCTCGGCCTCTTCGGGGTCGAACTCGGCTTGGTAGCCTGGCGTCAGTGCGTCGTTCAGCTTCTCGCGCAGCGCGGCCGCGCCGGCTGCGGTGTCGTCGATGCTCGGAACGTCCTGCAGGACGATTTCCGGCAAGTCTTCGATGGTGATTTCACGGGTGATTTCTGCGGTCATGTTCATGCTCCTGGTGGTGGTTGATTAACTGGCTTTGCCCTTGCTGTAGTCAGGCTTCCCCTTGAGGTCGGGGTAGGTCTGATTGCATGTCGGGTAGTTGCTGCAACCCCACCAGAACATGCCCTTCTTCTTCGTGCTCGCACGGCGCGAAAGACCTTTGCCGCACGCCATGCACTTGTGCAGCTCGGAGACTTTCACGCCTTCCTTGCCGCCTGCAATTGACACCGATCCGGTGTTGGCCTTCGTGACTTGCTCACGAATGAATTGCTCTTGCTTCGTGATGAAGGCGTCCAGCTCGGACGTGCCCTGCTCGATGCCCTTCAACATGCGTTCGTATAGCGCCGTCAGCACCGGGCTTTTCACAACCTCGGGCAAGGCATCGACCAGGCTGCGGCC
>JACPZP010000137.1 GCA_016195405.1 Planctomycetota bacterium | reverse complement strand
GTCGCAAGGATCGGATCTCTTTGACAACGGCGTCTACCCGCTCAAGACATCGGTCGGCGAGTTTCGCGTACCGGCCATCTTCGCGGAGCGCGAACGGATGGATGCCCTCGCCAACGTGCTCGACGAGTTCGTGGAATCGGGCGTGGGCACGGACACCTTCCTGCATCGCCTGCGGGACACGGCGAAGCTTCCAGCCAAGGAGATGAGTAAGGTCGAAGGGGAACTTGCGCGTCTTTACAAGCAACTCAAGGAACTCCACGATCAGGGATTGAACGGCGTCTGGGCTAGGATCATTAAGAACGCCTTCGCGCCCCTCTTCATCGAGCCCTGCGACTACATTGTGGGCAATCCTCCGTGGGTCAACTGGGAGAGCCTGCCGGACGAGTACCGCGGGCAAACGAAACCGCTATGGGAGCACTACGGCCTCTTCCCGCACGGCGGCATGGATACGATCCTCGGCAAGGGCAAGAAAGATATCTCGATGCTCATGACCTACGTTTCCGTCGACCGCTACCTGAAGGAGGGCGGGAAGCTCGGATTCGTCTTGCCCCAGAACCTCTTCAAGACAATCGGCGCCGGCCAGGGCTTCAGGCGCTTCCTCCTCCCGAAAGAAAGGCCGTTCGGGCCGCTCGTCGTCGAGGACATGGTGGAACTCAATCCGTTCGAGGGCGCAAGCAACCGAACAGCGGTCGCCGTGTTCGTCAAGGGCATGCCGGTGCGCTACCCCGTTTCCTACCAACTCTGGAAGAAGCGTGGAGCGGGGCGGGGTAGTTCCATCGCGTTCGACACGCCCTATGAGGAAGTCACCAAGGAGAAGATCACGTTCCGGGCGTGGCATGCGGAGCCGGTGGACAGAAAGGACCAGACATCGTCCTGGATCACTGCGCGCAGAAGGGCGCTTCGAGCACTTCACAACGTGCTTGGTCAATCTCCGTACGAAGGTCACGAGGGCTCAAACTCTGGTGGCGCGAATGCTGTGTATTGGGTCGAGATCGTCGGCCAGAGACCCGGCGGCCTGTCCATCGTTACAAACGTCACGGAGGGTGCGAAGAAAAAGGTCGCAAACACTCAAGCTGCTGTTGAAACAGAACTTCTCTACCCCCTCCTTCGCGGCAGAGATGTCAGTCGTTGGGCCGCCGCTCCTTCCATTCACATCTTGATGGCGCAAGACCCGGACACGCGCCGAGGCGTCGCCGTCGAACGGATGGAAAAGCGGTTTCCCAAGGCCCATTCTTACCTCACCAAGTTCGAGAAGATGCTGAGGGCGAGGCCTGCCTTCAGGAGGTACTACAGTGACTCCGATCCATTCTGGTCGATGTTCAACATCAGCCCTTTCACCTTTTCCCCCTGGAAGGTCGTGTGGAGGGAGCAAGCGTCAACTTTCACCGCAGCAGTTGTCGGTCCACACCAAAAGCGTGTGGTCGTTCCCGATCACAAACTCATGATGGCGGCGGTGGACTCGCCTGCGGAGGCACACTACCTCTGCGCAGCTCTGAATTCCGCACCCTCATCTTTGCTCGTGGCCGCATACACCATACAGATCCAAATGAACACCCACATCCTAGAGAACGTGAGTGTTCCTCAATTCACGAAAAGCAACAAGACGCACCTACGCCTAGCCGAGCTATCCGAAGGTGCCCACAATGCCTCGGCGAAGGGAGACGCTGCCGAGATCAAGAGGATCGAGGAGGAGATCGACCGCGCGGCGGCGCGTTTGTGGGGACTGAAGGAGAACGATCTCGCCGAAATCAAGCGTTCACTGGAGGAAGCCTGACATGGGCAACCCGTTTGAAGGTCTCCGGCCAGCGCTTGAGGTGATCGCCCAGGAGGCGAAGGTTCTCCCCGCTACGGGGCAGGCCCTCGAGGACCTGATGCGGCCCGACCACGCCGAGGTGATCGACCGGCTCCGCAGCGCCGACGACACGGCGATGGACGTCCTGCTGGAAACGCCTAACCGGAAGCCGTATGTGGAAATCAAGGCCCTGCACCGGACGGAGAAGCACCTCCTTCGCTTCTTCTTGGACGGTTCGGCCCGAACCTTCTTTCTTGGCGACGCCGTCGAGGGCAGCCGCCGAACCCCGATCCACGTGGCCCAAGTGGGCGCCGCGGCCGTCTTCCGGAAGAATGATGGCCAGGTGAAGGTGG
>JACPZP010000136.1 GCA_016195405.1 Planctomycetota bacterium | reverse complement strand
CTTCGTGGCCCACGAAGGGATGGGCGCGGGCCATATTGCTCCCCACGGTGATGGCCCAGATGGCAAGTTGGTCCCAGGGAAGCAGGTAGCCGGTGAAGGCCAAGCCCAGCGTGCACACGAGCAAGAGGACGCCGACCATCCAGGTCAATTCGCGAGGCTTCTTGTACGCGCCCCAAATGAATACCTGCAAGATGTGCAATAGCAGGGGGTCCGATCCCGAAAAGTGGCGCCTCAATTCGCGTTTTCGGGTAAGTTGCGTGGTTGGGGAAAGTCGCCGATTTGCTCCAGCAAGGAGGACAGACCATGCGCGTCCGCACGGATGATCGTACCGATTCCGTCGCACCCTCGCCCCAAGCCATTCTGACCGAAGTCCAGAAGAAGCTGGCCGGCCTGCAACAGGGCTGGTCGCAGCAGTTGCAGGAGAACCCGTCGCGATTTGGACAGGTCGAAGTCGAAGTCCATCACGCCTTCCAGCAGTTGGCCGATCAGGTCGTCTCCGGCTTGCTCGGCGAAGTGGGCCAGCAACCGGCGTTGGAGCAAGACTGGAAAAAAAGTCGTTGACCAGGCAGCCCGGCCCTTGCGATCGCCGGAGATGCGGCCGTTGATGGTGCGTCTCCTGGGCGGCCTGGTCTTGTGGATCACCACCGTGTACTGCGGGCCGAAGACGCGCACCGGCGAAGGCCGCGGCCGTGAAGGCACGGGCATCTATCCCGAACTGGCCGTCCTGGGCTTCAGCGAAGGATCGAGCCCGGCGTTGGCCAGTCGCGTGGCACGCATGACGGCCTTGTTGCCGTCATTCCAAATGGCCCGCGCTGAGCTGGCCCGAGACGATGTGGCTCTGAACATCAAGGAAGTGCGACGCATTGCCCTGCAGCAAGGAAAGGAAGTTCTCCGCACGCGCAAACGAGACCTCGAACGCTATCGTGCTGGGCGGATGCCGCGTGGCACGGAACTGCGTGGTCAGCGCGTGGGCGTGGCCGTTGATGGCGGCCGCGTACGCACGCGGGTCGAGGTGCGCAAGCAAAAGGACAAGAGAACCGGGAAGAATCGCCGTCACAAGTTCCGCACGGAATGGCGCGAGCCCAAGCTGCTGATCATCTTCGAAATGGACAACCGCGGGCGGATGGTACGCGGCAGTCGGCCGTGGATCGATGGCACCTTCCAGGGGCCGGACGAATGCATCGAGTTGCTGGCGATGCACCTGCACCGGTTGGGAGCGGCGAACGCCAAGCGCGTGACGTTCCTGTCGGATGGAGCGCCCTGGATCTGGGAACGCCTGGAGTGGGTCGAGAAGCGGGTGGGGCTCAAGTCCGAACGAGTGGTCAAGGTGCTGGATTGGTGTCATGCCGTGCATCATGTCAGCCTGGCCTTGGAAGCGCTGGGTTTGAAAGCCACGGAACGCAAACAGCTTTATCGGCAACTGCGGGGTTGGCTGAAAGCGGGACAGGCCTACCGAGTGACGGCGGAGTTGAGCTTGCTCGCAGAGCAGTATCCGCCCGACGCGGAGGTCTGGACACCGATCCGGTATCTGGAGAAGCACGCTCAGGCGGGTCACATGAAGTATGGTCAATTCCGCAAGCTGGGCGTGCCCATCGGCAGCGGTGCAATCGAAAGTGCGGTTCGCAGGGTGGTGAACCTGCGCTTGAAAGGAAACGGCATCATGTGGCTGGAGGAGAACGCCGAGGCGATGCTGGTATTGCGGGCGGCGGCATTGACCGACCGCTGGGACGAGACGTTGGAGCATTGCCGTCGGAGGCTGGCCGGCGACCGCCGCATGGATTGGCAGTGGCAGTCACCGGACATGCCCAGTGAGTTGAACTCGGGTAAACCGATCACTCCACCAAGGCCACAACGTCAAGGCCGACAAGCAGCTGAGCGCTCAGCTGCGTGACCACGGATTGGCGTTGCACCCCCAATCAATACTGTTCGTGCCGTGAACGGGAACGCTCCCTGTTCAGGTCACGAACGCGAAGTCACTTCGTGTTCGCCACTGTTGCTGAGAAGCCTGCATCCTCGATTGCCTTGTGGATTTCATCTCTCGGGAACGGGCAGCAGGCTTCGGTGGACACCTCGGCTTGCTTGTTGGTGTAGTTCACTTTGGCACTCAGCACACTCGGCACGCCTTGGATCGCTTTTTCCAGAGCCAAAGAGCAGCCTTCGCAGGTCATTCCTTCGATGCCGATGATCGTCTTCCTGACCAGCGGGTTGATCGCCGTGCTTTCGCTTTCTGCCTCTCGGTTCGCCATG
>JACPZP010000128.1 GCA_016195405.1 Planctomycetota bacterium | reverse complement strand
AGACGGCTTCACGTCTTTCTCTCTGGCGGCCTTCTCGATAAATCAACCCCGGTCTTCCAGCCACGCAACGCGAGACTCTGCACAATACGCCCATGGCAGATCGCTAAAGGCATTAATCGTGCCGAACAGTATTGGCTGCGTGCCGAAATACTCCTTGGCCACTTCCACGCGATCGCCGACCAGGTTCTTGCCGCCGATGCGCCATGGGGCCTTCTCGTTGATGTTCGTCGTTTCATTAAGCAACTCGGCATCCACGCGAGCAACCCAATAGGCGCTCGGGAAGCCGAATGCCGGTTTCTTGTTGTTGCGGCCCACACTGACCAAGAGGAAGCGCTTGCCGTCGCGCTCATAGGCGAACATGCTGCGCGGCGTGTTGCCGGTGCCGAGTTCGACGACGCTGTTGCCGACGATTTGGTCATTGTCCTTGGCGTCGTCGAGGTTGTACCTGACGACGGGCGTGCAGGTGAACGAGCCGACCACGCTGTTCTTGCCTTTCTCAACGTACGGCATCAAGACGCGGAGGGGAGCCTGCGTTTCCCATTGGTTATGGCCGACATGGAAGGTCTTGGTGCTGATCTGCGTGGGCGCTCCATCCTTGGCGGTCGGGTTGATCGTGAATACGCGCGAAGCGAACTTGTCGGTCGCCTGCGTGGCCACGACGATCTTGCCGCCGGCCCAGGCGATGTCGGTGACCTTGGTGATGCTCACCTTGGGCGCCGCCAAATTGTAAGAGTTGAACTTGACGTCATCGAGCGCGAATTCCCCGACGTTGCCCGCGCCGTCGATGGTCACGATGACGCCGGCTTTCGTCTTGAGGGATTGGACCGCGACGTATGCCTTGCCCGACGCGGGGTTGACGGCGAGTTTGCGAATCTCGATGTCTTTGGCCGACAGGCCAAGCTTGCCCGCAAGGACTTGATCGATGTTGGGAATCTCCGCCTTGGACCAGGTGGACGGTTTGGTGTCGCCGGTCTCGACCGTGACGACGCGAGCGCCGCCGCCAATCAGCAAGAGGCCGTCGGGCCCGAAAGCGATGGCTTCGATCGCCGTGACCTTGGGATTGCCTTGCTCGGCCTGGACAAACGTCGCCAGGCCCAGGAGCACCACACACGCGAGAGAAAGGGAACGCTTCATTCGACAGTCCTCCGATGAAGAACGTGGATCGCTATGCCGCCATGGTACCGCGCCAACTCGGTGCGTCTACCCGTCCGCGAAGAGAGAACTTCCGCGACTCATTCAATCCCCGACCAGCGTCGTATTTGCTTCATGAACTTGCCTTTGGCGCCGCCGGCCTCCCTTTTCTTGATTGCATTCGCGGCGGCATTGCTCTGCAGTGTCCTCAAGGCCCCCTGAACATTTGCCGAAATGCTTTTGCATTCGTTGTAGACCGTCATGCCGTGCGCGGATAAGAGCTGCCGTTGTTTTTGCAGGTATTCAAGCTGTTCCAGCACCTTATCCCTCTCTGGAAAAGGGATCTGAGGCTCAATGTGGTTCTTGTGGAGTTCCTCAAGCTGCTTCCGTTCGGGTGAGCCGACCGCCCAGACGGCACGATGGATAGACTCGCGCAGCTTCGGCAGGGCATGATGCACGCGGTTTTTCGCCTTGTTCCACGAAGCCACGTCCGCGCGCAGGGCATGGAGTTTTTCTTCGAGCGTCAACGTCTTTTTCAGCGAAGCTTCCAATTCTGTCAGAAGGCCTTCCATGCTGATGCGCAAGGTATCCATAGCCGCTTCTATGCCCAAGATGGTCTTCCAACGGGCTTCGAGCTCCTGCCAATTCTCCCCCTCACCCTGCCCTCTCCCCTGGGGGGCGAGGGTGGGGCTGCTTTCCCCCTCACCCTGCCCTTTCCCACCGGGAGAGAGGGGGGCAGCGGCTTGGTGCGGTGTCTTCAGGCTGACGTAAATATCCAGGTGGGGATCGTCTTCTGGGGGCGGCGGAAGGGGATTTCCAAGCTCGGGATTGGATCCGTTCATGCCGGAATGGGAGACTTCTCCATAGCGCCATGATTCCACCTCCTCAGGCGCGATGGCCACGGCCTTCAATAGGTTTTCTGTCGTCAATTCCTGAGCCATGCCGGCAATCTGAAAATTCCGCTGGGGGATGCGAAAAATAAGAGCGCAAGGCGCCCCCTCGGGCTTGACCCAGACCTCCGCAAATTTCTCTCCCCTGTACGTTAAGGAGCGAGGCTGTTCAGAAAAGTTCACTCCACACCTCAGCCGATCATTTACCCGGCGGAACATCCTACCGGGCCGATAGGAATGATACCCGATGGCTTCGAGACCTGCTACGATTTTTGGCAGCAATGATGGCATTGGCGAAATGGCAACCCGGTCAGCGGTCCGCCAGGGACAGCCGCAGCACCGCCATCTCCCGGTCGTTGCGAACCAAGAGGACGTCGCCGACCAAGACCGGGTGGTTCCAGGTCTTGGCCTCCAGCGTCGGGAACCGCGCCAGCTCCGTGAACTGGTCGGGCCTCGCTTCCACCAGCGCCACTTCGCCCTGCTCCGACAGCACCAGGAGCAAGTCCTGATCGGCCAGCAGAATGACCTGGCCGTGGCCGTAGCGTCCGCCCTTCCACTTGCGCTTGCCGTCTTCGAGGTTGATGCATGCGAGGAAGCTGCCGTCGAAACCGAAGGCATGGCCCTCGTGAAGCACGAAATCGTTGAAATAGGGCGTGAGCCCGACCGAGGTCCAGCGCTCTTGGGCGGTCCACCCGTCGGGTCCGTTCGCGACCGTCACGCTGCGTACGCCTTTGCCGGCGCCTATTCCCGATCCGGTGCCGATCAGGACGTCGCCGTCCGCGGTCAGGGCCGGCTGCACGATGCCGTCGCCCTGCCACGCATGCTTCCAGAGCAGCGTGCCGGTCTGGGGCGCGACGCTGATCGCTCCGACGCCGTTGGCGAGTAGGATCTGCTTGACTCCCGAGAGCGTCGCCAACTGTGGCGAGCTATAGCCCCAGCCCCCGGCCGGGCCCAACCAGCGCTGTTCGCCGGTGGCCTTGTCGTAAGCGACGAGCTTGCCGGCGGTGGCGACGATGACCATGTCGTCCACAACCAACGGTGAACTCGCAAAGCCCCAGCCCGGGACCTTTTTGCCCGTGTCGCTTGCGGCGTTGCGCGACCAGACGACGGCGCCGTTAGCCGCGTCAAGCGCGTTCACGATTCCGGTGGCGCCGCATGTGTACACGCGACCGCTCTTGAGGGTCGGCGTCGCGCGCGGACCGGCGCCGGCGTTCGACTCCCAGAACCGGGCTAAGTCGTGGTGCATCCAAACCGGTTGGCCGGTGGTCACGCTATAACAGGAGACGACTTCGTCGTCGCCGCGCTGCTCCTGGGTATAGAGCAAGTCGCCCTGGACCGCGAACGACGACCAACCCGGACCGATTGGCCGGCGCCACAGCTCGACGGGCGGCGACTTAGACCAGTCGGTCGCGATCTTTACGCCGCGAACGACGCCGTCGCGATCGGGACCGCGAAAGCCAGGCCAATCGGCAGCTGTTTTCACTGCTTTCGGAGTCGACGGAGGCGCCGCCGGCTCGGTCTCGGCTCGGGCCAAGAGCCGTTGCTCGGGAGTCTGAGTCCAGCGCCAATGAAGGTCGGAAGCGCCGTCGCCGCTGATGCCACCGGTGCGCAGGAGCGTGAACACCCCGCACGCCAGCAGTATGGCGGCGACCATCGCCACGCGCCTGGGGCCGCTGGCGAGGCGACGGCTAATCAGAGCCCAGCACACCAAGGCGAGGCATAGGACCGGGACGGCGAACACGGGCAACATCATGCCCATCATCCCGTTCGTAATGGACTGGTCAACAAAGGGCCACGTCGCGAATACCGCGACCGGCATGAGGACGATCGCGCCCACGCGCTCCGACCAGGGGGCCCGGCTGAAGAATAGCCACCACACGACGACAGCCAGCCCGCCGCCGAAGACCCCGGCCAAGATGCTGTAGATCATGGCCTCCGGGAAGAAGAGGGGAAGGACGAGCCAAGCCAGCCACTGCAGCACCACGGCAAGCACGCCGGGCCAGAGCCGAAGCGGTTTTTGAAAAGCGGATTGGTGGATCGGCGCGGTTGTCATACACGACCATACCCGCCGGACAAGCCGAATGTTTCCGGTTACTAGTGTTCGAAGGCAGTTACGGCAAATGCTTGACCCTGACAGCAGGCCGGAATCCCGCGACTGGCTCGCCGAGAATCAGTCGTCGAGAGTAGAATAAGGTGGTGCCAAATACTGATAACTCTTGAGAAGTGCCATTTTGGTAGAGCCGAAGAGAGCGAGTACGGAGGAAATCATGGCTACAGCGTCCACGACAGCGGCGGATTCGGGCATACGCAAGGCGCATGACGAAGCCATACGCGAATTGGAGAGGACTCTCGGCGAAACGATGCCGCCGCTTATTCGACAAGGGCGGGAAGCGTTTCACCGCGATTTGCCTGAGCTGCTCCGCGCTCATGCGGGTAAGTGGGTGGCCTACAGCGGTCAGCAGCGATTGGGGCTGGGCGCCCGTAAAACCGAGCTGCATGCCCAATGCCTGAATCGCGGTTTACAGAGCGATCAATTCCTGGTGCTGCGCGTCGAGCCGCAATGCGCCCACGACACGGACCTGCCGGTGGACGTTTGAAGGGCGCCGACGTAATACGCAATCGTGGCCACCATCCTCCGCTCCCTTCCTATCTCTGACGAACCCGCTGCTTTGGCCTTACGCGCAGGCGCTACCGTCACCATCAAGCGCGATCAAATAATCTAGTGGGTCAGCATTACTCGACCGGGAATGTCGAAATTCCCCACAGATGCGCCGCTCGTACCGGCCGTTCTGGATCCTGGCTTCAACGGCACGTTTCTAATCAGTCAAAGACAATTCGAAGAGTGGGCAGGGTTGCAAGTCCGAGACGCGCCTTGGATCGACGTGCTTAGCGTAGAGGGCCGATTGATCCCGCTGCGCGATGCCGACGTTTGGATTCATCGCAATCGCCCTGGTTCACGGGATCCGGCCCCGGGGAGCGTGCCGTTTCGTCTCGAACTGCCCGAAGGAGTGGCGGTTTGGCCGACGGCGATTCCCGGGGCGCGGCGGCTTCCCCTATTGGGAATGCGCGCCCTCCGGCAGGCGGGTCTATAGATTCACCTCGACTGCCGAAGAGGTCTCCTGTCAATGAACACGCGGCGCTGGTTCTGGTTCGTTTGAGGGACCGTACAATAAACTGCCACCTATCTATTAACTTCCGAGGTATCCGGACATGAAGGAATTTCTCGCACTTGTGGCAGTAACAATCTCCTCGGCCGTCTGCCTGGGGGGCGGCGATAAGCAGGGCGCCGATAAGCTGGCGTGGCCGCAGTTTCGTGGGCCGAACGGGTCGGGCGTGGCAGAGCGCCAGAAGCCGCCGATCGAGTTCGGGCCGGACAAGAACGTAAAGTGGAAAATTCCCGTGCCGAGCGGACTCTCCTCGCCCATCGTTGCCGGCGACAAGCTCGTCATCACGGCGCTCGACGGTGGCAAGCTCTTCACGATCGCTTACAATCGCGCGGACGGCAAGGAGGCTTGGCGAAGCGAGGCGCCGGCGAAGAAATTGGAAGCGTTTCACAAGACCGAATCGAGCCCGGCCGCATCGACGCCCGCGACGGACGGCGAGCGGATTGTGACGTACTTCGGCTCGTGCGGGCTTTTTTGCTTTGACCTCTCAGGGAAGGAGCTATGGAAGTTCGAAATGCCGACGGCCATCTCGCTGGGCCACTTCGGCAGCGGCGTCTCCCCCATCCTCGCGGACGGCGTTGTCATTCTCGTCCGCGACGTGACCAACGATCCAAAGATCATCGCGGTTGATTTGGCCAGCGGCAAACTACGCTGGGAGAAGAACCGCCTGTCGCCTTTGTCCTACGGCACGCCAATCATCTTCGAGACGCCCGCCGGCAAGCAGGTGGTGGCCCCGGGACATGGCCGCCTCGTTGCCTACAACCTCAAGACGGGCGACGAAGAATGGTCCGTGAGCGGGATGCCGGCCGGTTGCTGCAGCAGCCCGGTCGCTGCGGACGGCATCGTGTATTTCGCCGGCTGGACCGCGGGACAGGACACAGGCTTCAAAGTGCCGTCGTTCGACGAGCTCTTGAAAAAAGCCGGCCAGGAAAAGCTCGGCTACCTCACCAAAGAGGGCGCCGAGAAAACCATGCTGAAGGGATTCTTCGAAAACCAGGACACCAACTCCGACGGCAAGTTGACGCGCGAGGAGTGGGACGCGAACAGTAAGTTCATGTCCGATGGAAAGAACAGCGCCTTCGCGGTAAAACCGGGCGGCAGAGGCGACGTGAGCACGTCCCACGTCCTGTGGAAAAAGACCAAGGGTCTGCCATACGTAGCCTCAGCTCTTGTGTACCAGGGACAGTACGTCATGGTCAAAGACCGCGGCATCGTCACCGCCCTCGACACGAAGACGGGAAACGAACTGAATCAGCAGCGCGTCGCCGAACCGACGCGCTACTATGCGTCCCCTGTCGCCGCCAACGGCCACATCTATTTCACGTCCTTGGAGGAAGGCGTGGTCACGGTCCTGAAGGCGGGCACACTCGCCCCGGAAGTCGTGGCCACCAATCCCAAGCTCGGCGAGCGCGTCGGCGCGACCCCGGCCATCGCCGACGACGCCATCTACATTCGCACCGCTGGGCACTTGTACGCATTCAGTGAGCGGAAATGAGCGCACCAGTAGGGTGCGTCAAAGCGTACTCGCGCCGACGCACCAGTTCCACCGCAAAGCCACGGTTGCAATTGCACCGCATGCCGCATTTGGTGCGTCGGCGCGAGTGCGCTTGACGCACTCTACTAGCTTTGACGCACTTTGAAGGAGATTTGAGAGAACTTCAGGAGAGCCGCTGCCGATGGGCCCGCTGATTGAAATCTGGCGCTCCATCATCGTTGGAGATCAAAAGTCATGGGTGCTTTTCAAGAATGGCACTTGCGTCATTCTCATTGAACCCGAGGCTGACCTGTCCGGTCAAGCCGTCGCCTTGATGAAGGAATGGGGTCCGGTCTACGGAGGCTGTTCGGCAGGCGATTTTCGGACCATCACCTTGACCAATGCGCCGGGGTGGGTGGTAACATCGCATCACAGTGACATTCTGACCTACGTCGGCCCGGACGAAGTCGGACAGCCCGGTGCAACTGATTTGTTCGTCGGCATGCTTGGGCGCGAAAAGCGCGATCTGGATGCACGGGAGCTTGAAATCATCCACGTTGAGGACAGGCGTGGCGAACCAGCGGTTGAAGCTGACCGGGGCCGCAATGCTCGTTTTGCGAGTTTGAACGACATTGCAGGCAGCCTAGCCGTACCGTTCGCGGGTACGACACCGATAGACCGTGAATACGACTACCGGCCGAAATGGGGGGCTATCATTCTCTGTGCGCTCTTTCCTGGCATCTGCGCGCTCGTCCTCGGTGCAAATGCGAATGGGAATGTGTTCTACTGGGTGATGGCCGCCCTAAGCATCGGTTTCGTCGTTGCCGCGGGATTCTTGGCCATCATGCGCTTGATGGTTCGTCAACGAATCGCGTTAAGCCAGTCGTCGATCACGGTTCCTCGTTCGCGATGGTCCAACGAAGAATTGGTGATCCCTTTCTGCGAAATCGTCGAATTGATTCCGTCCGAGTTTTCCCGGGTGCGTTTTCTCAACATTCTCTACAACGGCGGGATCTTCACTTTGAACGCGTCTTTGCTACCAAGGAAAGACGATTTCGATGAGATTTGTGCGGCGGTCAGCCAGAGCATGGAGGTCGCCCGAAGTTACGCCCGCTAGCCAACGGCTGACGCTGCCTGAGCGTTTGGCGACTAGAAAAGGCACTCTTCCTTCAGCCGGTCACAAGAGGCTCACTCTTGTGGCTCGCGAGCCAAGAGCCTGCCGATGCCCCGGGGCCGTCAGTTTGACTCTTCACTTTTGTCAACCGCGTACATCATCGGCCGAAGCAAGCGATTGTTTGACGGAATGAACCCAATTGAACGCCAAGTTTCTTTCCAGCGCTGTTCGCTGAACGCTTGAAATCCGGGATAGGGAAGTGCCGGATTGCGAACCAGGAGCTGGCCCGATTTCGGATCGTGACCGCAGACCAGGATCGAGTGAGCGCTCCCCTTGGGATCGTGTTCGAGTATGTCGATGATTACGGGCGACCCCTTTTCAAGAAGCGAAATCACTTGTTTCTTGCCGGACGCGAACCCTTCGTCCGTGTCCGGGAAGCTCGTGATCTTCCAGTCTTTTTCGAACTTGCCGGCAACCCAGGTCAATTCGGTCCAGCGTGATCCTTGACCCCATTGATGCTTGAAGCGCTTGCGGGCGACATCGTACTGCGAGACGTTCAGCCCCTGGTGCCGAAGAAGCATGGTGCTCGACGCCACGCCACAGAAATTGTGCGCCTGAAACACGAACGAAATGTCTTTAATGAGTGTCTTTGGCGCCGCTTTCTCCATGTCCATGAAACAAACAAGTCCCGCTGCGGTGGTATGGCCTTTGTCCGCAAGGGCCTTTACAGCCTTTTCGGCCCGCGTGCCCAACTTATCTTCAGCTAGGTCCAGTGCCGCCAGCGCCACGACGGCGTCATCTGATCCGAGCTTCCGAGCACGCTCCCAGTATTCCCGGGCAAGATCGGTATTGTCCGCGAAGTAGGTGGGGTCCCCTTCTTCGAGAAGATAAAGTTGACCGAGCGAAAAGAGCGGACGCGGATCCTTGCCAAGCTTGGCACTCTTTTCCCACCAGCGCGCCGCTTCGACCAGGTCCGGCTGGACGCCGCGGCCGTCGAAATACATGTTCCCGAGGTTGCGGCACGCCTGGTCGCTGCCGCGCTCGGCCCCTTTCCGAAAGAAACCTTGCGCGATCCAAGCGCTGGGCTTTTTTCCCAGGCCCTCCAGGTACAAGAAACCAAGGTAATCCATGCATGCCGCATTGCCCTCAGCAACGCCTACTTCAAACGCGGCCGCGGCCTCCTTGTACTTGCCCTTGGTGAAAAAGTTATGTCCGCGAGACAACGGGTCATCTGCGGCGCCGGCCATTACGGCGCCAGCCATCGCGCACGGTGAGGCAATCGAGATAATTAGGATGCCAAAAATGGAGGTTATTCTTCTCATTACGATGTGCCCGTATTGCCGACTTGCCGACAGGCGGATGCTCAAATCGATTCTGATTTTTCCGCCCCGCCAATGAGAATGGGCCGCCTCCGTATTGGGTTGAAATCGCCTGATAGTGTAGCATCTTTGTTGGTCACCGCCATGTGAGTGAGCAAAAGCAATCACCGAGGGTCGCACGCCGCAAGAGTGGCAGAAGTACCGCCTGCCGACCGAGGATCCCATAGGCCCCGCCACCGGCAAGATTCGAGTAGCCCGCGGCGGCGGCTTCGACAACGCTCCCGACATGCGAAGATGCGCCCGCCGCGACGGCGGCACACCGGAATCCCGAGATTGCCACGACGGCTTTCGCGTCGTGTGCGAGCGGGAGTGAGCGTCGAACGGACTCAAAGGCAGCGCGAAGTGATTTGTCCGCAATCGTTGATGCCGCCTCGTCCGCAGGCGATTCGATTCCCTCGTAAATGAAACTGCCTCATTTTCAATTCCAACAATCGCGCCGATTGAGTCCGGCGCGCCCTGGAGTAGTTCCCTATTTTGGTTGAATAGCCGCGTGAGGTAGGTTACAATCCACCGGGTCTGTTATCGAGCCCTCTTCTGATGAGAAAGGGTGTGCGCGACTATTTGGAACATGAAGCGATTGCGCTGAATTGTATCTGCCGAATTCTTGCTAGGCCTAAGAAGCGGAGGTCACGTAAAATGAGTATGCTTGACATCGGATTCATGACGTGCGCCGTAGTTGCAATCTTGACACTCATAATCACCTCTCCTTGGCATAGAGCCGTGTTCTTAGAGTGTCTCTTTCATCCACGGAGTGATGGCTGGCTCGATTACGAGAATGGGCGCGTCGAGATCCATCGGGGCGCGAGCCTGTCCGACCATATTTTGAGTCAGACGATTGTAGCTTTAGAGCAAGCAGAGACCGCGCTGGAAGCAGCCTCACGCAAAATTCAGACCATTTCCACTATGCCGTCAGATCGAAGTATGGAGGAAGCTGCGTCGGCAAGCTCGTGGTACGCCGCCATCGCGGCTAGTGTGGCAGCTGTAGCTGCCGGAGCCGCTGGCTACCTCTTGCGAGGAGACTCTTCAGAAAAGAGGGAGGGTGCGTGATGGCCGAGCTTCTTCCGCTTGGCGCACCGGGCCCGAAAACGGCCACCGCACCCAAGCCTGCTGCTGCTCCAAGAACCCCGAGCCCGAAGGCCCAGAACCTCCCGGTGAGTTACAGGCTCATATTCTGGGTCGCACTACTGCTTACAATCGGTACATTTCTCATGAACTTCTACTTGGTCACGCTTCCTGCGAATCAACAGACAGAGGCCACAAAGACTTTCGCAGAGAGTTGCAACTCGGTGTGGAAGATGGGGGTCGGTGGGTTCTTGGGGCTTTTATTTGGGCGCCATACTCGCCGGTGACCAAGGAACGTCGACCGAGCCCCTGCGCCTGGGCCTGTAGCCAGTTTGGCTTTTCGTGTCAGCTCATTCAGCGGCTCGGGCAAGGTAGGTAATCCCGTAGATCCAACAGGTGACCATGACATCGCTCGAAACGTTTTGCAGACAGATCCGGGCTCGGTCGACTGAGCATCGAGAGTCGATTCAAGTGCTTCACGGCCGCCGCCTGGTCTCTCAGGTGATTGCCATCCTTCGACAAGAACTCGATTCGATGGTCCGTGTCATATTCCTTTTATCCATCGCAGACCAGACCTATCGTCAGCATCTGATCGACGCGTCGGTCAATGGAACGAAGTGGACCGTCAAAGGAAAGAGTGCGTCTATTACGGACCGAGAAATGGTTGAACTTTCGCAATCTCTTCAAGGTTGGACACAGTCCGTCTACAAGTTTGGTTGCGCCTTCATCCATTTGTCCAGCTTCCACGACTACGAGCATCGAGACCCGTTTCGTGCACTGCCGAAGGATGAGAAGGCGGCTATCTTAAAGCATATGCGAGCGTACCACGGAGGACCTGCAGACGTAGACCCGACATTCGATGATCTGGTGCCTTACTTACCGGCAGTATTCGAGAAAGTCGCCGCAAACCTGGAATTCTATCTATTTGCTGAAGTTGGAAGCCGAAGAAGCGCCAGCGAAGAGCGCGATCTAAGAAATCGCCGCCGGCGCTCCTTGCGGCGTCGAGGTCTTCTAGGGTCAGCATGTCTCCCGCCTGCGGTTCATGATATTTGTCGTTAGGCAGCCGCATTTGCGGATTACAAGGGCAAGTACTGAGGTCAGCGATGGCAAGAATCTACCCAGACACGAACCGCTTCGTTGATTTCTACCGAACCTCTCATGAGAAAATCGTCGTTTTGGACGAGTTGCTGAAAATCGCGGGTAGCATCGTGTTGACCGAGCAGACCATCACGGAGTTCCGCCGCAACCGCGTTAGCCAACTCAAAAAGTTGATCAAGCAGTTCCGAGACGCGAGCAAAAGTTGCAACGCGGATAAGCCCGCACTCCTCCTCGAATTACCCGAGTACAAGGAGCTTGCAGAGCTCGTGTCCCAATGCAAGAAGAAACGCAAAGAGATTGTCAGGCATTTGGAGCAGCTCGTGGAAGATGAGCAGAAGGATCCCGTGGCTCAGAGGTTTCTGGCGCTAGCCGGAGACGCCGCCCTCACCAAGCTGAAATTGACAAATGAAACGATAGACAGAGCACACAAAAGGAAGTTTCTTGGCAACCCGCCGTGTTCTCCTGACCGGTATACCGTGGGAGACGAGGTGATTTGGGAACTGCTACTAGAGAATATGAAGGATGATCTGATTGTCGTGACGGAGGATGGGACATTCCACGAGAACCTGTCGCTTCTCAGAGAAGAGTATCAGCATCGAACGGAAAAAAAACTGTTGCTCGTCACTAAGAAGTTAAGTGAAGCCCTGGAGCTGATCGGTCAAAACCCCACACAAGAGTTGATCGAGGTCGAGAAAAAGGAGCAAGAGATGTTGCCTCCGCTTGGCTGGCTGGAAGGTGACGACGGTGGGGCCCATTGGATTGCAATGCAAGAAGCCACTCGGAGACGTCAGTCAGCCGCGTGGAGGTACAGAGGTTCGGACGTGCAGCCATGGGAATCGATGGAAGGATTGCCCTCGCCGGGGCGAACAGAATAAGACCTTTACAGCTTCAGTGGGCACAGGCGGCGACAAGAACCGCGAGTCGGCCAAGGAGCCGATTCCTCTTCAGAAGAATACCGCCAAAGCCATCGCGGGCAGCCGTGCTTATGAGGAGCGTGTCGTTCAGCAAAAGCATTTCCGGGGGTCTAGACGAGCGCTACTTCAGCGAATTAATTGGCAAGATTCTAGCCAAGCTCACGCGCCATCGCAAGTTGCAAAACAAGCGCCAGGAATAGTTCGACGAGAAGTCCGAAATCATCGTGAATTACAGTGCAGCTAACTTTGGCCACCAACAGCATGGCCGTGCGCGGTGGTGCCACGGCGGCGATCAAACGCGATTAGATCGACTTCTGCGTATCCGTCATGTGAGTGCCGTTTGAGATTTCCCAAGGATTACTCGAAACCCAACCCGCCGACTGTCTGGCGCCTCTCACGGAGTGTTTATGATTCGCATCGCCGTAATCGCGGACGTCCACGGCAACTTGCCCGCTCTTGAGGCGGTGGCGGCGGACATGGTCGCGCGGGGAATTTCGCGTGTGGTCAATTTGGGCGACCATGTCTCCGGTCCCCTTTGGCCCCGTGAGACGGCCGACTTCTTGATGCATCAGCCGTGGACTGCTATCGCCGGCAATCACGATCGTCAGCTTGCCTTCGACGATCCCGCCGGTCATGGACGCTCTGACAAGTACGCTTATGAACGCCTTACCCCGGAGCATTTACGGTGGCTGTCGGCGCTCCCGGCGAGCATTACGCTGGATGACGTTTCGCTAGATGACGCTTCGTTGGATGAAGCGGGCATGTTGCTCTGCCACGGGATTCCCGGCGATGACCTCGAGTATCTGCTTGAAACGCCCGAACACGGACGGCTTCGGCTGGCGCGAGCAGGCGAAATCAGGGCGCGACTTGGCCGGGTGACGGCCCGAGTCGTCGCATGTGGCCATTCCCACAATCCGCGGCTCGTGCATCTCTCGGACGGAATCGCCATCGTGAATCCGGGCAGTGTCGGCCTTCAAGCCTACACGGTTGACGGCGCGCAGCCACACGTCAGTGAAACCGGGTCTCCGTTGGCACGATATGCAATTCTCGAGTTTACGGACGCCCTTCCACGCGTTACGGATCCACGCGTTACGTTTGTCGCGGTAAAGTACGACCATGTTAGAGTTGCACAACAGGCAGCTTCGAACGGCCGTCCCGATTGGGCCCTGGCCCTTCGAACCGGATATGCACAAAACACGTCTGGATGAGATGATGGTCACGAAGGTGCTGAAGCCTCGCAAAATGCACGATTCATTCAGCAATAGGCCGGATGGTTTCAGCAACATGCCCGATTGCTTCAACGACATGCCCGATTGCTTCAGCGACATACCGAATTGCTTCAGCGATAGCCCGGATGGTATCTGTCCCAGCACCACGCTGAAACCATTTCCCTAAACTCCACAGAGCCAAGCGGTTACGTGTGAAAAATTGCTTCAGCGGACTCTGAAGCAATTTTGGCTGCGGGCAGGCTCACTAACCCGGATTATTCACCACAGAGACACCGAGACACAGAGAAAATCAATCGTGCCAAGAACTTGTAACGATTCTTCGAGGGGCCGAAGTTGAACAGAGTGTTTCTAACTTGCTCTCGCATCTTCTGCGTCTCTGTGCCTCTGTGGTTTAGATTCTGCCGTGATGAATAATACGGGCTAAATGAAGGTCTTGGAAATCCGTCCTACGAGTGTTCGAAGACCGTTACTGCGAATGCTTGACCCTGACAGCGGTAGCTGCTGCGTGCGCGGATTTGGGTAGCAGCGGCGGGAGGAGTGCTTGAGTCTGCCGCGGCCACGTTGGGGAGGCTAAGGCTACACGGCGCCGGCAGAAGGGTCTTTAAGTTGCCGCCGACGACGTTGCCCAGTTCCGCAAGCGCGTCGCGGGTGTCCTCATCCGTGCAAGCCGCGGCGTCGAGGTCGAACATGATCCCAGCAGCTTGCCGTGCCAGGGCCGTCGGGCAATCCAAGGTAATTGCCCCATGCCAAGCGCCGCTGAAATCCACGCGACACCTTAGAAATTCGCGCGCGGGAATGCCCCCGTTGGCAGCGACTTCGGGTTCGGCCCGGAGATTGAGGACCGTTTCCCATACGCCTTCGACAACCTGATGAATGTCGCTTATAGCCAGCATTTTGGAGTCCCCCACGATCAACTCTTGCCACGATCAACTCTTGCGCAGGCGATAACATCCTGCGCGCTCAAATTCCACGCGGTCGAAGCCATCATCCAGATTCATGGTCGTTTCCGCCCCACCAAGGAAGAGAAAGCCGTCGGGACGGAGCAGGCGCTTGACCTTGCCGAGAATCGCTTTCTTAGTTTCCACATCGAAGTAAATGAGCACGTTGCGCACGAGAATGACGTCGGCGGGCGCCATCCAAGGCCAAGCTTCGATCAAATTGAGCTGGCGAAACGTGATCAAGCGGCGAATGTCCTCCTTGAGCTGCCACTCCAGGCCTTGTTTGTCAAAGAACTTGACCAAGAGCCTTGCCGACAGGCCGCGGTTGACTTCCACCTGACTGTAGCGGCCGCGCTTGGCTCGTTCGAGAATCTCCAAGGAAAGGTCCGTGGCCAAAATGTTCACTTTCCAGCCTGCCAAGATTGGAAAATGCTCGCGGAGCAGGATGGCCAGGCTATAGGGTTCCTGACCGGTGGACGCCGCGCCGCACCAAATCGTCAGTTGTTTTTCCTGGGCGCGGCGCTTGATCAAATCAGGAAGCACCAGTTGACGCAAGGCTTCGAAGGGTTGGACGTCGCGGAAGAAGGAAGTCTCGTTGGTCGTCATGGCTTCGACGACCTTGACCTGTAGGCCGTTCAAAGGCTGCGTGCGTGCTTGCTCCAGCAGCAAATCGACGGACGCAAAACCTTCGTTCCGCGCTACGACGGTCAGGCGCGATTCGACCAAATACGCCTTCTCGTTTTCCAGCACGATGCCGGAGCGCTGGCGAACCAACGTCCGTGCGAATTCAAATGCAGCCTGGCTAAGCGCCACGTTAGCTCCCCGCCATTGCAATGGTTGTGTTCACCGACGTTGCGGCGACTGCCGAGCGCGACTTTTGCACCCGGCGCACGATTTCCGGACCGATAAGGCCTAATGGGAGGACCTTCTGGGCCAAACCTGCTTGCACGACGAATCCGGGCATTCCCCAAACTACGCTGGTCGCCTCGTCCTGGGCCAGAATCTGCCCGCCTTTTTCGGCAATCGCCTCGCATCCGCGCAGGCCGTCCTGGCCCATCCCGGTCAGGATGACTGCGAGAGTGCTTTGGCCATAGATCGCGGCCACCGAACGGAACAGTACATCCACGGCGGGACGGCACGAGTTTTCCGGCGGCCCTTGGTGCAAGTGGATCTTGGGACCAAGGGCGTCACGCGTCAGGGCCATGTGAAAGTCCCCAGGGGCGACCCAGGCCTGACCCGGTTTCATCGGGGCCCCTTCGACGCCTTCAGCGACTTTCAATGGCGATTTGGAAGCGAGCCGCTCCGCCAAGAGCCGCGTGAACATCGGCGGCATATGCTGCACGATCAGGATGGGAACGGGAAAGCCGGCTGGGAAGCTGGGCATCAATTCCGCGAGCGCGTTCGGCCCTCCCGTGGAAACGCCGATGGCGACGACATCGATACGGGAAACGCCCGGGGCGCTGGGCCGCTCCGGTAAGGCAACGCGCGGCGCGGCCTTGACCTTGGGCACTTGCACGGCAATGTTGCCCGTGATCTGTGCACAGTAGAGCTTGACTTTCGGGATCAGTTGCTCGCGAATCCGCTCCAAGGCGGCGGCGACGCTGCCCACGTTGGCCGGTTTGGTGATGTAATCGGTGGCGCCAAGCGACAGGGCCTCCAAGGTCGCCACGGCGCCGCGTTCCGTGACGGTGCTGAACATGATCACCGGCAAGCACGGATAGCTCTTGCGGACGGCCGCCAACGTTTGCAGGCCGTCCATTTCCGGCATTTCCACGTCCAGCGTCAGAAGGTCGGGGTTGACTTGCGGGATCTTGGCAAGCGCGATCTTGCCGTTGGCGGCGGCGCCGACCACTTCGATCAACGGATCGCTCGCCAGCACGTCGCTGAGCATGCGCCGGACCACGACGGCATCATCGACAATTAGGACGCGAATCTTCCGCATGATCCTTCCTTAGTGTCCTGTTGAAAAAGGGGTCAGACCCCCTCAAGCGGGGGCGACGCCCAACAGCGCAAGCTTCTCGATGATGGTGTCTTTGGTGAAAGGCTTCATGAGATATTCCGTGGCCCCGGCTTCCAAGGCCTTGGCAACCTGCGCCATTTCCGTTTCCGTGGTCACCATCATGATCACGAGGTCCTGAAACGCACGGTCCGCGCGGACGGCGCGAATGAAATCGAGGCCGTTCATCTCGGGCATGTTCCAGTCGACGAGGACCAAGTCCGGCTTGCCGATTTCGCGAAGGCGCTCAAGGCCATGCCGGCCGTTGACCGCCTCGACTACCTCGTAGCGAAGTTCGCCCATTATTTTCCCGAGGATGGAGCGCATCGCCCGGGAATCGTCAATCACAAGTGCCCGCATGAAAAAGCTCCGTCAAATACCCATCTGGTTCATCGCTTCGGCCAACCAAGTCGCCGTATCGATGCACAGTTTGTCAAACCCTGCCGTCGTCAATCCCAGCCGTTCCGACGTCCAGCGAAAAGTCTCTTGCGCCGGTCCGGTGCGGATCGAGCTGCCATCAATCTCGTGGGCGACGAAGTTCGCGAGACACACTACCGAGGCGCTGACGCCTTCGACTCTTTCGGGGCTGTGATGGTGGGTAACGCCGTCCACGATGTCCTGGGGCAGTTGCCAGTGCTGGGCGATGATTCCCCCGACCTCGCCATGATGGAGGGTGAGGATTTCAGACTCGGCCTGAAAGGGCTGAAGCCCGCCCTGTTTAACTGCTTGGTCGCAGAGAAGGATAGACTCCTGGGTCATGAATTGCCCCAGGATCATTTTCCCGATGTCGTGCAGAAGGGCCGCGGTCGAGGAGAACGGCGACACTTTGACGGAGACAAAGTCCGCGGTCGCTTCCGCCGCCATCGACGCGGCCATCGAGTGCTTCCAGAGGGACGACGAGCGGATGCCATAGCCTGGCACGTCCCTTTCGATGACGGACCGGGTCGCGGTTCGCACCGACACGTCAAACACCTTGGCAGTGCCCAGACGAAGCACGCCTTCCTTGACGGTGCCGACCGAGCGCGCGGAGGCGAACCGCGCCGAATTGGCCACCCGCAGCAACTTGGAAGCCAGAATCGGATCATGCGCGATGATATCAATGACCTCTTTTAGGTCCGGCTCCTGATGTCCCGCGAGCGTTGCCAGGCGAGCGCAGCTTGGCGACAGCGGCTGCAGCCCGTTGGACAACTCTACGATGGCGAGGTGGTTCACCATGGCACGCTCAAGGTTGCTTGGCCCATCCGGTTGCTGGGGCCAACGCACCGGCGCCGGCCCCATCGTCGAACTGGAATTGCGAAACCAATTGTTGCAGCTCGGCCGCCATGCGCGACAGTTCTCCCGCCGACTGCTGCACGTTGCCGGCGCCCTGCGTGGTGTCCTGAGCCGTCTTTGACACCGAGGTGATGTTTTGCGCGATTTCACCGGCGCCCTTGGCGGCTTCGCCCACGTTGCGGCCCATCTCGCTGACGGTGGCCGACTGCTCTTCCACCGCCCCGGCGATGGTGTTGGAGATGTCGTTCATCTGGGTGATGATGCCGCGGATTTGCTTGATGGCGTCGACGGCGCCCTTGGTGTCGCCCTGAATCGCCTCGATTTTCTGGCTAATGTCCTCCGTGGCCTTGGCAGTTTCCTTGGCCAACTCCTTGACCTCGTTGGCGACAACCGCGAAGCCCTTTCCCGCCTCGCCGGCCCGTGCCGCCTCGATCGTGGCGTTTAGTGCCAGCAGGTTGGTTTGCTGCGCAATAGACGTGATCACTTTGATGACCTGGCCGATCTCGGCGCTCGAATCACCGAGTTTGGCAATCGTTTCGCTGGTCGCGTTGGCCACCTGGACGGCGTTGGAAGCGATTTTGGCGCCTTCGCCCGCGTTTTTGGCGATCTCACGAATGCTGGCACTCATTTCCTCCACCGCCGTGGCCACTGTCTGCACGTTCTTGCTGACTTGCTCGGCGGCGGCCGACACCACGCCGGATTGGGCCGAAGTCTCCTCGGCATTGGCGCTCATCTGCGTGCTCACGGAAGAAAGCTCTTCCGAAGAACTAGCCAGGGCTGTCGAGTTTTGGGCGATGGAAGCAATGCTGCCGCGCAAGTTCCCCAGGAGCGTCCCAAAGGCTTCACCCATCTGGCCGATGGCGTCCTCACCGCTGATCTGGACGACTTGCGTCAAGTCGCCGGTCGCCGCCCCGTTGACATTGCCGAGAATGCTGTTCACCTTGGCACGGAGTTCGTCGGCCGCCTTTTTCTCGCGGGCATTGTTTTCCTGGATCTGCCGATCCTTGGCGAGTTTCTCGGTGACGCATTCCCACGACACCAGGTTGCCGATGTATTGCTTGTTTTGGTCGTAGATGGCTGCCACCACCAAATCGAAGGTTTCGCCGCCAATGGCGACTTGGCCGCGGTAGGGAAGGTTGTTGGGATCGGAAATGATGCGGCGTTGATGCGCGGGATTCTTGTGGAAGACGTCGATCGATTGGCCGAGGAGTTGATCGACTCGGACCGGCAGGTGCTTTTCGATCTTCTTGAACATCTGCAAGGCGGCGGGGTTGATGTAGGTGAGCTTGCCGTCGCGATCGGCGTAGGTGATGCTGGCGGTCATGCTTTGGAGCATGGCGCCTTGCCGCGCCATGGCCGTCGCTTGCTCCAACTGTTTCTTCTGCGCTTCATCAGCGATCTTCAGCTGGCCGACCATCTCGTTCAGCGCTTGCGCCATTTGCCCCAATTCATCTTTAGAAGCGAAATTCAAATGCTGAGAAAGGTCGCCTTTGGCGACTGCCTTGAGCGTGTTTGCAGTGAGGCGAAGCCGCGATCCTACGAACCGCATCGTTAGGCCGATAACGGTCAATGCCACGACGCCGGCGAGCGCGGTCAACCAAGCGGACTTCCAAGTCGCGGCAGCGGCTTGGGCGACTTGCTTGTTGATCGGAATCGCCACTTCCAGTACGCCTCGGACTTCGCCGACTTTCCAATCGCGCTTGGGCGACTGCGGGTGTTGATTGTGGCAGTGGACGCACGATTGGGCCACGAGTTGGTCGGCGATGGCGACCCGAACAACTTCCCCTCCGGGCGCCTGCTCCACGGCGACGAATTCTCCATCGTGGCGGATAAGCGCTGTACAGCTTCAAGCGCAGTCCGTCTTCGGTTTTGCTGAATTCCTCGCTCAAATCATGAATCATCGTCGCAGGCAGCGGGATGGCGTTTTCGCGAAAGTGGTGGTCGTATGCAATTTCCAGCTTGCCGGCCTTCTTGACCTTCGCAATCACCCGATCCGTGTAGTAGGCGCGCAGCGTTTTGTATTGTGCGACCGTGGTCTTGGCGTTGGCCACACTTTGTTCCACGGCGTTTCGGTAAGACGTGCGCTGCAAGTAAACCACGACAACCGCGATGCCGGCGCCGAGTATGAGCACGGTCGGCCCGATCACGCGGACGAACAGCGTTCGGTTGTTGAACCAGGCTGCAAGCAGACGAAACACGTTACCCTCCGAGCGTGAGCGCCGCTCTTAACGGTGTTTGAAAGGGGCCCGATTAAACTTGCCATTCGCATGCTTACGGCCATTGCCGGCGACCTGTGTATCGGCAGAAGCTCTTGCTTGTATCGGTGCATGACTTCCCGGCATGATCTGGCCGACGCCGGTTTCTTCTTCAAAACGGAACCCCGACACCAACGTGTGCAACTCAGCGGCCATGCGCGACAGTTCTCCCGCCGCCTGCTGCACGTTGCCGGCGCCTTGCGTGGTGTCCTGGGCCGCCTTGGCCACCGCCGTGATGTTTTGCGCGATTTCACCGGCGCCCTTGGCCGCCTCGCCGACATTGCGACCCATCTCGCTTGCCGTCGCCGACTGCTCCTCGACGGCCCCGGCAATGCTGTTGGAAATGTCGTTCATCTGGGTGATGATGGCGCTGATCTGCTTGATCGCGTCGACGGCGCCCTTGGTATCGCCCTGGATGGCCTCGATCTTCTGACTGATGTCCTCCGTGGCCTTCGCGGTCTCCTTGGCCAATTCCTTGACCTCGTTGGCGACCACGGCAAATCCCTTGCCAGCCTCGCCCGCTCGTGCCGCCTCGATGGTGGCGTTCAAGGCGAGCAGGTTTGTTTGTTGCGCGATCGAGGTGATTACTTTGACGACCTGGCCGATCTCATCGCTGGATTCGCCCAGTTTGCCAATGGTCTCGCTGGTGGCGGATGCCACCTGGACGGCGTTGGAGGCGATCTTGGCGCCTTCGCCAGCGTTCTTGGCGATTTCCTTGATGCTGGCGCTCATCTCTTCAACCGCGGTGGCCACCGTCTGCACGTTCTTGCTGACCTGTTCGGCGGCGGCGGACACC
>JACPZP010000127.1 GCA_016195405.1 Planctomycetota bacterium | reverse complement strand
GATTCTCGGGTCATAGTGCGGGCTGTTCGCGCACTTGAGATTCAACAGACCAATGGCCGCCTCGCATTTCTCCGCCAGCGAGAGTTCCGGCTCGACGGCGCCTTTGGTCAAGACCTTGGCCAGCGCGTAGGCGACCGGCCCCTCAACCTCGCCCTTGGCTTTGAGCGCGGCCACGGCGGGCGCGCCGGCCGCGGCGAGGCTCTTGATCGCCTCACGGCGCAGGTAGTGGATCGCGTCCAACTCCATCTTGTCTTGCGGCGTCGGCCATTTGCGTTCGATAAACGCCGTTACGGCGGCAATGCGATCCAAATCGCGTTTCTTTTTTTCGGCGATTCTCTTGTCGTTGACGGGATCCGCGTCATCGAGCGTCTTGATGGGGAAAAACTCGCGCAATGCGATGATCGCATGAAGCTTGACCGCATCGTGGATCTTCGGGTCCGTGATCAAGTCCTTGAGCATGTCGCCGACTTCTTCCTGTTTCATTTTCGCAAGCGCGGGCAGCATCAGGGCGACGTTGACTACCTTTTGGCGATACGTCAGAAAATCGATCTCGTCGAAAACATTCTTGAAAGCTTTGGCAAATTGAGGGCCCATAAGCTGCACGAAATCGTAATTGCCTTTGTTGGCGCTGGAGGTGCACGGCCGCACAAAATCGATGTCGAAGCCGTGGACCATCTTATCCAAGCTGGCGCTATCGTTCTGGAATTTGGCCCATGTGGGACGCCATGCATACCACTGGGCGATGGTTTCCAGGTCTTTCGCGTCCTTTGCGGTGGGTTTTTCCGTGCCCTGCATCCACCTGGTCCTTTGATTTATGAGCCGGGCAAACGCCTCGTCTAATCCATCGTTTCCGAGCTGCGCTTTCTGCTCGCCCTGGGCGCGAGCCGCCAACGGAAATGCTACCAGAAACAACACTACCAGCGGCCCAACGAAGTGCTTCAAACTCATGACGGCTCCAACGGGAAAAGAGAGGTTCCGGCGGGAACGGACGCGGCAATGACAGGGTAGTCCTTCTCTTCGAAGCTAACACTCCGAGTTGGGGGCTGTCAAGGGGTTGGGCGCCACGGGACCCGAAAAGATGTGGCGGAGTCGCTCACCGCAAATGTTGATTCCTACACCGAGATGGTTGACTCATTCGCTGATGTAGCTTGCGTGTTCCAAGAATTGGGCGCTTTGAACAGTCCTGCCGACTAGCCGCGCAACAAGTCAGCCACCCTAAGCTGGCAGCACGTCGTGTTGGCGTTGCCGGTGAAGAGGAATTGACCGTCGGCGGAGAAGGCGAGTGAGACGACTTGGCTGTCCAATTCGCAATTGCCCACTTCCTCGCCGGCTTCGTTCCAAAGGCGGAGGGTGCGGTCCTCGCCGCCGGAGGCAAGCCATTTGCCGTCGGGGCTGTAGGCGACGCAGGTGACGGCGTTGTCGTGGCCGGTCAGCTCCGCGAGAATCTCCAAGCTCTCCGCGTCCCAGATGCAGATCGATTGATCGAGCGACGTCGAGGCCAGACGTTTGCCGGAGGGGTGAAACGCGAGGCTAATGGTGCCGCCGAGAATGGTGCCTACCTCGCAACGTTCGGTGAGGTCCCAGAGGCTGATAGCGCCGTTGGAGCCGCCGGTCGCCAGCCAGTCGATGCCGCCGGCGGCGAGGAGCCTGCCGTTGGGGTGAAAGGCGAGCGTTTCCACGGTGCAGCCGTCGAGGGCGTCGGGGATGAGCAACACCGGTTCGCCGTCGGTGACGCGCCAGACCCAGACGGCCATGCCGGTGGAGCTGGCCGAGGCGAGCACGCTGCCGTCGGGGGAGAAGGCCAGGCGGGTGATGGTTTCCTCAGGTCCGGTCCATTCCCCGCGCAGGTTGCCGTCGGCGTCCCATAACTGCACGCTGTTTTCGGCAGCACCGGCGAGCAGTGAACCGTCGGGATTGAAGGCGAGGGCATGGATCGGATGTTGCGACGGCAGGTTTCTGAGGGATTGACGCGTGCCCACGTTCCATATCCGAGCTGCGAGGCCGCCGCCGTTGCTGGCCAAGCAGGAACCGCCGCGGTCGACGGCGACGAAGGTCTTGGCCACGGGGCGCGGGCCGGAGCCGGCGTAGGCCTTGCCGGCGCGGGTGTCGAGGAGTTGGATGGCGTGGTCGCCGCTCGCAGCCAGCTTGTTGCCATCGGCGCTAAAGCCGAGGCAGCGCATCTCGCCGGGCGGGCCTTTGAGCTGATGAATCACCTTGCGGCTGGCGAAGTCCCAAATGCGCAGATCTTGGGCGGAGTCGGCGGTGACCAGTAGGGCGCCGTCGGGCGAGACCGCGAGTCCCGTGACCTGCTGGGCATGTACGTTCAGCAGAATCTCTGGTTCCAGGCTGCGTACATTCCAAATGCGGGCCGTCGTGTCCCATCCGACGGAGACGAGGTGGTTGCCCGATGGATGCCACGCAAGCGCTGGAATGCGATCCGTGTGCCCGGTCAAGTCGCCCAGATGTTTGCCGGAAACCAGGTCCCAAAGGCTGATGTTGCAGTCCTCATCGGCCGCCGCGAGGCGCGTGCCATCGTCGCTAATGGCAACGGCGCTAATCGCCTGCTTGTGACGGCGAAACTCGTGCACCAAATGATGCCCGGCCGCATCCCAGTAGGCGAGCGTGCCGTCATCATTGCCCGCCGCCACGAAGGAGGGATCGCGGCCGAATGCCAAGGCGGTCACCCACGAGCTTTGCGGTAAAGCCGTGAGCACTTGGCCCGACGAGATGTCCCAGAGCGTGAGATCATCGCTGGCTGAGGCGAGCAGGCGCACGTCACGGCTAAAGGTCCACACGGTTTCAAGATCGCTCAGCGACAGCCAATGAAGCTGCTGGCCGTTGGCGGCGTTCCAGTGCCGCAAAACGCCGGGCTCCTCCACGGACCACAGCGAACCGTCAGGCGCGAACGCTAGGGCAAAGAGGTCGCCGTCGGTGTGCAGTTGCGGCTCGCCGAAAACTCTTGCCTGGGAAACCACGTTGTCCGACATCACTGTGGAAGGCATGGAGGTCTCGCGAAGAAAATGGGCTCTTACCGTCCTTGAAAATTTTACACCATTTTTCAGGCCGCGGTTGAGGAGGGCGGTCCGAACTTGAGGGAATTGGGAGCGAAAAGCCAGAAGCGGCCTCGATTGTACGTCAAAAACGGCGCGGTCGCCACATCGCGATTTCTCTTCAAATCCCGCGGAAACCGCCTAGAACCATAGCATGGGCGAGTTTGAATACATTGACTGGCTGCGAAAACGAACACCGGCGGACGACCGGGTGCTGGTCGGGCCTGGCGACGACTGTGCCGTTCTAAAGGCACTGGCTGGAGGCGCATGGCTGGTCACCACGGACATGTTGCTGGAGGGCACGCATTTCGTATTGGCCGATGCGGGCCCGCGCCGCGTCGGCCGTAAAGCCATGGCGGTGAATCTGAGCGATATCGCGGCGATGGCGGGACGGCCCGTGGCGGCGGCAATCAGCGTCGGCCTTCCGCGAAACGCCGACAGCAAGCTCGCGGAGGAGCTATACCTCGGAATGCGCGAGATCGCCGATGAATTCAAGACGGCGATCATCGGCGGCGACACCAATGCCTGGGACGGCGGTTTGGCGATATCGGTCACGCTGCTAGGCGAGCCGACGCCGCCTGGGCCGGTGCTGCGGCAAGGCGCCCGTCCGGGCGATTGGCTCTTGATCACAGGCGGCCTGGGCGGCAGCCTTTTGGGCCGGCACCTCGATTTCACGCCGCGCATCCGGGAGGCGCAAAAACTGCACCAAATTGTCGATTTGCACGCCATGATCGACGTCAGCGACGGGCTGGCAGGCGACGTGCATCATCTGTGCGAGGAGAGCCGATGCGGCGCCGTCCTTCGGGCCGACGCGATCCCCGTCCATCCGGACGTGAGCAGACTTCACGATCAACGCTCCCTTTTGGACCACGCCCTTAACGACGGCGAAGACTTCGAGTTGGCCTTTGCCGTGGCGCCGGCCGACGGAGAAAGACTAATGCGGACGCAGCCGGTTGACGGGATCGTGATGAGCCACGTCGGCGCGTTTATCGCGGAAGGCGGAATGTGGTTGGAGCAGGGCGGCCGCCGCGATATTCTGCCGCCGCGTGGCTACGTGCATTCGTTCGGATAATTCATTCAATCATCCCGATGCCTTGCAAAGGCCTTTGCAAATTTTTCAATGCCGGTCGAATCGCCGGAAACAGGGAAACCGCCTGTGAAGACAAAGACGGCCCTGTCGCCGCCCCGCGGGTTGCACGCGGGCCGGATTTTTTTTCCCCTCCTTGAACGGGCGCTATAATAGAAAGCACGGCGGAGGCGTCTCGGGTGCGCAACAGGGCGCGCCTGGACGAAGAGAGAGGCACCCCTTAGGCAACAATCTCTGGTTCAGTTGGACGGCGTACCTTCAGGCGGCGGTCCAAGTTGAAACCCATCTTCCGCACTGGTTGGGCCTTAGCGATGGCAAGCGCTCGCCCGCCGCCAACCGCGATCCTGACAGCAGAGTTCACCTTCGACCTGGAACTGGTCCTCCTGACCCTTTTCCTAGTTAGCCTGGTCGTCGTGGGCATTGTTGTCGTCATCCGGGTGAAGCGTTGGCGGACGGAGTCGGATGAGGAGCTTGTCCCCCGGATCGATCACTATCGCGCCCTCTTGGAACAGGGCATCCTCGCTCCGGAGGAATTCGAGCGCATCCGCAAGCACCTGGAAGCGCGGCCGGTATCCGCGGTGCCATCCGGTTTGCCGTCCAGTGTGCCTTCGCCGCCTTCGGACCCAACCGCCTTCAAACCCGCGGAGCCTCCTCCAACGTAAATCGTGAGACGAACGAACTCGGCTTTGTGCGTCGCCACGTGGGAAATCGCTTGCTTGGCGTCGGAAAGAACCGTAAAATCGGGGCGGACCATCTCAAGGAGAATCAATGGCCAAAGACACGGGCATCGGCAACGGCGGACGTAGGCCCACCGGAAACACGGGCCGCAATCGCAACGCGTTCTGTTCGTTTTGCCGTAAGAGTTACCGCGATGTCGGACCCCTGGTGGAAGGCCCGGGCGACGTTTACATCTGCGGCGAATGCATCGAGCTGTGCCAGTCGATTATCGATCAAGAGAAGCGCCGCCGCGGCGTCACCAAAGCCACCGTCACCAACATCCCCGCGCCACGAACTATCAAGGACAAGCTCGACCAATACGTCATTGGCCAGCACCGCGCTAAGAAAGTCCTCTCCGTCGCCGTTCACAATCACTACAAACGCCTAAGCCTCGGCGAAGACGGTCCCAGCGATGTTGAAGTCGACAAGAGCAATATCCTGCTTATTGGCCCGACCGGCAGCGGCAAAACGCTTCTGGCCCGAACCCTGGCCCGCATCCTCGACGTTCCATTCGCCATTGGCGACGCCACCACCTTGACGGAAGCCGGCTACGTCGGCGAAGACGTCGAGAACCTCCTTTTGAAGCTGCTTCATTCCGCCGATTTCGACATCGAGGCGGCCCAGCGCGGCATTGTCTACATCGATGAGGTCGACAAGATCGCCAAGACGAGTCAGAACGTCAGCATCACCCGCGACGTTTCCGGCGAAGGCGTTCAGCAGGCGCTCCTCAAGATGCTCGAAGGCACGGTCAGCAACGTGCCGCCCCAGGGTGGCCGCAAGCACCCCGAGCAGCAGTACATTCAGGTCGACACCAGCAATATCCTGTTTATCTGCGGCGGCACCTTCGTCGGCCTGGACGACATCATCGCACGCCGCGTGGGCCGTAAGACGATCGGCTTCGGCGCCAATCCCGAGAACCGGGAACATCAGCTCGGTGAGCTTCTGGCCCGCGTGACCAGCGACGACTTGCTCGAATTCGGCATGATTCCGGAGTTCATCGGACGGCTGCCCGTGTTGGCGCCGCTCGACCCCCTCGACGAGGACTCTTTAGTGCGCATCCTCACGGAGCCGCGCAACGCGCTGGTCCGGCAATACCGAAAGCTCTTCGAAATGGAGGGGGCCGAACTGGATTTCACTCCCCAAGCGTTGCGAGTGATTGCCGAGATGGCCCGGCAGCGCGACACCGGCGCCCGCGGCCTGCGCAGCATCGTGGAAGAGATCATGACCGACATCATGTTCGAGCTGCCCGACATCGAGATCAAAGAGAAGTACCTGGTCACCGAAGCCGTCGTCCGCGGCGAGCAGCCGATGTTCGACAACCGTCTGACCAGCGACAAGAAAAGCGCCTGATCGGCGAATCAGCCCGAAAGCACACGAAGGGACACGAAGCGCAATTTCTTGCGCGCAACCACCAGGTCGGACGTACAATCCGGCCACTTTCGTTTATTTGCGCCTCGTCTCGCCGGCAAGTTCCCGCCGTGTCAGACCAGGCTGAACCCCCGGCTGGTCTACGCCAGGCCGAACATTCCCGGTCTTGTTGTCGTTCTGGTTCCCTGGCATAAAGCGCTGAATTTGGTAGCGATCGGCGTGCTTTTTGAGCCAATCCTTGGCGGCGTCGTGGAGTTGCTCGAGGTTGGCTTTAGGCGGGAACTTCCAGCCGTCCTTGTCGCTCACGCCAAGCTGCATGAACAAGTCCCACGAGCCCTGGCCGGTGAGACGGCCGCTCCGGTCCCAGTTGCCGTCGAGAAGGGCCTTGAGTATCAGCTTGCTCTCCTCGGCAGGGATGGCCACGGTCTTGCCGCCGGCGAAGCGCGGATCGCGATACTTGGCGATGAGAATGGCCGCGGCGTCAACGCGGTCCTGGGCGTTGTCGGCTTGGAGATTGGCAACTGCGTTTTCAGCGAGCTTGACGATGCGCTTGGCCTCTTTCAGTTCCTTGTCGAAATCGGGGTTGTTTCTCTGCACCACGTCGAAGACATTTTGAACGACGTACAAATCCTTCTCCGAATGGTGCCTGGTCAAGAAGAACATGCCGTCGGCGCCCTGGAAAAGTTGCGGCGTCCCGCGTGGGCCGCCGGGCCGGCCCAGGATCGGCCTTGGATTGGGCTTGGGATTGGGATTCGTGTCGTCCGGCGGCGGGATGAAAGCCACGCGGACCGTCTTGGCGTTTTGGTCGCCTTTGATTGCTTCGCCCACGTTGATGACCGCGACGCGGTAGGTCAGCTTGTTGTCGGCGCCCGGGGCCGGCGACAGTTGCAAGTCTTTGGGCTCATGCGCGACCACGCGACCGAGCACGATGCCGTCCGCTTGGACGACGCGACCGGGGCCGGTTGGACGCGCAATCAAGACAGCCCGTGCGGGCGCCGTGCTCGAAAAAAGGACCGCCGCCGAAACCGCCATGGCCGCCGATTGCCACCAACATCGCATAGTGATACTCCTGGCTAGAAAAATAGTCTTACCCCATGTAGACGAGCGTGGGGTTTGGAAAGTTGGGTTATTTCCGCGCTCACCGGTCCGCCGCCCGCAGGATGCGATTGAGGGGCACCGAGAACCAGGTCGGCTTCCGCAGAGGGTGAACTCGTTTGTATCTCCTCGGAATTTCCCAATTTCGACGCGCGGAAGGCGAGCTCACGACCGTTCGAACGCCACGATGACGCAGGTGACGTTGTCGCGCGAGCCGCGCTCCAGGGCGAGCTTGACGAGTTGATCGGCCCATTCCTGCGGATCGCGCATGTCGCGGGCGCCTTCGATGAGATCGTGATCGCTGAGATGGTTGGTAAGGCCGTCGGATCCCAAAAGCAGGCGATCGCCTGCTTCGGGTTGGAAGGGACGAATCTCGGCGCCTTCCGCCATGCCGGTGCAGCCGAGGAATTTGTGCAAAACGTGCTGGTAAGGGCTGTGGCGGGCGTCTTCAGGAGTCAGCGCGCCCGAGGCAACGAGCGCCTGGGCCACCGAATGATCCACGGTGAGCTGGTCGACTTTGTCATTGCGGATGAGATAGGCCCGGCTGTCGCCCAACCCGGCGACGTAACATTGGTCGCGAAAATGCAGGGCCATGACGGCGGTCGTGCCCATGCGGCGGCCTTCGGGCTGGACTTTCCCGGCGTCGACGATGGCGTCGTTGGCGCTCGACAAAGCCGCGCGCATCGCCTCTTCCGCCGGCGTGCTGGCGGCCAGGCGATCTTGCAGTACTTTGGGAATGATTTCGGCCGCCATACCGCTGGCCAGTTCGCCGCGCTCCTGCCCGCCCATGCCGTCGGCCACAAGAAAAAGGTGGTGGTCCAAATCGACGACGCAACGGTCTTCGTTGTTGGGCCGCACACCTTGGGCCGTACAGCTACCCACGCGCAGGACGATCTCAGCCATACGGGGGACTCCCGCTTTTCCACGACGGGGGCGCGGCCGGAAACAGGCCTTGGCACCCATTCATTCTACTCTGCCGGCCGCTCGTTCGCCAATGCCGGGCTTGGAGTCCCACATTGACGATTGCTGCTGCCGTGCGCTCTGTGCGGCCTGGGCAGAATAGGCCGGGGCGCGACGTAAGCCAACTATACCCAACACCAAACAGGATGCAACTCGAATGTCACCGGCTACCGGGTGCGCGCGTCAAGCATAGCGTGTGGGATCGGACAAGCCGGCATCATGGAAAGCGCGCATCCGCTCGGCGCATTTGTTACATCGGCCGCAGTGCGATCCTGCTTGCGGGTCCATGCACGAAAACGTCAGTCCGAGCGGCAGTTCCTTGCCTAGGAGCATCACCTCTCTCTTGCTCATGCCCGCCAGTGGAAGCAGGATCTGGACGCCGCCTCCGACGGCCAGGTTGACCACGTTCTGCATGGCTTGGAAAAAAGCGGGCGTGGCGTCGGGGAAAGGGTTGCTCATGAGCGAGCCCAGCGCGACCGCAGGCGCCTTGTGAAGGTGGCACCACAACAGGGCTTTTCCGAGAAGGAGTACGTTGCGGCCCGGGAGGAATACGGCCTCGTCGGGTTCGGCGGCGCCTGGAATGCCCCGGCCGGTAAGGCTCCAGTGCTCCGCATAAAGGTCGGCCACCGGCTGCTCGAGAATCGTGAGCGGCTTAAGCACGGAACTTCCGAGCGCGGCTAAGAAACGGCGCAGATGCTCCAATTCGACTTGTTCCCAGGTCAGCCCACAGCGAATGTAGATGGGGTGGATCGCGGCATAACGGCGAAGCGAGTCGCCGAGGAGAATTGCGGAGTCGAGTCCACCAGAAATGAGGACGGCGAGGAATCGGCTGGAAAAGCCTTGACTAGGCATGTCTTGCAAGACTTGAATCAATCGGAGCTGAGGGCCTCGATCGCCTCCTGGCGGTTTGTGTAAAGGGCCCACAAGGTTTCGAGGTCGAGCAGGTGCAACAACTCCCGGGCCGGATCCGAAGCGCCCGCCAAAACGATCTCGGTGCCATTCTTCTTGGCCAGCGCGTGGCAGCGCAGCAGAAACGAAACGAACACGGAGCCAAAGTAATTGACCTGGCTGAGATCGACGACGATGCCGGCCGGTGGATCCTCACGCAGCGCTTGTACGACCATGCGCGCGGCCTGTTCGATCAAGGTCTCGTGCATCTCCTCAACCTTGGCCGACGGCGTGACGACGGCGATTTCGCCGTGGCGCTCGATGCGAAAATCCTGGCCAAGGTCTGCCGACATGATGCGCGCTCCTGCGAACGTGAAACCACTCAGAAGAGACTATGCATGAGCAGCACAAAATCAATCTAGCGAGCCGCGAGCGTACAGACTTGGCGAGCCGGGAGCGTAAGCGGCGTAAGCGACCGGAGTTTAGTCGCGGATGAGCCGGGCATCAGCCCAGTCGACGTGGGCTTGCACGTCGCCGAAGTCCCCCATGTCCGCCACCAACGCCACTTCGCGAGCTTTCCGCACGTCAATGCGCAAGTTCCAAGGCATGCCGCCGCCGGTCAGCTCCTTGCGATCGAATCCTTCGCGTTCTTTTCCGTCCACGAGGATGCTGACCCGGACATGGCCGCGTTGTCCCGTGCGCGCATCCAGCCCGACGCTTGCCTCGAACCACCGGAAGCCGCCGTCGAGGGTATATGTCACGCGACAGGGAGCGTGCATGCCCAGCCCTTTGTCGAAGGTCTGTCCGCCCAAGCGCAACGGCCGGCCGGTGACGCTGCCGTCGACGACTAATGGCCAGGCGACTCCAAGGAACGGCTTGTGCTCGTAGGCTTTCGGCTTCATGTCCGACAGGTAAACGGCCCGCCCCATGCGCAGGTCAATCGCCGCCACTTTTTCCAAAGGTGTTTCGACGTCGAAGCCCGCCAGCGTTTTGCCGGCAAGCAGCTTCCGCTCCTCATCTATGCGGAGATTGGCGAACAGCACGCGGCCCCCTCCTTCGAAAGCGACCGATGCGTGAGTTCTCTTGACGCGTGGCTTCGCTTGGAAGCTTGTATTGATCGCCAGCACGGCTGCCTGGGAAATGGGCGTCTGGACTTTGCGTCCTTCGATGTCGATCCAAAAGCCGCGCTCGCGGGTGACGTCCTTTAGCTTGCCTTCGATGCGGTCGCCGTTCTTGAGGAGCAAGAGATCGGCCGGGCGCTTGCCGGCTTTGAGCCGTGCCAGAAAAAGCTCGGCGTCTTCCTCGCCGTCGGTCGTTGCCAGGACAAGCGCGATCACGTAGGCGAGCGGCACACTGACGCCGCTGTTGCGGGTGACACCGCAGGGCGGCCCGAGATCAAAGTGAAGGCGGTCGTCGTCGAGACGAAACGAGCCGGCCGGATCGATCGGCACGCGGTCGCCGCTCGTGAGCAACAGGAAGTTCGTTTTCGGCCAGTCGGGAAGGCCAAACTTATCACGGCGAAGTGAGTACCAGTCGGTTCCCGCGATCAAGCGCGGTGTTTGGCCCGAAAGGCGCAGCGACCAATCGTCGCCGATCTTGGCCGGCGGGGCAGGCAGCAGAGGGCCGTCGGCGGTGTGGGCGATAAAGTCTTGGGCCTCGGCCGGGACTGCTTCTATCAGAAGCACGGCGCCAAGTAAGCAAATCTCGACGCGGCGCATTTTCATCCGTACCTCGACAGCATCTCGTTGCTACGTACTCTTTTTCGGGATCCAGAACTGGGCAAGCAAAGCTGCTTCGCGGATCCATTGGTTATTCGATTCAGTGAGTTCTGCTATCTTTCGCTGAACGCCCGGTCTCCGTCGAACTGCCGCAATGAGCCGCATATCGGCGGGCAGCTCACCCGGATCTATTCCGTCAAGGTCGGCTCTCAAATCATGCATTGCGCCAATCCAAGTTAGGCCTTCAAGCACTTCTCTAAGGTCTACCGAGTTGAGAAGTGCTTCCCATTCCATTTCAGTCCGCGTCGGAGGGGCGGGACCGACCGAGTGTTTGCTATCACGGTAGTCATATGAGTCGAGCCTTCCGTTGAGTGATTCGATTCGCAAGAGCGCTACGCGGTCTCGGAAGACGCCATAAAACCGCGGCCCAGACTCTCTCCCTATTCCATTTATGAAGGTTCGGATCCTAATTACCGGAGCGCCTACGATCGGGTGGTCGACCAGCGTCGCCTCGCTTAGAATTTCGTGCGCACACAAAGAGAACTGGGAGTTTCCCTGGTATTTGGCGTTTGAATCCAAGAAATGAATTGAAACGGTCAAATCGTCTTCGGGTGGGTCAGCGTTGAGAACCTTGGTGCGCTTGGCCATGAGTAAGACAAAACGCGAGCCTGCATTGGTTTCTTGCCGCCACAAATAACCCGCGCCGGAGCCTGGGCCCCAGAATTCGGAGGGCACAGTTTGCTGTAGGAGCGCAACTAAACGCTCCCGCCGGCTCAGGTATTGACTGGGGAAGAAGTAACTGAGCGTCTTTTCCAAGGGCGAAAGCTGTCGGTGCTTTTTTTCGAAATGTCGTAGATCGGGCTCGTCTGCAAAGTCCGCCAGGGTCTCGCGATTCATCCAGTGCGCAACAATGCCGGCGGCGATCGCGAGGAAGACGGCGACTGCCAGATATCGAAAAAACCGGGCGGGGACATTCCTTCTCAGCAGAGAGCCCAAATTCTCGCCTCCAGGCCAAGTGGCGTGTCAGCTAACCCCGGTCGAAGATTGCGCGAACTCGTCAACGATGTATCGGCAACTCGGATTCACTTGAGCGATGCCTTGCAGCATCTCGAGGAACTCGCCGGTCCGATCCCGGTCGTCGGCAAGGTACTCTGGGAGCATCTCGACATCGTTGAGCAGCTCGGCTACTCTGTTTTCCCCTGCCTGAAAAGCCTGCGCTTTCGCGTGAACGATAAGCCTTTGCAGGGCCCGGAGAGCTAGGGCATATTGTTCCGTTCGAATCATGGGGTGCCTCCAAAATCCAAGCCGACGTCCTCGATCCTCACGCTCTCTTCACCGCACGGTTCCACGATGATCGGCGGGTACGGCAAGACAGTTTGTTGGGCGCCGGCCGCGGCTCGATTCCATCGTGTCTCATCGGCCGACGTGATACGGCGAATCGTGGGCTTGGGGGAGCGCAGTGCGTCAAAGGGAATATCGCACTCGCCAAGGCTCTGCCCGTTGGAATCAACCACCTCCGCTCGAATCCGCGCGTGACCAAACAGGTGGGCAGCCTTCGCTCGGCGAACTCCGTCCATGATACGATACAACGCCCCTGAAACATGGGAAAAGCGATTCATTTTCGAGCGTTTGTGCTTATTCCCGACTACCTTTAAGGCATTCCATTATCGCTGCAAAATCGGCAAATAGTTATTCGGAATCTGCAACACGATCAGCGCCATCGCGGTGCAGTAATGGCGGTCGAAGCGGCCGTCGGACCAGGTGCCGTCGGCTTGGCGGTGGGTGAGCAATTCGTCGCGGACCGCGGGGAACCACTCGCGCCAAAAGCGGCCGCCGGCGATCCACATGGCCTGAGCGGCGTAGTAATGGCCGTAGTAATAATGGATTTGGTAGTCGCCGAAGAAGCCGCCGCCTTGGTTATTGGCGCCGCCGGGCTTATAGGTCATCAAATACTTGAGTCCCTTCTCCACTTCCGGGCCGTCGTAGAGGCCGGCGCTGTTGAGAGCGACAATCCCGGCGGCCGTGCGGGCGAAGCCGGGCAGGCCTCCCTGGCGCTGGTAGCGGAAGCCGCCGGAGACGCGCAGGTCCTGGCATTCCTTGACATACTTGATGCAATTATCGGCGACCGACTTGGGCACCGCGATCCCCGCGTTGCGCGCTGCCCGCAGGGCCATGATCTGGCAAATCGTGACGGAAATGTCGGCATCGGCGGCCACGGGCCGGTAACGCCAGCCGCCTTCGCGATTTTGGGTCTTGACAATCAAATCCACCGCCCGGCCCAGAGTGCCGCGGACCTGCTCGCGCATCTCGCGCTGATGGATCATGCCGTGCGCCTCGGCCAGGAACAAGGTGGCGAAACCATGCTCGTACATGGGGCCATGCGACGAGGCCCTATTGTTGACCAAAAAGCCCGGCTGAAGGCGATCCTCGTGTGCTAACACATACTGGAGCGCGCGGCTGACGTGTCGGCCATACGGTCCGCGGCCGGGCTGATTTCCGCCGGCCATCAAGGCCAGGCCGCACAGGCTGGTGACCGCGAGATTGCCCGAGTTCTGGTTCGAGCCCCAGGAGCCGTTCTCATGCTGGGTGCGGGCCAGATAAGCGAGGCCGGCGTCGATTGCTTCCTGGGCGCGGGGGGTAATCATGCCGCGAACTTGGTTGACGTCGGTGTCTTGGGCGAAGCCGCTCAAGGCCACACTGCTGCCCATCAATCCCAGAAGAGCCATAAGAAACTTAGCTGGCGTGCTAGACATGGTCATTCTCCTTCTTTCCGCCGGCCCTGCTCGGAGATGGTGCGATAGTATTGCCGCAACAGCTCTTCGTATTTGGGCAGAAAGCGCTCACGGGAGTAGGCGTCCATCTCGTCGCGTTTCTTTTGCGGCAAATGGCCCCAGATGTCTTTGAAGAGATCGGCCACGGTGTTCTCGCCGTCTTTGCCCTTGCCGCCCAATCCGCCTCCTCCTTTGCCTTCCTTTTTCTGCGGGTCGTTGCCACCGCCGTGGCCGTTTTTGTCTTTGTCCTTGTCCTTGGAGTCTCCGCCGCTTTTCGCGAGCTTATCATCCTTCTTGCCGCCGCCGCCTCCCTTGGCGTTTTGGGGGTCATTCTTGCTGCTTCCCTTGCCGCCCTTGTGGTTTGCGCCGCCTCCGCTGCCGTTCTTGCCGCCGCCTGAAGAACCTCCGCCTTGGGAAGCTCCGCCCGATGCGCCGCCGCCTCCGCCTCCTCCCCCGGCAGACGCCGCGCCGCCTCCCCCGCCACCGCCTCCGCCGCCTTGATTTTTCTGGTTGATCAACTCATCGAGGTCTTTCAAAATCTGATCCTGAATTTTGCGCGTGTCGTCGCTGGTGTCCTTCTTGCCGAGTTTCTCCTCGGAGGCGTCCATGTTCTCGTGCAGCCGTTCGATGATCTTCTTGATGCGTTCGGCCGCTTCCTTGTCGCCGGCCGGAGCGGCTTCTGGAGTCTCGCCTTTCTTGATCTCCGCTTTCTTGTCAACGGGATCGTCTTTTTTCTGTGCCCGGACTTCTTGCGTGGCGGCAATGTAAGCAATCATCGAAGCGAGCGTCAAAATCGTCAGGCCGAATTGACGGGTCACGGCTTGGCGGGTCACGGCTGTTCTCCTTTCCGGTCCGGAGCGGTCTGGCCTGGAGCGGTCATCTCTTCAAAGAGGCGGTGCAGGCGGCCCTGCTCGTTGTGAATTTCTTCCAGCTCGCGGCGCACGTCATCGGGGAGCGCGTTCAAATCCGGGTTTTGTTTGGCGATGGCCTTGGTCCGCTCATTGACTTCGACCTGCTCGGCTCGGAGGGCCTTGAGTTGAGCGAGAGGTGGGATGCCGTCGGTCGGACGCGAACGCGGTTGATCCTGATCGGGAGGCGGCTGACCCTCCGGCGGCGGATCGTTCTTGGCCAAGGGATCGGGCATTTCTTGCTTCAGCGCATCCAGCAGGCGTTGCAGGCGCTGGCTGGCGAGCGTTTGCTTCTGCGCGATGTCCTCGCCGCGCTTGCTCTCATCTGCGATTTCCTCCTTATCCATGGCGCCGACCTGGCGATCGGCGGCGGCTTCCTTGCGCTTGCTCATGCCGTCGGCCGCCTGATCCATCGCCCGCGCCGCCTTCTCGAAGATATGCTCGAAGACCTTGGCGTCCTTGAGCTTCTCCTTCAAGCTGCGCGTTTCGGTCGCCAAGCCCTCTTGGGCCAGACGATCGGCGTCCAGCGTGCCGAGAAGGCCGCGGGTCCATGACTTGGCGCCTAGGACTTTCTTTTGCAGCTCGCGCGACCGCTCGACACCGGCGTCTTGGCGCTCCTTCAAACCCTTGATGCGATCGTCAATCTTGGCGAGCTGCTCGCGGGCCAATTCGTCCTCGAACTCTTGGAGCTTCTGCTGCGCGTTTTCCAGGCGATCCAGCGCCTCCTTCTGGTTCTCCTCGGGATTGACGCCGTCCTTTAGCTTCTGGGCGGCTTCTTCCATTTGCTGGGCGGCCCGGTCCAAGTCCTGGCTGGCTTTATCCTCTTGCAATCGGGCCAGCTCGCGGGCGTTGTTTTGCGCTTCTTCCTTGAGTTTTTCCTGCTCCTCGGCCAGGCGTTTCAACTCCCGCTCCCGTTCCTTCGGGTCCGCGATCTTGTTCGCTTCTTTTGCTTTCTTTTGCAGTCTTTCTTGATCCTTGGCGAGCTTCTCGACGGCTTCCTCCGCTTGGGCCGCGTTCTTACGTTTCTTCGTCAGGCGGTCGATGTCATCTTCCTTCTTGCTGTCGAGGGCGCCGAGCATGCGCTGCAGCTTCTCGACGTTCTTATTCTGCTTGGAGAGCGCTTCCTGCATGTGGGGATTGTCGGGATTGAGCTTGTCAGCCACGTCGCGCATGTTCTCGGGCAAGAGACCTTGCCGGCCAATCGCGGCGGCACGCTTCAGTTTGTCGGCGGCATCCTGGTCCCCGTCCTTGGCGCGTTTCTGCTCCGCCTTGCCCATTTGATCGAGGAGGTTGCGGGTTTTTTCGGCGAGGTCCTTCTGCGTCTCGGCTTTGTTCTGCATTTGTTGCCGGTGCTCGTCCTGGTTTTTCGGCTTACCGGCGGCGCTCCGCATGTCGTCGTCGAGTTTTTCGGTTTCCTTGCGCAGGGTTTGCTGCTGGTTGAGGATGTCGCGCGTCTTGCCTCGGATTTCGTTCATGCTCGCCCACGGTTCGAGAAACTTGGCAAGCTCGTCGAGCGCCGTCTTAGTCTCCTGCTGGTGACGCTCCGCCTTATTGAGGGGGCTCTTGTCCTTGGGCGAAGGCTTGGCCGCGCCTCCCAGCTCTTTTCGAGTCTCGGCAAGATTCGGCTCGATCTGCGGCAACTCCTCGGTGGCCAGGCGATCCAACTCCATCTTGAGAGTTTTGATCTGGTCTTGAACGTCCGAACCGGGCAGCTTGTTCTCTTTGACGGTTTGCAGGAGTTTAGCCAATTCATCACGGAGACCATCTTCGGGACCCTGGCCGACGCGCTCTTGCATGGAGCGTTGGATCTGCTCGGCCTCGATGAGCTTGTCGATTTCTTTCTGTGTGACCTGGCCTTTCGCGATGTTGTCTTTGATTTCCTTGACGAGGTTCAAGGCGTTATCCTGCATCTGCTGCAAGCGCACCAGGTCGCCTTGGGCTTTTTCCAGGCCCTTCTCGAGAGCCTGGGTTATCTCCTTGGGCGTCACAATGCGCAACTCGACCGGCGTGCTTCGACCTGGAGGCCGGCCCGGCTCGATGTCACAAAAATCATCCGCGCAGGCCCGCACTACCACGGTTTCGCCTTCTTTGAATTGATTCTTGAGCATCCAACGGTGGACGACGTCGAGCTTGCGCGGCCGAAGACGCAGGTCCGGCGCCAGCCAAAGCGAGTTCGCCAAGGCAGCCGAAAGACGTGGAAAGAACGCACCCATCCCGGCGTGATCGTAAAGTGGGATTCGGTTCGGCTGAACGTCGAGCCATTGCCCTTCGGCGGATTTACGACGAAATTCGAGGTACACCGAGCGAATGGCAAAAATCTCATCCTCGACAGACAGTTTGAATTGAATGTCCGCGTCTCCAACCACGTCCATGCTCGACCCAGGCCGAATCAACGTGACGAATGGCAAGGGGTCGGCCTTGATGTCGAGGGCGGCGTTGTAATCCTTCGACAAATAGGCGTTCTCGCGCATTTCAAAGTGGTATTCGCCCGTGACCGGCGGCACAAACTCCATGACGAAGACCTTACGCGAGTTGTCCACGAAGTGGGCGGGGACGCGATTCCAAACCGCGCCGCCCAGACCGGCAGAGGACGCAGCGGCAAGCGGATCACACAGACCGAAAGGCGCGAGCTGCGCGGCGGTGCGGACCAGCGGGTTCTCCGGACGAAACTCGATCCACGCCTCTTCGATGGGACGATCGACCGCTGCCCGGAAAGTGACGTGCGTGCCGGCGAACGCCTGAATGTATTTATTTCCCGGCGGCAGTTTCACGAGCGGCGGCAGGTCAGTGTAGGCGGGCGGCCGCAATTCGATCTGCGGCGTTTCTTGTCCATTCAGCTTGGCGAAACGCGGCGGCTGAAGCACCGTGACTTCGTGCCACGCCCCGGACCCTGGAGGATAGGCGCCGTCGCCGGCGAAGATCCGAAACTTGAACTTGCCGAGGTGCTGCGTCATGTCGATGCCGGAGACGATGGTTCCCAGTCCCGTATTCGCATCGATCTTGATTTCCAACGGGCGGTCTTTGCGATTGGCGCCGTCGTCGATTTCAAGCAGGCCGAGCTTGGGAACAACGCCGTCGATCGAAGCCCGGATTGGGAACGGCCGTCCCTGAGCGACCTTGTCCGGACAGTCGGGCAGGTCGATGCGCGTCCAGGTGTGGTTGCCGAATGGATCGGCGAGACGCCAAAACGCGATCCCACTGAAAGTCGGTTGGTAAGAGAGGAAGTATCCGGCGACGGCAATTGCGGTCACCGCGGCCACAGTGATCCAAAAGCCGCCGCGGCGATCGAGAATGCCGCCGAAGTCGACGTCGTCGGCCTTTTCCATGGCCCGTTCGATGGCCTTTTTCCGCAGGGCCACCGAGCCGGCAGCCGGGGAATCATCACTACTGTCTTCGAGAAACTGCACGGTGCTGGCTAGAGCGTCGTTTAAGTCAGGAAAATGGGCCTCGATGCGCAGCGCCAGGGAAAGATCGTCGCAACGGGCCGTGATTGGGAGAAACAGATAGCGATAGAAAACGAAACCGGCCGTCCCAAGCACGCCGACGAGCAGGAACGCCCGGATCAGGCCGGGTAGATGCAGCGTCCAGTCGATCAGGCCGAACACGACCGCCGCGCCCAGAACGATGGCAGTCACACCACAGAGCCCACGCCAACCGACAAAGAGCCGCAACCGATACCGCAAACCGGCAAGACGCCTCTGCAAAGGGTTCATGGCGGTTGTTCCTCCGGTCCGCTGCCGCACGTGTTCCGGCATTTAATATAACAGGAAACCGCGCTCTTGCCATTGTTTAGGCCCGGTTCGTAGAACCGGGCTGCCTCCGCGCGAATTTCGCGAGCATTCCGAGGCTCCGTTTCGCGGGGGACCTTGAAAGCTCGCTAATAAAGCTCTCCGAATGACGCTCTCACCTGGGACATAGGTAGTTTCACAGGGGTGCCATGCACCAAAACGTGCAAATCGAGCGAAACGAAAGTCGTAACTCCATCCCGCAAAACGCCTTGCGCTCCTCCATCCGATTTGCACGTTTTCGCAAACGCCCATTATCGCCGCCGGTCTCCTTGTCGTGGCAGCTGGAAGTCATAGCGCCGCCGACGGAGAGAGCATCGACTACGAGGAACGAGCGTATCCCTATGCAAAAAACGAGCGATAAAGCACGTCACTTCGCACCTTGCCGAATGCAAAGCAGCGTCCGCTGCGCAAATTCGAGAACACGACTTCCGCCGGGCTGAAGAGCATCGGATCGATCTTGTAAAAGTCGTTGTTGTAATGCTCGAAGATCGATGCGAACGGCGCGCCATAATCGGGCGAAGCGCTTGCCGGCACCTTCGGTCCAACCTCCGCCAAGAGATCATCGTCGCACTGCACCCATAAGACGACTCGGCCGCCGTAAAGGATGGCGTCATTGGTCCGGCCGATGGCGCCAAGCTCGTCCTTCGCCACCGGAGGAATCGGCGCCGAACCGGTTCCGGAGACGATCTGGTTCAGGTCGAATTTCAGCTCATGCAGCTTGTGCAACGCGGTTTCCAGGGAGCGCGCGACTACTTGCAGATTCCCCGCAAGGCTGGCAGCCGGAGCGGCCAGGAGCGTAATCTTGGACGCCGGCAAGTTCAGAGCGGCCGCGAGATAATCGAAAACCGCATCTTCGGGCAGCTTGCGCGTCTCCAGGCACCCGACTGCGACCGGCGCGGATTCGCGGCCGGGGATGTCGTCGAAGAGAGTCTCCTTGCCGTATGCCGCCCGCATAGGGCCGGAGCCCATGGCGAAGAACTTGCCTACGGCGACTTGCCAGCCGGCATATTGCGAGGCCATGCACGCGAGCACCGGATGATCGCTGGAGACTTGCACCTGAGGACATGCGATGCCGGCGACCTCACTGGGATGCAGCGCCACGTCCGCCTGACTGGCCAAGCAAACTCGGGCGAGCGATAACCCGGCCTGAATGCCGCCCGGCGTCTTGACGCCACAGTCAAGCACACGACCGCCGCCAGGGTTCATGGTGACGCTGATGCGGAGTGCGGCCGCATTAGACGCCATGTAGTCCGCCAAGCGCAAAGCGCGTTCATTGAGGGTCGGCATTGAGGCCACAGGCAATCCTCCCATTCCAAGCCCGCACGCGAGTCTTCGAGCGTGCGGGGTAACGCGGCACCCCACAGGCTCGAAGACTCGCCTGTGGGCTTGGTTATTAAGACAAACAGGCTTCGAGTTCCTCTGCGATTTCACGCAAGCGCGCTTCACATGACGCTATCGTACTGCTCCGCGCAAACAACGTAAGCACGGGGTGGCCCTTTTCGATTTGCGTTCCCGGCCACGGAACATCGGCGAACGCCTGGCCGCACTCCAAGTCCCACTTCGCGTCGAGGCTTTCGCGCCACGGTCCCTCGGCTGGAAAGGTGAAGGCCTGGCGCGCAAACAGGATCGCCTTGCCGTGAATTTCCTGGGAAGCGGGAAATGGCTCCGGCGCCTGCAACGACGAATCGAAAGTCTGCGCATGCATCCCCAACGCGCGGATACCAGTGGCGCGTTCCACGATTTCCACGGACGCTGTATAGCGCGGATTCACCTCCACGGGAAAGGGAATCCCGTCGCGCAAGATCAGATCGATGCCGAACAGGCCGCGTAGATCAAATCCATCCGCGACCGCATGTCCTAAACATTTGATGGCGGCCGTGGTGGCATCATCGGTTGAGATAAGCCCGATGCTGCCGCTGTATTGGAAGGGAGCGGCGTGCAGCCAGGAACAACCTGTCAACTGGCGCGTTACGCCGAGCAGCACGGTGATTTCGGGACCGGCAAGGAAGATGGCCGCGCACGCTTCGCCTTCGATCCATTCTTGAAGATAGCGCTCGGGGCCGACAGCTTCGCCGTTCCAGAAGCGGATGTGTCTGCCCGCGGCGCCGCGACGCGGCTTATTGAGCCAGGTTCGGCCATCCGCAGAGCCCGGCTCGTTGCCTAACAGGGGGCAGGGCAACCCACGTCGGCGGAACACCCGAGCTAGCTTCTCAGGAGAGCGAACATGCCGCACCAGCGCCGGACCGTTCCCCCAGAGGCGACGCATGCCCTCAAGTTCCGCCAAGATGCTTGGATGATTCTCTAGTGCGCCCGTATAGACAATTGAACCGGAAGGCGCTCGGCGCTGCGCCGTGATCAATCCGTGCGGGTAGTCTTTGGACTCGACCCTCTCCGTGGGGCATTGGCCGCGCAGGTCAGCGTCCGCGAACAGGTCGATCACCCAAGGCGACAGGCCGGCTCGCAACGCCGACCACGCCGCCGCGCGGCCGCTGGCGCCCACGATCAGCACGTTTGGGTCTATGGCGTCGCTCATTGGCGTGTGATACGTTGTTCGAAGGTTCGCTTGGTTGGTGGACGGTTTTGCAAACCGTCCGAGAACGGACGGATTGCAAATCCGTCCTATGAAAGCGACGGAATTGCAATGATTATAGCGGTGCGCTCCGGCATGGTGCTCGCGGCGATGTGGGGCTTGGCCTTCGGCGATGGACCATTCGAAGCGCCGTCGTCAAAACCACTGACGCCGCGCGAGGAGCAGATGACTTTTCGGCTGCCGAAGGGCTTCGTCATTGAATTGGTCGCGGCCGAGCCGGACGTCATCGATCCCGTGGCCATGGCGTTCGATGAGAAAGGCCGACTCTTCGTAGCAGAAATGTCGGGCTATCCCAACGGCGGCGTCGGCACCGGCAAGATTTCGTCGGGCCGCATCCGCATGTTGGAGGATCGCGACGGCGACGGCACCTTTGAAACCAGCACAGGTTATGCGGACGGATTGCGTTTCCCAACATCGGTGATGCCGTACAAGAGCGGCTTGCTTGTCGCCAACGCTCCCGATCTTGTATATCTGGAGGACACCACGGGCCAGGGTAAGGCAGACAAAAGCCGCGTTCTCTACACCGGCTTCGACATCGAAAACATTCAGCAGTTGTTAAGCGGGTTGCAGTGGGGTCTCGACAATTGGATTCATGCTTGCGCCGGCGGCAAGGGCGGGACCATCACTTGTCCGGAGAACCCACAAATGAAGGCGCTCACGCTGCGCGGGCGAGGCATTCGTTTCAAACCAAACGAACCCGGCCGCGTCGAAGCGACTTCCGCCGGCGGGCAATATGGGCTCACGCAGGACGACTGGGGCCACTGGTTCACGGCCACCAACAGCCAGCATCTGCGGCAGATCGTCCTTCCCGATCACTATCTCGCGCGTAATCCGAACTTGCCCGTGGCGGCCGTGACCATCGACATTCCCGATCATGGCGCCGCCTGCAAAGTGCATCGCATCAGCCCGTTCGAGTCATGGCGCGTCGAGCGCACCAAGCGCCGCAAGGACGGTCCCGATTCGAAACGCTTCCCGACGACCGAACTGGTGCCCGGCGGCTTTATCACCTCGGCTTGCAGCCCGTTGGTCTATCTGGCGGACTTGTTCCCCAAGGAATACCGCGGCAACGTCTTGGTTTGCGACCCGGCCAACAACCTGATCCATCGAGATATTCTCGAACCTACGGGCGGTGCCGCGTTCATCGCCAAGCGCGGCGAGCAGGGCTGCGAGTTCCTGGCATCAACCGACACGTGGTTCCGCCCCGTGTGGCTGACGCTCGGGCCTGACGGCGCCATGTACATCGCTGACTTTTACCACGAAGTCATCGAGACGCCGCTGTCGCTGCCAGAGGACATGAAGAAGGTTCTGCCGCTTAAGAGTCAAGGACGCGGACGCATCTGGCGGGTTCGTCCGGAGGGACCGTACAAGGCGCCGCGATTCGATTGGACGAAGTCGACCTCCGACGAACTAGTCCGGAATCTCGATCATCCCAATGCCTGGTGGCGGCTGACGGCGCAGCGGCTCCTTCTCGAACGGCAGGACCCAACGGTAGTCGCCGCCTTGAACAAACTGGCGTCCACCGCGAAAACGCCACAGGGCAGGGTGCATGGCTTGCGCACGCTGGAAGGCCTCGGTCGACTCGAAGCACGCTCGCTCTTCGATGCGCTCAAAGACCCGGACGCGCTGGTGCGAGCGCACGCCTTGCAATTGACCGAGCCATTCTTGAAGCGAAACGCCGAGCTGCGCGGCGCCGTCGTGCGTTTGGCCGACGATGATGATGCCCCTGTGCGTTTCCAGCTCGCTTTCACGCTCGGGGCGATGCCGGAGGACGCGGCGCCGGCGCTTGCCAGGCTCGCGCTGCGCGATGGCGACGACCCATGGGCACAGACGGCGATCCTCACTTCCACGGGACCGCACGTCGTGTCCTTGCTGGAAGGCATCGTGAAGGATCGAGACGCGCTTGAGAATCGCGGGGCCAGTGGCTTGTCGCTTCTCACCCGGCTGGCGGCGCTTGTTGGCGCACAGAATAAGGCAGGCGACTTGGATCGGGCATTCGACCTGGTCACCGGGCAAGCCGACTCGAACCACGCGTGGCAGGCTGCCGTTCTGGAAGGCCTCTGCCAAGGCTTGAACACTCATGCGGTCCGCGTATTGGACTTGGCAAAGGAGCGACTTGCACCGGAGCGGCGGCGACGGATTGAAGCGTTGTTCTCCGGCGCGCTGACGCAAAGCAAGAACGAGACTAGCTCCGTTGCGAGCCGCGTCCGTTCCATCCGACTTCTTGCGTATGCGCCTTTCGAATTTGCCGAAGATCTGAGATCACTCCTCCAGCCGCAGCACCCGCAAGAGCTGCAACTGGCGGCCATTCGCGCCATCGCCGTTCATCCCGAGCCCAAGGTTGCGGGCTTGCTGCTGGAGTCGTGGGCCAACTACAGCCCCGCCGTTCGCCGCGAAGCCTTGGAGGCGCTTCTTGGCCGCAAGGAACGCGCCATGGCGCTGCTCGACGCCGTGGAAAGCAAGCGAGTGCTTGCAGGCCAACTCGAACCCGCCCGCCTCGAGCAGTTGCGAAAGCACCCAGACGCGAAACTGCGCGAACGTGCGGCTAAGCTGCTCGCCGGCATCGGCAGCCCCGAGCGCGCCAAGGTGGTCGAAGAGTACCGTTCGGCCCTGGACTTGAAAGCTGAGGTGGCGCGCGGCCGAGCGGTTTTCAAGAAGAACTGCGCCACCTGCCATCGCCTGGAGAATGTGGGCATCGAGGTCGGCCCGGACCTTGCGTCCGCGCTGGCCAACAAAACGCCGGAGCAGTTGCTAATCGACATTCTCGACCCAAGCCGCGAAGTCGATCCGCGCTACATCGATTATCTAGTGGTGACGACGGACGGCCGGATTCTAACGGGCATGATCGCCTCGGAGACCGCCGCCGCCGTGACGTTGCGTCGGGCCGAGAAGGTCGAAGAAACGATACTTCGCAGTCAGATCGAGTCGATCGCCGCCACCCCCAGGTCGCTGATGCCGGAGGGTATGGAACGCCAGCTTAGCCGGCAGGAAATGGCGGACCTAATCGGCTTCCTGATGACCGCCGGCAAGAAGTGACGTCTTAGGTTGACCTTTGCCCCATTGCGAGGTCAAATGGAGATGAGGTGCCGGATGATTGCCTATGAAAAAAAGCTGGATCGCGACCTTGCCTGGGCCTTGCGGGAGGGGAGCATGCACTTTGAGAAGGAGAGCGCCGTCCACACGACGCTGCTCAAGATCACTACCCGTCTAACCGAATTGGAAATCCCTTACGCGGTTGTCGGCGGCATGGCGATGTTCTTCCATGGCTACCGCCGCTTCACTGAAGACGTCGACATCCTGGTGACGCCCGAAGGACTCAAGCTGATTCACGAAAAACTCGGCTACCTTCCGCCGTTCGCGGGCAGCAAACACCTCCGCGACGAGGAATTCGGGGTTCGCGTTGAATTTCTGGTGACGGGCAGGTATCCAGGAGATGGTCAGCTCAAACCCATCGCGATTCCTGATCCGGGACAAGTGTCAACGGAGATTCAAGGAATCTCGTTTCTGAATTTGCCAACGCTCGTAGAAATGAAACTCGTTTCTGGAATGACGGGAGCGGGGCGCCTGAAGGACCTCGGCGATGTAGAACAAATGATTCAGATACTCCGCATCCCGGAGGACTTCGCCAAAAAGCTGCATCCATATGTACGCGATAGGTTCGCCGAGCGATGGCACAACGTACGCCAGATGCCGGAGGACTCCGATTGACAATTTCGCGTAGTCCAACGTTCAAGTCCGCGCTCGCCGTTGGCTCACGGCTAAACGGTTCGAGCGGCGCGGCGCGCTCGGGCCCGGCGGGCCGACTTCCATGAACTCGGTGAGGGGTGTTTCACTGCCTTGCGGCGGCGTTTGGCCGCGGTCCTCAATTCTCGCCTGCGCATGCTTTTCCCTTCGTTTGTGAGAATCCTTCCGGCGCGTGGGCCGTCTATTTCAAAGGCTATGCTATCTCTGAATCCGCGATTGATAAGATTGCAGTAGCGGATTTCCCTTTTCCTTTCCTGAAGGGGGTTTGCCATGTCTTCCCCATTGACCCGGCGCGACTTCGTAGCCAATGCCGCTGCCCTGGGAGCCGTCGCCGCCGCTGGCGACTTCGCCTTCCTTGGCGCGTTGCCGGCGCTTTCGGCCCAAGATGTCCAGCCCCGGCGCGCCATGGCGCAGCTCGCCGCTGATGTCGAACCTCTGGTGCGCTTCGTCGAAGACACGCCGCGTGAACGGCTGCTTGAAGGCGTGGCGGAACGCATTCGCGGTGGCATCGGCTATCAGCAGCTTTTGGCGGCGCTGATGCTTGCCGGCGTCCGCGGCATACAACCTCGTCCTGTCGGCTTCAAGTTCCACGCCGTCCTGGTGGTCAACTCCGCGCATCTCGCCAGCCTTGCCGCCACGGATCAGGATCGCTGGCTGCCTTTATTCTGGGCGCTCGATAACTACAAAGTCTCGCAAAAGCGCAACCGCATTGAGGGCGGCTGGGTCATGGCCCCGCCCGCGGAAAACCAGCTGCCGACTGCCCAAGACGCCCGCCGTCGCTTTACCGAGGCGATGGACAACTGGGACGTGGAAGGCGCCGACCGGGCGATCACCACCTTAGCGCGCACAGGCGGCGCCAACGACGTCATCGAAATCTTTTGGCGTTACGGCGGCCGCGACTTCCGCGACATCGGCCACAAGATCATCTATGTGGCCAACGGCTGGCGGACGTTGCAGACCATCGGCTGGCGTCACGCGGAGCCGGTGCTGCGATCACTGGCTTATGCCCTTTTGGAGCACGAAGGCAGCAATCCCGCACAGCGCGACGACGACCGCGATCGCCCCGGACGCGACAACCTGGCCAAAGCCGGCCGCATCCGCGCCGGCTGGCAACGCGGCCGGATCTCTTCAGAGGCGGCGACCGACCTGCTCGGCACGCTGCGAACCGCGACTCCTGCTGAAGCGAGCGACCGTGTCGTCGAGATTCTCAATCGCGAGACCGATCCGGCGTCGATTTGGGACGGGCTGTTTCTCACGGCCGGCGAGTTGCTTATGCGGCAACCCGGCATTGTCGGTTTGCACACGTTGACGACGATGAACGCCATGCACTTCGCTTGGCAGACGGCGCAGAATGACGAGACGCGGCGCTGGCTGATGTTGCAGGCGGCGTCGTTTCTCCCGATGTTCCGCGCTGCCATGGGTGGCCGCGGCCAGGTCGGTAGCATCCGCGTCGATACGCTCGAACGCGCCAACGTCCAAGAACGCGTGCCGGACGTTGTCGAAGAGATTTTCGCCGACGTGAGCCGGGACAAGCTCAGCGCAGCCCGCAAGACGCTTGGCCTACTGGAAGCGCATCCGGAAAGCGCCGGTCCAATCATGGCTGCCGCGCGAAGGCTGATCTTCACTCGTGGAACCGATTCGCACGATTACAAGTTCAGCTCCGCGGTGCTGGAGGATTATCATCACGCCACCGCCGCGCTGCGCAACCGCTTTCTGGCCGCGAGTATGTACTGGCTCAAAGGCTCCGGCGGCCGCGACACCGACCTGGTGCGAAGGACGCGCGCGGCCTTAGGAAACGGCGGTTAGGAAACGGCGGTTAGCGTCATGAACGCGGATAAACGCGGATCGAGCGGAGGCGCGCGAATACGTGAGCTGTCTGTTCCGCGCGCCTCCGCCTAATCCGCGTTTATCCGCGTTCTATGGAACAAGCGCCGTGCAATTCAACTTCGCCAGCCCAGAGTTCAAGGCGAACCCGTATCCTTGTTATGGCAAATTGCGCTCCGAAGCGCCGGTCCAGCGCGTCTCTCTTCCCGACGGCCAAGCCGCTTGGCTGGTCACGCGCTACGATGACGTGGTCGCCGTCCTCAAGGACGAGCGGTTTGTCAAGGACAAGCTCAACGCGATGACGCCGGAGCAACTTGGCAAACAGGCATGGGTGCCCGTGTTCTTCCGTCCGCTCACGCGCAACATGCTCGACCTGGACGGCGCCGATCACGCTCGCCTACGCGCGTTGGTGAACAAGGCGTTCACGCCGCGCCTCGTCGATGCGATGAGGACGCGCATCGAATCGCTTACCGGCGAGCTTCTGGACCGGGTCGAACACAAGGGCCGCATGGACTTGATCGCCGATTACGCCCTGCCCATACCGACGACGATCATCGCGGAAATGCTGGGTGTGCCGGCGCGCGACCGCCACCGTTTTCATCGCTGGTCCGGCGCCATCGTCGCGGCCAACGCCTCGAGCTGGGGAATGTTATGGGCGATCCCCAACGTCTGGTTTTTCATCCGGTTCATTCGCAAGCTCATCCACATCCGAAGCAAGGATCCGCACGACGACCTCACCAGCGCGCTCGTTAAGGCCGAGGAAGCCGGCAAGCATTTGAACGAAGACGAGCTGCTGGCGATGATTTTCCTTCTTCTGATTGCGGGACATGAAACGACCGTGAATCTGATCGGCAACGGCATCCTCGCCCTCTTGCAGTTTCCCAATCAACTCGCCAAGTTGCGCGACGATCCCGGCCTCATCAAATCCGCCGTCGAGGAATTTCTCCGCTACGGCAGTCCGCTCGAAACCGCGACCGAACGCTACGCGCGCGAAGATGTAAGCTTGGCAGGCGTCACGATCCCACGCGGAGGCCTCGTTTACGCCGTCATCGCATCGGCCAATCGCGACGAACGGCAGTTCCCCGATCCCGACATGCTCGACATCACACGGTCGCCGAACAGACATCTGTCGTTCGGGCTCGGCGAGCACTATTGCTTGGGCGCGCCCTTGGCCCGCCTGGAAGCGCACATCGCGATCAACGCGCTCTTGCGCCGTTTGCCTGGTCTGCGATTGGCGGTGGCGCCGAAGTCGCTGCGCTGGCGCCCCGGCGTTGTGTTGCGCGGCTTGGAAAGCTTGCCCGTGCTCTTGCGGAAACCATGTGGAGTGCGGTGATTGATCACCGCTTTTGGATTTTAGGAAAAGGTCAGCAATGTTGCCTTGCGCTCGAGCAGGATGGCGATTGTGAACATTGGCTACCGTCGATCTCCAAAAATCCAAAAGCGGCGATCAAGCGCCGCACTCCAAAGTTCGATAAGATAGATTCTTTCCGGAACTCGCAATCCTCGGCCCGCTATGCCCGTTTCCATCCAACTTCGCGGCGATCACATAACGCTTGCCAATGCGCTCAAGGTCGCCGGCGCCGCGGAGTCCGGCGGGCAGGCCAAGATCAAGGTTCGTGAAGGCGACGTCCGCGTCAATGGCGAGATGGAGACCAAACCGGGCCGCAAACTGCGCGCCGGCGACCGTCTGGCGATCGGCGACCAGGAATGGGTGATCGAGGCATGAGCGACCACGCAGATGCGGCCACCCTTTCTCCGGCGAAAGCTCGCGAGGGCGGTTCGATTTCAGTCTCGCGACCGACCTTGCCGCTGCCAACCTGGCGGCTTGTGCTTGCGCTGGCCCTGCCCGTTCTCGTTCAGCAAGGCCTTGTTTTTCTGGTCACGCAATCGGATCGTTGGCTCGCCGGGCATTTGGAGGCGGAGACGTCGCACGCTCAGATCTCCTATCAGTCGGCGCAAACGAGCGGGAACTATCTGGCGTGGGCGATTGCCAGCTACACCATTCTCATAAGCGTCGGCAGCACCGCGTTGGTCGCCCGCTTCACCGGCGCCGGTGAACGCCGCCTCGCCGTTCTCGTCACGCACCAATCCATCCTTGTCGCCGTCGTCCTCGGCGCCCTCGCCAGCGTCATTGGTCTCTGCGGCGGCGTTCGCGTTGTGATCGATCTTCTGCAGTTGCAGGCCGCAGCCGCCCAATTCGCGACGTCGTATCTCGAACCGCTCTTTTGGCTGCTCATCTTCCAGGTGGTCGAGGCGGCGGGCATCGCTTGCCTGATCGGCGCCGGCGATACCCGCACCGGCATGTTTGTGATGGGCGGCGTCGCCTTGATCAACCTCCCCCTGGCATGGGGATTCTGCCGGGGTTGGGGACCGCTGCCGGAGCTTGGTTTTGTCGGCATCGCCCTGGGCACGGCGCTCAGTCATACGCTCGGCGCCTTGGCGGTGCTGGTCGTTTTGGCGCGGGGGCGGTTCGGCTTGAAGCTGGAGCCACATTTGTTTCGGCCGCGCTACGATCTCATCCGCCGGCTTTTGCGGGTCAGCGTGCCGGCGGGCATCGACAGCATGTCGGTCGTCGTCGGCCAATTCTGGTTCTTGAGCCTCGTGAATCGGCTCGGCGACGTGGCGTCCGGAGCGCACGGCATCGCGCTGGGCTGGGAGGCACTTGGCTTTCTCTCCGGCTCCGCGTTCGGTACCGCGGCCATGACGCTCGTGGGCCAAAACCTGGGCGCCGGCCGGCCCGATCAAGCCACGAAGAGCGGCTGGCTGGCGTTCGCGCTGGGCTGCGGCGTGATGTCATTCATGGGGCTGATTTTCTTCACCTTCGCGCCGTTCATGTTCCGGCTTTATTGCCCCCAAGAGTCCCAAGAGCCGATCATCGACCTCGGCACACCGGTCTTGCGGCTGGTCGCTTTCGCCATGCCGGCCTTGGCGTCCACCATCATTTTCACCTCGGCCCTGCGCGGCGCCGGCGACACCCGCGTGCCGGTCTTGTTCACCTGGATCGGCTTCTTCGCGGTGCGCATTCCGTTGGCGTACTTGCTGCCCTTCCCAAGCGCCGACTTTGGCCCATTGGGAACCTGGCCAGGCGCGGACCTGGGCCTATTCGGCGCCTGGCTGGCGATGTTCGCGGATTTGCTGGTGCGCGGCGGCTTTTTCCTTTACCGCTTCGCGCGCGGGACGTGGCAGCGGCAGAAGGTGTAGGTGACTGGCGAGCATCAAAGCGCCCAATTCTCGGGTTATGCAAGGCGACGCTTCCCGCGATTTTGAGACCTCCAAGCAGAACATCGTGCACGTCGAGGGTGAATTCACAAGTGCTTGGTGATAAATGCTTTGGGGATTTCGTTTCTCTCGAGCGGTACGTTTTGCAGGATGGCACCCCCGGAATTGTCCGTATGCCCAAGTCTCGATGAGAAAGTCCCCTTGCTAGCAATCGAGAGTTCGAAAGCGCTCAGATTCTTAGACCTGACCACATCTCGTTGTCACATTTTTTTTCGCCGTTCAAAGCGAGAACAAAGCGAGTCGAAAGCGCGCAAGTCACCTAATAGCAAAGCCCTGGAGCCGATGATCTCCGCGAAATCAAGGATCAAAGAATTTTCGTCCGCTAGTCTGTTTAGGTCATTGATTCGCAAAGGAACCTGAGGACAATCGTTGGGTCCGATGTCGGTGCAATCTGGATAGTTCGGGAATTCGGATATTGCGGACCGCGTATGTCACACCACAGGACGTAACCACTTGCAAAGAGGGTGCTTTCATGAAGCTTAGGAATCGTCCGGCGCGTTCCAAAGCCATCTTTCCCGTTCGCAGCTTCTTGCAGCTGGAGCAGTTGGAAAGCCGCGAGTCGCCGACCGACATCGCCAATGTCATTGGCAACGCGGCACTGGCGGCCAGCTTCGGCGGCTTTCCCGCGGAAGGGACCGAACCGAGCTTGCCGTTCGCGGTGGATGATCTCTCACAGGCGAGCCAAACGAGGGTTTTGTCCGATTTGCCGATCCTTGAGCCCGAACCGGTCAAAACGGAGTC
>JACPZP010000125.1 GCA_016195405.1 Planctomycetota bacterium | reverse complement strand
CCCGGCCTGCATGATTCCTGACGCGGCCTGTCCGGCAACATGCTCGTAATGGCTGGTTTCGCCGCGGATTACCGCGCCCAAGCAAATCACCCCTGTGTAATTCGTCGATTCGGCGAGTTTCTTGGCGATTAGTGGGATTTCAAGCGAGCCCGGCACCCAGACAACGTCGACCGCGTCCTCGGCGACGCCGTGGCGCCGAAGTCCGTCGAGGGCGCCACGGACCAGGGCATCGACGACGATTTGATTGAAGCGAGCAGCTACAACAGCGAAGCGGGCGCTGGGAGAAGGCTCAAAAGTTCCTGTGAATGTTCCCATGGCGTTGCTACAGTTTCTTTAGAAACTCCTCTTCCGTCCATCCAGCCTGGCGAACGATGGAACGTAGCGTCTTGCTTTTGAGGTCCCGGCCATGGTAAGGAACTCGGACAAGATGAGGCGGATTGGCGTCATCAGCGTATGTCCGGTGTTTGGTGGATCGAAGTACGTGGAACCCATTGCGTTCCAGAATGCGGATGACTTCGGCGGGTTTAAGGCTCGGGAGGCGGGCTTTCATGCCCCCGCTCCGACGCGCTCGCTGGCGACCTCCTGTGGAAAGGGCAAATCAAGCTCTTTCAGGCAGGCCAGCGTGGATTCGATGGCGTCGCGGGCCATTTCCTTGGCCTCCTCAAGCGTTTCGCCTTCCGTAGTTACTTCCAAGGCTGGAATGTGCGCGTAGTAGCCGCCTTCTTCCGCCAACTCGTAGATAACCGTGTAGGTAGCTGTATCCATAGAGCGTTCCAACCGAGCCTGCACGTCATTATGCCCAGCAGCGCTCAAAATCTCTACGACAAGTTCATGCTATTGAGAAACTCATTATTGCTCTTGGTTCGGCCCATCCGGCTGATAAGCAACTCCATTGCCTCAACGGGGTTCATGTCACTGAGCACCTTGCGCAGGATGTAGACGCGGCGCAACTCTTCGGCGGAGGTGAGCAATTCTTCCTTACGCGTGCCGGAGGCGTTGACGTCGATCGCCGGCCAAATGCGCTTGTCGACCAGGCGGCGGTCGAGGTGCAACTCCATATTGCCGGTGCCTTTGAATTCTTCGAAAATCACTTCATCCATGCGGCTGCCGGTGTCGATGAGGGCGGTCGCCAAGATCGTTAGGCTGCCGCCTTCTTCGATGTTTCGTGCCGCCCCGAAGAAGCGTTTCGGCTTATGGAGCGCGTTGGCGTCGACGCCGCCGGACAGAATCTTGCCGGAGTGCGGCACTTCGGTGTTGTAGGCGCGGGCGAGGCGGGTGATCGAATCGAGCAGGATCACAACGTCGGTGCCGAATTCGACCATGCGCTTCGCCTTTTCGATCACCATCTCGGCGACTTGGACGTGGCGGCTCGTGGGCTCGTCGAATGTGGAGCTGACGACCTCGGCATGCGGGCTGCGCACGGTCCGTTCCATCTCGGTCACTTCTTCGGGCCTCTCGTCGATTAGCAGCACGATGACGTAGCATTCGGCGTGATTGCGGAGGATGCTGTTGGCCATCTTTTGCAGAAGGATTGTCTTGCCGGTGCGCGGCGGCGCCACTAAGAGGCCGCGCTGGCCCTTGCCGATCGGCGTCACCAGGTCCATGACGCGCATGTTGATTTCTTGCGGATCGGCCTCCAGCACAAGGCGCTGGTTGGGGTGCAAGGGCGTCAGGTCGTCGAAGACAACCTTCTGCGTCAGAATCTCGGGGTCGTTGTAATTGATGGCCTCGACACGCAGGAGCGCGAAGTAGCGCTCGTTTTCCTTCGGTGGGCGAATTTGGCCGGCGACCACGCTGCCGGTTCTGAGACCGAAGCGGCGAATCTGGCTTGGGGAAATGTAGATGTCGTCAGGGCAGGGGAGGTAATTGTAATCGGGGCTGCGCAGGAAGCCGAAACCGTCGGGAAGCACTTCCAGCGTGCCTTCGCCAAACATGAGGCCGTTCTGTTTGACGCGCTCCTTGAGAATCTTGAAGATCAGGTCCTACTTCTTGAGGCCGGTGTATTCCGACAGCGACTCCTCCTTGGCGGTCTTGAGGAGTTGCGGCATCGTCATTTGCTGGAGTTGCGAGATAAAGGTGGTGCCGCGCTTGATTTCCTCGTAGCGGCTATTGGTCTCGGCGTCGAAGCCGCCCGTGAAATTCTCGTCTTCTACATACCCCTGCGGCGCCGGGCGATCGCGTTCGTCGCGCTCGTCCTCACGGCGAGGCTCGCCGTGAGCACGCTCGTCACGAGGTTCCTCGCGAGGCCTTTCGTCGCGAGGCCGTTCGTCACGCTCATCCCGTCGCTGTTCGTAGCGACGGTCGTCGCTCCTGCGATCTTCAGGCCGCCGGTCGTCGTGCCGACGATCATCGGGTCTGCGATCATCGGTTCCGCGGTCATCGCTTCTGCGGTCGTCTGCATACCTGTCCGGATCGGGCCGGGGACGGGTTCGGCTCTTGAGGGGTTGCCCCTCGCGACGGCCTCTCGGTTCAGGCATGGTCCGTTCCTCCTTCAAGTCCGCCGGCGAGGGTAATTAGCGTACCCCAAGTTCCTCGAGTATCTTCTGCACCTGCGACGCCAACCTTTCGGGCGGCCCCGCGTTGTCGATCACGAAGTCGGCACGGCGGCGCTTGTCCTCGACCGGCAACTGGGACTTTTCGCGGGCCTGGATCTCCGCTTCGTTCCAGCCTCGTTTTTCGAGCAACCGTCGCAACCGCACGTCAGCGGGTGCATCCACGAGGATGATGCGGTCACAGTTATGGTCCCAGCCCGCCTCCATCATGACGGCCGCGTCCAAGACAATGAACTTCGCGGCGCCGGCCTTGGCGATCTCCTCCCGAATGCGCTTGCCGATGAATGGAAAGACGATTGCCTCAAGCGCTCGCAACTCCTCCGGATTTCCGAAGACGATGGTCCCCAGGTTTCGACGTTGAATGCGGCCATTTTCATCCAGAACGTCCGGTCCCCAGCGCTCGACGATACGGGCCTTGATGTCGTCTTGCCGCAAGGCTTCATGCCCTAGCGCGTCGCCCGCGATCAAGAAGCCGCCCTGTTTGACGAACTCTTCCGCAACCAGGCTCTTGCCGCTGCCGATGCCGCCGATGAGGCCGAGGATCGGAATCCGGCTCATGCGACATCCAGCCAATTCGGTCCGACGCCCATGTCCACGCCCAAGGGTACGGTCAGCTCCGAACTCAGGGCGCCGGTCATCTCCTCACGAACCAGTGTCGAAACGTCGCCAAGCTCCTCCGGCGGAACCTCGAACACCAGTTCATCGTGGATCTGCAGGAGCATTCGGGCCCGTCGCTGTTCCTTTTTCAGGCGGCGATGGATCTGGACCATCGCCACTTTGATCAAGTCTGCTGCCGAGCCTTGCACTTGCATGTTGATCGCTTCACGCTCCGGCTGATTACGTCCTCGATAGCTCGATTTGAAGCGGATTCCCGTAATTGCCCGGCGTCGTCCCAGAATGGTGCTCACATATCCCTGGTTGCGGCACGATTCCAAGAGTTGTTCTTGGTAGGCCAGCACGCGCGGATATTTCTTGAAGTAGGCCTCGATAAATCCCGCCGCCTCATCCTTGCTGATTTCCAGCCGGGCCGCCAGGCCGAAAGCGCTAATGCCGTAGATGACGCCGAAGTTGATCGTCTTGGCGGTCCGCCGCATAGCGCTGGTGACGTCTTTCTCCTCGACGCTGAAGACCTGTGCCGCCACACGAGCATGGATGTCCTGCTCAAGGGCAAACGCCCGCCGCAATTCCGCGTCGCCGCACAGATGAGCCAAAAGCCGCAACTCGATCTGCGAGTAGTCCGCGGTCAGGAGCGTCCACCCTTCCTCGGGCAAGAACGCCTGCCGAATCTGCTCGCCCTGCTCCGAGCGAATGGGGATGTTTTGCAAGTTCGGGTCGCTGGAGCTGAGCCGGCCCGTCGAGGCCACCGTCTGGTTGAACGAAGCGTGAACGCGCCCCGTTCTTTCGTTCACCAGCGCCGGCAGCGCGTCGACGTAGGTGCTTTTCAGCTTGGCGATTTTGCGTTGCTCGAGCAATTTGCGCGGAAGTTCATGGCCCTCACGCGCCAGCTTTTCGAGCGTCATCTGGTCGGTGCTCGCTTCCCCCAGGATCGCCGTCTTCTTTCCCCTTTTGAAGCCTTTCTCTTCAAAGAGCACCTCGCGGAGCTGTTTGGTCGAGGCAATGTTAAATTCCCTGCCCGCCAGGTCGTGAATCTCGCGCTCCAAGCCCACGAGGGCGCCGGCCATGTCGCCGCTCATCCTTGCGAGCAACGGCAAGTCGAGGCGAATGCCGGCAAACTCCATGTCGCCGAGCACCTCGATGAGCGGAATCTCCAGGTCGTCGTAAAGGAACAGGGAAGGCCGCGACGGCGCGTTTTGCAATGAAGCGTCGTGCGACGAAGCGTTTCCCGGTTTCTTGAAGCTTAGCTCCTGCAAGAGGGGTTCGAGCCGGGCGCACAGACGCCAGGCCACGTCGGCATCCTCGCCGGAATACTGGGCGACCCGGGCGGTCGGCACTTCATCCATGCGCCGCTGCGTCCTGCCCGTGCCAATCAGGTCGCTGATGGGGATGACACGATGCTGTAAATGTTTTTCCGCGAGAACCTCCATGTTATGGCTGCGCTCGCCCGCATGCAATAGGTAATCGGCCACCATCGAATCGCCGGCGACCCCGGCGACATGAATGCCACGCGCCTTGAGAACCTGCCAGTCGTATTTGATGTTTTGGTTGATCTTCCCACAGCGTTCGCTTTCGAGAATCGGCCGAAGCGCCGCCAAAACCACGTCCTCATCCAGCACCCGATCATTCTTGGGCCCGCGCACCGGCACGTACCATGCCTCACCCTCGCGCCAAGAGAACGCCAGGCCCACCAAGTCAGCATTCCGCGGCTGCAGCGACGTCGTTTCCAGGTCGATGGCGAAGCGCGGCTGTTTCTTGAGCTCTTCAAGAAACGTTGAAAACAACTCCGGCGTGTCCACCAAGTGGTACTTCGCAATCCATGCTGCTTGCGGCCTTGCATTCTCCGGACTCGCGACATCCGTCGAGAGTTCGCCGTTCTCCACAACATCGAACAGCGATCCTTGAAATGCTCCGGTCCTCTTTTTCGCTTGAGCCCCGGCAGCTTTTGCCTCCGCGTTGAGTGAAGCCCGCATCATGTCCGCGAACCGAGCGAAGCCGAAGCCGCGGAACAGTTCCAGCAGTTTCGGGCCATCCCACGGCCGCACGCGCCAATGCTCCCAGTCTTCCTTGACGGGCACGTCGGTCGCCAATTTCACGAGTTTTCGACTGGTGGCGATCGTCTGCGTCGCGGCCTTCAGGCTTTCCTGCTTCTTTCCCGGAATCTCGCTGACGTGGGCGAGCAGGTTTTCGAGCGTCTTGTAGTCTTGCAGCAGCTTGCTCGCCGTTTTTGGGCCGATGCCAGGCACGCCGGGCACGTTATCGACGGAATCGCCCACCAGCGTCTGAAAGTCGATCACTTGCTCGGGCGTCACGCCCCAGTCCTTCAGCAAGGCTTCCCGGTCGTAGACTTCCAGCTTGCGAAGGTTGAAGATGTTGACGTGGTCGGAGAGCAGCTGCCGGCAATCCTTGTCGCTGGAGCAGATGTAGACGTCCATGCCGCGTTCGGCGCCGCGGCGTGCTAGGGTGGCGATGAGGTCGTCCGCCTCGTAGCCTTCCATGCCGAGCACGGGGATGCGCACGCCCTCCAGCACCTGGCGGATGAGGGGGATCTGCAATTGCAGGTCGTCGGGCATCGGCGCCCGGTTTGCCTTGTACTCGGTGTAGATTTCGTCGCGGAAAGTCGGCCCCGGCATGTCGAAGACGCACAGGAGATACGTCGGCTTCCGCTCGTCGCGCAAATACAGGAGGTCTTTGGTGAAGCCGAAGACCGCGTTGGTCGGCAGACCGGAAGGGCTGCTCATTTCCGGGAGGGCGTGGAACACCTGGAAAATGAGTGAATACGCATCGATCAGGTATAACGTCTCGCTGCCTGACGACATGGACCGTGTCGAACCTGCGGAACTCGAATCTTGCGAACGCCGAGGACGAAGGACGGGAACAACCGCGGAAGGTTAGGGGCGCGGACGGCTGGGACGCGCTCCGTGAAAGGCCAGGGTCCCAGCGGAAAGACCAGGAACAAACGCCGCGCTAATGGTATCTGGGTGCTTCTCGTATTCTAAAGGCACTTAACAACCTGTCAAGTTCGGGCGAGCGCCACAATCCATCCAGAGCCATTCCTTGGCACAACCGTCGCGATCGGCTCGCAAAATGCGCCCGCAAAGTTTTCCCAGGCCAAATGGTTTGACAAGAATCTCAATGCCTTTAGACTTGATAGAAGACGCTTTGCCGGGCTTTGGCGCGGCGGAGTTCCCGATCTTCTTTTGCATTTCACCCCCTGAGGTGGTCCCATGGCAGGTCTGAGAAAACCAGGCAAACGCGACGGCTCCAATCCGAGCACGATCCTCGTCATTTTCTTGTCGTTCTTCGTCCTCTTGAGCATCGGCCTCGGCGTTTGGGGCTACTTCGGCTACTCCGGACAAGAGAAGCTGCGCGAAGAGGCCAAGGCAAAATCGCAACTCGCCAAGTCCAACAACACCGGCGAGCAATACGCCTTGACCTTGGCCCGCGAAGCCCGGCTCGCCTACGGCGACGCGTTGGATCCGGATGAAATGAATCTTTACAAGCTTGCCATCGACGATCTTCTCAGCGATGGCGGCGAATTCGGAAAGCAGGACGCCAAAGTGCGCGAGGCCGCCAAGAAGATGGTCGCCGAGATGCGCAAGAGCCTGAACTACGACAAGGAAGGAAAAAAGTACAAGGAGACATTCAAGGACTCCTTTACCACGCTGAACAAGAGCCTTGAAGACGCCCGTGCCCAAGTCAACACCGCTCAAGCCGACTACAAGGCCCTCAACGAGCGCTATGAAAAGCTGGAGGCCGCCACTAACAAGTCGTGGAAGGATGCTAACGTCGCTATCACCGACGGCAATAACAAGACGCTCAAGGCCGCTCAAGCGCAGACCGAAGAAATGCAGAAACAGATGAAACGCAACCAGGATCTCAATGACGAGAAGAAACAGCAGAGCGACCAGCTTGAGAACGACAAGGCCAAGTATGAGGCAGTCATTCGCAACCTGAACAAGAAAATCGTCGCATTTGAGGTGCAAAAGGCAGACCCCAACGCTCCCGTCAAGTTGGCCGGCGACGTGCACGCCCTCATGCTTGACATGTCCCCCGGCAAGACGTTGTGGGACAATCCGCTCGGCAAAGTCACGCGCGTCGACATCGAGAACGGCCAGCTCTTCGTCAACATCGGCGCCGCGCAAGGCGCCAAGCCTGGGCTGAGTTTCAACATTTTCGCGGACAACGGCAAGCGCCAGGCGACCGGCCAAATGAAGGGAACCTGTGAAGTCATTCGCGTGCTCGACAACGCCTCGGTCTGCCGCATTACTTCCCTCTATGATCTCGAGGGCCGCGAAATCGTGCTGGCCGACGCTTCCAAGGGCCGGCTGGCGCGCGAATCGGAAAACGCGCTCAAGGAAGGCGATCTCCTCTTCAACATGTTTTGGGGCTCGCACGTCGCCGTGGTCGGCAACGTCAACCCGAACGGCCAGCCCGCGGACACCCCGGCCGAGCAGACGCGGAATCTGAACGCGTTCATGCAAATCCTGCAAAACAACGGCGTCCGCGTCGACGCTTATCTCGACCTGACCGACAACACGATTAAGGGCGAACTCAACTATCGCACCCGCTACCTGATCTTGGGTGACCTGCTTCCCGAGCCCAAGAACGGCGACGCCTTCAAGCCCAAGCAGAAGGACAAGGACGCCGAGGGCAAAGACGGCGAAGCGAAGCAAGGCGAAGCGAAGGAAGCCGAGGCGAAAGAGGCGAGGGACGACACGCCCGACCGCGCCAAAGCCATTAACGAGACCATGCGGGCCATGCGCAAAGACGCCATCGAGCGCGGCATGTTCATCATCTCGGCCGAGAACTTCCTCGGCGTCATCGGCCACCGCCGCTCGCGCAGCGCCAACGATCTTGGCGCCTCCAGCTTCCGTCCCAGCGTGATGCATGCAGGGCAAGACGCGAGCCAATTGCAACTCGGCGGCGGCAAGAAGCTCGACGAAGTGAAATGACGACGTTCCGCAAGGAACCCACGAGGCTGGCCGTTTTCCCCTCAACGGCCAGCCTCATTCTTTTCAATCCGCTCCATCCACTGGAGACGACCCCGAATTGACAGCTACGGCGGGTCGCAATAAAATTCGGTCAGCGCGGACGCGCCGCCTTAGCTCAGCGGTAGAGCACCGCTTTCGTAAAGCAATAAGGCCGATCACGCCGGTCCTGTAACACACGCGGAAAGCTGATTATTTGCTGGGAAAACGCCACTTTTGCATTGCCCTTCGAAGACCGCAAAAACCAGTGAAAAACCTTGCTTGCGGGTGTCATGACACCCGGTCGAAATTTCTTCACTCCGTTTTCGAATTATCCGTAGAGGTGGCACTTTGAACAGACAAATTAACCAAATTGAAGTTGTCGATACAGCATCGCTCTTAAGCGGTATTCGAAAAGTCTGCCCGAATGTCGGCTTGACGACTGAGTGGTACAGAGGCCATTCGTGTGATAGTTGGACACTTGTGCCGTCCGTGCATCGCAAGTTTGATGCGATGGATGAAACGTTTCTTGTCCACCGTTTTAAGCTGGAAGCTCCGATGAGGCATGGGCGATTGCCGGCTCAAGACGACCTTGGGGGCTGGTTATGCCTCATGCAGCATTACGGCCTGCCGACTCGCTTGTTGGATTGGACTGCGTCACTTCAAGCCGCCCTTTACTTTGCGGCTTCGTTCGATCCCAAACCAGGCCCTGCGGCTATTTGGGTTCTCTCACCTGTTAACCTAAATAAAGATCACTTCGACGGAATTGCTGTCATGAGTGGACCGCAAGCGGACCCACTCGTGAAAGCTGCGTTTGATCGAGGCCCAAGGACAGACACGGCACTTGCAGCTTTGGGAGAGGAATCGGATATTCGAATGACGGTGCAACAAGGTGCATACACAATTCACGGAGACAACACACCCTTGGAGGATCGTGGGAACGCGGACAAATACTTGGTGAAGCTTGTGATTCCAGAGCAAGCGAGGGCAACATTTTCAGAAGAGCTTCGGATATTGGGCATTCGTCGTGCGTCTCTTTTTCCAGATCTTCACAACCTAGCGATCGATCTTGCCAATGATCCCAGAATTGGACCGAGCGCACGCGCTGGCCTTCCGGCCGCTGCAAGAAGAGCCGGGCTGGCGGAAGCTCGATGAGCATGTGGCCAGTCGGAAGCTTGCAAATTCTGCCCATTATTCCTTGAATCACCCTCCGGTCGCCCATCGCGCTGGCCGATGCCCTCGGCGTGGGCTGCACCACATTTCAACAAAAGCCGCGGCTCAAAAACAAGGCCAAGCGTGGCGTGGCCGGCCGGTGAAGTGAGTTTAGGTTTAGTCACTGAGGAACAGCTTTGAGTTGCGCAGAAACTCATGATTGCCTTGGTTCGCTGGCCCGAAATGTTTCAGACTGTAGTTAACGCGCCGTAGCACAAGATCTTGCTCGGCGTCGGTCATCCCGAAACAAGTTCCTGAGACTTCTTTTTTGTCGAACAGCTCGAACGAAGCACCCAAGCGGCGCATATTGGTTTCATGATACACAAAGCCAAGAAAGTGAAGGCGTCGAGCGTCGTTGATGGACCTTCGCGCGGCGACGAACTCTTCGCTTTCTTCATTTCCTTCGGAAACAATCTTGATGCCTTTTGCGGCCGTTCGCACTGCGACTTCCGATTCGGTAGTTGCGTATGGCCTTTTGTCATTGTCGCTTGAAGTTTGCCAGGGCAAGAATCCCATCTGTCCGTGAACATGAATGAACGGTATCTTCTGCAATGCAGCGGCGACTTCACTAGGTGGCTTCCCGGATCGAGCGCACAGAGCCTCGAAGATGAAGTGCTCAAGTGACCGATCGTAGTTGAACGTAACGATACTTACTGTGTTGTTGGGGAACTCGTCGAGGGAACTATACATCCGTTTGAGCAAAAGGGTGTACCAATTCCGCTTGTTGACGATGAAAAACTGTTCCTGGTTTTCATACTTAATTAGCCTTATGGCGATGGCAGTTTTGCCAATTTCTTTGAACTCTGGCCGGTCTTCCAGAAAAGAATCAATTGATTCGCTTTGCGCGCGTCTCAGCTCCTTGACGAATCTCTTGGCGTGGCTCTCTTCGAATCCATAAGCCACCAACCAACCTACATTCTCTCCGGGTTCACAGATGGAATCCGCAAGTGCCTGTCCGGACGGAAACTCATAGGGAATGCTCGCGCCGGCGCCCAAGATGAATACGGTGGGCGTTGTGATCATTGGGTTAGTCTCCCGGAATGGGGAAATTGCCCGCGATCCTTTCATTATAAATGACCGCGGCGTTTATTGTTGCCCGCGGCACCTTGCTCGGTCACAATCCCGGTATGTTCCCTTGCATCCCTCTTGTCTTTGCCCTCTTCCCGTTCGTTTAGGAACCGGCGCCGAAGGACTATACGTGCGCCGTCCTCCCTTTCTCCCGCGAGGTTCCAACCGTTTCTGATCTCGTTCGAGCCCGAATTGACAGCTACGGCGGGCCGCAATAAAATTCGGTCAGCGCCGATGCGCCGCCTTAGCTCAGCGGTAGAGCACCGCTTTCGTAAAGCGGGGGTCCAGGGTTCAAATCCCTGAGGCGGCTTTTCAACACCTGCATACCAGCAATGGACTCGGCTGGCGTCACATCCAATAGGCGGCGCGGTCAAGCCCGAATTATCAGAGCAAGAACAGCACGGCCCCCATGACCGCAACCGCTCCAATGGCGATTAGCAAGTCCAGGAGCGTACTGATGGGCCTGGCACGCCGCGGCATCCAGGTTGGCTTCGGCGTGGGAAAATTCAAGGTCGGTCGCATGTTCGTCATTGTCTTCTCCTTCCGAGTATTTCGCCGGCGGAACCCGTGGATTGCCGGACTTAGAGGTGTTTTATCCCAAAAAGGATGCTCACAAACGAGCGACTGCCGGCCACTTGGGCTTTGCCGTCCTCCCGGAGGTCACGGTCAACCTGTGGGCTACCAGGTTACCAACCAGGCGAAAGTCTTCTCCGGCTACAGCCTCCTCTACCTGAGCGACGTCGGCACGACCGACTCTGCGATCAGCGCGTGCATCACCACGCCGAAGGCTTGCTGGAGTTCGCCGGCGTCGAGCGAGCGCACCGACCCTTCGGCGAGCGCCGCCAGTCAGGGTGGCCAGGGATTTGGCAACCCGTTGACCGCTACCAAATGCTGACGAACGGACTGATCGGTGCAAATCGCAAGCCTCCGTATGAAGCCAGGAAGCCATCTTGAGTACGCGTTGTGATGACAGGACGCGGATTGACTCCGTGGGCGATTTCATGACGATGGTCGAGCGCTTCGTTAAGCAGAGTCTCCGCTTGGGCCGCTGTGCAGTTCTTCCATCCCCATGAGATTCTTACATCAGCAAGTCCAAGACAACGATTGATCATATTGGCAACGTTGGCCGCATTGGGCGTGTTAAATCGGCCAACTTCTCCAAGGATAAATGCGCTCAATGCCGGCCAATTACCCATGGGAGGAGCAGGAGGACGGTCATCCCAGCAGCTGAAGCAGCTTGTTTTTGGTCATTCCGCTGTACCCCTATCCTGCCAGTTCCTTCAGAGACCCGGCCAGGCGTTCGAGTCGACCTGCAGGGTGTCGTGGTGGACGGCGCTCGACTCGCGGTAAATCCGAGCCGTCCAGTCAGCGACGACTTCCGCGAGGTGCGCCCCACCGGCAACGCCTAGCGCAAAGTCGATGTCGGACGCGACCGTTCAAATGGTCAACCCTCCCAAATGGATCGCGGCTGGGTGGCCGATGCGGATCACGAAGGAGATGCAGTCGGGATGAGCGGCACGCGCGGCTGCAACCGCTGCTGCGAAGGAATTGGCGAGAAAGTGCTCGTCCGACTCCGGCTCAATTGCCACATAGTCGTCGGGATGCGTCGCTTCCAATTCAGCTTGAAGCCGTCGGCTGTAGATCGCTTTCGCACGTTCAGCGACAGAACTCGTATGGCTGGAAATCATCGTCGCCTTCCCCAAATGTCGCCTGACACACAAGCACAAATGGTCATTTTATCCACATTCCCCTGTTCCCGGTAGCCGGCGCCGAATAACAATTGAAATCCGCGCCGCCAACGTTTCAAACCCGATACGTACTCGATCGCGACAAACCTCGTCGCCGGCCGCGACTTCGCCCGCTCGCAGGCTGGCCGTCAATAAACCGCCTGCTTGATGTTTTTGTTGCCAAATCGGCAGTCGAAGTCATCGAAGCGAGCCTGCACCGCCGTTAGCAAACGGCCTAATCGGCTCAACCTGAGGCAAGAAAGTTCCGATCTCAAGCGGAGTCGTGAAATTCCCACCTTCGGCATCCACTAATCCGCTCACGATGCAGCGCACCTCCAGTCCCTCCGCCCATCCGGCGCCGATGCTCTCGGCCCGGCGGATGTCACGAAGGGTTCCTTCCGGATCGTAGACGTAGCCCACGAGCGTCCGGCAGCCGCCGCGCTCGCGGTAGTACAGGGCGTCTTGCATTAGTTGCTCCGCCAGTTGCGGCTCGCGCAGGTCGGGCCGCGCGAACTTCACGGTGAGCGCGATCTTTCCTCTGGACAACAGCAAGTCGGTTCGATTTCGTGGACTATACGCGGGTGTGCGGCCTTCAAGGCGTACATCATCGAAGGGCAATGTCAGCAAGGCTCGGAGCAGATCTTCGAGGTCGCGCTCGTCCTCCACGCGGTAGGGGGGCCGGTCTCCCTGGCGCCAGCGAAGTTGGCGGATAGCAAGCGGCAGCCGGCGCAGGAGGCCTTCGAGTGCAGCGACCGGCTCGGGTGCAGGTCGGGCCCTTCGCACCCAAGGCAACGCGGCGCCGCACATTAAGCAGTAGTGCGGCGCCGGTCTGCCGCCTATGGGAGCCAAGCCGGTCACATCCAGCGCGCCGGGGAACTCGCCGCCGCATGTCGGGCAGTGGTAGAACGTCACAGCGCCGCAGCGGTCGCAGTGAGATCGCCCGCTGTCGGGATCGCCGCGCAGACGGTCCGTGATGACGTGGCCATTGCGACAGACCTGCATGACGTCTTGGCTTTCATCCAATGTAGTAACCATTGCAACCTCCAAAGTAGGTCCGGCGAGCCGAGCCGGACCGATGCCGCTCGGCTCGCGGCATCTACTTGTTTGCGGCCGGCTCTTTCTGCAGAGACGCCATCGCCTCGCGCGTCAACCGTTCGCCGATTTCCTTTAGAGCTGCCGGTTCGTCGGTCTCGCCGTTGCCGTCAGCGGGGTGAAAGCCAGCTTTCTCGGCGACGAGCAGGTTGATGAGCATTCCGAGCATGCCGCTGGCCCCGCCGGCCGCGCTGGCGCCGTCGTTGCCGCCGCCGGCCATGAAGACGCGTTCGGGAACCAGCGGTTGGCTGCTGTGGGACAGGTGCTCGACGACACCGGAAAGCGCGTAGAGCCGTGGATCGCCGAACGAGGCGATCTTGCGCAAGAGCACCAACGCCTCCGACAAACCGACTTGCAGGACGCGCTGCGCCTCGCCGCGGCCGGCCAGCACGCGCTCTTGGCTTTGCGCCTGCGCCGTGACCACGGTCTGCTCGGCTTGACGCCGCGCTTTTTCCAATTCGCCGTCAGCCAGGACGACGAATTGTTGGGCCTGACGGCGCGACCGGGCCAGCTCCGCCTCTGCGACGACGATGGTCTGGTCGGCTTGTTTGCGGGAGCGGGCCAGGTCGGCTTCCGCTTGGCTTTCGGCGATCCGCACTTGCACTTGCGTGTTGGTCAACTGCGTCTGCATGGCCGCTTGCGCCTGGGCGTCGTTCAATGTCTTCAGCTTGTCCGCCGCGGCCCGCTGCCGGTCGTACGTCTCCAACTGCTCGATGGAAAGCTGCCGTAATCGAAGCTGTTCCAGCAGCACTTCAATCTTGCCGCCGGCCTCGGCCGTGTCGGGCTTGCCGATGAGCACGTCGACGCACTCGATGTCAAAACTGAGAAACTTGCGGCGCAACTCCTCACGCGCCTCTTGCTGGATGGCGTCGCGCTGGTGGAGCAGCTCCAGCATGGTCTTCTTGTGGGCCACGTCGCGGAAGAACGCGCTCAAGAGCGGATCGAGCGTCTGCGTGATCAGCTTCTTGACGTCGCCAAACCGCTGAATGACGCTGGGCGCCTTTTGGTAGTCGATGTGCACCACCACCGAAAGCGGCAGCATCGGCTCATACGCGTCCTTGGTCACGAGATCGATGGAGCGAAGGCTTTCATCATAGCGGTGCGCTTCGAACTTGCCCGTGATCCAGTGCAACACGAAGTTAGTCGTGGGCACGAGGATGACCTTGCCGGCGTAGGTGTTGAACGGATACTTGCCGGGACCGAGCGGCCTCTCCCAGACGCCGCGTTCTCCCTCGGCGACACGCTCGCCGTGGCGGAATGCCTCTCCGGAGAGGTCGCGGCCCGGCCTGCCGTAATAGCTGACGACGACGCCGACGTAGCCGATCGGCACGACGGTCTTGGGAATGATTTCGGTGGTGACGAACCAGCGGTTGAGGAAATAGGTGCCGTCGGTGAGCGGCAGGTACTGCCGGCCGCGGCGGCCGCCCGCGCGCAGGAACGCTTCGGGATCTTGATAGTTACTATGGTAATTCGACTCGCCGGGCGTGGTGCCGACCGGCGGCGCGATGATCTCGCCGGGCGCCAACGATGGCCCGTCGTGGACGGTGATGATGGCGATGCTGTCGACGTTGCCGGCGGTCTCCGGGCGCAGTGGATCGACGGTCGCCACCGCCGCGCCGACGATGAGGGGCCTAAAGCCTTCGATTTCGCGGAGCTGTTGTTGCCAGCCGGCGACGACCTCGCCCTCGCGCGCCCCCAAAAGTTGCGGGAGGTAATAGACGGCGTCGTCGGTAATGACCACGAACAGGGCAGGGTTGATGGCGTAAACGCCTTCGCGCAGAATCACCCGCTGCCGGCCACGCTGTCCTCGCACCGAACCGCTCGCGGCTTCGCCGCCGACCACGGCTTCGGCTTCACTCAAAAATCTGCGGGCGTCCTGAAAATTGTTGCAATCGACGACGCGGCCCAGCGTTTGACTGGGCGAGAGCGGCTCGCCGTCACGGGCATAGACGTAGCCGATCTTGCCTTGCGGAATGGTCACCAGCGGGACCTTGTGAACGCGGTACTGCCAGCGCCAAAGTCCAAAGTGGATGCCGCCGCGCAAAAGGTCGGCCTGGTAACCGGCCTCGCCGTTCAGGGCGATGATGCTCCCCTCAGGAACGGAGCCGCCGCGCGACCAAAGTTTTTCGACAACGCCCACTTGCTGGTTCGGTATGCGGCGCAGTGTCAACCAGGCGGCAATCACGCCGACCGCCGTAAGCAGGGCCAGACCAACGACGACTTGGGACAATACGGGCGCTAATTCGGTCCAGGTCGGAAAGCCATCGGCGAAGAGAGACGGCAGCGCAAACATGTCGCACCTTGGCAAGAGATGGGGCTCTTCGTCGGGACGGAGAAAGACGGGGGTGCCCTTTCAATTACGGCCCAGGCAACGCGCCCGGACCTGCCGACGGGGTTAGCTGACGGGCTAGGGCTTGAAAGTACCCCGATCCGCAATGTAGAACGGTTTTGCAAACCGTCCAGTCGAAGTGACGGATTGCAAATCCGTCCTACAACTTCTGCGGACCTACGCCCCAGAGGCGGCCAAAGCCGCCCCAGTTGGTTCCCCCGCTCTCACGCCGTGAGGCGCGCGATTAGGCTACTGGTGGGTTATTCTATTCTGGAAAGCGGAGCTTTGCGAAAAAAAGGAAGATCTGAACATAATGACATCAGGACGCACAGGCAATTACGCCGGAAGAGCTACTCGTAGCGGAATTCGCGAGAATTCCGAAACGCCGCGATACTGAGAATGCACGCTTGACCCGTTGACCCAAACGGATTGCTTGAAAGCAAATGCGGCATACGCTAGGCCAAGGCGTATGGTCTATAGACTATAATTAGGGTGTCGAGTGGCGGCACCGGCGAAAGCGACAACGAATTGCGGAGCTTACCATGATTGAGGAAGCAATTCTTCGCGGGCGCGTGCGAACTGTTGAAGACGCCGTTGGCGCTTGGGAAGCGCGCCATGACAATTCGGAGCCGCACAAATTGCAACGGGGAGCGCGCGATATCGTAAACGAAACGCTTTCCATGTTGGAGTGGATGGAACGCGTCCAAGACGCCGCCTGGAAGGACCTGCGCGCAGGCAAGATCGTTCGCGTGCTTGAGCGCGGACGGGACCTTAAGCGTACCTTTGACGCGGCTTCGAAAGCGGCCGTTGCGGTCGGTGAAATGCTTGCCTCCGCGGAGGAATGCGGCTACGCTCTTAGCGAAGCGTCGGAATTCCGCAAGCGCGCTGATCGGCTCCAACAACTCCAAGCGCGATTTGAGGAGAAATGGCCGTTTCCGAAAAAGAATGAACTCGAAGCGTCGGTAGCTTCTTTCGGTCGAGGTGAAGGAATTGACCTAGGGGAGTGGATCAGTGAGCTACAGGGTAAGAATCCCGCCGAACGTCCGATCTGAGATTCAATCCTGGGGATTGGATCGAAAAATCCTTATCGACCTTCTTAACCTGCTAAACATTGACGTGGCTGCTGACCCAAGCTCATTCCTCAAAGAGCCGGTGGTGCCCTTCGCCAACATGTTCACGTGTCCGTTGACGCTTTCGGATCCCGTATATGGGGATTTCGCCTTTCTTTTCTTTGTCCGCCGCGATATTTCAGCCCGCGTCCTTGAAATTCATGCCGCGCGGTTCACAAGCCGCGACGATGAGGACGGCTTGTCTTCATTCGACGGTGAGTAACGTTGGATGACGACCGCTTCATCCCGCGCGCCACCCAGTCCCTCAGTCCAATTCCATTACGCAGCAATCGAAATATAATACGAGCTTGATCGTCTGCGGCGCCGGGCGGCACGGTGGCACGTCCACGTCATCGTATGCGGCACCCGAAACTGTGCAATGCGAGACGTGGGCGTGCCACCAACCCCGTGCTTGCACCCTGGAGACTTCTTGATGTCCGCCTCCGAAAACACCAATCATCCAACAAGCGTCTTCGAGTCGACGCACGTGCCGGAGAGCGAAGCGGGAGGCGGGCCGGCGGCGTCGCTGGCGGGCGAGGTTCTCAAGGGCGCGTTTCGCGTCGAATCCAAGCTCGGCGAGGGGGGCATGGGGACCGTTTATCGCGGCGTACAACTTTCCTTGGGCCGCGCGGTCGCCATCAAGACCCTGTCGGCGACGAACAAGCTCTCCGAGGACACGGTCCAACGGTTCTTTCGCGAAGCCAAAATACTCAGCCAGCTCAATCACCCCAATATCGTCAGCATCATCGATTTCGGGACTACCGCGCTAGGAGGCGCCGAGCCGGCCGCGACGCCGTTCATCGTCATGGAACTCTTGTCCGGCAAACCGCTGGACGCCTTCGTCACCGCGCAGAACCGGCCGCCCTTGCGCCAGGTGCTGCACTTGATGGGGCAGATCATCGCGGGCATCGCCGCGGCACATCAGGCCAACATCGTTCACCGCGATCTCAAACCCTCCAATGTCTTTGTCGTCAGTGTGCCCGGGTCGTCCGAACCCGTCGTCAAGCTCCTCGACTTCGGCCTGGCGAAACCGGCGACCCCAACGCCCGAGTCGGGCCTGGCCGTCACTCAGGCCGGCGTCGGCGTCGGCACCTGCGGCTTCACCGCTCCCGAGCAGCTCGAAGGCACCGGCGAACCCGATGCCAGGGCCGACGTCTACGGCTTGGGCGCCATCCTCTATTTCCTCCTTACGGCCCGGCCGCCCTACACGGGAAAGACGCTCAATTCCGTTCTGGCGAAACAGATGACCCAGGCGCCGGAGCCGATCGATTTCCCGGCCCAGGGACTGGCCGGCGCCGAGGCGCTGGAGCCGGTGCTGCACAAGGCCATGAGCATCGCGCCCGAAGACCGCTACCAGAGTGTCGGCGAGTTCAAGGGAGCGTTGGAGGCCATCTTGACGGGCATCTTGAGCAATCCCCGGGTTCGCGTGGGCGGCTCAACAGGCGCTACAACCACCGCCGTCGCTCCAAAGTCGGCCACGCAATTTCACCGTCACCCCCCGACCGTAACGGGCGTGCCCGCGCCGCCATCCAAGTCACGGCACATCACGCTGGCGGCTTTCGCGGCGCTGATTCTTATCGGCGGCGCGCTGGCGCTGTGGCTGGCTTTCGGAGGCAGGCAAGACGACCGCCACGCCAGTGGCGCCGGCGACGGTTCCGGCGCCGACAAGTCCACGCTGACGGCCAGCGCTCCGGGCGTCACCCCTGGCGAGATCACGCTCGGCATCAGCGCGCCCTTCTCCGGTCCGGCCAAGGAACTCGGCCGCGGCATGCAGACCGGCATCGAAACTTATCTTCGCCATGTCAATGAATCGGCCGGCGGCATTCATGGACGTAAGCTCAAGCTCCTTTCCTTGGACGACGGCTACGAACCCAAGCGCTGCGCCGAAACAATGCAGGATATGCTCGACAAACGGCCTGTTTTCGCCTTCGTCGGCAACGTGGGGACGCCGACCGCCGAGGTGGCCGTGCCTTTGATCCTCAAGCACAAGCGCGTGTTCTTCGGCGCCTTTACGGGCGCTGGCCTGCTCCGGCGCGATCCGCCCGACCGCTACGTCTTCAACTACCGCGCCAGCTACGCCGAGGAAACCGCCGCCATCGTGCACTACTTGCTCGGCGTGCGCAAGCTTAAGCCCGACGAGATCGCCGTCTTCGCCCAGCAGGACGGCTACGGCGACGCCGGCTTCAACGGCGTCGCCAAGGCATTGCGCAAAGTCGGCTTCGACACGGACAAGATTCTCCGCGTGGGCTACGAGCGCAACTCGAGCAACGTGGACGCCGCCGTCGCCGAGTTGCTCAAGCACAAGGACCGGATCAAGGCGGTGGTCATGGTCCCCACATATCGGCCGGCGGCCGCCTTCATCAAGCGCGTCCGCGACGCCGGCATGAATCCGATCTTCAGCAATGTCTCTTTCGTGGGCAGCGACGCCTTGGCCGAGACGCTCATGGAAATGTCGCCCATGTACGCACAAGGCGTAATCGTCACGCAGGTGGTCCCCTTCCACGGCTCCAGCGCCACCGGCGTCCTGCAATATCGCGAACACCTCGCCCAGTTCTCCCCCGAAGAGCGCCCCGGCTTCGTTTCGCTCGAAGGCTACATCGCCGCCAAGCTCCTCTGCACCGCACTCGATAAAGCCGGCCCCGATTTGACGACCGAAGCGCTCGTCGAAGCCATCGAATCCATTCGCGGTCTCGATTTCGGCCTGGGCGCGCCGCTCACCTTCGGCCCCAGTGAGCATCAAGGATCGCACAAGGTCTGGGCAACGGTGCTGGATGCGAAGGGCGAGTTTCAGAGCTTGGATTTGGATTGAGCAGGTGTGGCTTACTACCGACCGAGGTGCCTTATGCGATCCGTCGTTTGTGTTTTGCTGTTGGCGGCGTGTGGCGTCGCTACGGCGGGCGATCTCTCCAAGGTCGATCGCACCATTCTGAAGGAACCGAAATACACCGGCAAACCGAAGTACTGTCTGCTCGTCTTTGGGGCCGAGGCGAAGCACCGCGTTTGGCTCGTCCAGGACGGTGATACGCTCTATGTGGACCGCAACGGCAACGGCGACCTCACCGAAGTCGGCGAAAAAGTTGCCGCGACCAAGTCCCTCCCCGGCGTTGCCGAAGGTGCGTTCCAATTCGACGTCGGCGAGCTGCACGTCGGCGGCAAGACGCACAAGGGGCTGGAAGTGAGCGTCTTCCCTCTCAAATTGGTTGCCGATAATCCGAACGTGCTTGCACTGCCGCAAGTGGGCGCAGCCATCAAGAAAAGACCCGACGCGCTGACCGGGCAGCTCGCCATCGACGTGGAGTGCGCCTCGCTGAAAGGGGGCGGCGTCGGCGGGCGCGTCTCCTACATGCTGACCATCTTTGACACCAACGGCGTGTTGGAGTTCGGCGCCAAGCCGGCCGACGCTCGTGCTGATACGTGAACTTGCACGGCCCGGTTCGGGCCGCCGAGTTCGAGGGCGCCGCCGAAGTCGTCATCTCGTTCGATGCCTGGCCCGAAGCGAAGGTGGCCCCGACCCGTCACGACATCACCGTCCTGGCGCCCAAGAAGGGGCCAAAACGCGACCCGGTCACGGAGCGTCTGGTCAAGACCCTGCCTCATCCCGACCGCAAGGCCTCCATCAGCGACGTCCGCTTCTCGCCCGACGGCAAGCGCATGATGATGGCGGGATACCCCTCCGGCGTTGTCCAGCTCTGGGACACGGCAAACTGGAAGGAGACGGCTCGCTTCGATACCCCAAGCGGGCTGCGCAACAACTGGAACTACGCCAACCCGACGCCCGACTGGAAGACGATCCTGGTGGACGTGAAGACGCGCAAGGTCGTCCGCGAGGAAAAGGACGGCAAGGTGAGCGACCGGTTAGAGATCAATGGCCGCATCGACCTGTACGACGCTGTCTCGGGCAAGCTGAAAGATTCGATCGTCTTCCGTGATCGCGGGCCGTCGAATGTGTTCCTCCTCCCCGACGGCAAGTCTGCCTACGTCAACACGATCGGCTCCTACACGGCCGCGACCTCGAGGAATCAACCGCAGGCCGCGGAGCTGGTGGACCTGGCGAGCAAGAAGTCGAAGACGCTGTTGAACACTCATGCCTATCCCGTGTTTACCCAAGATGGGAAAACGGCCTATCTGACGACATACCAGTTTCAGCCGGACGGAAAAGTGAACGCCGCGCTCGTGAAGTACGATCTCGCCGCGGAAAAAGCCCTGAAGACCTTGGACGCGCCCGATGACAAGACCTTCTTCGACGGCGTGTACCTGTCGCCGGACGGCAAGTGGCTGGTTTCCTCACTACGGCGACTGCAACCGGACTCCAAGACCTTGGTGATTGTCGCGCCCGACACGCTGGAGGAGGTCGCTCGCGTCCCCGGACCGAAGAACGCCGACCCGCTCGCGTATTTCGCACCGCCGCTTTTTGCCGCGGATGGCCGAACGATGATTGGGCGTGCCGGCGGACCGCTGATCGTGTGGGATTTAGTCGGTAAGAAGGTTGCCCGCACGGTCCCGCTCGACGAAATTCAGTTCGGCCAGGCAGCGCTCAGCCCGGACGGCCGGCATGTCGTGGTGGCGGGCTTTCCGAAGCTTGATCTGAAAGCGATAAGGCGCAACCCGGATCCGGAGGACCTGCCGCAGCCGCGCATGCTGATCATCAGTCTGGCCAACCCGAACCGCACCCCGCAAATGCTGATGTTGCCCAGCGGCGCGGTTGGCGGGCTGGCGTTCCATCCCGACGGAAAAACGCTGGCCGTTGGCGGCTCCGGCGGGGTCCATCTGATCGACGTCAAACGGTTGAAATGACGAGCGCGACCAAGGCCGCGACGGATAGACTTTATCCGAAGTTGCGTCCTCGATGCGGTCGTTCCACCGTCGCCCACAGCTTTCCCAGATCACAGCGGTGGAAACCGTTATTCTGCTGGACAGTGAGCGAGAAGTCGGCCGTCCCTCTGCGACGGGAAAGGACGAAACGGCCACCCAGAGGTCTACGATGGCCGGTGAGGAGGTTTCTTGGCGTTTAAGACCTCAACAGTCGTCTTTCCTTGCCATCGACGATTGCTTGGCGGTAAGGACCTCACCGGCCGCATTTCTTGGTTGGCTTTCGCTTTAGGCCAGAATTCCAAACACGTCATCGTCGCTTGTGGAAGCGTCGTTGGCGAAGATCAGTGTCCACGGGTCGGCGGACGCGACGCCGCCCGGCGAAAGGTAGAGGCCTCCGCCGACTCCCAGGCCGGCGCTGCCGCCGCCTACTGCCACGCCGCCGTCGGCCCGGTTGAGCGCGACGATACTGTGGTTGAGCGTGAGGCTCGGCGTGCCGGTTTGGTTGGGACCACCGTTGAAGATGCCGCCGCCCAGGCCATTGCCGCCGTTGCCGCCGTTGCCCGCGCCGCCGATGGCCTGGTTCAAGGCGATCAACGAGTTCGACACAGAGAGGACGCCGCCGTTCAAATTCGCGATGCCGCCGCCTTGGCCGGTTCCGCCCGTGGTGCCGGCACCGCCGATGGCCTGGTTGCCGAGTAGCATGCTGTGGTCGATGTGGGCGGTCGCGGTGACCGTCACGGGTTGCGGGACCCCCCCGAAAATGTAGTTCGCGATCGCACCGCCCCTGCCGGGTTGCGCGTTGCCGCCGTTGCCGGCGGCCCCGCCAACGGCCCGGTTGTCGAGGAACGTGCTATGGCTGACGGAGAGGAACGCGCTGCCAAAGCGCGCGACGTTCGAGATGGCGCCGCCCGCACCCGCGCCGAAGCCGCCCGGGACGCCATTGTCGAGCCCGCCGACGGCCTGATTGTCGCGGAACACACTGTGGCTGACGGTGAAGGTGCCAGTAGCATTGTTGATGGCGCCGCCCACGCCGGCGCGGCTGGCGCCGGCGCCGGCCGCACCGCCGATGGCGTGGTTGTCGAGGAACTTGCTGTAACTGACGGTGGCGGTGGCCGGCGCGATCGCGGTCCCATTGGACATGATGGCCCCGCCGAGTGCGGAGCTGCCCGTGGTGCCAATGGCGCCGTCCCCGCCAGTCGCCTGGTTGTGGACGAAGCTGCTGTGGCCGACGGTGAGGGTTCCCGAGTTAAAGATGCCGCCGCCGAAGGCGTCCACGACGACGCTCGCGCTCGGGAGGCCAACGACCAGGTTGTCAGACAGGATGACATGGGACAGGGTCAAGGTGCCGGCATTCAAGATGCCGCCGCCCTGCCCGATGGCTCGCCCGTGGGTGATGGTCAGGTCGTCGATGCTCGCGGCCACGCCGCGGCCGACCTGGAAGACTCGGCTGGCGTCGTTGCCGCTGACGGCCAGCCGGCCGGCGCCCGGGCCGTCGATGATGAGATCGTCCGTGATGCTCAGCTGACCGCCGGCCAGCGCGATGGTGCCGTCACGGGCCGCGGGGGCGAAGCGGATCAGGTCGGCGCCAGGGTTGGCGTTGGCGTCGAGGATTGCCTGCCGCAGCGAATCGGGGCCGCTGTCGCTGAGGTTGCCGACCATAAAGGTGCTGGGGACGGTCCGGTCCTCCAGCCGTTCGACGCTCAACGGGGCGGCCAAGGCCCGCTTACGAAGCCGTGTGGGACGATGTCCTTTCTCGGTGCCGGACGGCACGAAGAGGGAACGTGCGGATCGCAGCCAGAATGAAATACGCATAGCAAAGACTCCTTGGGAAGATTGGTCTGCGATAAATTGGAGAGACATCGTTCCCGGCGCGCAGACCGAGCGCCGGGGCGGTGCCGGGCCGGTGAGGGGCTTGCTTGGCGGTAAGGACCTCACCGGCCGTTTCTTTTGGGCGGTCGTCAGCCGGGGTCACGGTCCCGGCTTTTTTTCTTCCCTCTTTTCCGCCTCGAACTTCCGCCGCCACTCGGCCGCGTTCTCCGGCTGGCCGGCCGCGTCGTAGAGCCGCACGAGCCGCTCAAGGGCCTCGCCGAGGTGCTTCTTGGCGGGCGCCGGCATCTTGGCGGCCCGTTCCTGCAGCCCGGCGTAACCCTGGAGTAGAAGTGGTTCGGCTTCCGCGTATTTCTTCCGGGCGAGCAGGCCAGCGCCAAGCACACTCATAGCTTGGAAACGCTGCCAGCTGTCCGGCTGCTTCTTCTCCACTAGGGCCAGGCCCTAGCGCGCGAGGGGCTCGGCGTCGTCGAGCTTGTGCTGCTTCACCAAGATCAGGCTGAGCTGGGTCAGGGCTGCGTTGGTGTCGGGGTGATCCAGACCGAGCCGCCGGCGAGTGCCGGACACCAACTCCTGGCCGAGGGGTTCCGCTTTGCCCAATTCGCCGGCCTCCTCGTAGGTCGCGGCCAAGGCGGCGATGACCATGAGCGTCTTCCGGTGGTCCGAGCCTATCTTGGCTCTGCACCGTTTGAGTGTCTCCGCCAGAAGGGGACCGGCGTCGTCCAATCGGCCCATGCATTGATAGGCCACGCCGAGGAAATACATGCCGCTCAGCGCACCGGGATGATCACCGCCGACCACAGCCTCGGCGCGATTGCGGACATCCTCAAACAGCGGCAAGGCTTCGCTTAGCCGACCCATGTCGCGGTAAGTCAGCGCCAAGTTCTGCCGCGCGATGAGCGTGCCCGGGTGGTCGAGCCCAAGTTTGAGCGTGCAGCGTTCGACCACCTCCAGGGCAAGCGGCAAAGCCTCGGTCGGTCGGCCGGCCTCGACGTATCCCCGGACCAGATTACCCATGCCTGACAGGGAATCCACGTGGTCGGGGCCGAGCTTTGCTTTGGCTTTCCGGAACGATTCCTCAAGCAGCGGCACAGCCTCCGCAGGCCGTCCGGCATCAATATAAAACATGCCGAGGTTGTTCAGGCTTTCCAGCGTATCGATGTCCTCGGGCCCCAACTGGGCACGGCGCTCCCGGAGTGTTTGTTCGTGCAACGCCAGCGAGTCCGCGATGCGGCCGGCGTCTCCGTAGGCATTGGCGAGGTTGTTCATGCTCATGAGCGTATCGCGGTGGTTGGGACCGAGAGCTTGGCGACGAAGGGCCAGAGCGCGCTCATATTGCCGGATGGCTACCTCGTTTTCGCCGAGGTGCCAGTAGCTGGTGGCCAGCGTGTCGCGGATGGTGGCCTCTGCGAGGGGCTGTCCGGCGAAGGCCTTCTCGATCTCCGGCTCGGCCGCGTCCAGGGCGTCGCGAATCGTGGCGTCCTTGCCGAGCCCCCCCTCCAGGCCCTTCGGCCGCAGGGCTGACAGAACCCGTTCCTGGAAGAAGCCGAGCACCGCCCGCGCCTCCTCATCGGAGCGCTTCGCTTTCTTGGCATCGTCCTTAGCCTGTTCCTCTGCGTTTATTGCACGAATGAGGCCCCAGGTCGTGCCTACCATGCCTCCGATCAAGCAGAGCAGCACGACGGCAACGACGATGACCTGGCCGCGGTTGCGGCGGACAAACTTACCGAGCCGGTAGACTGCCGACGGTGGGCAAGCCAGCACCGGCTCGTCGTCCAAGTAGCGCTGCACGTCGGCGGCGAAGCCGTTGGCGGTCTCGTAGCGGCGGTTGCGGTCTTTCTCGAGGCATTTCATCACGATCCAGTCCAGCTCGCCCTTGACCAGCTTCGTCAGCTTGGCCGGTTCCATGTGGCGATGCGCCGAGATCGACGCCAGCGCTTCCCCCGAGTCGGAGAGCCGCGTGCTCGGCTTGGGCGGCTCCTCCTCCTTGATCATGCGGAGAATCTCGGCATAGGCCGCTTCCTTGAGCCGCTTGTGGGAGAGCGGCGTGCTGCCCGTCAAGAGCTCGTACAGGAGCACGCCCAGCGAGTAGATGTCGCTGCGGGTGTCGGCGCCCAGCCCGCTCATCTCCGCCTGCTCCGGGCTCATGTATTCCAGCGTGCCGACCATGGTGCCGTACTGCGTGAACAGGGTCCGCTCGGTCAGCTTTTGCTCGGTCGCCTTGGCCACGCCGAAGTCGATCACCTTGGGGACCGGCTTGCCGTCGTAGAGCGTGACCATGACGTTGGACGGCTTGATGTCGCGGTGAATGATGCCCTTCTGGTGGGCGTGCTGGATCGCCTGGCACACCGGCACGAACAGCTCCAGGCGCTCGCGCGGCGTCAGTTGGTTGTCGTCGCAATACTTGGTAATGGGCACTCCGTGGACCAGCTCCATGACAAAATACGGCAGGCCGGATTCCGTTGTCCCGGCGTCGAGGACGCGGGCGATGTTGACATGGTCCATCATGGCCAGGGCTTGTCGTTCCGCCTCGAAGCGGGCGATCACCTGGCGGCCGCCCATGCCGGGCTTGATGACCTTGAGGGCGACTTTGCGCTGCACCGGCTGGGTCTGCTCAGCCATGAAGACCGTCCCGAAGCCGCCTTCACCAATCTGCTGCAGGAGCTTGTACGGGCCGATGACGGCGCCGGGGCGCTCGGCCATGGACTGGTCGCGCGTGCCATCTTGCTTCTCTGCGCCGCCCCCATGAATGTTGCCTATCGCATGAATGCTGCCTATCGCCTGGTGGGAGTGCAGGAGTTGATCGACCCGTGCCCGCAGCTCAGCATTGTCGCCGCAGGCCTCGTCCAGGAAAGCGGGCCATTGGTCGGGCGCACGTTCCAGGGCGGCGAGGAAAATCGACCTGGCATTGTCTTCGAAAGCGTTCATGGCATCCTCACAGGGGCTTCGCCTCTATTAACCAGTGCGACGTAGCCTGGGAGGTTTTCTCACGACGGCAGAATAATCCCAGGCTACGTTTCTTTCAACAGTTCGCTGTGCAGCCACGCGCGCGCGTAAGCCCAGTGCCGATAAGCTGTTGCCGTCGAGACGCCAAGGGCCGCGGCGGCCTGGTCCAGAGCCAGACCGGCAAAATAACGAAGCTTGACGAGTTCACCGGCCACGCGGTCAACGGCCACTAGCCGCACGAGTGCATCGTCCAAGGCGAGCAGTTGATCGGGGGAGACGGAAGTCGCTACGTTGAGATCCTCAAAATCAACACGCTGCCAGTTGCCGCCGCGTTTCTCGCGCGCCTTGCTGCGCGCGCTTTCGATCAGTATCCGCCGCATGGCTTCGGCGGCAGCGGCAAAGAAGTGGCCGCGGCTGTTCCAGTGCTGCGCTCGCTTGACGTCCACCAAGCGAAGGTAGGCCTCGTGGACCAGGGCCGTGCCTTCTAGGGTCTGCCCCGGTTTTTCCTGTGCCATCTTTTCCGCCGCCAATTTGCGCAGTTCATCGTAGACGACCTGCAGAAGTTGCTCGGCGCCGTGCGGGTCGCCTTGCTCGATGGCATTTAGAATCTGGGTGACGTCGGTCATAAACTTTGAGTCTACGGGCCGGCAGTCGGACATGCAAACGGTAAGAGCGACACATCGCCTTGTCTGTGATGCCGCTTGACCGGAAGATGAACAGCGAGATTCCTTGCATTCCGGAGGAGTCAGAAGGTTATTTTAGAGACTACAGACAGAAAAAGTATATTTTTGGCTTGACAGTTCTAGAGTGCAAGCAGAGAATACGAAGTGAGGACTGAAAGTTCTCTTTCAGGGTCCCTCTCACCACTTGCCGCCTGATCCATCTCAATCAAGCCGCCTATCCTGTTTTGGACCAAGGCCCTGTTACGGCGACAGTCTTCTAAAAAGCCCGTGTTTCGACTGAGTTCATTCGACTAATGATCTGGACCGCGTGGTCCGGCAGAAATTGCCCGACCTTTAACTGAGGAATTCATCATGATGAAGACCAACAAGCAACAAATGCTGGTACCCCGTTGGCAGAACTTTTCGTGGCGCCCATTGCGGGAGTTTCAGGAAGAAGTGAACCGGGTTTGCAGGCGCTTCGGCGCGGAAACGGGCCCAGCCCTTGCGGAATCCTATCCGCCGGTGAACATATGGGGCGACAACGACAAAGTTTACGCCGAGGCGGAATTACCCGGCATGCAGCTCGACCATCTCGAAATCTACGTAACGGATGGCAACCAGCTGACTATCCAGGGTGAGCGCCGGCGGTACGCGCTGGACCAAGGCGCGCTGGACAATGGCGTCCCGGAGAAAGGCGCCTGGTACGGGCAAGAACGCGGGTTCGGCCAGTTTAGCCGGACGATCATGCTGCCCGTGAACGTGGATGCCGAGAAGGTCGAGGCCCGTTTCGAACACGGCGTCCTCTTGGTGACTTTGCCCAAGAACGAAGCCGCCAAGCCCCGACGCATCAGCGTCAACGATATCGTGAACATCCCCGCAAACAAGATAGAAGTGCGTACCGAGCTCGATAAACCCGTGGTTGCGCTCGGCCTCTCTTTCACTCCCCGTGTTGACATCATGGAGACCGACGAGGAATCGCTGTTGCTGGCCGACCTTCCCGGGGTGAAACCGGAAGACGTGGACCTGCGTTTCGAAAACGGCGAACTCATCATCGATGGCCGCTGCGCTCCCCGCCACGCAGGGGCGAATTACCTCTTGTCCGAATACGGCGTCGGCGATTTCTATCGGACCTTTTCGATCAGCGAGCGCATCGACTGGCAGAAGATTGCCGCCGAGCTCATCAACGGCGTCCTAACGATCCACCTGCCGAGGGCTGAGGCTGTCAAGCCGAAGAAGATCACCGTCAAGGGCGGATGAACACCGCCAAGCTTGAGAAGTTCGTACAATACAGTTGCAGTCTTTTAGGTCGTCGGACGACTAGATGAATGGCAGCCCGGAAAGCGCCCGGGCGGCCCGTTAGCGAGTAAGCCGACGTGGTCGAATACTCTTGGTATTCGACCACGTCGGTTTTTTTTTGCTTGTTTATGGAGGTTGAGCATGAATCGTATCAGTTTGTTTGCCGTTTCGGTCGCCGTGGTCCTGGCGTCGTTCCCGGTAAGGGGGGCGGGAGGCGACGACGATCCCAAACACCACGAGAACTTTGCCAAGTGCGCCAAGACGTGCGCCGATTGCCAGCTACAGTGCGATGCCTGCTTTCATCATTGCGCAAAACTGTTGGCGGACGGCAAGAAGGAGCACGCCAAGTCCATGCAGCTGTGCGTGGACTGCGCGGAGTTGTGCTCCACGGCAGCGAAGCTGGTCGCCCGCCACAGTCCCTTGAGCGCCTTGGCATGCGAAGCTTGTGCCAATGGCGCCGATCTCTGCGCGGCGTCATGCGAGAAATTCGACTCGGACATGCACATGGCCGCTTGCGCCAAGGCATGCCGGCAGTGCGCACGCGAATGCCGCGAGATGGTCAAGCATCTTGTCCACAGGGTGAACCAGAGGACTTCGGGCAGCGACAGTCCCCCCACGATTGTCCGCGATCGTCTCACGAGCCAGCGCCGCGATTAGAGCCTCATCGTGGCTGCCGCGCCAAACAACGCTGCGCCCTTGAAATAGCAAACACCAAGGAGTCTATTCCATGTCCTTTATCGAAACCGTCAACGGCGTCAACGGCGGCAATGGCGCCGATGTACCGATCATTGCCCTCGACGCCAGGATTCCAGCTGACGTCAAGAAAGAGCCCGAAGTCAACAAGCTTTTTCGAATGACCATGAAGCACCAGGCTTCGGACCTGCACCTCAAGGTCGGGCAGGCGCCGATGATGCGGCTCAAAGGCGACATACGCCGCATGGAGATGCGCGCCTTGACGCAGGCGGACATGGAAAGGCTGCTCTTGCCGCTTCTGGATTCGAAGCACCGCAAGATTCTGGATGAAGAGGGCGGCGTCGACTTCTCCTACGTCGTCGGCAATGACGAACAGCGTTTCCGCGTCAGCCTGTTCAAACAACGTGGGTCCTTGTCGCTCGTTGCGCGGCGCGTCAATAACGAGATTCCCAACTTCGCCGACCTCGGGTTGCCCCCCAGCATCGAGAAGCTTTGCAATTACCCCGACGGCATGATCATTCTGGCCGGCGTCACGGGCAGCGGCAAAAGCACTACCATCGCTTCCATGCTCGACTACATCGCCGAGCGCGAATACCTCCACATCCTCACGATCGAAGACCCGATCGAGTTCGTCTTCACCGACAAGAAAGCCTACATCAACCAGCGCGAGATCGGCCTCGACACGCGCGACTGGTCCAAGGCCCTCAAGGACGCCGTCCGCCAAGACCCCGACGTCATCCTGATTGGCGAATTGCGCGACATCGAGACCTTCGAAGCCGCCATCTATGCGGCGGAGACCGGTCACCTCGTTTTCGGCACCATCCACGCCTCCACGGCGGGAAGCTCCATCAACCGTATCCTCGACCTGTTTCCAGCCCTCAAGCACTCGGCGATTCGCCAAGGACTGGCGAACAATCTGCGCGCCGTGGTCGCGCAGAAGCTCGTCAAGAGCATCAAGCCGGGCAAGAGCCGCGTGCCGACCAATGAGATCATGATCGTCAATCCCATGATTCGCGAGCTGATTTCGCGGGCTGAGGACAAGAAGCTCCCCGACGCGATTCGCATCGGCTACTTGGAAGGAATGGTCGATTTCAACGAGAACCTGCGCCAGCTCGTGGAGCGCGGCGACATCGAGCGCTCGGTCGCCTTGGAGGTGTCGAGCAATCCCGACCAGCTCAAGATGGCCCTCAAAGGCATCAAGGTGTCGGCGCCGGGTATTCTTTAACCCCCGACGAGAGGTATGCCATGGCTTCGCAGTGGTATTACATGATGGAAGGCCAGCGGATGGATCCGGTCACGGCGGCCGAACTCAGGCAATTGGCGCGTGCGGGACTTCTCAAACCGACCGACCTGATCTGGCAAAGCGGGATCGCTCAGTGGATTCCGGCGAGCAGGGAGCAGGGCTTGTTTCCGCAGGAAATCGCAGGCACGCAGGCGGGCGCAGCGCCGTTGAGCTTGCCCCCGTATTCCAAAGAGAAATAGATTCCCGAAACCATTTTTCATCGTGACGCCGATCCCGCTCCAAAACAGTGTGGATGCGTGGACGAAATTCGTGTGCCTGAAGCGTCCCATTGCAAGCGCGAAGCGTCGAAAAACGTCAACGAGATGTCATTTTGGCGCGCAATAATGCGACTTCGCGCGCACTTACGGCGCCTTTCAGACACTTCAGACTTCGTGTTTGGTCGACAAGTTGGAAACTTGCCGCCACGTTGACTGCGGAATTTGGCACGGTTCAGAAACTGATTCTTTAGGGTAGCAAAGAACCATCGTTTTGCCAGGAGACCTTTTCGAGCCATCCCCCCCGACGAATCTGTTCGCTTCATTCCGTAACTCATTGCTGCCTGGTGAGTTAAGGTGCAAGGCATTCCATTGGATTGCGTCGCCAGGGGTGTGTGGGGGGGTGGCGACACAACGAATTCTTGGGAGCAAAGGGTTACCGGCACCATGAGCGAGTGAAGCCTGCGTTGGACCCGAGGCTGCTTGGTTTGCAGGGCTGTGTTGCAAAGAATTAGGGGTCGATCCTGGAACGAGTTGCGCTGAAATCGGCCAAAAATGACTTGCAGGGCTGTCCACCCCCCCTTGCAATGCAAGTCAAATGTGCCGATGACTCAACCGGTCAACGCGCGTTGCCTGCGACCTGCTGCCGTGGCCGGGGTATGGATGCCGACGATTTTCGTGGGCGCGGCCGTTCCCCACTTTTGTCCCCGCGGCGTTTCGTGACGCGAAAGCCGTCCACTTCGAAATCGTACAGTGGGTAATCGTATTGACATCCCATTTGCCAGAGCTTCTCGGCTTGTCTCTTGACCCACATGACGCGCACGATGACGTTCCGTTCGGTGTCTTTGGCGGGCAGCGCGATTTGGAGAATGGCGCCGGGCTCGAAGCGGCGCGGCAACTCCACGCAAAGGCCGGTCTGGGAGATGTTCACGACTTTGCCGACCCACGGGACAACTCTCTCCATGGGCTGGCAGGCGGCGCTTTGGCCGCAGGGATAGCGTTTCAGAATTCTGCGTTCTTTCCCGGAAGCGGGCGCCTGCGGCGCGGAGGAATCCGCTCGCGCATTAATGGCATTCGCCGCGGCCGCAGCCGACTCCTCTCCGAGAAGCGCTTCCAGAAATGCCGCCATGGAAGCGTGGCGTTCGCGCCGATCGGCCCGCATTCCTTGGAGGATGGCGGCGTTCACGCGCTCGCTCGTCTCGGGCACGAGTTGTCGCGGAGGCACAATATCGTTGGCCAGCTTTTTCTTGTAAATCGCGGCCAGGGCGCTCGCCGAGCGGCCCCGAAAGGGGATGACGCCCGTAATCGTCATGTACAAGGTGGCAGCCAGCGAATAGAGATCGCACAAAGCATCGGCCCGTTTGGCGTCCTCAAATTGCTCGGGAGACATGAAGCTTGGCGTGCCGAGCCAACTGCAGGGCTGCGTAAGCTGGAATTCGCCCTCGAGGTTCTTGGCGATGCCGAAATCGGTGAGCTTGGCATCGCCGTTCTTCGTGATGAGAATGTTGGCCGGCTTGATGTCGCGATGAATGAGTTGTCGCTGGTGCGTCCAATTCAGGGCGTGGCCGACTTGGGACAGCAAGCGAACCGCTTCCGCCGGCGGGATCTTGCCGTCGCGGGTGAGCCGTTGCATCAGGTTTTCGCCGTCGACGAATTCCATAACGAGAAACGGCTTCTGACCCTCCATGCCGAAATCCAGGACGCGCAAGATGTGAGGGTGATCGAGCTTTTTGGTGACCTGACATTCCTGGGCGAACCGCAAGCCCTGCTCCCTGTCTTCGGCCGCTTCCACGGGTATCATCTTGATCGCGACGAATTGACCCGTGTTCCGGTCAAGCCCTTTGTAGACCTTCCCCTGGCCGCCGGTGCCGATCTTTTCGAGGATCTGGTATTTCCCGATCTTCGCCAATCTGACCCTGGACGATTTTCTCCGCATGACTGAGCCTCACCGATGGGGGAACAGTTGTTGCAAATCAAGCATAGCTCACGGATTGGGCCATGTAAGGTATGGCGGGCCAGCAAAAGTCCTTGCGGCTGAAGAATGCCGCCGGCGTGTCGGTTTGACTCTGTGCTTCCCAAAGGATAGCATCAATTCTGCGCCGACGATTTCCTGGGGGGCCAAGAGAGATGGCAACGCTTCGCTGGCCTGTGTGTGTTTGCATGCTTGTGTCCGCGCTCGGGCTTGCAGGAACAGGTGCCGGATCGTCAAAGCCGGACGACACCGACGACAAGACTCCGAAGCCCTGGTATCTCAAGCCCGTAATCCGCCCGCCGCTTCCGGTTGGAGCCGCCAAGTCGGCCAATCCCATCGACGCCTTTATCGCAGCCCAACATCAGACGAAAGGCCTGAAAGCAGCAGAAGCCGCCGATCGGCGCACTCTGCTGCGGCGCGTCCACCTCGATTTGGTCGGCATCCCGCCGAGTCCCGCCGAACAGGAGGCGTTTCTCCAGGACCAGTCTTCGGATGCCTATGAAAAAGTGGTCGATCGGCTTTTGGCCAGCGAGCAGCACGGCGTCCGCTATGCGCGGCATTGGCTCGACGTGCTCCGTTACGCCGACGTAGACGAGGGCATGATCGCCGCGCCCGGCATCCATCTGTGGCGTCAATGGGTCATCAACGCCCTCAACAGCGATATGCCCTACAACCAATTCGTGTGCGCACAGTTGACCGGCTGCCGAACCACTGCGCGCACCGAGGTCTCGGTTCTCGGCTTTCAAGAGCGCGTGGCGCCTCGGCCGGATGACCTATTCGCTCTGGGGTTTCTCGCCCGCGGCGCGGTCGTTCACGGCGACAAGGAAATCCAGGAATTGCCCATCGCGGCCGTCGAGACCGTGTCCACGGCTTTCATGGGCTTGACCGTCGGCTGTGCCAAATGCCACGACCACGAGTACGACCCCATCAAGCAGCGTGACTTCTACGCCATGAAAGCGCTCTTCGATCCGCTCGTTTTGAGAAAGGTCACGCTCGCCAATCCGGCCGAGGTGACGGCGCATGGCCACGCGCTCGATGCGCTGGACAAAAAGTTGGCGGCAGTGCAGACGCCCATTCTCGAGTTGATCGCTCCTTACAAGAAGAAACTGTTCGATGAGCGCGTGGCCCAGCTTCCCGCTGACGTGCGGGCCGTCATTCTCAAGCCCGAGAAACAGCGCCCGCCCTTGAGGAGAAGATCGCCGACGATTACTTCCCGATCCTGCGCATCGACGTGGGCAAGATCATGGGGATCATGCCGGAAACGGATCGTCAAAAGTACCAAGCGCTGGTCAATGGCTTCAAGCAATTGGAGAAAACCAAAGCAGATTTGACGCTGCCTGTCTTCTGGACCGTGGAAGTCGATCGGAAAAAGGAACTGGAAAAGAGCTACATCCTGACGAGCGGCGATCCCGCCAGGCCGCAAAAAAGGAACGAGGTTGGCCCCGGCTGGCCGTTTACCACGCCCAAGATCGACTTCCGCAACGGCAGGATCGAGGCATTCACCCAATGGCTCACCGCGCCCGAAAACCCGCTTTTCGCCCGAGTAGCGGTGAATCGCCTCTGGCAGTGGCACTTCGGCGAGGGTTTGCAAAAGACGCCCAACGATTTCGGCAAGCTGGGTGGATCGCCGTCCAATCCGGAATTGCTCGATTGGTTGGCGTCCGAATTCGTGAAGCAGAACTTCAGCATGAAGGCGATGCACCGGCTCATCGTTACTTCAGGAGCGTACCGGCGAACGTCTGAGGAGCGAGAGGCCAATCTGAAAATCGATCCTGGAAATACGCATCTTTGGCGTTTCCCGCTGCGGCGTCTCGACGCCGAGACGGTTTGGGATTCGATTTTCGGCTCGGCCGGAAGCCTCGACCTGACGATCGGCGGCCCGTCCTTTGATCCGAAGGATGGATTATCAGTGCTCGCCCCTCGCCCCTCTTCTTCGCCTCTCGTACGTCGCGGCGCCTACATCATCCGCGGCTACGCGAACAACCGCGATGTCATGCCGAGCTTCCTGCAAGCGTTCGATGCCGACGACGGCCGCGCTCCCTGTCCGATAAGGACGCACACCGTCACCGCGCCGCAGGCCCTGTTCCTGATGAATAGCGACGTGATCGAAAAGGCCACCACGAAGTTCGCCGAAAGGCTCAAGAAAGCCGTTGGCGAGGATTTGAAAGCCGCCGTGGACCTGGGCTATCGAACGGCGATCGCACGCCCGTCTTCGGAGTCGGAGATGAACCGAGCACTGGCGTATCTTGGCAATGACGCGGCGCGGCTAACTGGCTTCGCGTGGCTGCTGTTTAATTTGGATGAGTTTGTTTTTGTGCGGTAATTCCAATGCCCAACTCGTATCTCTACCTTTGCGACCGCATCTCCCGCCGCGGCTTTTTCTTTCAGGCCGGCGGCGGCTTCCTCGGACTCGCGCTCGGCGCTCTCTGGGCGAAAGCAGGCCAGACACGGGACACTTTGTCTGAGCAGCGCCCGCAGCCCAAGGCGAAGTCCGTCATCTTCCTCTTCATGTGCGGCGGCGTCAGCCATATTGACACTTTTGACCCCAAAGACAATCGTTGGGCCGGCACGCTTATCGATGTCATCGGTTTTGGCGACAACCAAGCCGAGATGCGGCGCCCGGTGATCCCATGCCTCAGGACCTTTCGACGCTATGGGCAGTCTGGCATCCCGGTTTCCGATTGGTTCCCGCACGTTGGCGGCGTTATCGACGACATTGCCGTCGTTCGCTCGATTTGGTGCAATGAAGCGAATCACTTTCCGGCAGCGATCGAGTGCTGCACGGGACACCAGGGCCGGCAATTCGATCATCCGACGCTTGGCAGTTGGGTCGCGCACGCGCTCGGCAGCGCCAATGAGAACTTACCGACGTTCGTGAACATTGGCCGGCCTTCCTCGCCGGTGCAGCTAACCGGCGGCTACCTAGGTGCGAGTGTGGCCGCCACGCCGTTCCAGCCGGGACCGTCCCCAGTCCCCAACTTGAACGCGCCCGTGGGAACCAACCCCGCCGAGCGTGAACGGCAGATGCAGGCTCTTCACGATCTTAACCGTGAGTTCCGCGAACGATACGCCACCAATTCAGAGATTGCGGCCCGTGCGAGGTCCTACGAGCTAGCCGCCCGAATGCAACTGGCCGCCCCGGAGGCGGTTGATTTTGCCGGCGAACCAAGGCACGTGCGAGACCTCTACGGCATCGGCGAGAGCGAAACCGAAGACTTCGGCCGGCAGCTTCTGCTCGCCCGCCGTTTGGCGGAGCGAGGAGTTCGCTTCATCCAAGTTTGCCATGCCGGCGGCGGCAACGGCGCCTGGGACGCGCACGGCGACATCCGGACTCAGGGACCGCTCTGCCGGGCGACCGACAAGCCTATTGCCGGCCTGATCCGCGACTTGAAGCAGCGCGGCATGCTCGACGAAACGCTCGTGGTGTGGACCAGCGAGTTCGGCAGAAGTCCGTGGTCGCAGAACACGACCGGCCGCGATCACAATCCGCGGGGCTTCACGTCCTGGCTCGCGGGCGGCGGCGTCAAAGGCGGCATCGTCCACGGCGCCACGGATGAAGTCGGCTATCGAGCCGTCGAGAATCGGCATTATTTCAGTGATTTGCATGCCACGATTCTTCAGCAGTTGGGACTGGATCACCAGCGGATGGAAATCCAGGTGCTGGGGCGAACCATGCGCTTGGTCGAAGAGGGAAATGGACCAATTCAAGAGATTCTGAGCTAACTCAATGGCCGAGCACTCTGATGGTTCCTTGAATCCATTGCGGCTTCTCCTCGAAGAGTTGTGCTGCGATCTGCTTCGATTCCAGGGCCTGCGAAACAAGGAAGTTCAACCCGAATGCCTGGCGATTGAGCGCGAAGTTGATTTGGGCAGCTCGGGCGCGTTTGCCGACATTCGCGTTTCGCAGCCCGGCCAGCCCCCTGTTTTTGTCGAAATCAAGTTCGGATATCCGCAGCCGGTGCTGTTGCAACATATGGGCCGCAAGTACGGCGCGCGCACGCCCGCAATGGAGAATGCCCAACAAGTGACCCTATTCGTGGACCGGCAGGGACGGCCTGATTGGGATGACACGATCGAGAAGCTTCGTCAGGTTTTGGCCGGCGCGGGTTTGACGCTGGAGGTCTGGGACGAAGAACGCCTGATGGCCCTGTTGCGGCAGAATTTCGGCGTCGACATCACTGCCATTTCCGAAGAGAGTCTTCTCCAGATTCGCCAGGCCGTGGATCGCGCCAAAGGTTTCTATGCATTCGGCGGCGCTTCGCTGGAAAAGTACGACCACACTCACTTGCGTTCGGTGCTGACTTGGCATCTGGGCTTTTGGAAAATTCGGCAACTGCGCGAAAAGCACCAATTCACGACGCGACAGCTATTGCCGCCGGGTAAATACGACAAGGTGGTCGTGGTACTGGCCGATCTGTGTTCGTTTTCCAGTTTTGTCCGCGACACCCACGACGACGCGGTAGTCCGCAACAGCCTCACGTCGTTCTATTCCAAATCCCGCTACGAGATCATCAACCGGGGCGGCATGTTCTATCAATTCGTCGGCGATGAAGCCATCGGGCTCTTCGGCGTTCCCAAGCAAAGCTCCGAGGACGCAGCCAACGCCTTTCAAGCGGCTCGGGGGCTTTTGAGCATCGGCAATTCAGTTGCCCAAGACTGGCAGAGGCAACTGGACCGCGTTCAGGAGTTTTCGGGCGTACACATCGGCATGGCTCAGGGCAACCTTCAGTTCCTTTCGCTGCGTCCCTACAGCCGCACCCACATGGGGGCCATCGGCGACCCGATCAATATCGCCGCCCGATTGATGGCGGCCGCCGGTCCCGGTGAAATGGTCGTCGGCAACACCACATTCAACGAATTACCCGACACGGTCAAAAGCGGCTTTCAAGAGATGGACGCGCTGGAAGCCCGCAATGTCGGCAAGGTGAAGGCCTGGAAATGGGGAATGCAAGGGTGAGTGCAAATAAGAGTGCAGCGCACGACTATGTGCTGGGGCAATCGGTAGGCGCCGCACGGCGACTCGAAATCCAAGACAGTCATTTCGCGGACGTTTCCGAGAAACTTCTTGACGAGCTGGCGCTGCGACCACACGACAGAGTCATCGAACTCGGCTGCGGCCCGGGCGGCCTGAGCCGCCGAATTCTCCGGCGTCTTGGCGCGGGCGGCGTACTGATCGGCGTCGATGCGAGCGAATGCTTACTTGCCCAGGCGCGAAACAGCTTAGGCAAGCTCGGTCCCGCGCGCTTCGAGACCGTCGCTTCCGATATTTCGATGCTCGGAGAATGGCTCGACGGGGCGGATGTGGTTGTCGGCCGGGCGGTGCTTCATCATGTGCCGATGGTTGAAATCATGATTGGCCGCCTTCGCACTCGCCTTCGACCGGGAACGCGTGTTGGTTTCATTGAGCCGGACTTTCGGGCGCCGCTGGCCCGCCTCGCGTTTCTCGAAGCGAGCGGCCGAACCGAGCTTGCGCCTCTGCGTGTTTGGGGGGAAGTCATCAACCAGCTTTACCTCGTTAAGCGGCTCTCGCCCGACGTGGGCGCGAGCTTAGCCAGATCGCTTGAAGCGGCGGGTTACAGCTGTGTGCGCGCCGGCTGGTCGGAATGCCGGTCGAACGAGCTGATGATTGAGAACATGTTGATGTTCTACGACGAAGTCCGCGACCAACTTCAGGCATTGAATCTGTTAAAGGCGGACGAAATCGATCGGCAGCAGGGGTTGCTTCGCGGCCTCGATCCTGAAGCTCTTCCCGCCGCGTGGGGTGCTCATTATTGCGCTAGTGTAGCTTGAAGTGTAATCCGAAAGGGACCGAAAAAGGAGGGTCAGGATCTGTAAGCTTGAAGATCCTGACCCCGCGTTAAGGCAAATGTTATCGTCTCTGCGGCGCGCTTGGCAGAGCCTGCTGGGGTGCCACGGGGGGCGGGAGTACAGGGACTCCATTGCGCACGGGCACGGCGCCTGCAGGTGGAAGAGGCACTGCGAATCCTCCGCCGCCGAAGCCGCCCGCAGCCGCAGGCGGAGCAGGCCCAGGTGGAAGCGGAATCACGAAGACCAGCGTCCCTTCCTTATGAAGGCGGAAGTGAAGCGGATCGAGCGGTTGCCGGCCTCGAATGATCAGGGCCGCGACTTCCTTCGCGAGCATCTTCGGAAGTTGTTTGGGGTCAATCGGCTCGACGCGCACGTCGAACACTTGCACTTCTCCCAGCTTGTATTGACGAGTCTTGATTTCGTCGACCACCATTAATTGTTGCCCCTGAGCGAATTGCTTATAGGCTGCCTCGCGCGTTCGCACGACCAATTGACCCGCATCATCAAGACTCACCAATGCCTGAGTCGGCATCGGGCCTTGAGGCAAAGTGAGTTTGCCGACGTCGTCGTCCTGCGCGGGCTTGCCATTGGGCTCTTGCGGTTCTTGCTTGGCGATTGGTTGCGTAGGTTCATCCGCCAGCGCCTGCAAGAACCCGTGGCCGCTGAATCCCAGCGCAGCCGCGATGAAAAGTACCGCTGTCGCGATTTTGCATTTGGTTAGCATCATGGACTTGAGCACTCCTTCTGCGAGAGCAGCAACCTTGGTCGAGACCATGCTTGCGGTCGCCGCCTGCCCTGCCGCATGCAAGCCTGCGGCCTTGACAATCGTAATCACCACCGAGCTTGGCACGCTGGCCGCGGAAGCGTTCTCGGCCAACACGAATGCCAACGATCCTCCAGCCAACGCTAGGCCGCGCCGCGTGAGCCGCTTGGCGAGCATGGCGCGCGCTCGAGCGAGCCGGCCCGAAACCGTCCCTTCGGGACAGCCGATTCGCTGCGCGGCTTGCCTCCGGCTCTTGCCCTCCAGATCGCAGAGCACGATCGGGACACGATACTTGTCGGGCAAGCGGCTGAGTTCCTGATCGAGCAAGGGCTGCAGATCGTTCCATAAATCCCGCTCGTCCGCATTTCGTTCGGCCGCTTCCGTATCAGGCAGATGCGTCAAGTGTTGTTCCCTCCGGCGGCGCTTCGCCGTCCATGCCCGAGCTTTGAGAGCCGTGTTATAGGCGACGCCGTAGAGCCAATTCGCAAGCAGATCCGGCGACGCCAGGGAGCTGGCCTTGCGGATGAGCACCAGGAAGGTGGCCTGAAAAGCATCCTCGGCATCGTGCGTGTTCGCAAGCACGCGGCGACAAACGCCCATGACCAGGCCGCCGTGCCGCCGCACGATGGTCTCAAAAGCACCCTCGTCGCGATGACGCAGGAAGTCCGTCAACAGTTTGCCATCGGTCGTGCGTTCTATCTCGCGAGGCCGGAGCACTCGCCGCAGATGTCTCATTACCCCGTTTATCTGGCTTGTCGCCATTCGTTCCTTCCCAGTTATTGGCTTGTACTCTTCTATTAAATGCTTCCCGAGACGAAGCGATTTCGTACATGAGTTTCTAACGGCCCGTCGAATGTTCCACAACGTGAGCCCGCGCTTAATCCTCTGCTAACAGGTGGAGATATTGCTTGTGGAGGCATTGCTTTGGCACTTTGTCATCAGGTTTGGGAATACGGACAATTCCGGGAGTACGCCCTCATGCAAAACGTCCCGCTCGAGTGAAACGAAATCCCGATCCCATTTATTGCCAAGCACTTGTGAATTCACCCTCGAGCGGTACGATTTTCTGCTGGGGGTCTCGAAATCGCGGGACGTGTCACTCTGCGTAGCATGAGAATTGGCTGCTCTGAGATTCAATGAGCCGAAAGCACAATGCGCGCCGTCGATGGCGCTTGAAGGCTCTTTTTAATGATTTTTCCGGCGCATTTTTTGACAAGAACCAACCATGACCTAAGTTTTCATGTCTGAGTGTACGGTCCGCCAGAAGCCCATGCCGATTGAGCCCGCCTTACCATGAATCCGGCAGAAACCGCAACCCAATTCGGTTACCCCAACTACCGCGGCGCCACGCCGGCGCCAGCCCGAGCGCCTGCGGAGCCGACTCCGGTGCATCATCGTCCCAAGGGTCGCTGGTTTATCGGCATCTTGTTGGTGGCAGCGTGCGGTTGGGGCGGCTACCAGGTTTGGGACTCATTTTTCCGTTACCGTGCCTACGGAACCGTCGAAGGCCGCGTGGTGCGTGTGCCGGCCCCGCACGCCGGAGTGCTGGTCGAATTCCATGTTCACGAAGGAGAGGTTGTCCGCCAAGGACAGTTGCTCGTGATGGTCGAGAACGCGGCGTTAAGGCACCGCTATCAACAACTCGATGACGAAATCAAGCAAGCACAGGCGTCTCTGGACGCGGAGACTGCGCGTCTCAAATGGCAGGCGGCCTTCCACCTCGACCAAAGCCACGCCGCCAGCGCGCGCTACCTGGAAAGCGTGGGTAACTTTCGCGCCGAACAAGCTAACCTGCAAAAGCTCTTGGCGGAACGCGCCCGGGCCGAGAACTTGTACGTCAAGAAAGCCTTAGCCGAAGCCGAACTCGACCGCATTTGCATCGAAACCCTTGGTCAGCAAAAAAAGGTCGAGAAGCTTCAGGAATCGCTGCGGGCAATGAAAAAACACAAGGAGCTGGCCACGATCCTGCTTGCCGGCGACGTCGACCTGGGCGAGAGCTTGGCAAAGGACGGCGACGATCAACTCAAGCCGCACCTTGCCAAGATCGCGTACTTGAGCGCGGAGCGGGCACGCGTGAAGGAGCAGTTGGATCGAGGCCGCGTGTTGGCCAGCGGCCCCGGTCGTGTGCTCAAGATCCATCACTTTGCCGGGGAACACTGCCCGGAAGGCGAGCCGGTGATTTCTCTCCTCGAGGAGGGCTCGCTGCGGGCGGTGGTGTTCGTGCCGCAATCCATGACGGAGAATTTCAACGTCGGCGACGCGGTGGCTTTGTGCGTGGAACCCTACCCCAATCGCATGACTGCCACCGTGGACGGATGGGGCCAACAATTTGAGGCTGCGCCGGAACACCTTAAACGCTATTCCGCGGCCGGGCAAAAGTTCCTACCGCTTTACCTGTCTCCCCAAGCCGAATCGGCACAATGGATGGCCTTGCGTATCGGGGGCGTAGTCAAGCTTCCCTGACGCATGCCGCGAGTCAATATTCTGGGAGACGCAATGTCGCCGGCAACTGAAGAGCAAGTGCTTACGCTCGAGGAAAGTCCGCCTAATTCGCGTGATACGTTCGTGGACTTGATCGTCATCGGCGACGGCGAAACGATCCACGATATGCCTGCGCCGCATGCCGTGCGTGCGAACCCACGCCGCGGCATTCAAGCGCCGGCCGTAGTCATCCCCCTGCTTCCCGATTGTTCGCCGGACCTGGTGCGGCGCCGCCACGCCATCGCAGTCGATCTGAGCGTCGAGGGCATGGGACTGAAGTTGGAATCGCCCGTCGATCTCCTGACCCAGGACGTCGTCGTCGTTCTTGACAAACCCGGCGGGGGCTTCGTCTGCACCGGCTTGGCCGTTTGCGATGAGCCCGGTGAAACGCCCGATCTGCACTTAGGTGGCCGTTTCGGGGGTGCCGCCCACGACCTACTGGACCCAAAAAACCTGACCCCGAGTTTCGTAGCGAGCCAATTGGCATATGTCCTGCCCCAACCGGCGGCCTTGCTCGAGCGGTGGGCGGAACTGGGAGTGCTCGAACGCTTCACCTGGGACCGCGTGCACGTCTGTCCCCGATGCGAGGGAATGCCGAGTTTTCGTCGCGGTTGCCAGGCGTGCGGCTCGGCGCGGGTCACCCAGGACCGCCTCATCCACCATTATGCCTGCGCTCATGTCGGCTTCGCGGCCGATTTCGAATCCGGCGGCGAGTTGGTCTGCCCCAAATGCCGCACGCGCCGCCTGGTCGTCGGCGCCGATTTCGAGCATCTGCGCGGCCGCCAAACCTGCTTCGACTGTCATTGGAGCGCCCCCGAGCTGGACCTCGTGGCCCAGTGCCTGCGCTGCCAACTGCGTTTTCCCTGCCACCAGGCCCTCGAGCTGGAACTGGTAGGTTATCATGCTCACCGATTGGATCCACTGGCTTTCCTCGCTTCATGCGGACGAGCTGCTCCTGTTCGGCCTGGGTCTGCTGCTAACTGACGTGCCGCGTTACGCGGTGGCGAAGATCTTTCTTTGCTTGATGGATTGCGCGCGCGGCTTCTGGCGCTGGCTTCGCGGCCGGCCTCGAAACCCCCGCTTCACCTATTGTCCGAGTGTGTGCGCCGTCGTCGCAGGTTTCAACGAAGAGGAGATGATAAGTCACACTCTCGCCGGCCTGTGGGGATCGTATCCACGGCTGGAGATCATAGTCGTCAGCGACGGCTCGATCGACGACATGTCAGGGGTCGCCCAGCAATTCGCCCGCACCCATTCCGGGGTTTTGGTGCTAAGCCGTCCCGAACGCGGCGGCAAATCTTCAGCCATGAACTTCGCCTTGCGCTACACCCAAGCGGAAGTGGTGGTGGTCATCGACGCCGACTCGGAACTCGGTCCGCAGGCGATTTGGGAGGTGGTGCAGCCACTTCGGGACCCTCGCGTGGGCGCCGTGGCAGGCTGCGTCGTGGCTCGCAACTCGTTCACCAGCTTGGCCACTTGGTTGCAAGCCTATGAATATCTCAGCACCATCTTTGTGGGCCGGATGGTCTCCGCGATGTTCGGCATTCTGGGAATCGTCTCCGGCGCTTTTGGCGCCTTCCGCCGTGACGCTTTGGACAAAGTACAGGGCTGGGACGTGGGTCCACCGGAGGATCTCGACCTGACTTTGACGCTTAGGAAGATCGGCTACCGGGTCGCGTTCGCGCCTTATTCGCACTGCTTGACGGAGGTCCCCACCACTTGGAAACAACTCATCCGCCAGCGCATGCGCTGGGAGCAAAGCGGAGTCGTGCGCAACCATTGCCGCAAACACTCCGACCTTGCGGATTTCCGAAACGCCAACTTCTCCTGGAGCAACCTGTTTCTCATGGTCGATGCTTGCTTCTTTTCCCTTTTCTGTCCGCTCGCCATATTAGGTTGGTTCATTTGGTTCTTCATCGCAGGACCCGACAACGGCGGGTGGATTCTCCTCACCCTGTATCTCCTCTACCTGGTGTTCGAAATCATTCAGGTGGCCTCCCTTCTATATTTCAGCAACAATCTCCGCCGCGACGTGCCCATCTGCATGGTGTTCTTCCTGGTGCCGCTCTACCAAATGTTGCTGCTGGTCATTCGCCTTGTGGCCATTTGGGGTGAAACCGTTGGTCGCTGGTCGTTCCTCGACAACTACGTTCCTGCGAAAGTTCGCAAGGCCACCTGGAAATGGTAGCGCGCGGCGCGTTCCTGCTATCGAAATGCAGATAGCCAAACGAAGAGGCCGGTGAGGACGAGCAGAACACCAATTCCGACGCGCCAAACCATGCGATCTTGCTTCCGTGCACGGCCACGCGCGTCGGCATACGGTGTGGTCGTGAACTGAATCAAGTTGTAGAGCGGCACGTACCAGACGGGAAACAGCTTATAGAGCAGGAGCGACGCCTTCTTGCGAATGAGAAACCACCGCGAAGCCACGCGGTCACGCATCTCGAGAAAGTTATCGATCGCCATGTCTGCGAGCGCGTCGGCATGTTCCTTGCGCAGTCGCTCGTAGTCTTGGAATGCCGCCTCAGTCTGTTGTTTTTCCAAACACCGCGCCAGCACCGTGCAATCCTCGAAGGCGGCGTTCATCCCTTGACCCAAGAACGGCACGACCGCGTGAGCCGCGTCTCCCAGTAGCACTATCCGATCCTCGAAGTGCCACGGCGAGCAGCGCATCGTTACCAGCGGCCCGACTGGATTGTGGAAATATTCTTCTGCGAGGTTGGGCAACAACGGCATCGCATCGGCAAATTGTTCCTTGAAGAATCGAAGCAGGTCCGCTTCGCTCTGAATGGCCGCGAAGCTGTTGGGCCCTTCGCACGCCCAGAAAAGGGTACACGTGAAAGAGCCGTCGATGTTGGGCAGCGCGATCATCATGAATGAATGTCGCGGCCAAATGTGCAGGGCGTTCTTCTCCATACAAAACGTCCCGCCCTGTCCCGGCAGAATCGTCAATTCCTTGTAACCGTGCGAGAGATAATCCTGCTGAAAGTTGAAGCGTTCCTGCTTCTCCAATGCCGCCCGCACCGCTGAATACGCCCCATCCGCCCCGACAAGGGTCTCGAATTGTATATGTCGCGGCGAACGGGGGGTGTCAGCCTCCTGATTGCAGACTCCAACTTCCTCCACCACCTCGACCGCCATGTCTTTGAGATCGACCCCCGTGCAGCGAGATTCGAAGTACATCCGCACGTTGGGATATCGCGCCGCCGCTTCGATCAAGATGAGATTGAGCCCCGCCCGTGAGACCGAGTTGATCGCCTGGCTTTCGTCTTTGCCGTACCGCTGAAAGGTCTGTTGTCCGGTCGGCGAATGAATTATTCGCCCGCGCATCGGAATGGCGTTCTGAAGCACGCGGTCCGCCAGCCCAACTTCCTCTAGCGCCTTGATGCCGCGAACGGAAAGGGCCAAGTTGATCGAACGACCGCTCTCCGCCCCATGACGGCGTGGATCGGAACGCTTCTCATAGAGGTCGACGCGTTTACCCGCCTTGCCGAGGTAGCACGCCAAGAGCGCGCCGGCGAGGCCCGAGCCGACGATCGTGAATTGAGGGGCGTCTGAAATGGACACAATCAACTCATCGACAGCGTCTTAACGGTGTTGGCAAACATCCACACATCCTCAAAGGAATTGTAGAGCGGCACGGGCGCGACGCGAATCACGTTGGGCGCCCGGAAATCGCACAGCATTCCCGCACCGTGCAAGGCGTCAAAGAGCTTGCGCGGCTCGCGATGCACCAAAAGTGATAGCTGACAGCCGCGTTCTTCGAGACGGGCCGGCGAGATAATCTCGAACGCCTTGGCTGCCTGCCCTTCGAGCAGGTAGTGGAGGTAACCGGTCAGTTTTTCGGATTTGGCGCGGAGGTCGGGCATTCCCGCTGCGTCAAAAAGCGCCAGCGATGCCCGCACAGGCGCCAAGGAGAAGATCGGCGGGTTGCTCACTTGCCAGCCTTCGGCGCCGGGTTGCGCCTTGAAGTCGCCGTCTTCCATTTGAAAGCGCGTATGCGGATCGGTCCCCCACCAGCCGGCGAGGCGCGGCAAATCGAGGTTTCGGCCATGTTTTTCATGCACGAAGCAAGCGGCGACCGCGCCAGGTCCTGAATTCAGATACTTGTAGTTGCACCAAACGGCGAAATCGACCTGCCAATCATGGAGTTGCAGAACGACGTTGCCTGCTCCATGCGCCAATTCGAGCCCAACCACGCAGCCGTGCGCATGGCCGATCTCGCTCAGCAGCTGCAAGTCGAAAAGTTGGCCCGTGTAAAAGTTGACGCCGTTCCAAAGTACGACGGCAATCTCATGGCCATGCGTATTAAGCAGCGTTTCGACGTCTTCCATGCGCAATAGGTGCTCGCCGGACCGCGGCCGGGCGACGAGGAGATCGTTCGCCGGATCGGCCCCTCGATGGCGTAAATGTGTCTGCACGGCGAAAAGATCAGACGGGAAGGTCGGGCTGTCGACTAGAATCTTGCGGCGCTTGCCAGTCGGTCGGTAGAACGTAGCCAACATCAGGTGCAAATTCACGGTGAGGCTGTTCATCATCACAACCTCGCCGGGCTGGGCGCCGACTAGCCTCGCTCCATTATCGCGAAAGATCTCGTGGTAGCTGTACCACGGAGTCGTTCCTTCGAAGTGCCCTTCGACGCCGAGCCTTGCCCAGTCGTCCAGCTCCTGTTCGATCAGGTGGCGCACCGCCTTGGGTTGTAGCCCGAGCGAATGGCCGCAAAAGTAATGATAAGGTGAGCCATTCGGCCGGCGCGGGAAGTGGAACCGGTCGCGGAAATGGCGAAGCAGATCTTCGGCATCGAGCTGCCGGGCGAAATCTTCTCCGGGCTGAAAGACATCTGTCATGGCAAGATGCTCTGCCTCAACAAAACCCTTCCTGCTTCAATCCTAAGAAATCTAGTGCGTTTTCCGCCATTAGTTTCTTGCGAACGTCCGCGGAAAGTTCCGCCATAGAATCAATCAACCGCCCCGGCACGGCTTCTCCCAGTGGAAACGGATAGTCGCTCCCTAGCGCCACGCGATCGACGCCCATCAATTCCAGCAAATACCGTAGGGCCGCGGCGTCGTGCACCAATGAATCGACATAGAACTTGCCCAGATAGGCGCGCGGATCGACGGCGTTGTCGACGGCGCAAAGATCGGGTCGGCTTTCGAAGCCGTGGGCGATGCGGCCGACGGTGCCGGGGAAGCTGCCGCCGCCGTGCGCGAAGCAGATGCGGAGCTTCGGCAGCCGTTCCAAGACGCCTCCGAAAATGACCGAGCAGATCGCCAGACACGTTTCCGCGGGCATGCCGACCAGCCAGCGCAGCCAGTATTGCTCCATCCGCTCTTTCGCCAGCATGTCCCACGGGTGCACGAAGATGCAAGCGCCAAGCTTCTCGGCTCGCTGAAAAATCGGGAACAGGATTGGATGATTGAGGTTCCAGCCGTTGACGTGGCTGCCGATCTGCACGCCGGGGAAACCGAGATCGTTGACACACCGCTCCAGCTCGCGGATTGCCAAGGCGGCGTCTTGCATCGGCAGCGTACCGAGCCCGATGAATCGGCGTGGGTGCGAGGCCACCAGTTCAGCCAAATGATCATTGAGGAGCCGGGCGAGATCGAGCGTGTCTTGCGGCTTGGCCCAATAACTGAACATGACGGGCACGGTGGACAACACCTGCACATCCACGCCGTGGCTTTCACAATCCGCAATGCGGCGCTTGGGGTCCCAGCAGTTGTCCTCAATTTCGCGGAACGACTTGCCGTCGATTGTCATCCGGGCACACCCGGGGCCGTGATGCTCAAGCTGCACGAAGCCGCCGTAGCCGTAACGCTGGCGCAGGTCGGGCCAAGTCTTGGGCAGGATGTGGGTGTGGAGGTCGATCTTCATGTTTCATTCATTGACGGTCCCGCACGCGTTGCACGTTTGCAACTCTTTCTTGCTCTTGTATTCTTCGATGATCGGTTTGAGTTGCTTGCCCAGGTCCACAAGGTGAAACTCGGCGTCGTGGATGACGGCGCCGCATTTCTTGCAAAACCAGCGCATGTGGTCGTCGGCGTTGTCGGGACGCTTGCGCTCGATGACCAGGCCGACGGTGTTGGCGGGCCGCTGCGGTGAGTGCGGGATGCCCGGCGGCAATAGGAACATGTCGCCCTGCTTGATGGGAATGTCGCGTGGCTGCCCCTTTTCCATGACCCGCAAGACGATGTCGCCCTCGAGCTGGTAAAACAACTCTTCGGTCGGATTGACGTGAAAATCGGTGCGCTGGTTGGGCCCGCCCACGACCATAACCATGAAGTTCTGATTGAAGAGCATGTGGTTGCCCACCGGCGGCTTCAAGAGGTTCCGATTCTCGTTGATCCACGTTTGGAGGTTGAACGGGGCTTGGAGCGTCATGGCGTCACCTCGTGAGTTAGAGAGGTCCTTCGTCACCATAAGCCAGAAAAAGGGTTCTGGCAACAAGCCGTTTGTTACCGGGCGGACGACCACTAAAATCACGTTCAGGGGAATGGGGAACTAATGGCATTATTGCGTGCATTGCGACCCCCCGCGGACAGCCCTGCAAGCCATTTTTGGCCTGGAGGAACCGGATGATCTACGATATTTCACCAGCCATAACGGAACGGCTCGCAGTCTGGCCCGGCGACGTGCCGCCGCGGCGCGAAGTGCTGCTCGACATGAAGCGCGGCGACAGCATCACCCTGTCGGCCCTCCGCGCCACGGTACACCTGGGCGCTCACGCCGACGCCCCGAGCCATTATGCCGCCGACGGCCAGTCGATTGATCAGCGCCGCCTCGACTATTACATTGGCCCATGTCAGGTGATGCGCGTCAAGGTTCCGCGCGGGGCGTGCATCACGGCCGAGATGCTTACCTCGCCGATCACCGCGTCGCGAGTGCTGCTCTGGACGGGGACGTTTCCGAATCCCGATCATTTCAACACGGACTTCGCCGCGCTCAGCCCCGTCCTGGTGGACATGCTCCATCAACAAGCGGTAGTATTGATTGGCATCGACACGCCGAGCGTGGACTTGTTCGATTCAAAAGATCTGCCGGCGCACCAAATGTTCCTGCGGCACGACATGGCGATTCTCGAAGGATTGGTGCTTGATGGCGTACCGGAGGGAACCTACGAGTTGATCGCGCTGCCGTTGAAGTTGGCTGGATTCGATGCGAGTCCAGTGCGGGCGGTGCTGAAGGGCGGACGAGATTCGATCATGAAAGTGCAATAGCAGCACTTTCCTAGAGCATTGAGGCTCTCATGGCAGGAATCTGGAACGAAAAATGGCTTCAGCCGACGCTGAAGCCATTTTTCGGCTGCAAAGGCATATCAGAACAAGAGATGCGAAAATGGTTTCAGCGCGGCGCTGGGACAGATACAATCCGGCACTTCGCTGAAACCATCCGGCCTAGCGCTGAAAGCATTTTCTTAAGATCTTGACTAGCAAGCACTTAATTCTGAGCCCAAGATAGGAGACTTGCTCCCATGAACTCTGATGTAAAACGAGAAGCCCTTTCTATACTCGCCGAGGTTTGGGACCTTTCACCTGACATCCGCTTGGGCCAGCTTTTCGCCCATCTCGGTTTCTTGGGTGAGGTCCACATTGGTCGCGGCCTCGGATACATCGAAGATGACGAATTGATGAGCATATTATGCCGGCACCGGGCTGAGCTTTTGGCTCGATTGGAAGGCACGCCGAGTCTGCCACCGCAAGCAGTCGCGTCTCCCTCGCACACGGAAACATCCATGGCTGCCCCCGATTAGAGTCGCGCATTAAGACCTCCGACCGAAATCAGACCGCTTTCAATTTGTCCCCGCTCCGACGCGTGTGCGGAACGAGGACATGTTGCACGCCGGCGATTTTTTCTTCACCATGGGCGTCGGCAGCGGCATGTACGGGCTCGATGTGTTCCGCGTGGATTCAGAGGGGAACGCGACTTATGTCTTTTCGACAGGGCACGATGAGTGGTGGAGGAAGGAATTCAAACTTCCTCCAAGCACTCTTGCCAAACTCCGCCAGCTCCTCGTTGACGTTGACTTTGGAGCGCTGGATCGCGCGTATCATGCCAACGTGGCGGATGGAACACAATGGGCGCGCCAATATTGAGTGCACCGGTGGTGTTGCTTCCTCCTCCAGGTGCAATTGCGAGCTTGGGCGACCTTGCCATTCAGGAGAACCGCTCAGTGAGGCGTCGCCAGTACTTCTCGCCAGTACGCCGGCACCGCTTCCCATGCAGCGCGATATGTCGCTTCCAGCGGCGTGGAGACGTATTCATCAGGCGTTAAGAACAGCGGCATGTCGAGTAGTTCGCCGCCAACGGCAACGGGCTCGACAAATGCCTCCGGGATTGGACCGCCGATGTAGGACGCCAATGTCAAGCATTTGTCTGCAGGCAACGCAAAATCGTTATCCTGCCATTCTGTCCATATCAGCTTGTGAATACCCTCCGGATCGCGCAGCCCCGGCGGAAACAAGTCAACCACCAGCAAATGCACTCCGGCCCGCATGATTTCATACGCCTTATCTACGAAGCTTCGAATCCCGTGACGGCTATCTTTGTTGCCCGGCGAGACGATTTCGAGAATCGCAAGCACCTTGTGGTTGCTGGAATGACGGATCGTGACTGCCTTTGCCTTCGCGGCATATTGGTCGATCTCACCTTTCGCGTGGAAGCGGACGCGAGGGGGAGCATCCATGACAGCCACGCCGCGAATTGCTGTTTTGGGTACTTTGGGAGCGTTCGCGGGCGCTTCCAACGTCAAGACGTCGGGGCCCCAGCCGCTCGTTATTTGCTCAGCGAGAGCGTAGACTCCTTCGGGAAGAAGGCCGGCATTAAGCGACCGCTTGATTTCCGTAATCCATGTGTGATGAAAATCGTGAAAAATGCCTGCTCCGACACGAGTCCAGTCATGTACTGGCATGGCACATCCTCCTCTCGAAATGGGAATCTGCCTTTGATTATACCGCGTCTTTCTGGTCCGGCTCGGCTCGCCGGACCTACTTTAACTCCTAATACTTCACGCACACCGTCTTCGGCTCCGTGAAAAATCGCAGCGCCTCTTCACCGCCTTCGCGGCCGACGCCGCTTTGTTTCATGCCGCCGAAGGGCGTGCGCAGGTCGCGCAATAGCCAGCAATTGACCCAGACCGTGCCGCTTTCGAGCCGCTCGGCCACGCGATGCGCTCGATTCAAGTCGCGCGTCCAGAGCGTTGCGGATAAACCGTACGGGACGCCGTTCGCCATTTCGATGGCTTGCTCTTCGCCTTCGAACGGCGTGATCGTCACCACCGGGCCGAAGATTTCCTCCTGATTGGTGCGGCATTGCATCGGCAAATCGACAATGACTGTCGGGCGAATGAAATAGCCGGCCGCGCAGCGTCCGGACATCTTCGCGGCTTCACCGCCGCACAAGATTTTGCCGCCCTCCTCTCGTGCCAATCGAAGGTAGGACATCACCTTGTCGAAGTGGTTCTTTGAAACAACAGCGCCTTGGTCGGTGTCCTCTTCTAACGGGTCGCCAACCTTCAGCTTCGTCGTGCGCTCGACAAGGCGCTCAACAAATGCGCTATATGCCGGTTTCTCGACAAGAATACGTGAGCCGCACAAGCAGATCTGGCCTTGGTTTTCGAAGGATGATCGCAGACCCGTCGCAAGCGCGGTTTCCATATCGGCGTCGGCGAAGATCACGTTCGGATTCTTGCCGCCCAGCTCGAGGGTGACTTTCTTGAAGAGCGGCGCGGCGGTGCGGGCGATTTCGGCGCCGGTCGCGGTGCCGCCGGTGAACGAGATCGTGCGTATGGCTGGATGGGCGACGATGGCGGCGCCGACTTTGCTTCCCAGGCCGTGAACGATGTTCAGAACTCCCGGCGGCAAGCCTGCTTTGTTGCAGATGTCGGCGAGCAGATGGGCCGTCATCGGCGTCAGCTCGCTCGGCTTGGCGACCGCGGTGTTGCCGGTGGCGAGGGCAGGCGCCACTTTCCAGGTGAACAGATAGAGCGGCAGGTTCCACGGCGAGATCAGCCCCGCCACTCCGCGCGGCTGCCGGAGCGTGTAGTTGAGGGCGAGCTGGTCGGTGCGATACGCCTCGGAATGGAAGTGTAGGATGGCCGTCGCGAAAAAGCGGAAATTGCTGGCGGCACGGGGAATGTCCACGGTGCGAGCAAGGCGGAGAGGCTTGCCGGTATCGATGCACTCCGCGCGTGCCAAATCGTCGAGATTGTCCTCGATTCCCTGGGCGATGGCGAGCAGGATGCGCGAACGCTCGGCCGCGGGAGTCGCTGCCCAGCCCGGAAACGCCGCTTGGGCAGCCTTGACGGCCGCATCGACGTCGCGAGCGTCGCTGTCGGGAACTTTGGAGTAGACCGTGCCGGCAGCTGGATCGACGTTGTCGAGGAATTGGCCGGAGATCGGTGGCACGAATTTGCCATCGATGAAGCTGGTGATGTGAAGCATGGCGCGGTCCCTGATGGCTTGTCGGAGCCGAGTCCGGAATCAAAGTGTGGCCCATTAGCAGCGACACATCCGACGCTTCCTGACGGGCGCGGCTCTGCAACATCCTTCTTGGGTTAAGCTATGAAGCCATCCTCACGCGGAGGAGCGGCAGTGTGATGCGTTACATCGTTGCCATCTCTTGCTCGCGGAGCGAACGCACGTAAGATGCCCCTGCCAATGGGCAATCAAAGCGACGTTAACCACTCGGTATCTTAATGAAGGAGCGGACGATGAGCTGGACAAGGATTCTGGGCGCTGGGACATTGTTTTTCGGGCTCGTTCTCGTGGGCGCCGCAGGGACGGACACCGCCAAGAGACTCGTAGGAGTCTGGGAGGTCACCAAGAGCGACGAAGCGCCGCCCGGGGCCACCGTGGAGTTTACGAAGGACGGCAAGATCAAGCTTCGCGCCAAGGTAAAGGACATGGAGATCAAGGTTGATGGCACTTACGAGGTGAAAAAAGACCAAATCGTCACGAAGGTCACTTTCGGCGACAAGAGCAAGACCGAAGCGCACACGATCAAGAAGCTCACGGACAAAGAGCTGATCCTTATGGATGAAAAGGTAAAAGTAGAGGAATACAAGCGCTCGAAGTAGCGTCGCAGCCTGCAGGAGGAACGGCACATGCATAAGGGCCCGCGCTATCTCCTCATGCCTCAGGAGAACACGCGGGCCCTCGCCTTTCTCAGAACCGCCGAATGGCGTTGCCAACTGGTCTACCTCGATCCTCCCTACAACACGGGCCGGCTGCGCGGCGCGCGGAAGCTCTTTCGCGACGCCTGCAACAAGGATTGGCGCAAGGAAGTTCGCGAAGTCGTGCAAGGATCGGCCGATTTGCTTGGCCCGGCCGGCTTTCTCGCCGCGTCGATCAATCAAACCGAGCTATTCACTCTCAAGCAAGTTCTGGACGACGCGCTGGGCGAGAAATGTTTCGTCGGCCTCTTTCCCGTCAAGATTCGCCATCGGCAACGGCAACTGATGATCAATGCCACGTTTCACGATCTCTATGAATACCTGCTTATCTACAGGAAGAACCCGCAGGCGCGCTTCATCACAACGCAAACGCCTTCGCGGCCCGATAAGTTCATTCATTCGATCCATCTGCTGGGCGGTCCAGACCAGACGATGGTGGTCCGCGGCAAGAACGTCCAAGTCTATCTGCCTCATCAGTACGAGATCGCCGAAACCGGATACTCCCCGGATGCTCTGCGCCGGTACGTCATTGCGGGCAAGCTGGCGACGGCGAACTGGTCGGGAGAGTGGTACGAGACGCATCTCAAGCATCTGGGCGAGAACTTGTTGATTCAGGTGCCCGGATTGGAGCGCGACGGCCTCGGCTATCGCTGGTTCCAAACCGGCAACGGCAAACGCCGTAGCGGCGTCTATTTTCAGTCGCAGCTTGCCGCCGGGCGTCCGTTGCTGCCCACGAATGATCTCGACTTCACCGAAGTCGTTCCCACCATATATAGAGAGGGCGGCCCGGGTTGCGACTTCAAGGATTCGAAGAAGCCGGAGGCGATTTTACGCTTTCTGATGGAGATATGCACCCGTCCCGGCGATTCCGTGCTCGATCCCTACGCGGGCAGCGGCACGACACTGGCGGTGGCCGTCAAGATGGGCCGGTCCGCCGCCGTCATCGAAAAGGACCGAGGCGCGTTGAAGACTCTCAAGACGCGCGTCCGCAACCTAAAAGCCGGCCGTGACCTCGACGGCGTGAAGCACGAATTTGCCCTTGAACATGTGGTTCCCCTCTCCCCCGGCCCGGGCGACCTCGCGCGTGCAAAGCAGTAATCGCCGGGGGAGAGGGGTGAGTTGAATGGAGCTGTCGTCATGCGCAGAAAATTCATTGCCGGCAACTGGAAGATGTTCACGAACGCTGCCGGCGCGGAGCAGCTCGCCGCCGCCATCGTCAAGGGATTGGGCCAGGAGATGGGTGTTGATGTCGCGCTATGTCCGCCGTTTCCGTACTTAAGTCGAGTCGCGATAACGCTGAAAGGCAGCGTTATCGCGCTGGGCGCTCAAAACTTCTATCCCGAGAAGGAGGGCGCTTTTACCGGCGAAGTCAGCCCGGCCATGCTCGTCGACGTCGGCTGCCGGTACGCGATCGTGGGCCACAGCGAGCGCCGTCACAAGCTCGGTGAGACCGATGCCTTCATCAATAAGAAAATCCATTCTGGTTTAGCCGCCGGCTTGCGAATCATTCTCTGCATCGGCGAGACCCTGCAAGAACGCGAAGCCAACGCGACCGAAAAGGTGCTCGACACGCACGTAACGGCAGGAATAGCGGGCGTCAAAGCCTCCGATTTGCAGAAGATCACGTTGGCGTACGAACCGGTCTGGGCCATCGGCACCGGCAGGAACGCCACGCCGGATCAGGCACAAGAGTCGCATGCGTTTGTTCGCCGCCGCGTGGCTCAACTGTACGGCAAGGAAGCTGCGGAAAACTTAGTCATTCAGTATGGCGGCAGCGTCAGGCCGGACAACGCCGCAATCCTGATGGCCGAGCCTGACGTGGACGGAGCGCTGGTCGGCGGGGCGAGCTTGCAGGCGGAGCAGTTTTTCGCGATCGTGCGCGGGGCGATGAGTGTAAAGTAATACGTATGGAGTAATGAGTATCGAGTGACGCGACCGCTCCGCATTGGAGGATCCCATGTTTCGAATCACTTCTTGCCGATCGTGGATACTCATCGCGAACATGGCGGCTCTGTCCTTGCTGCATGCGAGCATCGCGTGGAGTCAGGATTCCCCGCCGGCAAAATCCGAGAACGGCCGCATTTTTCCGACGGTTGATCGCTTTGGCGACCCCTTGCCGGCGGGGGCGCTATTTCGCCTGGGCACGGAACGGTTTCGGCATCGCTACGTTGGGAGGGTGGTCTACTCGCCTGACGGGAATCTGCTTGCCTCGATTACGATTCCGCGGCTGACGCATGGCGAGGCGCCGCAAATCGCGATCTTGTGGGATGTGCGAAGCGGCAAGAAACTTCACCAGTTGACCGATGTGGAGGATCTGGCCTTTTCGGCCGACAGCCAGCGCGTAGCGGTGAGCGCCAAGGGGCACCCGATTCGTGTGATTGAAGTCAAAAGCGGGCAAATCTTGGCTCGCTTGCCGGACGAAGCGCGCCATCCTTTCGCTTTCTCTGTTGACGGCAAGTTGGTCTCACAGGGAAAGGAAGGAATCGTCGTCTGGGACGCCGTTCAATTCAAGGAAGCACTCAATATCTCGATCGAAGCGGCGCCGATGGAGGTCCTCGGCTTCTCTCCTGACGGCAAGCAGGTGCTTTCGGTCGACCGATTCTACAACCTGCGAACGTTCGATGCGGTCACCGGCGCCAAGCTGCGCGAAAAGGCGCTGGGAAGCCCGGACGAGCAGCGCTCCGATGCAGCCTCGCTCATCACCGCGAACGGCAAGTTTTACGTGGATGCGGGGTACAAGCACTTTTACCTCAAGTCCAAGAAATCGGTTGGGGGAAAAAACACCTTACGCATTTGGGATCCGCTCACAGGCGAAAAGCTGGCTCAGTTTCCTGGCGTGATGAGGCCAGTTAGAGGCGAACAAGACAAGGGTCAAGAAACCGAAGGGTACTTAAGGGGCCTTGCTTTGTCGTTAGACGGCAAGACTCTCGCATGGTCCGAAGGGTTAGACTTCGACACCTTGGTTGATGTGCGAAGCGGTAAGGCGCGAGACCTATTGGAGAGACGGGGGCCCGAGGATCTCGGTTTGGCGTTCTCTCCTGATGGTGAAACATTGGCCGTAGCCGGGGGGCATGGCCATTCTGTTCGTTTTTGGGACGTCGCGACTGCCAAAGAGAAGGCAGGGCGCACCAGCCATTGCGGCGATGTCTATGCGATAGATCTGTCCCGCGACGGCAAGATGATCGCGACCGCGGGTAATGACTACACCATCAAGCTGTGGGATCGGGTCAGCGGCATTTGCCTGCGCACCCTAAATGGACATATCAGCAGCATTCACGGCTTGCGGTTCGATCCCGACGGCAAATTCATAGCTTCAGTCTCAAACGACGGCACTGCTCGAATATGGAATGTCGCCACGGGTGAGGAACACCAGGACTTGCGTCGCTCTCAGGGCTGGGGCGCCACGACCGTAATCACGTTCACGGCTGACGGCAAAATTGTTGGCGCGATCTTGTCCGAGGATCTCAAGGACGATCCGCTACGGTTTACGCGTGCACAAGGCGTACTGCGCTTGTGGGAGATGGATTCCGGAAGGGAAAGACTCAACACAACGGTGCCAGTTCTCGCCTTTCATGCCGCGGCTGCGGTTTCACGCGACGGGCGCTGGATCGCCATCGGCCCGCGAGGCGCCGGCATTCTTGACAATCCTCGCCCGCGACCGTTTGAATTGATCGAAACTGCAACGGGGCGTCAGCAGACAATAGCCGATCCGCGCATCACGTGGTTGCGGCATCTTGCGTTTACCGAGGACGGAGAGGTCTTGGGAGTAAGCGATCCCGCGACAATCCATCTGTTTCAGACAAAGACCCGGAAATATCTGCGAGCCATTCATCCCCTTGGCGACCAAATCCAAATCCGAGAATTTGCATTCTCGCCGGATGGTCGCTATGTCGTCGTGAGTTATGACGGGCGCCAAAATGACGGCATCACGATGCGGCTGGTGGAACTGGCATCGCAAAAACCGGTCCTCGAATTCAAGAGCGAGTTTCATTGGCACAGTTCCATGAACTTCTCGGCGGATTGCAACACGTTGATTACCGGGGGCGGGCTCACGTCGGCGTATATCTGGGGCCTGGAGCCGGATTCTTGGCGGCAGGGAATTCCCAAGGAAAAGCGGAACCGGAAGGCGCTGATGTCGGCGTGGGCCGATCTAGCAGCATCGGAAGGCGTTAAAGCCTATGAAGCAATCTGGACATTCGTTGCTTCTCGTGATGACGGCGTAGCAATTCTGAAGGAGCAGCTGCCCCCGGCAGAGCCAACTCCTGTGGAGACGATTAAGAAGCTCTTGGCCGGCCTCGATCATGGGGAATTCAAAGTTCGCGCCAAAGCAACGGAAGACCTCCGCAAGTTGGGGCCGCGCGCGGAAGGACCGTTGCGTCAGGCTCTCGTGAAACCTTCGTCCTTGGAGGCCGCGCGGCGCATTGAAAAGCTCTTGGTCGAACTCGAGCAGCCATTCCATTCTCCCGAAGCGCTTCGGCATTTCCGTGCAGTGGAAGTATTGGAACGTCTGGGCAATTCTCAAGCACGCACGCTCTTGGAAGCCTGGGCCGCCGGCGATCCTACCGCCCGTCTTACCATCGAGGCACGTCAAGCCTTGGCCCGTTTACGGGCCAAGGTGCAATGATGCTTGCGAAGACGTGGCCGGGGCTGAGTCTTCAGAGCCCCGGAATTGGTCGCGGCGGGGATGCCGGGGCTTCGCAAAGCCTCAGCCCCGGCCACACCTCCGCAGAATGAAACACTAACCACTAACCACTAACCACTAACGACTCACTTGTCACTCACACGCTCCCTTTTTATAATGCCTCTTTCCAATTTTCGGACCGCAACTGGAACACCCCGCGCGGTGTTCTGTTTTGTTTTTGTAGGAGCCAGTCATGGCGGAAACGGTTGTGTTGGTCGCCAAGGACCGCAGTGGCCGAGGCAGTCACGGCGCCAAGAAGCTGCGCCAGCAGGGATTAATCCCCGGCGTCGTCTATGGGCACAAGGAGGCCACGGTATCGGTGGCGCTGCCGCATGACGAGTTATTCAAGGCAGTCAAAGCGGGCGCCCGCGTCATCGACCTAAAGCAGGGGGAGAAGCTGCAAAAGGCGCTGATTCGCGATCTGCAGTGGGACTATCTCGGCAAGGACATCCTGCACGTCGATTTCGCCCGGGTGTCCGCGGATGAACGCATTACCCTGGACGTTCGCGTGGAATTGCGCGGCACGGCAGCTGGGGCGGCGGCGGGCGGCGTCATCGATCAGCCCTTGCACAATCTCGTGGTGGAATGCCCGGTCATCAGCGTCCCCGAGTCGATCCGCGTGAACATCGCCGAGCTGCAGATCGGCGTGGCGATCCACGTGCGCGAATTGACATTGCCGCCGGGCGTGGTGGTGAAGAACGATCCCGACGCCATCGTGGTTCAGATGGTTCAGAAGCAGGTCGAGGCGGAGCCCACGGTTGCCGCCGTTCCGGCCGCGACCGAACTGGCCGAGCCGGAAGTCATCACCAAGAAGAAGGAAGTGCCCGAGGAGGAGCCCGAGAAATAGCCCGAGAAATCGCTGCAAGGGCAGGCTCTCAAGGGTGGCCTCATGAAAGTTGTCGTCGGTTTGGGCAATCCGGGCAAGCGCTACGACGGCACCCGGCATAACGTCGGCTACGCGGTGGTTGATGGATTGGCCAAGGCGCCCGAGGCGTCAGCGTTTCAAGAGCGGTTCGATTCGTTAGTCGCCGAGCTTTACGAAAACGGCGAGAAGGTCTTGCTGGTGAAGCCCGAGACCTTCATGAACTTGAGCGGGCGGGCGGTGCGGCAAATCATCGACTTCTATCAGGTGATGCCGCCGGACCTGTTAGTGGTTTGCGATGACATCAACTTGCCGTTGGGAAAGCTGCGTTTTCGCCCCCGAGGAACGCACGGCGGCCATAACGGGCTGAGGGACATTCAGAATCATCTAGGCACGAGCGATTATCCCCGCCTGCGCATTGGTGTGGATGCACCGAGCGAAGACGGCGCCATCGATCATGTGCTTGGAAAGTTTCGGCCCAGCGAGAAGCCGGCGATAGCGGAGGGAATTGAGTGCGCGGTCCAAGGCGTGTCGCAGTGGATTCGCGAAGGCATCGAAAAGTGCATGAATCAATACAATGCGTAAAACTCGAAAACCGAATTTGTAGCCGCGGCCTTCAGGCTGCGACTTCCGCAGGTTAAAACCTGCGGCTACGTTCAAAAAACTGAGGGATGAATGGCAGCGAAAGTATATGAGTGCATGTTCGTGCTCGACACGTCCAAGGTTGCCGGCGATGTTCCCGCCGCGGACAAAGCGCTTCGCGGCATCTTGGAAAAGCACAATGCCGAAGTGCTGGTGTCGCGGCCATGGGATGAAAGGCGTTTGACCTATCCCATCCGGAACCAGAAGAAGGGCCTGTACTACCTCACTTACTTCTCGTCGGAAGGCAAGAATCTTGCAGAGATCGAGCATGACTGTGCGCTCAATGAAATGATCCTGCGGATGATGGTCCTTCGCATCGATCCGAAGCTAGTGGACACGATGTTGTCGATCGCCAAGGGGGAGCATGCGGTCGCGCTGCACAATATCCAGGAAGAACCCGGCGAAGGCGGAATGGCGCCTAGTATCAACGGGATGGATGAAGGGCCGAGGAGAAAAAAAGCTGAAGCGCGCGAATAAAATGTTGGCGGACGATGATCGACTAATGTATAGTATCGGCTGGTCACGAATCCATTCCTAGAAACCAGCGAGGCCCACAATGGCAAATCTCAACAAGGTGATGCTGATCGGCCGGCTTACGCGCGACCCCGAAACGCGCGCATTCGCAAACGGCGGCAAGGTGGCCATGTTCGGGTTTGCAGTGAACAATCGCAAGAAAAACCAGCAGACAGGACAGTGGGAAGACGATCCGGTTTTCATTGACGTGGAAGCATTTAACCGTGGGGAAACCGGCAAGCAGGCCGATATGGTGGAACAGAACCTTCGCAAGGGCCAGCAACTGTTCATTGAAGGTCACTTGAAGCTCGATCAGTGGACGGCCCAAGATGGTCAGAAGCGGTCGAAGCTGAAGGTCACCGTGGACAACTTCCAATATCTTGAGCCGCGCAATTATGACGGCGGATCGCGTCCCGCAGCACCGGCGCGCGCTCCCCAGCCGTCGAGCGGCGATGGCTTCGAGCCGCATGATCCCGGCATGGAGCCGCCCCCGCCGGGTCGACCCGAAGAAGACATCCCGTTTTAGAACTTGTCCCGTAATGAGCGACTGAAATATGCAAACCAGAAAACGCAATCAAATCTTGAAGGGCAAGCACGGCGGCATGCAGCTCGTTTTGACCGAGGACGTCGCCCACCTCGGCAAGCAGGGCGACCTCGTCGAGGTCAAGGCGGGCTATGGCCGAAATTATCTCGTGCCCAACGGCTTGGCCACGATACCGACGCCGCACAACCTGAAGCTTCTGGAGCTTTACAAGCAGCGCGTCAACCAGGCCCGCGAGGCCAAGATCGCCGACCTTAAGGCGCTGGCCGAGCAGATCGCGCGCGTGCAACATTTGACGATCGAGGCCAACGCCAACGAAGAAGGCCATCTCTACGGCTCGGTCGGGGCGCCGGAGATATCCAAGGCGCTCAAGGGCAAAAACCTGAAAGTCGAGCCGGAAATGGTGCGTCTCGAAGGCGCCATCAAGGAATGCGCCCTCTACGAGGTGAACCTCAACCTGGGTTATGACACCGAGGCCAAGGTGCAAGTCCTCGTGGTGCGCTCGAATACTCCTGAGAAGAAATAATGGCCCAGTCGCAGGAAGGAGCCGATCGGCTTCCCCCCCACAACCGGGACGCCGAACGCAGCGTCCTCGGGGCGATGCTGCGCGACAACAAAATAATCCCCGACGTCATTAACGTCTTGGGCGGCCGCTATGAAGACTTCTACGTCTTCGCCCATCAAAAGATCTACGAGTCCATCACCGGCCTGTTCGACAAGCACAAGGCGGCCGATCCGGTCACGCTGGCCAACGATCTCAACGAAAAGCAGTTGATACAGGACATCGGCGGTTACGGCTACCTCGTGGAGTTGTGGGAAGCCGCCCCCAGCGCGGCCAACGCCGTCCACTACGCCGAGATCGTGCGCCAGAAGGCCATCGTCCGCAATCTCATCCATGCTTGCAACGAGCTGCAGCGCGACGCCTACGATCAAGTGATGCCGGCCAACGAGCTGCTCGATTCCGCGGAGCGCCGCGTGCTCGAGATCGCCGAATTGGGCGTGACCGGCACCACGACCACGCTACAGGACGCCATCTTCGAAGCCTACGATCGCATCAACACGCGCAAAGGCGATCATCAGGATTACAGCGGAGTGCCGAGCGGATTCATCGATCTCGACAGTCTCACCGCCGGCATGCAGGATTCGGAGCTGGTCATCATCGCTGCGCGTCCCAGCGTCGGCAAAACCAGCTTCGCGCTCAACATCCTTCGGCACGTCGTCGTCGAGGAGAAGATGCCGGCGTTTTTCGTCAGCCTGGAGCAATCGCGCATCGAGATCGCCGAGCGGCTCCTGTGCAGCCAGGCCCGCGTCGACAGCCATCGCTTGCGCAAGGGCACGCTGTCTTCAGATGAGATGGCCCAGCTCATGGAAGGGGGCCAGACCCTAACGCAGGCGCCCTTGTTCATCGACGACATCCCCGGTCAAAACATGCTCCGCATCGCCGCCAACGCCCGCCGGCTGAAGGTGCGCCATCAGATTCGCATCGTGGTCATCGATTACCTCCAGCTCATTGACCCGGACAACCGCAAGGACAGCAGGCAGGAGCAAGTCGCCGCCATCTCGCGCCGGCTGAAGTTCCTGGCCCGCGAGTTGAAGATTCCCGTACTGGCGCTGGCCCAAGTGAACCGCAGCTCGGAAGACCGCCAGGACCACCGGCCCCGGCTGAGCGACCTGCGCGAGTCGGGCGCCATCGAGCAGGATGCCGACACGGTGATGCTTTTGCACCGTCCCGAGCTGCACGAGCCAGGCCAGCAAGAGGGCGTGGTCGAAGTCATCGTCGGCAAGCAGCGCAACGGCCCGACGGGCGAGGTCAGCCTCATGTACATCAAGCAATTCATGCGATTCGAGAATTTCGCGGTGGATCATTCCACCAGTTTCATTTGAGCGATTCGGCGCCTGCCCAATTGCGGTTGCGAGATTCACTTGCAACGGAGAAAATGAGGGAAAGAACAGACGACACCTTTGTATCGAGCGGAATAATGAACGACTTCGCACCAAAGCATGAAGTCCTTACTCTGGAAGAGGCCGCAGGCTTCCTGCGCCTAACAAGTCGGGAAACCCGAGAACTAGCGAAGAAAACGGATATTCCCGGTAGACTGATCGGGCGAAAATGGCGATTCTTGAAATCCGCGCTAGAAGAATGGTTGTGTCGGAACCATCGCAAGAAGCAGATTCTGAAATCTGCAGGAATATTCAAGGACGACCCCTCATTCTCCAAGCTCGTTGAAGAGATCTACAAGGAGCGTCGACGACACCCGATCGGTGATGGAAACGATTGATGTTCATCCTTGATACGGACATGCTCTCGCTTTTTTTTGCGGGAGACACGACTGTCCAACGAAAAGTTGAGACTACTCAAGACGAAATCACAATCTCCATTATTACCAGGATCGAACTCCTTCGTGGCCGATTTGACCATTTGTTGAAGGCCAGCACTGGACCAGACCTCCTGCGAGCCCAGCGATTCCTTCTGGAACTCGAAGATTCCTTGGCACCTTGGAAAGTACTAGCTTTTGACAACCATGCGGTCGAGATTTGGCAACGGCTCAGTAAGATCAGGGGCATGAAGAAACGCGGCCGTGCCGATCTGCTCATCGCCAGCATCGCGCTGGCTCGAAAGAATGCGGTCTTGGTAACGCGAAACCGCAGTGATTTTCAGGGTATTCCTCAATTGAGAATCGAAAACTGGGCCGATTGATTCTCGCGTTGCCTTCATTCCTGCTCCTTCGCTAGAATCACGTATCCAGTGCATCTTTCGAACGGGACGGATTCCTCATGCGCGTCGGCATCGGACACGACACCCATCGCTTGGCGCCCGGCCGGCCCTTGATCTTGGGCGGGCTGCATATCGAGCATCCCCGCGGTCTGGTCGGACATAGCGATGCGGATGTCGTCCTCCATGCCTTGACCGATGCTCTGCTCGGCGCTGCGGGGCTCGGCGACATCGGCGACTTCTATCCTGATAGCGATCCCGTCCATAAAGACCGCGATTCTTCCTTCTTCGTGAGGGAAACCTTAGAGCGTCTGAACCAGAAGGGGTTTCGACCCGTCAACGTGGATGTCATCATTTTCGCCCAGGAACCGAAATTGGGGCCGCTCAAGGCGAGGATGCGCGACCGCCTCGCCGGCCTCTTGGGCTTGCCGGCCGATGCCGTCAACGTCAAAGCGAAGACCGGCGAGCAGGTCGGCGCCATCGGCCGGTCCGAAGCCATCGCCTGCCAAGTCATAGCGTTGATTGAGAACACGTAGGACGGATTTTCAATCCGTCCCTCTTGGACCGCATATGCAAAGGACGGTTTGCAAAACCGTCCTACAGAAGAGGGGAAAGATGGAAGCGAACGATCTTCATGTCTACAACACGCTGACCCGGCAAAAGGAACCCTTCGTCACGGTCGTGCCCGGCAAGGTCGGCATCTACCTATGCGGGCCGACGGTTTACAAGCCAAGCCATCTGGGACACATGGTTGGGCCGGTGATTTTCGATACCGTCAAGCGCTACCTGTCGTACCTCGGCTACGAGGTTACCTTCGTCGTCAACATCACGGACATCGACGATAAACTCATCGTCGAGGCGGCCAAGCAGAATACGACTGTCCCGGAATTGGCTGAGCGAATCACCAAGGATTACGTCAAGAACCTGGAAATCCTCAACGTCACCGGCGTCGACCATTTGCCGCGCGCGACCCACCATGTCGACGCCATTATCCAGATGATCAAAGTTCTTGTTGACAAGGGTTTCGCCTACCCCGCGGCCGGCGATGTGTATTTCGACGTCACCAAGGACGAGGATTACGGCAAACTCTGCCACCGCGACCCAGAGCAAATGGAAGCCGGCGCGAGAATCGAAGTCAGCGACCGCAAGCGCAACCCCGGCGACTTCGCGCTCTGGAAAGGCGCTAAGCCGGGCGAGCCGTTCTGGGAAAGTCCCTGGGGTAAGGGCCGGCCGGGCTGGCACATCGAATGCTCGGCCATGAGCATGAAGCTTCTGGGAACCACACTCGACATCCATGGCGGCGGCCTCGACTTGCAGTTCCCGCACCACGAAAACGAATTGGCCCAATCGGAGTCCTTCAATGGCGAGCCCTTCGTGCACTACTGGATGCACAATGGGCTGATGAAAACCGGCACGGAGAAAATGTCCAAGAGCAAGGGCAACGAAATCGTCGTCTCCGAATTGCTTAAACGCCACCACCCGGAAACGCTGCGGTTCTTCCTGCTGTCGACGCACTATCGCCGGCCGATCGATTTCAGCGAGGAACGGCTCGAAGAGGTTCGCCGTGCCCTCGACGGCTTCTATCGTTTCTTTGAGCGCTTCGAGCGGATCACCAAGAAGAGCTTCTTCGAATTGCAAGCGCCGACCGCGCGGCGGCCAATCCCACCCAACGAACCCGCGGCCGAATTTGTCGCCGAAGTCGTCGGGCTGTGGGAGAAGTTCCTTGAGCATATGGACGATGACTTCAACACCGGCGGCGCCATCGGCATCCTGTTCGAGTTGTTGACCGCGCTAAATCGCTTCGCCGACGCGAATCACTTGGAGGAGGGTAAGGGCTCGGAAGCCGATCTTCGCGCTTTTCAACGCGGCGTGTTGATTTTGAAAGAATTGAGCCAGATTCTCGGCGTCTTCCACAAGCCGGCAGCAACAAAGGAAGCGGGCGACGACAAGCTGCTCGGCGGCTTGATCCAACTGCTTATCGATGTGCGCGCCGACGCTCGCAAGAACAAGAACTTCGCCCTTAGCGATCAGATTCGCAAGCGGCTCGGAGAGTTGGGCGTAACGCTTGAGGATCGGACGGCCGGAAGCATATGGCGCATCGAAAACTAAACAGTAGGCGTAGGCGGAGTCTTCGGAGCCCACCCGCAGGCGGACGGACTCCCACGACCGTCTAGGACTTTTCGTATTGCATTCATTTAGGACACACACCCACATGGTGAAACGGAACTTTCGTTCATGAAACGAAACTCGAAAGGTTGGGGATGGCGAGTGGCCTGAGCCACCGAACGCCGTCTAAGTTACTCAAATACGTGCCGGACATGCAATCTAAACGTTCGCCTCGAATCCTGTTCTGCGTCTTTGTACTTGCCGCTCTACTTTGCACTTGGTGGTTGCTCAGCCTCCGACGCAATGAAGAATATGTCAGCCTGCCTGCAGATGAAGAAGTCGAGTTTGTAACCGCTGAGCTATTCAGTAATCCTAATCTTCAAACTAGTCCGGCGGTGCCGGAGTTCCAGGTGCCGTCAAAGTATGTACCCCGGATTCTGCGTGCCTTTCGGCCCGCCAAGCGACGCTTTGATTTGGGACTGAATGACTATTTCGCTCTCGGTCGACTTACGATCAAAACGCGGTCTGAAAAAGCGATTTCCGTGACGTTTTATTTTGGCGGACATAATCCCCTCGCGTTCAAACTCGACGAATTCGAGTGCATGCGCTTTGGTAACTACAGCCCGGCTCTGGCAGGCCTCGAAACCTCGCACATAGATGAAGGGTCTCAGCTCGGAAGGGCGCTGCGCTTGATCAGTGAGGGCGCGAAGGGTCAGAATGCCCTCGAAAATACGTTTCAATGGCTGGAAATATCCGCGGGTCTAAGGCCGCCGAAAGAATAGATTCTCGCATGGACCTTCCGCGTATCCTCGGCGTCGATCCCGGCTTGCACATCACCGGCTACGGCGTCGTTGAGGCGCGGCCGGCCGGCCCCTTCGTCTGTGAGGCCGGCGTCATTCGTTCTTCCGCCGACGCCAAAAAAGAACACATGGCTTCGCGCATCCTCTCTGTGTACAACGGTATAGTCGAGGTCATTGAAGAGTTTCGGCCATCGGTGCTCGCTGTGGAGCAGCTTTACGCCCATTACAAGCATCCACGCACGGCGATTCTGATGGGGCATGCGCGGGGGGCGCTCTTGTTGGCGGCGGCGCAAAAGGGCTTGGAAGTGGTGAGCTACAACGCCACCCGCGTCAAGAAAACGATTACGGGCAGCGGGCGGGCGGCCAAGGATCAGGTGCAGCGAACGATTCAGCGCGAACTCAAACTAGCTCAGGCGCCCGATCCTCCCGATGTCGCCGACGCGCTGGCCGTCGCCTTGTGCCATTATTATTTGCAGAAACACGCCTTGCCATGATCACGAAGATCACCGGCCTACTGACGCGCGTGCTCGACGAGGAGATTCGGCTGCAAGTCGGGCCGATCGAGTACCAGGTATTGGTCCCGGAGTTTGTTCGCCGCGTCGTGCAGCATGTCCATGGCCAGGAACTCACGCTATTCACCAGCGAGTACCTCGAAGGCAATCCGATGCAGGGGCGGCTGGTGCCGCGGCTCATCGGGTTCTCCACTGAGCCGGAGCTGGAGTTCTTCGAGCTGTTCTGCACGGTCGATAAAGTCGGCGTCCGCAAGGCCATGAAGGCGCTCGTGCGGCCGATCAAGGAAATCGCCGACGCCATCCAACGGCAGGATCCGAAATGGCTGACCTCATTGCCCGGCATCGGTCCCGCGACGGCCGAGCAGGTGGTAGCCACGCTGAAGCGCAAGGTGACTAAGTTCGCCTTGATGGCGGCGGCGTCGGCGGACGGTCAGCCCTCCACCCCAGCAGCGGTTGCCGGCAGCTTAATCGAAGACGCGTACCAGGCGCTTCTGAGCGTCGGGCATGGTCCGGCCGAAGCGCGCGATCGCCTCGACAGGGTCTTGGCGGGCGGCAAGAAGTTCGACAGCGTCGAAGAGATCTTGCTGGCCATTTACAAGCAAGGATAAGCAATGGCACGCGAGGCGATCGTGCAAGGCGACAACGCCGCCGACGAGGAAAAAAAACGCGACGCCGTTCTGCGGCCACGATTGCTCAAGGAAGTCATCGGCCAAAAAGCGGTCGTGCAGCGGCTCGGCATCGTGCTAAACGCTTGCCGGAAACTGAAGGAACCGCTCTCGCACATCCTCTTCGACGGCCCGCCCGGACTCGGCAAGACCACCTTCGCCACCGTTCTGCCCAACGAGCTTGGAACGACGATCCAGATGACGAGCGGGCCGGCTCTTACGCGGCCCGGCGACATCCTGCCCTTCCTCACCAATGCCACGGAAGGCTCGGTTTTGTTCATCGACGAAATCCATCGCCTGCCGCGGGTGGTGGAGGAGTTCATCTATCCGGCGATGGAGGACTTTCGCATCGATATCGTGCTCGGCGAAGGGATCAACGCACGAACGATCTCGATGCCGCTTAAGCGCTTCACCTTGATCGGCGCGACGACCCGCAGCGGCATGTTGTCGGGGCCTATGCGCGACCGGTTCAAGATGCACGAGCATCTCGATTTCTATTCGGTCGAGGAATTGGCCACCATCGTCACCATCAACGCCCGCAAATTGCAAACGCAGCTTAGCGCGGAAGCCGCGGTGGAGATCGCTGGACGCAGCCGGGGAACGCCGCGCATCGCCAACGCCCGCCTTTGGTGGGCGCGAAATTTCGCGACCAGCGAGGCGGAAGGCCATATCACTTTGGACATCGCGCGGTCGGCGTTGGCGATGGCGGAAGTCGATACGCTGGGACTGGACAAGCAGGATCGCCGCTATCTCGAAACGCTGATCGGCGTCTTCGAAGGCGGGCCGACCGGCGTGGATGCCCTCACCGCCACCATGAACCTGCCGGGCGACACGCTGAGCGACGAAATCGAGCCTTATCTTTTGCGCGAGCAAATGATTGTTCGCAGTCCTCGAGGACGAGTCGCCACCGCCAAGGCTTACGAGCATCTCGGCAAGCCGAGACCGAGCGACGAGTCGGATAGGCTGCTTTTTTGACGTTCGCGTCACAACCAAGCTACCATTTCGCTGCGGAATATGGTCTGATAGAGGAAGCGAACGAGTCGCGTCCTTTCAAGTACGTTCTGGACTGTCCACTCAAATCCGCCTTTCCAATTCGTTGTGTCGCCACCCCCCCCACACCCCTCCCGACGCAATCCATTTCCAAGGAGAACCAGCTATGTACGACACCGAAACGCCACAAGAGTTTTGGGACAACGAGCTTACGACGATTCAGAAGCCGCCCGCCGACTGGCTTTGGCACGGATTCGTCGCCAGGGGTAACACAATTCTACTCACGAGCCGATGGAAATCGGGAAGACGACGCTCATGTCCTTGCTCCTCTCGCGTCGCAAGAACGGGGGTGAGCTGGCGGGGCTGGCCGTCCAAGCCGGCAAGACCGTGGTCGTCACCGAAGAAGACCACTGCCTCTGGGCGGAGCGCGCTCGCCTTCACGATTTCGGCGGCAACGTCTGCTTCATTCCCAGGCCATTTCGCAACATCCCGACTCCCGAGCAATGGCAGGCTCTCCTCGACCGCATCCTTCAGCTCCGCGAGCAGCACGGCATCGACCTGGCGGTGTTCGATCCGCTCGCTCCCCTTCTTCGCTGCGAGAACAACGCCAGAAGCATTTTTGAGGCCCTGCTGCCCTTGCGCACCTTGACGGGCCGCGGCATGGCTAACGTGCTGCTCCATCATCCCGGTAAAGGCGATGCCCGCCCCGGCGAGTCGGCCCGCGGCAGCGGCGCCCTCTTGGGCCACGTCGACATCGCCATCGAGATGCGCCACCCCGGCGGCGATCCGATGACGCGCCGCCGCCGCTTCCTCGCGCTGTCGCGCCATGCCGCCACGCCGCGCCACCTGCTCATGGAACTCAATGCCGAGGGCACCGAATACCTGAGCGTGGTCGATAGCCGCGACGATGGCTTCCAGGGCAACTGGGAAGTTCTGCGCATGGTATTGGAGGACGCCCCGCAGAAGCTGACGCGTTTCGACATCCTCGAAGAATGGCCCGACGATTTCGACAAGCCCCACCCCGCGACCCTGTCGGAGTGGCTCAACCGCGCCGCCAAAGCCGACATGATCGCCCGCGAAGGCACCGGCCGCAAGAACGACCCGTTCCGTTTCTGGCTGCCGCAGGTTGAAGAGATATGGAAGAAATCGCCCTTCTATGACATTTTCGAAAAACAGCGGAAAGAGCTGAAACTGCCGTTTACACCGCTGCACGCGAGGGGCAAGAAGGGGCACGAGTTGCCCGAGGTCGACGTCGAGAACGAGGTCGCGGAGATTTAGCTCCTCTTGGACCTTTCCTTCAACCCTTCATCACGTTTCCGGAGACCCACCTGCTGTATAGGCCGCTCTGATCCCGGAAAATGCTTGTAAGGTCCGCCACGGCATCGCTACACTGCAATGAGGAAAAGGTACACCCGATTCCAATTGGCTTCGGTCTCTAAGTCCACGGTTTACTCCAACTTGATTCTATGCGGCCTCTCTGCCCCTCGTTTTGTGGCTGAAGATTCCATGCTTGCACGCGGAGCAGGCCGCATAGAATCCCTAGCGTTCTGCCGAACGCACTCGCTAAGCAGAACTCCGCGGGGGACATCGAAGGCCGCCCTGAAAGGCCGCATCACACCGGTCGAACAGCCCGCCGTCACCGAGGGGTTACGTATGCCGCCTACGATTGACGACATGATCCAAAACTTCAGGTTCTACGTTCAGGATCGCCAGATCGGTCTGGCCAAGATCCTTGGCTGCCACTTCGAGAACCGCGACGACGGGACGGCGTTCAAGCAGGCGGGTTACGTGATCCTGTCGATAGCGTCGGCGTACTTCGAGATGATCCAGCAGTTCATCGACGGGAGAGAAAGCGTCGAGGAGGACGGAAACGGCAAGCTTAAGAGCCACAGTTGGGATTTCTTCAAACGGGGGTTTAAGGAGGTGTACCCTGACCCGCAATGGACGGACGCCTCGATCAAGAAGATCTACAGGGTGGTCCGGTGCGGGATGTACCATGGCGGCATGCCGAAGGTGGGCTGCCACTTGTCCCGCTACTTCCAACCCGGGTTTCACCTTTGCAGGAACGAGATCCACGTCAACCCGGCGGCGGTCGTTCGTGAAATCGGCCAGCACTTCGAGAGATATATGCAGTCGCTCAAGATCGACCAGGCCAGGCAAGCCAATTTCGTAGCGATGTGCAGGATCTTGGGGTTAGACCAGACGGCCCCCGATCACACTTACTGTGACACCCCGGGGGGAACCAGATTCACACCCACGACGCCGAACCCCGCGGCGAAGGGAAATGAGCCGCTCAACTGGAAAGTCGAGACAGAGCAGTAAGGCCAATGACCTTGAGGGCGGCTCGCGGGTGCCATGCAACGCCGTCAATTACGCGGCGGTTTTTTTCGCTTTAAGACGTTGCGCCGCTCGGCGTTGCTTGGCGTTGGCCAAGCGGATAATGGGATCGCCTGGGGGCGGGCATCCGGGTGCCGGATGACCCATATGAGATTAAAAAGGGTGTTAAGAGCCTAATAAATGTGAGGTCGGGTATGCTCGGAATCCTACTGGGGGCGGCAATCCTGGGCATCATCGTTGCCGCGATGGAACAAGGCGGCTTTCCAGGTTGGGGAAAAATGATCATCTGTGTCCTTGCGGCGATTACCCCTGCCGCGATCATCAACTTTCTCCTCCCGCCCAGCTTGTTCATCATCGGCCTGGCGGTCGGCGCGGTGTGTGCCGGCCTAGCGATCTCAGCAACCTGCGGAATGAGCGTAAAGCGCGCCAGCATCGCGGCCGGCATTTATCTGGCGATCCAGGCCGTGATATCGGCGGGCTTTTATGCGATGACGCAATGACCGCATAGTCTCTGCCCGAAGTTTGGTAAGACCCGGCAAGGAAGTTGACCCGGCCGGATCACGGTTATTCGAGAAATAACGCTATTGCGGCCGGCCGCGGCCGCTACCTTGCTGGTCCGCGGCGGCGAACCTAGTCTTTCGGCGGCAGAAATGGGCCGGACAAATGGGCCGGACAAATGGGCACCGCAAAGAGGAAACGTTGGCTCTGCTCCGTCGCCCTTGCTGGCTTGCTGTGCGTCTTCGGATCGCTTTATCTTCTCCTGTGGCCCGTTTCGCATCACGTCGATCTCGATCACTTGCAGCTTATCGCCCCCGGGATGACGGAAGCCGAGGTCGAGGCGATTTTCGGCGTGCCGCCAGGGTGCTATGACGGAGCAGTGCCGGACAAACGGTTTGCAATCGAGGTGCTGATACCCTTCTCGGAGACTCTCGAAGAGAAGGTCCCAATCGATCAGCTTGCATTCTCCGGAAAGACGATGTTCCTTTCTTCGCGCCATGGGCCAACCCGTATTTCAAGAGTTGGTTCAGCCGGCACGGTGCTTTTTATATAGCGTTTGATCAGCAAGGACGGGTGGCGGCGACGGGTATGTGGGGCGATAGCATTGTCGAGCCATTTTGGCGGAAATTGTGGCGACAACTTTTTGGCAAGTAGCTCAGGGCAAATAACGCCGGAGAGAAAAAATGCGTCAGGACCTGAAACGGACGCAAAGTGGCAGATTGACGTCCATCGGCAAACATGCTTTGTGATTACGATATGGCCCGCTCGAAAAAAGGCATCCTGTTCGTTTCCGCCGCCTCGCTCGCGGTGCTTGCGCTCTGGTTCTTTTTAGCACAAAATCCGCATGTTGAAGTTTGGGCCAAGTATCGTCAGATTCGCGAAGGGATGTCCGAAAATGAAGTAAGCCAGCTATTCGGCGTGCCCCCAGGCAACTATAGCGCTGGTCGCGTCGCAGTCTGTTTGACCGGACAAGACGAAGAGTTTGCAGCCGTAGATGCCTGCTCGACCAAAAGAGTGTGGGTGTTTGACGAAGGTCTGTTTGAAATTGGCTTCGACGACAACCTGCGACTCCATAAAAAGGCGGCTTCAGCGAATATGAGCAGACCGAGCGTGTGGAGCCGCTTGCTGCATTCTCTCGGGCTGTGAGCAACGGACGGGAGATGGCAAAGCTTCACGGCAGTATTTTGCGGAGCATGCCAAATGTCAGGATCGGAGTGGAAGCTTTTCCGCTGATCGCCAACGTGCGGCCGGTGAGGTTAGAGATAAAGGACACAGCACTGCGGAAGTTCGCGCGGAGTGAAGTTGTTACAGATTTGCACGCCCTTCGGGGTACCTCAGGGCGTGCCACTGACGTAGAGGGCCAGCATCATGGATGATTCGGGTGGACTGAGCGGCGGGCAGCGACTATGGGGTTTCCAAGTTGTGCGATTTGCTGGCGCCGGTGAAGTTTCAGGAGAAAAATCATGACTCGATCTTTAGTCCTTCTCTTCGTCGTCGCTCCTCGTCTGATGGGCCTGCCGTCGCAAGCCATGCCTTTGGATCCGATATCCGTGGATGAGGCCGCTATCGCCGCTCACATCAAAGGCCTTCGCAATGAAAAAAGCGACGTGCGCGCGGCCGCTGCCGAGGCATTGCGTCGGATCGTCGCAAAATATCCATCGGGCGCCGTGTACATCCGCAGCAAGGATGCCGGCGAGGCCTCTTGGACCGAAAAAGTCAATCAGGTCGAGCCGGGTATGACCAGAGCGCAAGTTCTCACGATCATTCCGCCCTTTCGGGAAGCACCCGACAGCATGAACATGGCCAGCGGACAACGCAATTGGGACATGTATCGACTCGACTACCACTGGACCGTTCGGGTCCTCTATGACAACCCAGATAAAGTCAGCGGCCGCCCGACGCTCATCCGGAACGCCTTGCGCGTTCATGTTGAACCACCCAAGAACTACACGGGCACATGGATAACCTGGCATGTCAATGGTCAGAAAGGCTATGAGTCGCAATATCAGAACGGCAAATACAACGGCGCTCACACCGCCTTTCATGACAATGGCCAAAAGATGTAGGAGCAACACTACAAAAACCATGTCGCTGACGGCCCGAACACGGGATGGCATCGCGACGGAAAGAAGAGCTACACGGGTCAGTATCGAAACGGCAAGCAAGAGGGGAAATGGCTGCACTGGCACGCCAACGGCCAAAAGCAGAGCGAGGCCACCTATGTCAACGGCGAATATGACGGGGGTTCCTTCCGCTGGCATGAGAATGGACAACTCACATCGGTCCAGGTCTACCGAAACGGCGTCAAGCACGGCCTGGAGGCCGCCTGGAGTGAACAAGGGGTTCTGCAGTACAAACGCTGCTACGAAAACGGCATCATCGTTGATCCATGATCTATTTGGGTGGCACGCTTCGCTTCTCATGGAGGGGAAGCTGAAACGGGGACAGGCCCGGGAGAGGCTCGGGTCCTTATTCTTGGAATTCCATCATGAAGTCATCTCTGCTGATGTTGCCTCTGCTTTTGATGGGGATGGTAACGGGCCTCATCGTTGATCCGCTGAACGCTCATGGGCAACAGCCCGCCAAAACGGACAAGGACAAACTGAACGGCGACTGGATCTTGATAGCCAACGAAAGCCGCGGGATCGTCGCGGAGATCTTTGGGCAGCTTCCGGAGCCGGACAAGCTCAGGACGGTGACTTTTTCGGACGATCAAATGAAGCTGAAAATCGATGACAAATCGATTCCCATTGGGCCCTACCAACTCGATCCGACCAAGGCGCCCAAAACGTTGGACGTCACGATCAAAACTAGCCGCGGCAAGAAGGCAACGCTCGAAGCCATTTACGAGCTGGACGGCAACCAACTGAAACTGTGCTTCGACAGTTTTGCTGAGGAGCGGCCGACCAAGTTTCCCACCAGAGCAAAAGACCCGGAGAAATCCTTTGGACGGCTCGCGGTGCTCGTTTTCCGGCGGATCGGCGCCGATCCCAAACTGGACACCCTCGATCGGAACAAGGCGAAATGTGCGAGCAACTTGGCGACCCTGGCCAGGATCATGCACGATCAGGTTTCGGACGAGAGGATTTACCCGACCGCGGCGATTTACAGCAAGGACGGCAAGCCCCTTCTGAGCTGGCGCGTCGCCCTCTTAAAGCGCATGGATGAAGACGACCTGCTGAAGGAATTCAAGATCGATGAACCCTGGGACAGTGCGCACAACAAGCAACTGATCAAGAAGATGCCGAAAATCTACGCGCTGCCGGGCGTCGAAACCAAGGAGCTGGGGATGACTTTTTTCCAGGTGTTCACCGGCAAAGGGACCATCTTCGAAGGCAAGGAAGGACTCAAATTCACGGACCATCTGAAAGGCGATGGCCCCAATTTCATGATCGTCGAGGCCGGCGAAGGCGTGGTCTGGACGAAGCCGGACGATTTGGCGTACGATCCCCAGAAGCCGCTGCCCAAGCTCGGCCGGTTGTCCGATGAGGGGTTCCTTGCGGCCATGACTTTTCTCGGCGATCGTGTCCAGTTCATTCCAAGGTCCACCCCGGAAAAGAAACTGCGATCCATGATTCAGTGGCGGAGTAGTGACGACAAGGGAAAGCAGTAAGAGAACAAACGGGCCAAGAAAGGCGTCGGGAAGTTTTTTATATAGAGATTAGTACGCATATTTAAAGCTCCTGACACCTTTTGAACCGTGCAGCTTGCGTTGGTAACTCGGTTTCTCTGAGGAAGGCAACATGAATCTCCCGATTTCAGTGGTGCACCTTACGTCGGCGCTTGTGTGCTTGACGCCCCAAGTGTCGGATTCCAAGGCCGATCGAGAGAACAAGATTCAGCAAGTGCGGAAGGTCCAGCGGGACTTTCTAACCGCCTTCGAGAAGGGGCCGCAAGCGGCGGTTACCTTCTTGGAGCGCGTCCTGGCGGAGGAAGCGCTCGTAACTGAAGGCAACGGTGAAACCAGAAACAAGGCCGAGTTCTGAAAACGGCCAAGGCGGGCGACCGTGGGCCCCTCACCCTTGAGCAAAAGGATCTGAAGACTGAGGTGTATGGAGACACGGTCGTGGCGACCGGAGTCCTAATCATGAAAGGTCCGCCCGATCAAGGTGTGCGTTTCATTCACGTTTATGTAAGGCAACAGGAACGGTGGCAGATCGTGGCCGCGCAATACACGAATATCAGGTCGCCCTAAGGGAGAAGGTATGCGCCGGCAGAAGGAGGAAAGTCGATTCGCGATAATCCTTCGGTCCAATCCGAGCCCCGTTTTCCCGCCTGATGATTCTGCGGTTTGGGGAACCGCCGCTGAATGGCTTTCTAGTGCATAAGATCCTTGACCAGCTTGATCGCGACTATGATCGCCTCTTGTGGGTCGTTGTTGAACACTTCTGGTTTCCGGGCGACAATATGAGCTACGAAGCCGACGAAGGCAAGATCACGGCCACAGCGGATGGGCGTTTCTACGAGTCCGTCCGCGCCGATCTTAGGATAACTGATGTTCGACTACTGCTGATCAAGTTCTTGCGCAAAGACCCAAGCTGGCGAACGGAAATCGAATGGAAGTGCGAACTTTCGCCTTAGACCTAGGACATGGGCTCTTGGAGCCTTTCGGCGGCTGAAATGGGCCAGACAAATGGGCACCGCAACCAGGAAACGTTGTCTCTTCCTCGTCGCCTTTGCTGGCTTGCTGTGCGTCTTCGGATTGCTTTATCTTCTTCTGTGGCCCGTTTCGCATCATGTCGAACTGAAAAAAGGGGACATCCATGTTTATTTGCGCCCCTAATTCCTGAATGGATGAAAATAGGGAGATATTAAACATGAATGTCCCCTTATTCATTCGTAAACTTCGCGATTCGGCCTTTCGGTCCAACCGCCCAGCCTTCACCCGTTGAGGCGAATCCGACGCTGTTGTAATTCTCTCGATCGAGCAGTTTCCAAGTGGCGCCGTTGTCCAGAGAAACATGGGAGCCGGATGTGCCTACCGCGACCCAACGATCATTCGCCCAGCTCACGGCAGAGGAAAAGGGAAGCCGCTTGTCGAGGAGCGTCCATGTTTTGCCGCCGTCGGAGGTGGTCGCCGCAGTTGCACCGATGTCGTTGGGTTTGCGGTAGTCGCCGCCGACGATCATGCCGTGATGCTTATCGCGGAAGGCAATCGAGAAAATGCCAGCGGATTCGACGCCGGCAATGATCGGCGTTTCGCTTACCTCCCAGTTTTGGCCTCGATCCTTGGAATGAAAGACTCTTGCTGTCTTGGCTCCGCCAGTGGCGAACCAGACGTCACCTTCGCCGTGGGTGACCAAACAGGTGCCGCTGGCCGCGAAGGCCCCCTCACCGGACAAGGCCGGCGGGAGCGTCTTTGCCGCAAGTGGTTTCCAATTGGCTCCGCCGTCTGCGGTGACAATCAATTGAAACAGCCCTTTCACAGGGTCGCCGAGGGCGATGCCGTTCTTCTCGTCCCAGAAGGCAATGGCGTCAAAAAAGGCCATCGGGTCGGCGCTTTTGAATTGCATCGTCCACGACTTGCCGGCGTCGACCGTTTTGTAAATCCGAGAGGCGTCGCCAGGGCCGGCGCTGAGCAGATACGCGGTAGCCTCTCCGAACGCCTCGACATCGCGGAAGTCGAGTTTCTCCGCTCCGGGCACAATTCCGACCGACCAAATTTTGCCGCCGTCGGTGGTTCGTGCGAAAGTGCCCTTGGTACCGCTGACCCATGCGACTTTCGAACTTACAACGCCAAGGCCGCGGAAATCGGCCTTGGTATCGATGGTCTGCGTTTGCCATTGGGCGAAAGCGTTTGAAGCGCAAAGACCGAGAAGGACCGCGGCGAGGAAGTGGTGTTTCATGGAGGTTTTCCCAGGATTTTCTAGACAATATACGGGCGCTGTGCATGCGAGCAATAGACTGCGGCAGGCATGGATCGATTCGCTATTCGGCGGTGATGCCTGTTCTAAAGTTCATATTCCGACCTCTTTTCGGGCACACAAAAAACTTTCGAATTGTTTGCCGTTTTCTCCAGTTTCTCTATATTGCTAAAGTCCGCGCTGACGCCATAACAGGCCCACCAGCGGTTCTTGGAATCCTCGGGGGATATTCGTCCAGGTTTCCGGCCGCATTTATCTGTTTTCCAGTCCCTTTGGAGCGGCCCCCTGGATGTCGCGAACATTGACTGTTCTCTTTCGGCGTGATCCCGCACGCGACCGGCAAAGTGATCGAGTCCATTTTGAAGGTTACCAGCCTTTCTGGCCCGACGGTCGTGCCGTAGCGGTGGGCTTCGATGCCTTCTGCAAGCACGGCCAGCGGCTGCTGGGCCTTGGCAAGCACCTGGCCGGCTGCCGCGAGAAGCTAATCCGGATGATCTGCATTCCGGTTGCCGACTCGGACCAACAGATCCATCGCCTTCCCGGTCATCGGGTGCGCCGGTTCTTCTTGGAGCGCAAGGGCAGGGTGGGGCGCGTTCATTTCCTAGACGGCACGCCGACGACCATCACTTTCGAGATTGGCCGCGATGAACACCGTGTGGTGTACTGGATCGGCCTAACGGACCTCGCGGACGGAGAGCGCCAATGGTTCGACTTGGCCGCAACGGCGGCAGAGTCGCCGGCTCTGGTCTCGGTAGTCCCAGCGCATCCCCTTCCGGCGCTACCATTGCCGGCGCATGTTTCACATAGCCGATTTGTTGCTTGCGAAATATAAAGCCTTCTTGAAAAGTTTCAAGAAGGGGTCACGACCTGTGAATTATGGTCCTGTCCCCATTTTGAAGAACGCGCCAGGGACGGTTTCGTCGTGCCTCTTGGATGGGCGGTTATGGCAGCCGAAACCAACCCACACCGGCCCCGCTGTCGCAGTTTGATGGGTGTTCGCATCCTCGGAACTGCCGGCTATGTGCCGGATCATCTCATCACCAACGAACACCTCGAAAAAAGATTCGGCTGCGACCGAGAATGGATCGTCAAGCAGACGGGGATCCGCGAACGCCGGCATGCCCTTCCGCATCAGGCCACCTCGGACTTGGCAATTGAGGCGGCTACGCGCTGCCTGCAAGCAGCTGACGCAGTCGCGAGCGACGTCGATTTGCTCCTCGTGGCGACTTGCACGCCGGATATGAGCTTTCCCTCCACGGCCTGTCTTGTGCAAGATCGGTTGAAGCTTAAATGCCCGGCGGTCGATCTCCAAGCTGCCTGCGCCGGCTTTGTCTATGCTCTGGTCACTGGGTCAGCGTACATCAATTCGGGAGCATGCGATAAGGCGCTCATCATCGGCGCCGACTGCTTGTCGCGCACCGTCAATCCTGAAGATCTAAAGATTTACCCGCTTCTGGGCGACGGGGCCGGCGCGGTGATCTTGGGCCGAGGAACTCCGGATCAAGGTTTGGTGCGCTATTCCATGGGATCGCAGGGCAGCGGTAGGAAACTGATTCAGCGCCAAGCATGCGGCAGCCGCCTGCCGCCGACGCCGGAACTTCTCGAGCGACGGCTGCATTACATGGAAATGGAAGGCCGCCAGGTGTTCAACTGGGCCGCGTCAATCCTGTGCGACTCGATCCAAGAAGTATTACGCGCCGCCGAGATGAAGGTGGAGGACGTCGACCTCTACGTGCCCCATCAAGCCAATCTGCGCATCATCAACGCCTCGATCGACGTTTTGCGCATCGATCGGCGCAAGGTTTTCACCAACATCGAAAAGTACGGCAACACCTCGGCGGCGTCGATCCCGTTGGCGTTGGCCGAAGCGGATGCGAGCGACCGGATACATGCCGGCGATCATGTGATGTTAAGCGGCTTCGGGGCGGGGTTGGTATGGGGGACGGCGCTGGTGCGGTGGTAGAATGGTCGAATGGCCGCGAAACCGGTAAGTCCGTTTCCGTTTCCACCAAGACGCGCCTATCACGGTGCGAATGTGCCGATGCGCGTCATTGAACGATATGCGCAGGCTATTGTCGAAGAGTTCCATCCTGAGAAGATCATATTGTTCGGTTCCCACGCATACGGACGACCTCACACAGACAGCGACGTGGACTTGCTCGTGATCATGCCGGCTCGAAACCAGCATGATCAAGCCGTTCGAATCCGTTGGCGGTTAGCGGCGCCGTTCCCGGTTGATCTCATAGTCCGCACACCCAAACAGATGGCGTGGCGCCTAGGAGAAGGCGAGTCCTTTACGACAGAAATTATGTCGAAGGGGAAAGTCCTCTATGAAAAAGACGACCAGGGAGTGGGTCAAGAAAGCCGAGCAGGATTACGTGCTCGCCAAACAAGGAAGGCTAAGCAGCGTTCCCGTACATGATGGTGTCTGTTTTCATTGCCAACAATGTGCTGAGAAATACCTAAAAGGTCTCTTAGAAGAAGTCGGCTTTACGATTACTAAAACCCACGACCTCGATGCACTCCTAGCCGCCCTGGCTCCACTTTACGGAACATTGAAAGCACTGCGGCGAGGGATTCTGTTTCTCTCCGATTTTGCCGTAGACTTCCGATATCCCGGAAACAACGCCAATAAACGTCAGGCAATCGCCGCCATGCGCTGGGCTGAGCGCCTGCGCATGCAAATTCGATCGCTGCTTGGGATCCGTGAGCGCCGCCGGACGAAATGAGTTTTTGTTCTCAAGATTAGGCTAATCGCTCGAAGAATACCACTTCGGACTACCTGGTTCGATTCCGCGTCTTTCAGATTCCTTTTCAGCAATGCTCTTGCAAAGAAGTATGCAAGCATAACAGATGTAAACCTCATCGGGTCCTTGTACCAGCGGCCCAGCAACCTGATGGCCTTTTCTGCAAAAAGAGCAGAACGCATTCCTTGGCCCGGATTGTCGCGCGGTCTCGCTCATGACGCACAACCTTTCGCACTCATTTCTGCGGATGCTTCTGGAAAAACTCCCACATTATCTCATTGGCCGAGATGCTGGTCGTTGCCTTGCCAAGGACATTTAGCGGCGGTTGGCGACCGGGCCAGGTGTGTCCGCCGCCTTCGACAGTGACGAGGACGACTTCGGCGCCGTCCTTGCCTCCGCCATACGTCTTGTGGATGATGCGCGTTCCATCCTTCGATTTCTCGCGTGACTCCACGACTTCCGGCTGTTTCTTGCAGCCATTCGCTTTGACCCAAGCCTTGATCGAGTGTTCGACGGAGTAGAATTCGGTTTGGGAGACGCTTTTCGGGCCTTTGCCGCCGTTGAACGGGGCAAATTCGTCGTCGGTGCCGTGGACGTGAATGACCGGGACCGGGCGTTTAGGACTGCACGTCTCCGTTCCCATGGGGCCAGCGACTGGAGCGATGGCGGCGATGCGGTCGGAAAGTTCGGAAGCCAGCCGGTAAGCCATAATGGCGCCGTTGGACATGCCGGTGGCGTAGATGCGTTTGGCGTCGACTTTCGCGGTTTTTTCGAGATCGTCCAAAATCGCTTTGACGAAGGCGACGTCGTCGACTTTGTTCTGCATGGCATAGCCGCAGCAGTTGCCGCCGTTCCAGGTGAGGGCAGTTTTCACGCGCCCGGTGCCATTGGGATATACGACGAGAAAACCGGCTTTGTCGGCAAGTTCGTTCAAGCCGCAGAAGCGCACCATCTGCTCGGCGTTGCTGCCGCCGCCGTGGAAGGCGAGGATCACGGGAACGGGCTTCTGGCCGTCGTAGGACTTGGGAACGTGCACGAGGTAGGAGCGGGTTTGCTTGTCGATTTCGATGTTGCGGACATGGTCGCCCGGAGTCATCGGATCGTCGAAAGCGGCGTTGGATAGCATCATTACGTATGCGCAAAACGTGAACATTGCGCTCACACTTTTTTTCTCGAAGCGAGTTCGCGCACGAACGCCTCATGCTCCGGAGAAGCCAGGCTACTTTGCAGCGTGACCTTCTCTCCTTCCGGGGTTGATTTTAACTGGGCATCCTCGTCTAATCCAGAGTATCCTTGACCGCGCCGCGCGCTTGCAGCACCGTGGCCGTCCACCCTTTCAGGAGAATTCATGATGCGGTTCTTTCACACCGCCTTGGTCTTGGCGTTGGCATCCTTTCTGGTTCATGGGCGGCACGCGGCGGCTCAAGAACGCGGGCGCGAGCCGGCGAAGCCTGAGCCGGCGAAAGGCGAATCTAAGCAGGACGCGAACCAGGCTTCAGCGCCTGTGCCGAATATGGTCCGCCTCGGCTTTCCGGCGGGCAGATGTGATCCAAACGACCTGAGCAAGAGCGACACCGCCTGGGAAATCCAGTGGGACATCACCAATCCGGACAACGGCACGAGCAAGAAGAATTCCTCGCCATCAAGCGTCCTGGTTATCCGCTCGGCCCGCTTCATGTTTAAGGACAAGGAGGGCAAACCTCGCTGGTACACCGTCCTCAAGAACCTGGAAGTCGGCGAGATTCTAGTCCCTTACGACAAGATGCAGCCCGTGTTCCTGGATGTGAGCGAACACGCTTTTCGCCTGATCCCTGCGAAAAAGGAATACCTTGGCCCCAACTGCGTGCTGCCCGGAGAGATCCTCGATTCCAGCGATCAGCGCATGAAGAACAAGGTTTTGAAGGAAGTCCACGACGACGGCCTGCGCTGGATGAACGGCAAGAACATCGCCCGACGCGGCGAGAAGATGCTCTTGTGGTCGCTCTTCGACGGCGGCAACTATCGCTATCTTCTTGAGTACGGCTTCGGCGATGATGGCCTCATCACCTGCCGAGTCGGCGCTACGGCCCATAATTTCTTCGACAAGCAGACGGATCAACGCGACATCCATTTGCACGTCGGCTGCTGGCGATTCGATCCGCAACTAAGCGAAGACGGCGAACCGGCCATCGGCGGGCCTAGGGATAATCAAGTGTTGTTGGTTCGCAGGCTGCCGCGAACCCCGACGCCGAACGGCATGTTCAAGCTCGACATTTCGCCGTTCAACCCCGACGACACCGGCAAGGCATCGGAAGGTTTCGCCGACTGGAAGCCCGAAGAATTCACGATTCTTCGCGTGCAGAGCAAGGCGCGTAAGAACAACAGCAAGAATCCGCAGTTCACGGGGCTCGACCTCATTCCGGTTAGATACGGTGCGGTTCGAAACTATCCATGGAAATACCATTTCGCCAATCACGACTTTTGGGTCACGCACAAGGCGTCGGGCCAAAGCAAGTATCGCGATGTGCCGCTGCTGGTGAACAACAGCAACCCGCTTGATAAGAAGGCTCTGACTGTCTGGCACAACTCCCCGGCAATGCACGTGCCGCGCGGCGAAGATTATGGCTTCGACGGCAAGACTGCGTGGCAGGGCGCGGCCATCACGACCTGGACAGGCTTCATGCTCCGCCCGGTGAATCTCTTTGACGGCACGCCTTTGTATAACAACGGCAGTGTGGTTAGCGCTCCGTCGGGCGTGGAGAGAGATTAGCGAATCCGAAAATCCTAAAGCGGGGACCAGTCCCCGCACTCCAAATTTGTCACGCTGTGGGGATTGGAAATATGACTCGAAAAATCAGTCGGCGTTTGGCGCTCAAACAGATGGCAGGCGTTGGAATCGCGGCGCCTTTTGTGTTCCGCGCTAGCGCCCAGGCCGGACCGAATGAGACGCTCAATCACGCCAGCTTCGGCGCCAATGGCATGGCTTTGGCCGACGTCCGATCGATCGCGGCCAGCAGGCACATCCGGCTCGTCGCGGTCGCCGACGTCGATTTGGCTCGCACGGCCGACATTCGCAAGCAGTTTCCTAAGGCGCGCATCTATCAAGATTGGCGCGAGTTGCTCGACAAGGAGAAAGACCTCAACACGGTAAACGTCTCGACGCCGGATCACATGCACGCGCCCATCACCATGCGGGCGATGCAGCAGGGACTGCACGTCTACACGCAGAAGCCATTGACGCAGTCGATCTACGAAGCCCGTCAACTCACGCGCGTCGCTCGGGAGCGGCGCATCGTTTCGCAGATGGGAATCCAGATCCATTCCCACAACGTTCATCGCACCGTGGTGGCGATCGTGCAGAGCGGCGCCATCGGCAAAGTGCGCGAAGTCCATTCTTGGAGCGGCAAGGACTGGGGCGACCGCAATCCAAGGCCCGATCGCCGCGATCCAGTACCGGCCGACCTCAATTGGGACTTTTGGCTCGGCGTTGCGGCGGACCGCCCGTTCATCCGCGGCTTTTACCATCCGGGCGAATGGCGCAAACGACTCGACTTCGGCACGGGAACATTCGGCGACATGGGTTGCCACATTCTCGATCCCGTATTCACGGCACTGGCTCTCACGGCGCCGCGGTCGGTTCGATCCGTGGGAGGCGCTCCGGTCAACGCGGATAGCTGGGGGCTTGATTCCGAAGTGCAGTACATATTCCCTGGGACCAAGTTTGCCGCCGACCGCTTGAGTCTAACCTGGTACGATGGCCGCGCGCGCCCGCCGATGGCCGTCCAGGAGAGGCTCGGCAAACGCAAGCTCAGCGATCAAGGCTCAATCTACATCGGTTCGGAAGGCGTGCTTTACTCGCCCTACATCGACGCGCCGGTTCTTTTGCCCGAGGAGAAGTTCCGGGATTACAAGATGCCCAACCCCGGCGCGGAGAACCATTATCTTCAGTTCGTCGAGGCGGTGCGCGGCAACGGTCGAACCTCGACGCCGTTCGACTATGCGGGACCGCTCACCGAATCGGTCCTGCTCGGCTGCCTGGCGACTCGCTTTCGCAAGACGACCTTGGAATGGGACGCCGCCAAGATGCAGATTGCCAACAATAAAGAAGCGCAGGCGTTCGTTCGCCGCCGCTATCGCAAAGGCTGGGAACTGAACGGCCTCTAAGCACAATAAGATCGCAGTCAGCTTCGTAGCTTAGGTTTCCAACCTGACCGGACAGATTGGAAATCTATCCTACGCCTGTGGGCACGCCATGAAGCGGGTCGTGATCGTCGGCGCCGGGATTTCCGGTCTGGCCCTTGCGTATCGACTCGAACAACTCTCCGCGGATCTTCAAGTCACGATTCTCGAGCAAGCCGATCGGCCGGGTGGGGCCGCATGGACACTGCGCGAAAACGGTTTTCAAGTCGAGATTGGCCCCAACGGGTTTCTCGACACCAAACCGACAACGCTAGCTCTAGCGCGTGAGATCGGCCTAGGCGACAAGCTTCTGCCGGCAAGCGACGCATCGGCGCGTAATCGATTTCTCTTCGTGGATGGACGACTTCAGCCGCTTCCGGGCAGCCTAAGCGACGTTTTGAGAAGCGGGCTTTTGTCGTGGCGCGGCAAGCTTAACTTGTTTCTGGAGCGCTGGCGACGCCCTCCCAATCAGATGCCGGCGGATGAGTCTGTCGCTACGTTCGCGCGGCGGCGAGCGGGAAAGGAAATCGCTGAGTTGCTCGCCGATGCCCTGGTGACCGGAATCTACGCCGGCGATCCGCGACGTTTGAGCCTGCCGGCATGCTTTCCGCGTGTGAAGCGCTTTGAAATGGATTTTGGCAGCGTTTCCAAGGGTTTCGCAGTTGCAGCCCGCCGACGCCGGTTGGAAGCGACAACCGTCGAGAAAACAAAGTCTGCGCCGGGCCGGATGTGGTCCTTTGCGGAAGGCATGCGGCTTCTAAGCGAACGCCTGGCCGGCGCGCTCAAGCAGCCGCCGCTTTTTTCTGCTAACGCCCGCCGGATTCTCATGACCGGCGACCCAGCCAGGCCGACGTGGGAGGTTCATGGCGACTGCGCAGATCGATGGTCGGCCGAAGCGCTCGTGCTCGCCTGTCCCGCATATCGTCAGGCCGGACTTCTCGCGGATCTCGACATCGAACTGGCGGAGGAAGTCGGCGCCATTCCATACAATCGCGTGGCCGTGGTCGCCCTTGGATATCGCCGGGAAGACGTGCCGGGCAATTTGGATGGCTTCGGTTTCATCGCTCCGCAGAAATTCAAACGCGATCTGCTCGGCGCGCAATGGTGCTCTTCGATCTTTCCGGCCCGCGCTCCCGATGGCGCTGTGCTGCTACGCGCCCTTTGCGGCGGCTGGCAACGTCCCGATGTGCTTACGTGGGATGATGCGAAGCTCCTGGACGCCGTGCGAAACGAATTGCGTTTGGCCCAGGGCATCGTCGCCGCCCCGATCTTCCACAAGATCATTCGCTGGGACCGGGCCATTCCGCAGTATCACGTTGGGCACTTGGAACGCTTGGAGCGCATTGACCGACGGTTGACTGAACATCCAGGGCTGTTCTTGGCCGGCAACGCTTATCGCGGCGTGGCGCTGAATGATTGCACTGAGGAGGCCGGCATTCTGGCGCAGAGGATTGACGGACGGCTTCGTTAAAAACTAGTTTCATGCTGCACCTGTTCAAGAGAATTGCGCATCATCGTGGAACAATCGGCAGCTAGAACAGAAACCGAGAATTGCTATTGCCTATTTTTTTTCGCTCCGCTAGGCGCAACTCGCAAAGATCTTTCACCTAGGAGGGCAGCTGCGATGCGTCCAATCTCTTATTTCTTGGTGCTGTTTCTTCTTGCCATGGCCCCAGCGGCGCAGGCTCAGGGCATCAAACCTTACGGGCCCAACGACGGAGTGACGAAAGTCACTATCGACAGCATCGAATTAGTGGAAGGATCACAGAAAGGCAAAACTGCGATCAAGGTCACGGGAAAGGTCTATATCAGCAAAACCGAGAAAGAATATAAGGGGCTCGCTTTCAAAGTGAGGGGCCCAACAAGGTGTCGGTGTTCTCATCGCGAGTGAGACGCTCCCAAACGTCAAAATAGGCGACCAAGGCGACGCCTATGACTTCAAGACCGCCGACATCACAATTGCCGGTGTGTACAACATCTACGTGACCATGACGTGGGTTGATGCCAATAATGTAACGCAGACACAGACTAAGACGGGCTCAATTCAATATTAGGCAACCTTGCGGAATAGGGAGTGGTGACGAGAACCGCGCCCGGAGGTCCTACTGGGGCCGTCGTCGTCTGAAATGTTCCGCACAAAGGAGGCGCAGAATGCTGCGGCGACTCACCGGTCCGAACGCCCGACGCGCATTTACGCTCGTCGAACTCCTGGTGGTCATTGCCATCGTCGCGGTTCTGATTGGCTTGATAGTTCCAGCCGTCCAGCGCATACGGCGGGCGGCGCTCCATCTATCTAGCCCTTGAATAAGCGAAGGTTCGGGCCTTTTTATTCGTTGGTTCTGGCTTTCCCCAGAGCGTAGGTTCCGCGCTCCGCTGCGTCTGCAGTGGTTGGCTTCGGTTCGGGTTGGTTGAATGGTGTCGGCTCCTTTCGGCT
>JACPZP010000132.1 GCA_016195405.1 Planctomycetota bacterium | reverse complement strand
TCTCTGGAACCTCGGCGAAGTTCTTGTCCGTGCCGAGAACGTGGAAGGTCAACCCCTTGTCATCCAAGCGCCATACCTCTGGAATCGCGAGCTTCGCGTAAATCTCCATGCGGTTTAGCGAACTGTGGGTGACGTCGACCTCGATCGCCAAATCGGGTGGTGGATCGGTGCGCAAATCGATCTTAGTCTTGCCTTGAATCTGCGAGGCGTTTTTGATCCAGTAGCAGTTATCCGGCTCAAGGCCTTTCTGACGGCGCGGGCGGCGCAGCGTCGTCGAGCCACCTTCGCGAATCGGAAGGTCGAACTCCTCTGAGAGAGTGACCGCCAGTCGACCTAAGAAACGAGCCACACTTTCGTGCCGGTAAGATAGCGTCATGATCTCCAGCACCCCCCGATCATACGTTAGGCGTAAGTGACGTTCGTCGAGAGCGTGAAGCAGACGCGTGTAGGTTTGCCAGTCAACGTCATTAAGAATGAGACGATTCCCGCGGCGAGGCTTGCGGCGCGTACCAGCGGGACTTGGCTGGGCGCCAGAGGCCGGGTCCGATACGGCTGGTGATGAATGGTGTTGCAGAGGTCGCGTGGTGGTTTCGCTCATGCTGCCGATCTCTGTTACGTTGCGATTTCGCAACTACGGTCTGCGGGTTTTCTCTTCCTCCCGACTCAAGCGGCCGGGCCAATTCATTTCTTTGCCGGCGCTCGCTTCCAAATCATAAGAAGGTAATTCTTTCCCTCCGGGGCAAAAAAATCAGTTGGACGGGAACTCCCATCGGCGGCAGCCATGCATAGCGCAAGCGCTCCTCGCTTTATTTCATAAATGCCCAAGCCGGTTTTTCCTTCAACTATCCGCATGGAATGTGTAAGTTCAATTGCCTTGGGCTTCTTGAAGGGGTCGATCGTGAACGTGCCTGCGTCGACGGTCTTCTCATCATTTTTCATCACGAACTTCCCTTTTTCAAATGTGAGTCGGACGCGACCTTCTGGCGGCGGAGTCTCTTTGCCATCTGCCATTCCCGCAACTGCAACCCATGTCCCTTCAAGAGCTTTGAGCTCGCGCTCGAGTATCGCGTGAGCGCCATTTGGGTTTATCGCGGGCAGGCGAAAAAGCTCGTCTTGGACGATCTCTAGGATTTTCAGCTCCTTAATCACGTCAGAAGTGACCATGTCGAACTTCTCTTTCAGCTCTACACCTGAGACGTACTGAGTTCTGCGGAAGGAAAACTTTACCCCGTCTACTTCCTTATAATCTGCGAAAACCACTTTGGTGTCGCGTGGCTTGCCAGGTTCAAGCTCGTATTTGAACACCACCTGGACCAGCAACCCCGTCTTTGTGTCGAAGTAGTAATCGGCCGTCTCGCCATCCCAACTTGCTCGAACCCCCGCGACGGATTGACCCTGAATCGTCATGTCCTTGAGGGGCGACAGTTTGGTTTTCTCTTTCAGAAGGTCGAGTAAACCCGTTACTACTTGAAAGCGATGCCCAGGGGAACTGCCTTTTGATTGCCGGGGTTCCCCACCGTCTTCCCACTCCCAAAACTTGCCGTCGATCATCAAGTTGAAAGCAGTTATTTTTTCCCCTTCGAAGCTGCCGATCGTGACTCTTTTCCATCGCTTGGGGAGGTCAAATACTTCCTCCTGAGATGTTTCGGAATCATTCTTCTCGCCGAATCCTCGAAGCTGCATCTTGCCGGTTGATTTCACTATACCCATGCGGGGTTTGGTGATGTTTTTTTCACCGCCGTGAGCTGAGATGGCTTTCGTTACAAGCGAGCGAGGATCAGTGTCCTGAGCCGAAATCAGGACGGGTAGAGCCAGGAACAATGCCATGCTTGCAATGCAGAGCCGGCCCAGCGTAGATCGTGCGGTTGCTTCGCTCATTGTTTTGACTCCCAAAACTGTTGCAAATGCGCCTCGTGAATTTCGGACGGAGTCCAATCACCGAGCTATCAAGCATTATCTCATCAATGGGGCGGGAGTCAAAGAAAGAGCCCCTGGCGAAACCCTCGATTTCCCGCCAGGGGCCTTGCGTGCGCGAAACGTAAACGGAGGCGGCACTCAATCGTGGATGATCAGCCGTATCTCGTCGGAGTTGCCCTTCAGCTCCGGGGCGTACATTGCGTACGCTCTGGTCGGCATGGCGCTGAAGTTGCCGGGGATTTCGGCGCGCATGCGGTAGCTGACCGATGACTTGCCTCGGGGTAGCGCTCGGATGAAGAAGCAGACCTTCTCGTCGCGCATCTCCATGTAGGCGGGGAAGTCGTTGAAGACGTAGCCCGACCGCACGGCTACCGGCTCGAAACCCGCCGCCTTCGGGTCTTCGAAGATCAGGTACTCGTAGTCGTTTTTGCTGTCGATCTCCAGCTCGATCTCGACGAGGTCGCCGCTCTTCAGTTCAGCCAGATTCTTTAGCTCTTTGCGCTCGAACTTCTCGACCTTTTGATCGAGCGGCTGATTGCGCGAGCCGGGCACTTTGACCGAGTGATCGACGCGGACGAGCTTGTAGTACTTGCGGTTGACGCGGACTTCGAGGCCGGCCTTGGTGATGAAGTCCTCCAGCGTGAAGTTGGTGAGATAGGCGTTGAAGTAGACCGGGCCCGTGCCGGTGCGCTTCAGTTCCAGCTTGTGCTTGCCGGTATCGACGGCGTCGCCCAGGAGCACGAGCTTGTTGTCGAAAGTGAAGAGCGTCGTCGGCGTGATGCGGACTTCCTTGTGCTTTTTGCCGTCGAGCCAAACTTCGATGGTCATGTCGGGCCGGTCTTCGCCGCTGGCTTTCAGGTAATCCGCCATGGCTTCGATGCAGATGGCGGTGTCGCGGGTGCTGTTCCAGTAGGTGGCGTGCTTGCGGTTGTTGAGGATGTACTTCACGAGGCGCGGCGCCCGCTCGTCCTTGGCGTTGGTGGCCGAGAGGAGCTTGAGGTAGTAGGCGTTGGCCTCGATGTCGCTGCCGTACCAATACCACCAGACGTTGCCTTCGGGCATGCGCAGATACGCCGTCTGGTTCTCGTCGTCCGACACCACGTACTGCTCGATATTCTTCATGATCATGCCGAGCTGGTCGATGCGCTGTTCTTTGTGCAGTGCCAAGCCGAACATCGCCTTGGCGTAGACGGCCAGGTGCGTGCGGTCGCGGTAGAGGAACTCGCGCATCTCGTTGCTCAAAACGCCTGCATCGACCAGGTTCATGTAGACCAAAGCGTCGATGTTGTCGGCATATTCCTTCCAGGGCCTGATCTTGCCGGGCGCATTTTGGAGCAAGCGAACTTGCTCGTTCTGGTAGTTTTGCAGCCATTGGACGCTGCGTTCGAGCATGCCGCCGGGCAGGTTGATGCCGTTCTTCTTGGCGATTTGCAGGCCGTGGACGACGGTGGCGGTGGTGTGCGGGAAGCTGCGTTCGCCGAAGCCGGAGAACCAGCCCCAGCCGCCGTCGGCGCACTGCATATTGGCGAGCGCCTGTACGCCGGCCTGGGCCATGTCGGTGACTTCGCCTTCGTTGAAGACCGGATTGCGTTTGAAGCGCTTCCAGCCTTTCTGGCGCTCCTTATCGTTGCCGATTTCCTGGCTGTTGAGATTGACCTGGTGCTTTTCGATTTCCTTGAGGTCGAGCTTCATGCCTTGCAGAATCCGCTGCGTGATGACCGTGGGCAGGAAGCGGTTGAGCGTTTGCTCGGTGCAGCCGTAGGGGTAATCGACCATGTAGGGCAGGGCGTCCACCATGGCGGCTGCCAGGCTGGGCGAGTAACGGACTTCGAGGACGGTGTCGTTGATGCGGCGCTGGGCGGGGACGCTGAAGTTGATGCTCGCCGAGTCTTTGTCGGGGCGGATGACTCCCGTCCACGATTCCATCTTGAGCATGCCGTGGACGTAGCAGGGAAAGCGCATTTCCATCGCGTCGGAATCCTCGTCGGTAAGGGCCTTCATGCGGACGACGGCCTCCCCCTCGGCCTGCACCTTGACGCGCCAATCGACGCGCTTCTCGCCGCCCGACGGGATCGTCACTTTTTGCGTCAGTCCGCCGCCCAGGACGCCCAGGGTCTTGCCTTCCAGCTCCAGCGCGACGGTGACTTCCTTTACCTTCTTGAGATAGTTGTGGACGTTTGCCGACAGGACGACTTCATCCTTTTCGGTGAAGAAGCGCGGGGCTTGCAGGCGGACGATGAGGTCTTTCTTGGTGACGACATCGACGTTGGCCTGACCGACCTTGGTGCCGTGACCTAACGCCCAGACGCGCATCTTCCAGCCGGTGAGATTCTCCGGCATCTTGAAGGAAACTAGGGCGATGCCGTTCTTGTTGGTGGTTATGTTGCCATTCCAGAATGCAGTGTCCGCGAAGTTCTTGCGGATAGTGGGCTGAACAAGAGGCGGAGGTTCGCCCGGGCCGCCCGCTCCACCTCCGAAGCCGTTCGCTTCTTTTGCATCGGCTTTCGCAAAGCGACTCCCGGCTTGGCCCAGACTTCGACCAAATGCAGCGGCTTCCCCTTGGGGAGCTGACGAAGGAACACCGCTAATCAAGCCTAGTCGATCCATATTACTCGCGCCTCGAAGGGCGTAGCCGGCGCCATCCTCTCGGCGATTTTGCATTTCGCCTCCACCTTTGCCTTCAAACTCCTCAATCACGGTCGAGCCGAAAACGCCGAGATAGGTCATGCCGGGCTCGTTCTGCCGAAGCAGGTTGCCCTCGTTGCGGAAGAGGCTCGACTCGGTGCTGGTGTGATGCTGCCGCCGCCACTTCCAGAAGAATTCCTTGATCTCCGGCACGTTGGAGCCGCCGGAGATGTATTCTACGCTCTTATCGTAAACGCTCATGACCGTGGAGCCGACGAAAGGGTTGCCCTCCAAGTCGGTGAGCTTGAGCTTCACCGTGGCCTGTTGGCCGGGCTTGTACTCGGTCTGCGACGGCTCGATGGCGACGTTGAGGACGCGCTTTTCGGGCGGGACGATGACTTCGCGCATGTCGCTATAGACCCGGCCGCCGGAGACGGTGACGGCTTCGACAAAAAAGTTGGGCATGTCCTTGGTGATGACGTCGATCTCTTCCTGAACGCTCTTGCCCTTGAGCCGCAGCACCTTGGGAGCGGTGTAGACGTTGTTGGCGGGCCGCGGGAAGAGCAGCACGGTGCTGTCCTTCTGGTTGGTGTTGATGAGCAGTTTGACCTTTTCGCCGGGGTTGTACTCGCGGCGATCGGTGATCAGCTCGATGTCGTTGAAGCGGAAATCCTTACTGGCGAATCCCTGGCCGCGGACCAGGAACAAGTAGCCGCCTTCGATCGTGTGCTGCTTCGCATCGGTCACTTTGTAAGAGAGCCGATATTGCCCGGCATGGGCGGCTTTAATCTGCTCGTTCGACCTGCCCTGCTCGTCGGTGTCGAGCTTCCATGTTTCGACCACCTTTTCGACAGGCTGGTTCTTGTCGTTGTAGGTGATTTGGTAGAGCGTCAACTCGCCTTTGCCCGCGACCGGCTTGCGGTCGAGCGTTTGGGCGGCGAAGCTGGCCTTGATGACGTCGCCGGACTGATAATGGCCGCGATGGAGCCAGGCGTAGACCTGGAACGGCTTGCGCGAGACCAGCACGTCGCCCGTGCCGACGATGGTGCGGCGTGATTCATCGGTGACTTCGGCGGTGATCGAGTACTTGTGGTCCTGGTTGCCGTGCAATTCCTTGGCGATCTTGGTGTCGATCATGATCTTCACGGTGCCGTCGGGGGCGATGGCGACCTCGTTCTCCATGACCAGCTCGGGGCGTTCGGGCGGCATCCAAATCCACCACGGATGCGGCCGGCGGCAGCCCCAGTCGGCGAAACCGGGATACCAGTTGTATTCCGGCGAGAACCACCAATAGCCGACGCCATAGAACCAATCCCAAACGCCGGCGGGATACCAGCGCGCGGTGTGACTGGTCCTCGTCACCTTGTACTTGACCTTGGCCTGGGTGACGGGCGAGCCGAAGTAATACTTCGCGTTGATAGTGGCCGAGATCTGCTCGCCGAGCTGCACGGGTTCCTTGGGCGCTTCGACGGTGACGTCGAATTCGGGCTTCTTATATTCTTCGACGCGGAAGGTGCCGCCGCCCTTATTGGGGATGTGCAGCGAATAGACGCCGAGCGTGGCGCCTTTGGGCAGCGCATATTCGCCCGTAAGGCCGCCGTATTCGTCGGCAGTCAGCCGCTGCTCCAGAACTTTCTCGCCCTTGGGATCGTTGATCTGAACGGTGAACTCCTGGCCCGCGAAAGACGACGTATTCGGCTGGTCGTACTTGGCATGCTCGACCCAGAGCTTGAAGTGCACCACCTGATCGGGACGATACACGGGGCGGTCGGTTATCGTGAAGACCTTCGTCTGGTTGTACTGTTGGTCATACTGCTGGCCGAACCAGACATTGGTGAAGCCGAGGTATGCGAAGCGAGCCGGCTTGCCGTCCCTTTGAGAGCGCGTGGTGATGAGCCACTGATAATTGACGGGCATGTCGTTGGAATTGAGAAAGACCTGGCCGTCGCCGTCAGTGGTCTTGTGGAAAGTCGTGGTGACCACGCGGAACTTGTTCTGATTGGGCGCAATCTGCTCGCTCTTCCAGCCGAAGTATTCGACGTCCGTTTGCGGCAGCGGCGCCCCATTGACGGCGTCGGAGACGAAGTAATAGCTTTGGCCGACGAGCTGCTTTTTGAGGATGGCGGTGTCGGCGACCCAAACGATGATGCGGCTGGTGTTGCCGTTAGCCATTTGGCCGGTCACGAGGTAAGCGCCGGGCTTTTCGAGCGGCGTCTTGACGGTGACGCGGTCATCGACGTGATTGGGGCGCGGTTTAAGCTCCATGTCCCAGGCGGCGGCCTTGGCGCCCAAATACTGCCCCTGGTTCTGCACGACGAGGCGGTAGCCGACGTTCTGGACATTGACATTGTTCCAGTCGACCTGTCCGGGATTGTTGCGAAGGTAATTCTTGACGTCATCGAGCAGCTTGCCGACTTTGATTTCGTGGGCTTCGAAGGAGACTCTGTTGCCATTGCGGAAGCGGAAATCGACGATGGCCTGCGTGCCGGCGGGCTGATTCTGTTGGGGTTCGAACGTGCCCCAGTTGCCGACAATCTGGTCGAGACGCCCTTGCCGCCAATTGTTGTTCGATCCTGGGCCGTATTCGCGGATGGCGCGGCGCCAGATATCGGCGGCCTGCGGATATTGGCGACGGTCCTCATAGGTTTGAGCGAGCTGGGTAAGCGCTTGATCGCCCCAGACGCTTTTGCCGCGGTCGGCGACACGGATGTAAATCTTGAACCAGTTGAATTCGTCGGGGAGCTTAAAACGCTTGACGCCGTTGGCCAAACGAGCGATGGTTTCGTTGTCGCCCAACGTTTGGACGTTGAATATTCCGTCCTTCTTTTCGGCCTGCTCATCGCTCGTGAAGCGGAAGCCGAAGTGCGCCATGGTCTGCACGTCAAACTGACTGCGCAGGAAATTGGCGAAGATGATTTCGGTCTCGTTGAGAAGGCCCGCATCAAGCTCGGCGGCTTGCATCAAGAGCCAGCGCCAACGTTCGCCGTCGGATTGAGCGGTCTCGTAAGTCTTGGGGATGTGGTGGTAGACGGGATTGCCTTCAGCATCGACGGGGGCGCCCTGCTGGTTGGGGCCGTAGTTGCCGCGGCCGAAGCGGCCATAGAATTGGCCTTCGTCGTAATCGGGCAGCTTGCTCAGGTCGGTGAGATATTGGAGCCGCCACGACTCGTGATACTGCTGAATGATATTGGCGTAGCGAAGGTAGAAGCGGCCGGCCGCTGCTTTGTCGTTTTCATTTTTGACGAGATTGGTCGCCTGCTCCATAAGCTGCAATGCGCGGATGCGGTCGCGGTGATATGTGCTGACGAAATTGCCGCTCTGGCCGCGCCGATTGCCGCGGTAGAACTTGCCGGCGGTGATGAAGCCGTATTGCTCGCCATTTAAGAGCGTGTTGGCGGCGGTTTCGAGGAGATGCCAATTCTTGGGATGAGCTTCGATGACGGCTTCGCGATATTCATCGATCTCATCGGAACGGCCCAGGCGCTGCAGGCTGTTGATGGCGAGTTCCAGATCCTTCATGACCTCTTTCGGGTCGCACTTGGGATCGAGGGTGAGCTTGCGCAGTCCGTCGTAGGCGACCTTGAAATTGCCGTCCTGCTGGGCCTTACGCAGAGAGGCTCGCTGCTCTTGCTGGGAAGGCGCGCCGGCGGTCAGCTTCCAGACCCAAACGACCGCGACGAGAAGCGCCAGTGCAATCGCGACCTTTTTCAGCATGCTTGCCATGTTTATGCTTGCCATGATTTTCACCTCAGCGAATAGGATTCCAGCCGCCCGGCAACGACACAGAACACACCGATATTCTAAGAGCGGCGCGCAGAACGAGCTTGATTGGTTCTAAAGATGAGACGAAACAAGATGGGATTTGGATTGCCTCCCCCGTCGCCGGGGGAGGCAGATTCCGCGCAATCAACGTGTCAGGGCACGTCAAAATGAATCGTCAAGCGAGAACAGGACGTCCAGAACGCCGGCTTCCAAGCCGCCGTGGGCGTGGCTCTGGCCAAACAGAGCTGCTGTATCGAATCCGGCGGCGCCTGTGCTGCTTTGCGAGAACACGGCGGTCAAGCTAGCGTGATCCTGCCGTGTCGCTTGGGCGCTGGCGCTAGTGACAAGTGCCGACTGATGGCCGCCGCGTTGCCCAAGGATCGCGGCGATAATGTCGGCAATCGAGTCCGTTCGTTGGTCGTGGCCGTCGTCGTCATCGTGATGCCTGACGAAATGATCCGGCAAACCGGGAACCTCGTCACCGATTTTTTCGGCGAGGTTGCCGCCGTTGGGCGACGTGCCGGCTTCGGTCACGGTTGTGGTGACAGTATGCGTGCCGCCCACGGAATATCTGTGGGTGCCCCTGACCGTGTAGGTTGTGCCGGACTGGGTTATCGTCCCCACGGTGGTGTTGCCGTCGCCCCAATTGATGGAGGCGTTGAAAGCGCTCGTGGGCTCCACGCCGTTGGCATGGGTGAACGTGGCCGTGACGATATTGGTCTGTCGGCGGCCCGTTACCGTCAGCGGAGATCCGGACACGACAATGGCCGGCTCCGACACCGCGGTGGTCACGCTGGCGCTGTTGTTGGCGGTATTGGGATCGTTGGTGCCGCTCGTGACCGCGGACGAATCGGTAAGGTTGCCTTCCTCGGTCGATTGCGCCGTCACGGTGATTGTGGCGGTGCCGCCGTTGACAATGGTGCCGAGCGAGAACGTGACCACGCCGCCGGACTGTGAGAAAGTGCCTTGGCTCGTGGTGGCGGACACAAAGCTCAAGTTCGCGCCCAGCGTGTTGGTGAGTACGACGCTGGCCGCATCGGTCGGCCCGTTGTTGGTCACCGTGTACGTGTAGGTGAGGTTGCTGCCTTCCGTGCTTGAAGCCGGCCCGGAGCCGATGACTGCCAGGTCGGCGCCGGAGGAGTTGTTGACGATGGTGCCCGAGACCGTGGCGGAGTTGTTGGCGGAGTTCGGGTCGCCTGTAGTGCTGGTCACCGAGGCGGTATTGGAGAAGTTGGCGCCGTTGGACAGATTGCTCGGCGCGAAGACCACCAGGGTGAAAGTATCGGTGTTGCCGGCGCCCACGCTGGCCGCGCTCTCGGTGACGCTGCCGCCCGACTGGCCGAACGTGAAGCTGTCGGGATTGCTGCCCGGAGTCATCGAGACGAAGGTGGATCCTGTCGGCAAGAGATCGGTCAGGACCACGCTCTGAGCGGCATTGGGGCCGTTATTGGTGAGCGTAATGTTGTAGGTGGCGTTGGTGCCCGCAGTCACCGAGGACGGGCCCGTCATGTTGACAGCGAGGTCGGCGGACGTGGTCACCCCGCTGAGCGTGAAATTGGCGATGGCCGTGCCCCAGTTAGCCGTGGCCTCGGTGTTGGCGAATTCGTTGGCCGCCCAGAAGCTGCCGTCCACCGGATCGACGTTGATGCCGCTTAAGTCGCCGGCGCGGTTGCCGCTGGTGAAGTCGTCGTAGTTCGCCTGGCCGGAGCCAGCAGGAACCTTGACCGACGCCTCCATAGTTCCCGTCGCATCTGTCGACACGCGGCCGGTGACCCACATCGACATGAAGTCGGTGGAAGTGTCTGTCCCCGACCGCATGTAGCTCATGCCGATTTGGCCGGACGGATTGATGTCGATGCCCGGGTAATAAATGTAGGTATTCGCGCCGCCGCTGACCCGGCCTTGCTGCGATAGGGTGGGCGTGGCCCCGCTGAGATTGACGACATACCACTGGGCCGCGTCCTGGGTCGAAGAGACACCGACTGCGTGAGTGGCCACCAACGTGCCGTTCGAGCTTGCGGACTTCATAATCCGCCCGTCGATATTGTTGGTGATGTTGGTGCCGTTGGGATTCTTAGGGAACGCCACGCCCGAATAGGAGGTCACCGCCAGGTTCGTATACGTGAAGGTGCAGGCGTTGGAGAGGATGGTGCCGTTGGACGAGGTCATCTTGATGACATCAATGGAAAGATTGTCGCCGTGCTCGGTGACCAGCCACATCGGGTCGCCGGCGACGGAGCCGTGCATGGTGGTGGGCCGGACGCTGAAGTCGTTGACGTCGTTCCTATAAGAATGCAGATTGGCTTGGGTCACGCCGTTGGCCAAATCATTGGCGTCGAGAACGTTGACCTGGAGATGGCCGCCGCTGACGACGCCGAACATATTGAGAGTCCAGACGAAGCCGTCGTGGTTGTAGCCGAAGTTGCCGGGGTAGTCGGCGTCGAAGCCGCTTTCCGTGGTAGTGATCTTGTAGAAATTCCAGTCGGCCGTGGTCAGCGTGGTCGGGTTGCTCGTCTTCGAGACGGCGACGTCGAACGCGCTAACATGGGTGCTGAAATTAACGTCCTGATCGCCGACGATGAAGCGTCCGATCAATTCGTCATAGGCCACGATGGGGTCGGAAAGGCCGGAGCCGCTGTCGGCCCGCGTCAAGCCTCCCGTTGTGAAATAGAAATGCGAAAAGCTGTCCTTGACCTGGGTGGCGCCGGTGGCCTTGGGGCTGTAAATGGCCAGTTCCTGGTTGACGCTCTCCACGTAATTGGAGGGACCGGCAGCGCCAGCGGTGTCGGGAGGGACGTAGCCACCGCTCTGATTGAAATCCAGGCCGGTGTAGCTGCTGACGACGGAGACCGTCGGCACGGTGCGGTCCTCGAGGCGCTCGACCAGCGGTTGGAGCGTGGATCCGCGCGGGCCCTTTCTGCCTTTCCTCCTGGTTAGGTTCGATTTCCAGCGAAGCGAATGCAACAGCGAACGCAGAGCCATGGCATGTTCCTCCAGAAGATGAAGTGTAATGAAAGCGAGCCGTGTTCGATTGCCCACTCGGCGCCGGCATTATCGCGCTATGCCAAGCGTTCCCGAGTTTGCAAGAGCGAGAAGTACATGAAAACAAAGAACGGGATTTGTGCGGGCGCGCCGCGAATCACGCGCCGAGACTGTGCTTTTGTAGCCTCTGATTTGAACGATTGCAACAAAAAAAGAGGAATTTGTCGGAAATGACTTTCGGATTGCAAACGTGGCGATCCGCCACGATCGCGGCCGAATTCTGTTGATTTCCGGCGGTGCGGCTGCGATGCTGGCGGCTCCCCAAGAAACAGGGGGCTCTTTGACCATTGCGTTTCAGTCGTAAGGGGGGCTTTATGACTCGAATCCCTTGTATTTTCGCAATCGTGGCCTTCGCGGTAAATGGGCAACATCTGTGCGCACAGCCGGCTGATGGAAAGGTTCTTTCCCATCCGCCGCTGCGGCCATTGCCGGAACTCTCAAAGCGTCCGTTGACCAAAGGGGCGGGCTTGTACGTTGACTCGGCACACGGCAACGATAATGCGGCGGGCGGTGAGAAGACGCCCTGGCGCACCATCAACCATGCTCTCAAACAGCTGAAAGCCGGCGACACGCTTTACCTGCGCGGCGGCGTCTATCGCGAGCACGTCTACTGCGCCGTCGCTGGCACGAAAGACACTCCCATAACCATCCGCGCCTTTCCGGGCGAGCGCGTCATCATTGACGGGGGACTGGCGGAGTTCTTCGACGAGCCGGCCAAGGCCTGGACGCCCTTTCCGCAAGGCGCGGCCGACGAATTCCGCTCCGTCAAGGCGTACAGAAACATTCGCGATATTCTCGGCCTGTTCGGTGATTCACACATCGCGCTGCAAACCTATTGGCACAATATGGATCTTCGGGCCAAGAACGAGCTTTGGATGGAAGATCCGGACAAGAAGCTCATGGTGCTGCCGGTCTACTGCGGTCCCGGGCTGTGGTACGACCGCGACACGGGTCATATCCACATTCGCCTCGCCCACACCAATCTGAAAACGCCCGGCTTGGCCAACTTTCGCGGCGAGACGGATCCGCGCAAGCTCCCACTTGTCATTGCGCCGTTCAAGGCGACGCCGCTTTTCGTGGACATGGCAAAGCATGTGCGCTTTCAGGACCTGGTTCTCCGCGGCGGCGGCCATGATTGCGTCGTCCTACAGATGGGCATCGACGTCGAGTTCGACAACGTCGTCATTTTCGCCGGCACCTACGGCATCCGCGCCCGCTCGACCGGACCTTTCCGCATGGTGAATTCCGCGATTCACGGCATGATCCCGCCCTGGGCCTGGCGCGATGAGAACAGCCTGTTCACGTATTCGCCCAAATCGTACGATCCGTTTTTGCCCGCCGCCAAGCCCGCCAACGAGCGCAACATCGCACGCCTCAACACCCACGCCCTGCTCGTCACCGAGGGAACCTATGAGTTCGAGGTGTTCGCCTACCCCTTCAACCACGATTGGGAGATCAGCCAGTGCGAATTCACCGACGGCCACGACGGCGTCTATCTCAGCGGCCGCACCATCCGCTTCCACCACAACCTGGTCGATAGGATGCAGGACGACGGCGTCTACCTGAGCAGCCCGTCCAATTATTTCAACGACGACATCCACATCCATCACAACTTGATCCGCAACATTTTCACGACCTTCGCTTGCAACAACCGCGGCGGACCTGGCGGCGACATCTTCATTTACCGCAACATCATCGATCAGCGCCAAGGAGTGCCTTTCAGCCGGCCCAGCCTCAAGAACCCCGAGGGCGTCATGCCGAGAGGGCACGCCTTTCTAGCCCACGGCAACGACCTTCTGGGCATTGAAAGCCTCCATTTCCATCAGAACACGTTCATCACCGAAACCTGGAGCGGCAGCTATGCCGGGCGCACTTGGACCGTCACCCACCCGCGTTCGCACCGCCGCATCTTCAACAATCTATTTGTCTACTTGAGTCGCTATCCCGACCCAGCCAGCCCCGAAGAACACGACATCATGATGGACGGCAACCTGCACTGGTGCGCCGCCCAAGACGCCAAGCTGCCCGACGGCTTCCTCGAAAAAGTCCGCGTGGCTAAGGGATCGAAGTTGATCCAGTCCAAGTATCCGGCAGGTTGGGAGGGCAATTCCTTCGTCGCCGACCCGCGCTTCGTAGCGTTCGAACCGGTTGTGTCGGCGAAGAACGATTATCGCTTGAAGAAGGGCAGCGCGGCCGTCGCCAAGGGAGTCGTGTTGCCCAAGGAACTGCCTGACCCGCTTCGACCCGCGGAGCGCGCCAGACCCGACATTGGCGCCTTGCCGCTGGGTGCGGATTTTCCCGGGATTGGCCGATACGCACGCATCAAAGCGCCGTTCACGGGAAAAGAGATGCCGTGAGCAGCTCTGCGCGCCGAAAAGCTCGCTTGCTCAGATGCCGTTCGGGGAAGCGGCAACACTGGGCACCTTGCCGGCTTTGACTTGTTCCACGAGGCGCAGAATCTCCTTGCCGCCGCCTCTGGGCCAGACATTTTCGCCTAACTCCGCAAGCCGTTCGAGTTCGATTGGCGTGCGGCCTTCGTCCATGGAGTGCTTTACCATGTTGTAGAAATCTACTGCATCCATTCCTCTCTTGCCGGCGTCGCGATTGAGAGCCAACATCGCACCGTACTTGTTAGCCAGCGCGGCCTCCAAAGTGGGGATGCGGTATTTGCCGTTTTTATCTTCGACCCAAATGGCTGTGCGCAGCGTTTCCACGTTGTCTTCGCGGTGTGGGTATGTCACGTCGATGACCGAGTCCGTTTCCCCGGGAGGAAAAAATCCCATCACGCCCGCGAAGCGTCGGACCTCGAGCTGAGGGTAAAGGGCCTTCATGGCGTTAACCGCGCGAACGTAATTCCTGCCTGATTTCACGAGGATGTCCACGTCCTTGGTGGCGCGGGGCCGGCCCGTCCAGCCGCTGATCCCATGGGCGCCGGTCAGCACGAATGGGATTTTTTTGGCGATGAGCGTTTGCAGGATCGTCTTGAGATCGACCATAAGCATCCTCGGAAACCACATCTCTTTCAACACGCGGCCAATCTCATCGCACTCGCGCACCGCGTCGGCGTGGCTGATGTTCCGGCAACGCGCCTTCATCGCCTCCCACTCGGGGTTGCCCAACAGCCACTTGGACCTTCGCGCGGATGCGCCGTTCGGCGAAGGACGTCCATTGGAGCGGGCCCTGTTCTTAATCGAGCCGATCCGGGTTTTTAGTTTCGCCATCTCGGATCCTCTTTGCACTTGTTGGATTCTACCTGTTTTTCACGAGCCGAACCATGTAACATGACCCGCCATTGTGCCGAGAAAGGAGGCGCGGCATGGTTGCGCCGAATCTGAGTGCAAGCTTGAACGATCCGGTTAAGAACCATTTACGCCGCGATTTCGTTCAACTCCAGGTCGATCAAACCGTCGCCGAGGCGCTGGCCAATATCCGGCACAAACAGCCAGAAGGCCGCATCATCTATTTCTATGTGCTCGATGGCGTCGGCCGTTTGCAAGGCGTGTTGCCGACACGCAGGCTTTTGCTCAATCCGTTGGACACGAAGCTGGCCGACATCATGGTCCGGCAGGTGATTACGATCCCGGAATCGGCCACGGTCCTGGAAGCGTGTGAATTCTTCACGCTGCACCGTCTTCTGGCATTTCCGGTCGTTGACGGGGAACGCCGCATGCTCGGCATCGTCGACGTGGAACTCTATACCGAGGAATTGAGCGACATCGACCGCCGCGAAGGCAATGAAGATCTTTTTCAACTGATCGGCGTTCATCTGACGGAGTCGCAGCAGGCGACGCCGCTCATCGCTTTCCGCCAGCGTTTTCCCTGGCTCTTGTGCAACATCGCCGGCGGCATCGTGGCGGCGTTTCTGTCCGGAATCTACCGGCACGAACTTGGCTGGGGCGAAGCGGTCCTGGCGTTGTTCATCCCCGTTGTTTTGGCTCTCGCGGAAAGCGTCAGCATTCAGTCGGTCAGCCTGGCGCTGCAGACCTTGCACGGCCAAAAGCCGACCTGGAGGACGCTCTTGGAAAAACTTCGGCGTGAAGCAACGACCGGCGCGATTCTCGGCGCCGCCAGCGGGTTGCTCGTGGCCTTGGTCGCGTTGATATGGGTTCAAAAGGGGGCCGTCGCCTTGTGCATCATCGGCGGCATTGGCGGAGGCATTACCATTGCGGCAATGGTTGGCCTGGCGCTGCCGAACGTTCTTCGCCTTTTGCGTAAAGATCCACAAGTTGCCGCCGGTCCGATCGCGCTGGCGCTTGCCGACATGGCGACGCTGCTGCTTTATTTCAACCTGGCGCGTCTGTTATTGCCCGTAGGATAACGTTTAGCCGCGAGCCAACGGCGAGCGCGGACGGGTTAAATCCGTGAACGGGATCCCGTCCGCGCTCGCCGCTGGCTCGCGGCTAAACGCACAGCTAGGATGGTATTTGGCCCTGGCAGGACATCGCAGCCATTTGTACCAAAGCAATAATGCATTGGCGGCACTGATCCTTCAAGAAGTGATGAAAAAGCAAAAGCCAGCTTGAAACGGAGAGAGCGATGGCAACCGTTGCGACCAAACCGATGACGGCCGAAGAGTTCTATGAATGGACGCATCGGCCCGAAAATCGAGACAGACGCTTCGAACTCGAACGCGGGGAGATCGTTGAGATGTCACGCCCAGGAAAACAGCACGGCTTGATCTGCGCAAACATCGCGGGCATTCTTTGGACGTTTGCAAAACTACGCCAAAAAGGCTATGTGTGTTCCAACGACACAGGCGTGGTAATTGAACGCGAGCACGACACGGTGCGCGGGCCGGATGTATTGTTTTTCGAGGACGCCGCGACGGCCGAGGACGTGGAAGAGAAATACGGCGAAACTCCTCCACTTTTGGCCGTCGAAGTTCTCTCTCCCAATGACACGCCAGCCAATATCGAACGCCGGGTGCGCGAACAGCTCGACTTCGGCACGAAAATCGTGTGGGTCGTCAATCCGGAGGATCGGAACGTGATGGTTTACCGCCGCGATAAGGATCCTTACGTCGTTGAAGAAACTGACGAGATCACAGGCGATGACGTGCTGCCGGACTTCCGTTGCAAAGTCGCCGAGTTCTTTCAGTTGCCCGGCCACTGAGACCAAGACTTCTGGGGATTCGCAATGAGCATTCTCGTCAATAAATCCACCCGCGTTCTCGTTCAAGGCATGGGCAAGGCCGGCACGTTTCACGCCATCCAGTGCCGCGACTATGGCACGACCATGGTCGGCGGCGTGTCGCCGGGCAAAGGCGGCACGATGAAAGACGGCTTCCCGCTGTTCAACACCGTGGCCGAGGCGATGGCGAAAACGGGCGCGAACGCGACCATGATCTTCGTGCCGCCGCCGGGCGCCGCTGACGCCATCATGGAAGCCGCCGACGCCGGCATCGCAGTGATCGTCGCCATCACCGAAGGCATCCCCGTTCTTGACATGGCCCGGGCAATGCGCTTCCTCAAAGATCGGCCCTGCCGGCTCATTGGCCCGAACTGTCCCGGCATCATCACGCCCGGGGCGTGCAAAATCGGCATCATGCCCGGCTACATCCATAAGCCGGGGCCCATCGGTCTCATCAGCCGTAGCGGCACCTTGACGTACGAAGCCGTCTGGCAGCTTTCGAACCTCGGCCTCGGGCAATCGACGTGCATCGGCCTCGGAGGCGACCCGATTGTCGGCACCTCGTTCATCGACGCCTTGCAGCTCTTTCAAAACGATCCCGCAACCGAGGCGATCCTGATGATGGGCGAGATCGGAGGCAACGCGGAAGAGAAGGCGGCCGAGTTCATCAAAAAAAACGTCACCAAGCCGGTGGCCGCGTTCATCGCCGGGCAGACCGCCCCTCCCGGCAAGCGCATGGGTCACGCCGGTGCGATCATTTCCGGCGGCAGCGGCACGGCGAAGGAGAAGATCGCGGCGTTGCGCTCGGCGGGCATCGGCGTCGCGGATAGTCCCGCGGATCTTTGGGTCACGGTGAAGAAGGCGCTGAAGGTTTAACATCCCGCTTGCGGGTTAGCGCGCCGTCGTGGCATTGCGCGAGCGCGAAACGTAAACAGACTACAGAAACTCTCTCACGGTCGTGACGCGGTGATCACGAGCCGCGGCGAAGACGGCTTCGCACAGGGCGATCGTTTCCAGATTATCGCGGCCGCTGATCTCCGGCTCGCGTTTTTCCTCCAACGCACATAACAACTGCGCCATGGTGCCGACGAAAGCGTCGGGGAACCAGACTTCCGGCCAGCGCGGCTGGAACCAATAGCCGGGCTGTTTCTTCGTGGTGAAGTCGAGCGTACTCGGGGTTCGGGCGGGGTAGCTGGGCCAGCCGATCGTGCCGCGCGCCAGGCCGTCCGTCCCTTCGACGCGCCAGCGAATGAAGATATCGCCCTGAGAGCCTTCACGCGTCGGGCCGGTCCAGACGTCGTCCCAGCTCGAAGCCCGGCAACCTGAGTCGTATTCCAGAATGTAGAGATTGAGGCCGTCGGAGTGCGGGAAACGCGTGCGCGGGTCGGGACGGGTGCTGGCCAGCACGCGGTCCGGTGTGCCGAACCAGTAACGGAACGTGTCGAGGTGATGGATGCTCATGACGAACGTGGCCAGCGACGGCAGCTTTTCGCTCCACGGCATCCAGTGCGGAATGGCCCGCATCTCAATCGTTCCTAGCACCGGCTCGCCCAGCCAACCGCGCTCGAGAATATCTTTCAGAGCCCGCACGGACTGGTCGTAACGCATGTTCTGATTGACGGCCAGCGTGACGCCGGCTTTCGCGCAGCGTTCCACACAGTCGCGGGCTCCTTTCACGCTAAGTGCCAACGGCTTCTGGGCGAGAATGCCCTGAATGTGATCTTTGTGCTCGACGGCGCGGCGTATCAATTCCGGCTGCAGGTCGGGAGGCACGGCGATGTCGAGCACTTCGACTGTCCGGTCGCGGAGGAGATCTTCGACGGTAGCATGACACTGTGAAATCTGATGTTGCTCGGCGACAGCATCAGCATGTTCCGGATCGTGCGAGGCAATGGCCACCGGATTGAAGCCGGCTTGACGATACGCGACCAGATGGCAATCGCGCATGATGAAGCCGGCGCCCAGGCAGCCGATGCCAACGTCTTTGCGCTTCGGCAACGTTGGCAGGTAGTTCAGAGAAAGATCCATTTCACCGCCCTTCCCGAATCGCGTCTTTCATCTCACGCACCGCGCGCTCCATGCCCACAAGCACCGCCCGCGACACAATGGCATGGCCGATGTTCAACTCTTCGACACCGGGTATATTCACCACGTGTCGGACGTTCTCGTAATTAAGTCCGTGTCCTAGATGGACGTGCAGGTTGTGCTGGCGTGCGAATTCCGCCGCGGTGCTGAGGGCGCTCAACTCTCGATCGCGATCCGCGGCGCTCTTGGCTTCGGAGTAGCGGGCCGTCTGGATTTCCACCGCTGTGCTCCCGAGAATCTTGGCCATCTCGATTTGCCGAATGTCGGGATCGACGAACAGCGAGATGGCAATTCCGGCGGCCTTGAGTTTTTCCATCGCGCCAGCGACAGCTTTTTGGTGCAGCACTACATCGAGGCCACCCTCGGTAGTCAATTCCTCGCGTCGTTCGGGAACCAGCGTCGCCTCGTCGGGCTTCACTTTGCAGGCGATGCCGACAATTTCCGCCGCCACCGACAATTCCAAATTCAGGCGGCTTGTAACCACCTGCCGAAGGATGCAAACGTCCCGATGCTGAATGTGGCGGCGATCCTCGCGCAGATGCACGGTGATGCCGTCCGCGCCGCCCAGCAAGGCCAGCACCGCGGCCGCGACAGGATCGGGTTCTTGGGCACGCCGCACTTGGCGAACAGTCGCCACATGATCGATATTGACGCCAAGGCGAATCATGTCATTTCCAATCTGGTCCAATCGGCAGACCATCATTGGGGTTAATGGCTGAGCGAATCGTCCTCTCGCTAACTCTGCTCTGATAGATGAATCGAATCGAACCGTCGCCAAGGCCAACAATGAAGCAAGGCCCGAGTCCTCCAAATCCGCGGGCCTCAGGGGCATCTTTGCCGAGCGTTCCGAACTTGGGCAGCGGCCCCTTCGGATCGTAAACCACGTCGACCGGCCTTGTCCAAGGCGCCAAGTTCTCGGCCTCGACAAAAATGATGGTCTCCGTTTCGCCGTCGGGAAATGATTCCGGAACGCGTGGGCGCGTCTTGGCGTCGGGATAAACCGTATCCGGCCCTGTGATGAGCTGAATAGGCGTCATATGACGGGTGGCTTGATCGACTTTGATTGGCCGGTAGACCGCCGGGATCTTCAAAAGAAGTTTGGCGTTGTGAGGACTATCCCACGACTCGTCGAGGTGGAACTCATCGAAGAGCGCTTTCTCATTCAGATAAGGCAAAAGCGCCACGCGCCAGCTTAAGAGCGGCTTCGAATCAGGCTTTGCCGGGTCACCGGAAAAACCGGGCGACGGCAGACTCCCATGTGCGGCGTGGAAGGCCTTCATTGCCTTGCCGATCTGCTTCATGTTATCCCGAAACTCGTCACGCCGAATTCCTAATTCAAGGTGCTGCTCCAATTTCCTTTCTGGTTCAAGGGCTGCTTGAACCACGAAATACGCGATCACCGTCGAAGCAATCACGACCGTGCCGACGGGCACGCCGATCCAGAGCCAGAGATTGGGCCCCTTCTCAGAAACGGGCTTGTCTTGGAGGTATGCTCGCCGGCGCCGCGGCCGATCCGAATAATCGCGAGGATCACGTAGAGGAGCCGGGAACCCAGTCTGAATCTTTGACGAGTCCGAATCCCTTGCTTCTTCGAAGAGCGTCGCCAGCGTTCTTCCGCATTCGGGACAAGTCGTTGGCCCGGCATGTTCACGGCTCATTGGAATCGTTTTCCCGCACTCGCAGAGAATGACACCCATGGCGATACCTCGTGCGCCTTTCGAAATCCCGGATTGCCTTCCCGCTTCCTGACGGGCGCGGCTCTGATGATTACCAATCCGGTCCAAACGGCATCCCGTCAGCCGGATTGAAAGCCTGCCGTATGGTCTTGTCGCTCGTGCGCGGCCGTTCGATGAAGCGGACGCTGCCGTCGGCTAAATTGGCGAAGAAACCGTCAAGTCGAAAGCCGCCGAGCTTGGGAACGCTTCCTTCCGTGACTTTGGTGACGTCGATCATGAAATCCGCGGGCTTGGTCCATTGAAGCGGTTCAGCGGCTTCAACGATCAGAATCGTGTTGGAAGTTCCGTCAGGAAACGACTTGGGGAAGATAGGCGTCGCGGTCGCGGTTGGATACGCCGTGCCGGGGCCGGTGACGACTTGCAGCAACGTATGCCCGTCTTTCTTGGGCTGCCCGCCGACGGCCTGAAATACGGCGGGCATCCTCCCCAGCAGCTTGATGTTGTGCGGACTGTCCCAAGCCTCATTGAGCTTGAACTCGCGGTACAGTTTGTCCTCTTCGATGAACGGCAACACGGCAACGCGCCAGCTCAATAGCGGCTTGGTGTTTGAAAACTTGACATCTCCGGAGAAGCCCTGCGGCGGCAACTTGCCATAAATCGAATGGAAGTTGTGCATCGCCAGGCCGAGTTGTTTCAGATTGTTTTCCAGTTTCCTCCGAAGCGCCAATGCCGCCGGATCCTCCGTTTTGGGCGGGTCCTTTTTTGGCGGATCGTTTTTGGGAAGATCCGTTTTGGGCGGGTCGGTCTTGGGAGGGTCGGTCTTGGGCACGTCAACTTTCGCCGGATCCTTCTTCGCTTGGATGACCGGCGTCTGGTCCTTATCTTTTTTCTTAACAATCGGGATGTCGTCTTTGAGTCCCGTCAGCATGTAAATGACGACCGCCGCCCCGGCGAGCACGGTCACACACGCGGCGATGACGCCGATGAGCAGCCAATTAATCTCCGCAGCCTGTTTGGCCGCGATCGGCGCACGGTCGAAATCGTCTTCGCCGCTGTCATCATCGTCATCTTCGGCGCGCGGTCGGCTGCGCGACCGTCGTACCTCATCTCGGTCGTCACTTTCATCCGCACGTGCAACCCTGCGTTCCTCGGCTTCGTCATTTCGGCTCGGAGGTGGCTTGCGCGAATCGTGTTTTGATGACGGGACGGAGCGACGCGGCTCTTCATCAATCCGATCTTCCGGTTGGGGGACGCGCACCGGTTGATCGCAGCCCGGACATTTGACCTTGCGGCCGGCGTGCTCGTCCTTAACCTTGAGTTGCTGGCCGCAGTCACAGCGAAACGTGATCATGGAGAGGTCCTCCTCGCGAAAGCGCCTGGCGAAAGCGCGTGTCACCAAGTGGGTGTCACCATGCCACAATACGTCGCTATCGCGAGCCCTGCCAGTGGAAACTCAGTTGAATTCGCCCGCGCGGTGCCTAGAATCTTCTCTGATCGCTAGGGGTGTCCGCCGGCAAATGCGCGGGCGGGCTGAGATCAAACCCTGGGACCTGATCCGGATCATGCCGGCGTGGGAAAGCGACCTCTCCGACTCCTTCGCGGGCGCATCTTGCCCGGCATGTCCCTAGTATTTGTGTGTTAACGACTCTCCCCAGCCCGGTTCCGAGAACTGGGGCTAAACGTCGCCTGCGATTTCATGGAACTCTATGAGTTTTTTCGCGGCCTCTGGGCATGGACGGCGACCATCGCCATCCTTTGGCCCGTCAACGTGCCAATGTTGGCGTTGGCCTTCAAGATTCAGAATGGGACCAAGCGCTTGCCGCTGACGACGGAGCAACTCTGGTGGCGCTCGATTTTCGGTGCCCTGTTCCTCGCTTTGGCCACCGTCGCCTTCGTGATTCTTGACTTTATCCTGGCGGACTGGGCGGAGATTCCCGCCGGCCCGGTTCACCTCGTGATTCTCGCGGGCTACGTGCCGGTGGCCGCCTGGATCTTGTTCGTCCTGTTTGCCCATGCCGAATTGTCCGACGGCTTGGGATTGTTCGTGATCTACATTTACCTGCCCGTGTTCGTATTGTTTGTGCTGAACAAGATGGTGGGGTTTTGGAATCCGCTTTTGAATGTTGTTTATGCGTGGCTGCCGCCGCCAGTTTAACCGCGAGCCTGCGGCGAGCGCGGACTGCATCCCGTCTATTCCCGCTGCCCGCGCTCGCCGTTGGCTCGCGGCTAAACAAGAACTAGGAGTTTGTCATGACACAAATCGAATCTGCTCGCCGGGGCTTGATCACTCCGGAAATGGAATTTGTAGCCCACCGCGAAGACCTCGATGCCACCCTGATCCGCGATGAGGTCGCCCGTGGCCGCATGGTCATTCCCGCCAACATCCACCATCTCGAAAAACGCCTCGAGCCGATGGCCATTGGCGTGGCGTCCGCTTGCAAGATCAACGCCAACATCGGCAACTCGGCGGTCACGGGCACGGTCGACGACGAGATGGAAAAGCTGCACACGGCGGTTCATCTAGGCGCCGACACGGTCATGGACCTTTCCACTGGCGGCAACATCGACGGCATTCGCCAAGCGCTGATCGACGCGTCTCCGGTTCCCATCGGCACCGTACCGGTTTATCAGCTAATTCAGAACGTCAAGGATCCCGCCGACATCACGCCGCATATGATGCTCGACATGGTCGAGCACCAGGCGAAACAAGGCGTCGATTACATGACGATTCACGCCGGCGTCCTGCAAGAATACTTGCCGATGACGGCCAATCGCGTCACGGGCATCGTCAGCCGCGGCGGCTCGCTAATGGGCGCGTGGATGCTGGCCCATCACAAGCAAAACGCTTGGTACACCCATTTCGACGAGCTGTGCGAGATCATGCGGGCGCACGACGTGACCTTCAGCCTCGGCGACGGCTTGCGTCCCGGTTGCCTTGCCGACGCCAATGACGAAGCTCAATTCGCGGAGCTGAAAACCTTGGGCGAGCTGACGCTCAAGGCGTGGGAGCATGGCTGTCAGGTGATGATCGAGGGGCCGGGCCACATTCCCATGCATCTGGTGAAGATGAACGTCGACAAGGAACGCGAGTTGTGCCACGACGCGCCGTTTTATGTGCTGGGCCCCCTGGTGACAGACGTTGCCCCCGGCTACGATCACATCACCTCGGCGATCGGCGCCGCCCTCGCAGCCGAAGCCGGCGCCGCCATGCTCTGCTACGTAACGCCCAAGGAGCATCTCGGACTTCCCAACAAGGACGACGTTCGCCAGGGCGTGATCGCTTACAAAATCGCGGCACATGCCGGCGACATCGCTCGTGGCCGCAAGAACGCCCGCCGCCGCGACGATGAATTGTCCAAGGCTCGCTTCGAATTCGACTGGAACCGCCAATTTGAGCTGTCGCTCGATCCGGAGACGGCCCGGGCAATGCACGACGAGACCTTGCCGCAGGAGGTATTCAAGTCGGCGAAATTCTGCTCGATGTGTGGACCGAAGTTTTGCTCGATGCGGATTACGCAGGACATTCGCAAAATGGTAGAACAGCAAACTGCCTTGACCAATTGATGGCCCATCCGAAAGGAGATCGACATGCGACACGTGCTTTCCTTGTTCGTGGTGCTCGCCCTCGCGGCGGCCGGCCTCACTGTCCGTGCCGGCGACGGCAAGACGGTCAACCCCTTCAACGGCACTGACCTGAAGGGCTGGAAGATCAGAAACGAGAAGAACAACAAATGGGTCGTCGGACAGGCCGTCTTGGATCAAAAGAACCCGAAGCTGCTCCAGCTTCAAAAGCCGGGAGCGGGCGCCGAAGCGAAGATGGAAATGGTCAATGACACCAAGGGCGGAGGCTCGGACATCTACACCGAGCAGAAATTCGGCGACTGCCGCATCGAGGCGGAACTGATGATCCCGCAAGGCTCCAATTCCGGCATCTACGTCATGGGTGAATATGAAGTGCAGGTTTTCGACAGCTTCGGCAAGGAGAAGCTCGGCATGGGCGACATGGGCGCGCTCTATAGCGCTGCCGCTCCCAAGATAAACGCCTGCAAGAAGCCCGGCGAATGGCAGAAGTTCGTGATCGACTTCCAGGCGCCGCGCTTCGAAGACGGCAAGCGCGTGAGCAAAGCCAAATTCCTCAAGGTAGTCCTCAACGATCAGGTGATCCACGCAAACGTCGAGATGAACGGCCCAACGCCAAGCTGCCTGACAAATAAAGAAGCGCCTACAGGCCCCGTCATGCTCCAGGGCGACCACGGGCCGGTTAGCTTTCGGAACATTCGCATCACGCCGAAATAACCCCATGACCCGTAGCCGCAGCCTTCAGGCTGCGACGTTTCGCAGGCTGAAGCCTGCGGCTACGGCTGTTGGATTTATGCACACGATCATCTTTGATTTCGGCAACGTCGTCGGTTTGTTCGATCATGGGCGCACGCTTGGAAAGCTGGCGGCATACACCGACATGCCGCCCGAGCGAATCTTCGCGGAAATCTACTGTGGGGTATTAGAGGAAGAATTTGAGTCGGGCCGGATCGGCCAGGCCGAGTTTCTGCGGCTGTTTCGAAATCGCTGTCGGCTGCGCTGCGACGAAGCCGATTTGGCGCGGGCCATCGCCGACATCTTCGAGCCGAATCCGGAAGTCTGCGATCTCATTCCACAACTCAAGAAACGCTACAGTCTTTTGCTGGGCAGCAACACCAACCCCATTCACGCGACGCACTATCGCCGTCAATTCGCCCAGGTCTTGCGGCACTTCGACGATTTGATCTTATCGCACGAAATCGGTGAGCGCAAGCCGCGGCCGGGATTCTTTCAAGAATGCGTGCGCAGGGCCGCGTGCGAGCCATGCCGGTGTCTTTTCATCGACGATGTAGCCGAGAATGTAGAAGGAGCGATCGCCTGCGGATTGAAGGGACTGCATTACGTGCCGGGTGATTTATGTCCCCGGCTGCGGTCCGCAGGCATTCACCTTCCCGAAAAGGAATCCGGATCCATACGAAGTTGAGTCCCGTGGGCTCGGCCCGAAGGGCAATTCATTTTGATTCATTCGTGGACACACACCCACATGGTGAAATGAATGTTTCGTTCATGAAATGAAAGCTCAATGCCCTGCGGGTTAGTCCGCGCCCCACTCACACCTCTGCCAAGTCGCCTTCCCGGTATTCATTCGCAAGGCGTTCGGCGTTTGACCCGCGCTTCATCTCGCGCGCACGCAGTTCAACTCGGCGAATCTTTCCTGAAATCGTCTTGGGCAGCTCCGCGAATTCCAGCCGGCGCACGCGCTGATAGGGCGCCAAGCGCTCGCGGAGAAAGCGAAAGATCGACAAAGCGGTATCTCGGCACGCGTCGATCCCCGGCTTCAACACGATGAACGCCTTGGGAACGTTCAGACGGACCGGATCGGGGCTCGGCACGACGGCGGCTTCGGCAACGCTCTCATGCTCCAACAGCGCGCTTTCAATCTCAAACGGGCTGATGCGGTAGTCGGAACTCTTGAAGACGTCATCGGCCCGGCCCACGTACCAAAGGTAGCCGTCGGCATCGCGGGTGGCGACGTCGCAGGTGCGGTAACAGTCCTCCGCCGTGGGTTCCGCGCAGCCGACGTAGCCGGCCATTAGTCCCGCTGGGCGACCCTCGTAGGGCAGGCTGCCAGCCTGCCCGCTCTCCGGACAGGCTGGCAGCCTGTCCCACGTTACGGAAATCTCACCTTCTTCCGCAGGCACCCCGGCAGCGTCAAGTAAGGCGAGGTTGTATCCCGGCAGCGGACGACCCATCGAACCGGGCTTGACCGCTTGGCCCGGAGAATTGCCTGCCAGCGCCGTCGTCTCGGTTTGGCCGTAACCGTCGCGGATGGTTGTGCCCCACGCCTTATGAACGCGTTCGATCACCTCCGGATTGAGCGGCTCGCCGGCGCTGACGACTTCGCGAAGCTTCACGGGATACGCCGCCAGATCCTCAAGGATGAGCATGCGCCAAACAGTCGGCGGCGCGCACAGCGTCGTGACTTGGTGCTTCACGAGTGCGGACAGCGTCTTCTTCGCATCAAAGCGCGTTTGATTGAACACGAAGACCGTGGCGCCCGCGTTCCAGGGCGCGAAAAAACTGCTCCACGCCTGCTTTGCCCAGCCCGGCGAGCTGATGTTGTAGTGCACGTCGCCGGGCTTGAGCCCGATCCAGTACATGGTTGACAGATGGCCTACCGGATAGCTGCGATGCGTGTGCAGCACCATCTTCGGCTTCGCGGTCGTACCGGAAGTGAAGTAAAGAAGCAGCGGATCATCGGGGCGAGTCAGGCGGTCGGGATTGAAGGCAGGCGAGGCCATCTCGACTTCCTCATACGCCGTCCAGCCGCCAAGTTGGGCTCCGACAAGGATGCGGCTGACCGAGTTGGGAACGCCGTCGCATTTCAACGAGCCGGCCGCGTCGGTAATGATGTGCCGTATCCGGCCGCGCTCGATCCGGTCAAGCACGTCGTCGGCGGTGAGCAGCGGCGCCGCCGGGCTGATGACGGCGCCGAGCTTCATGGCCGCTAAGGTGATCTCCCACAATTGCGGGACATTCGGCAACAAAGTCAGGATGACGTCGCCGCGCTCAACTCCCGATTTTCGGAGGAGATTGGCGGCTCGGTTGGAGCGTTCGCCCAATTCCGCGAACGAGAGCTGAGTTTCGCCTGCTTCATCCACTACCCATAATCCAGGTCGATCGTTTCCCTTGGCGATGACGTCAAAGTAATCCAGCGCCCAGTTAAAAGAACCCATCTCCGGCCAACGGAAGCAGGAGTAGGCCGCAGCATAGTCCTCGCGGTTAGCTAGAAGGAAATCGCGCGCTCGCAAGAACCGATCCGTGGCGTTCATAAGCGCCTCACCATCCGAAGTGTCTAGACTTCTGTGTGGATAGTGTGGCACGCCCACGCCAGCCCTTGCAAGACCAATGTGTGGCACGCCCACGCCAGCCCTTGCAGGGCCAATGTAGCGTGAACAACAGGCGTGGGCGTGCGGCCTTTGCAACGACTGCACGCCCACGCCTGTAGTGTAGGGAACGCTGTATTTCCACTTAGGCGTAGGCGTGCCACACATCGCTCCCTGTATCTATTTTCCTGTGACTCCCTTAACGATGCGATCCACGTCCGCGGGCGTCAACTCGCCGGTGATCATGGCTCGGGGGCCGATCGGATCCCTGATTGTCGGAGCGCTCAAGACCTTGCCGTTGAGAAGGATCGCAAGCGGCTTGCCGGTATGCGCCTTGGACAGATCGGCAATCTTCTTCGCGCCTTCCGCTGTGAAGACGATCTCGACTGCCGACTTGCCGTTGTCCTTGGCGGCGCGGGCTTCGGCGATGTCGGCGTTGGTGATTTCCGTCGTCTTGTGCAGATAAATCTTCTTGTTGCTGCCTGGAATGACGGCTTCCGTCAGGTCCTTGGCGGGCTCCGTCTCGGCGCGGCGAAACTCCACCTTCACCTTGGGCTTCTCATCGCCGCCCCGAACCGCCGCCAGTTCGTTGAGAGCGACAAGAGCCAAGCCCGCCAGCAAACACGTCCGAATCAGAAATACCATGGTGTCCTCCCGAAAAAACTCCCCCCAATGCGGTATTGGACAGCATGGGCAACGGAACTCGCTGTGCGCGACTGTCATTTGCTCGTGGCGATGCCGATCACCAAGCTTTTGTTGGCGTCCGCTGCCATTTGCAGAACGACGCGCCGCCCGCCATGGCCGCCGGTCTCGGCACGATCCCCGCTTGCCGCTCTTTCGCACGACGCTTCCTACTTCATGGCGTTTGCTTTCAATGCCGTGTTGTGGGCCACGCCGTAGAGCCAGTTACTCACCGTGGCGCGCGCCCGGATCGAAGCGGCTTTGCGAACCAGCACCAGGAAGGTGGCTTGGAGGGCGTCCTCGGCGTCGGCCTCGTTGCGCAGGCCGCGTCGACACACGCCCAAAACCATCGGGCCGTGCCGGCGCACCAAAGCCTCGAAGGCCGCTTCGTCCCGCCGGTTGACGTACCGCTCCAGCAATTCGCCATCCGTCAGGCCCGCCCCATCCGGCCCAAGCGCCGCTCGGTGCAAGTGTCGGATCACTCTGTTCACCGCATTAGTCGCCATCACGCCCGCTCCTCGACGTTGAGTTTCATTTACTGCTTCCCCGGACACGGCTTTCTTATTCACGAGATTCTTTTTTTGCGGCTATTGAAGCGCCCGCGTTCTCTGCGCAGATTATCGGAGCGTGGTTTTCGTTTGGCCACGGAGTTTTGCCATGTCCGATCCGGTTTGGATTGCGTTGATCGGGGTGTTGGGCACCGTCGTGGGGGCGGTGGCGACCATCCTGGTTGCCCGCATCCAGGCAGCTCAAAAGGCGGGCCCGCCCGCGAAAGTGGAGACGACTCCGGTGCTCGGCGAAGCGGTCGATATCCGCGAACTCCGCCTCCTTCGGGCGCTCTACGGCGAGCCGAAGGGGCGGATCCTGGAAGGGTACAAGGCCCAGTATTACGGCCCGGCTTTGAATGCGGTGATGCGGAAGGGATGGGTCAAACGAATCGAAAAACGGTACTATATGACGCCGAAAGGATCGGAGTTCTGCCGCACCTACCTCAAGGAGCTATTCGGGGCATGGCAGCCGGCGGACCAAGTCCTGTCGTGACATGCAGAATAAAAAAGGCCAGAACGTCACGAGGAGTTCTGGCCCAATTCGTTTGGTGCAATTCCGCGTGTTTTCAGAATGCGAATTCCAGGCCCAAGCTAAAGCCGTAGCCCCAGAAGTCGGTTGACCGAACTTGGGCGTTGGGCGGACCGGTGCGGAGCGTGGGATCGAACGGCTGGCCGAGATCGGGCCTGGAGAGGGTCGGCCCTAGCCGCGAATCGAGGTTGTTGCTGATGGAGTCGCCGGCCCGGGCGACGCTGCTGATATAGAAGAGATTGCCGCCGACGAAGGCCCGCCAGTTGCGCGTAATCTGGAAACCGAGCTGCACGCCCAGTTCCGGGACGATGGCGAATTCGTTTTTCACGGTCAGACCGCTGTTGCTGGCCACGGCAAGCACGCCGCCGGGAAGCGTTTCCGGAGGCCGCGTCGACAGCGTGGTGTGATAGAGCGTGGACGAGCCGTTGATGTTGAGTTCCTCGCGCATCATGCCCAAAGCGATCTTGGTGTCAACCATGACATTGAAGCGCCAATAGCTGAGGGAGCCGCGGAAGCCGACTTGCCCGCCGTTGAATTGATTGCGGGTTCCGAAGTTGTCGATGGTCGTGACGAACTCGCCGGGCAACGTCTGCTTGGCGCCGAAGAACAGGAAGTTCGTGCCTTGCGGCGCAACGAGGTCGTTGATCGAAACTCCCTCGCGCAGCTCCACATAGCGGTAGCCGAGCAGGAAATCCAAGCTTGCGACGTCCGACTTCCCCAAGTTGGCGACGCCGTTGACCTCAAAGCCCCACAAGTTGAGGTTGGATTGCACCTGAATGCCGCCGTTGACGCTGCCGGGGAAGGAGATGATGTAAGCGCTCGGAAGCGGTGGGTTGCCGAACGTCGGATCGTCGAAGTTCGAAAGGAACAAGGGCCGCGCCAGAACCATGCCGCCGTCGGAGTTGGCGGAAAACAATCTTTGATTGCGGTTCAACCAGAAACCGGTGCCTTCGATGGCCGGCAGATACCCGAGGGCGACGCCCATGGTGACGCGGCCGCCGAGCACTTCGCCGATGTTGAAGTTGCCCGAGTCCAACACGATTTGCGTCGCCGTTTGATTGAGAGCGCCGAAGTTATTGGTGAGGTTGGGGGCCAGCGACGTGGTGATCAGCGGCGTCGCCAACTTGGCGTTGGACATGCGCCAGTTGAGATACTCGCCCCGTAGGATGAACCAATATGGCTCGGTCGCGCGGGAACCATCATCTTCCCAGAGGCCGGAATCGCCGCCACGCGAGAAGGGTGAATTCGGGTCGCCCTGGCCCGGATTGGGAAAGTTGGGGCCGAAGCTGGGACCGACATTGGGAAAATCGGGGCCTTGCGGCGCCTTGGGATCGGCGGCAAAGGTCGGCGCCGATGTCGGAGGCGGCGGCGTAAATGCGCTCTGAGCCTTCACCTCCGCGGGCCAACTCCACATGCCCAGCAAGCCGGCGGCAATCATTTCCCAGCGTTTCCACCATCGTGCCATGGTCGCCTCTCCCTACGAGGTTTCCGTCGATACCGCCCGGCCGAATTGACGCGGCAGAGGTTGGGCGGAGAATATTTCGAGGTCTCCTTGTGAGAAATCGGCCAAATATCCGGCAACCTTGAACCTTTTGGCACAATCGGCGTTTCTGGTACATATGGCAGATTTTGACAGGCTTGCCCAACCTACTTGCCCGCCTCAGCGTATTCCGCCGCGGGTTTCTTGGCGAGCTTGCTTCGCAGCCAAACATAGATGCCCGGCGAGATCGATAGGAGCACCACGATGATGACCACCTTTTCAATATGGTCTTGCACGTCGAAGTTGTCGCCGAGGAAAGGCCGCAAGGCGGGATTGATGAAGCGGGTGAGGAAGTAGCCGATCAGCACCATGCTCAGGACCCAGCCGACGCCGCCCACGACGTTGAAGGCCAAGAAGCGCGGATACTTCATGCGGGCGACGCCGGCGACCACGGGAGCGAAGGTGCGAATGATGGGAATGAAGCGGGCCAGGATGATCGTCTTGCCGCCGTGGCGCTCGTAGAATTCCTGCGCCTTAATGAGATGGTCCTTGCGGAACAGCCACGACTTTTCCCGATTGAAAATTCTTGGACCAGTCTTGAGGCCGATCGAGTAACCGACGCTGTCGCCGACGATGGCCGCGACGCAGAGAGTCGCCAAGAGCAACGGCAAGTTCCAGCCGGCCAGGAAGCAAGCGACGCCCGCGGTTACGAGGAGCGAATCACCGGGCAAGAAGAAGCCGAAGAGGAGGCCGGTTTCGACGAAGACAATGACGTTGAGCGTGATGAACGCGGCGAGGGCGAACTCGGGCCGGCTTAGGATATTCAACAGCGCTCGGCTGTTAAACAGGTTTGTCACAATTGCGATGACGAAGTTAGGTTCTTCTTCGGCCTGGACGCTGACCGGCGCGCCGCTTTCGCCGCCGTTCGCAGTCGTCGCGATGCACGCAATGATCAGCCAGACGCAAACGACCGAGGCCAAGCGCCGGCCCCAATTCAGTGGTCCGCAGCGGTTGAAGGGCTCCATCATCTCTCTCTCCGCGAAACGATCGGTCTGCGCTTGGCAAGCTTACTCGGTCCGACTTCTGCTGCAAAGATCAATGTACCTGGCGCGAGACCGATGCGTTCCCGCAAATCAACTATAAACTACCGGTGGAACGACCCCCGGCCATTTTTTGAAACCCGCGTCATTAGGCCGAAGTATCACTGCTGCAAGCGACAACGAATTTGGTCCTCATTGCCTCGGCGGAGGGGTACGACTCATGCGATGGCTCTTCTCGCTCACCGCCTGCGTGATTCTGCTCGTGCCGCCGCTGTCCGCCCGCGCCGGCGACTCCGCTCGTGATCCGGTGCGCCTCATTCCCGCCCAGGTCGAACTGGTGGCCAAGCTCAATCGGCCGCGCGACCTTCTTGAAACGCTGACCAAGCACGAGGCCGTCAAGGGATTGATGAAGCTGGAGTTCCTTTCCGGCTACTTCGACGGCACTAATTCCCGCCGTTTCCTCCAACTCGTCACCTATCTCGAAAAGCAGCTCGGCCATGACCGCGAGGATCTGCTCGACCGTCTTGCCGGGCGCGGCGCGGCATTCGGCTTGGAGCTGAACGAGGGCAAGCCGAAAGTCCTCCTCGTTTTGGGCGCGCGGGATGAGAAGACGCTTGCCAAGTTCTTGGACCTCACGCGCGGGCTGATCGACCAAGAGCTTGAACGCCAGGAACAACATGTGAAATTCACGCGCGGCGAACGAAGCGGCTGCGTGTTTTGGCACATCGGCAAAGAGGTCTTCCTCGCTCAGCTCGGCGCCGACCTTGTGGTGACCAACAAAGAAAAGCTGCTGCACGACGCCATCGACATCCACAAGGGAAACGACTCCGCGTCGATAAGCAAGCTTGCAAGCTTTGAAGCGTCGCAAAAACATCGGCCGGATCAATCGCTTGTTTGGCTGTGGCTCGATCTCCAACGGGTCCGCGCCATTCCCTCCGTTAAAACCGTTTTCGATTCGCTGACGCCCGATCCACAAATCTTGGTCCTTGTAGGCGGCCTGTTCGACGTTGTCAAGCGCTCCGATTATGTCTGCGCGAGCATTTCTCAGGACGGACCCAGCTTCCACGCGCGGATCGCCTTGCCGCAGGGCCGCGAGGGCATGTCGAAGGCTGCGGTTATGTTTTTGCCGGATGATCGGAACGGCTCGCTGCCGATGCTGCAGCCGCCGCGGGCGATTAGCTGCACGAGCTATTATCTCGATTTGGGCAAGTTCTGGGACCACCGCCGCGAGATTTTGAATGCCAAGCAAGCGGACAATTTGGAAGGCATCGAGAAGAAGTCGGCGCCGTTTCTGGGCGGCGTCAAGATCGGCACGCTGCTCAAGCAAGCCGGCAAATACCACCGCATTGTCTACGCCGAGCAGGACAAGTCGCCCTACAAGATCAAGCCCGCCACTCCGATCGGCGCCTTCGCCCTCGTCCTCGACATGCGCGATCCCGCTTTCGCCAAGTCGATGAACTCGATCCTGCGCGGCGCGGCGCTCGTCGGCGGCATCCAATTTGGCCTGCGCCTGGTCGAGGAAAAGCAAGGCGAGCACACGCTCGTCACCTACTACTTCCCCGAGGACAAGAGATTTGACGCCGACGTCAACAACATCCGTTTCAATTTCTGCCCCTGCTTCACGCACGTCGGCGACCAATTCGTCATTAGCTCGACTTTGGAGCTGGGCCGCGACCTGATCGATCTGCTCGAGAAAGAGAACCGCGGCGACACCAGCCCGGCCACCAGCCGCACGCACATTTACGCCAAGGGCGTGGCCGACAACGTCCGCAAGGCCGAAGGTGCGCTCCTGACGCAGTTTGTCCTGAGCCAAGGCTTGTCCGCCAAATCCGCACGGCAGCAGGTTCGCGATCTCGCTGATCTCGTCGAGCGCTTGGGGCAATTGCAGTTCGGCCTCGAATATGGCGCGAATGATTTTCGCTTCGACATTCGCTGGTTGATGGAAAGGAAGTGATTCCATGCCCGACACACCACAAGCCATCGATCCGCGCTGGGCGTGGGAGCGGTATCGGCCCACGGACGCGGCGCCGTGGGACATCAAACGCGTCGGCCATCTTTATCGTCGGGCCGCTTTCGGCGCCTCCTGGCAGGAGTTGGAAGCAGCCCTGCGCGACGGCCCGGAGCGGACGATCGACAACCTGCTGCGGGGCCGAGCGGATCGTGACGCCGACGAGTTGTGGACGCTACTGTCGCGCGGCACTTCCCAGGCCAACAACGGCGAGCAATTACCGGCGCTCTGGCTCTATCGCATGCTGCAAAGCCCGCATCCCTTGCGGGAAAAGATGACCTTGTTCTGGCACAACCACTTCGCCACCAGCAATGCCAAGGTCCGCAACGCCGGCTACATGATTGGCCAATACGAACTGTCGCGCCGCCACGCGCTGGGCAGTTTTCGCACGCTGCTCCAAGAGATGTCGCACGACCCGGCCATGATGGTTTGGCTCGATACCACACAGAGTCGCCGCGGACAGCCGAATGAGAACTATGCCCGCGAGTTGATGGAATTGTTCAGTCTTGGCATCAACAATATCCGCCGGCCCGCAGAGCGCAACTACACCGAGCAGGACATCCGCGAGGCCGCGCGCGCCTTCACCGGCTGGAGCCTGCAAAACGGCCAGGCGGTTTTCCGCGAAAACGAGCACGACGACGGTGAAAAGAACGTCCTGGGCCAGCGTGGCCGTTGGCAATCTCGAGACATCGTCCGCATCTGCCTGGAGCAGGAAGCGACGTCGTTTTTCATCGTTCGCAAGCTCTTCCGCTTCCTGGTCAGCGAAACCGTGCCCGCGACCGCGGAATTGCTTACACCCTTGGCCCGCCAATTCCGCGAAAGCGATTACGACTTCGCCGCCCTGGTCGAGCGCGTGCTGCGCTCCAACTTGTTCTTCTCGGCCCAGGTTCATCGCACGCGTATCAAGGCGCCGGTCGACTTCGCCCTCGGCATCGTCCGTGGACTCGAAGGGCATCTGGAGGACGCCAATCCCCAGCACCGCCTCGGCACCACGGCCCTCGCCTCGGCGCTGGATGGCCTGGGTCAAAAGCTTTTTTATCCGCCCTCGGTGGCAGGCTGGGACGGAGGCCGAGCCTGGCTCAACGGGCAGACGTTTCTGTTGCGGCAAAACTTGGCGCTGGCGCTGACCTCGACAACCGACGACCGCTTCGGCCGCCGCACCGATCCGGCTGCTCGCGTTCGCAGGCACCATCGCGGAACCGACGCCGCGCAGGTCGATTTCTTCGTGCGGTTGTTCCTGCAGAACGACGTGCCGGCCTCCGCTCGGACGCGCATTACGGACTACATGAAAAATGCCGCGTCGCGTTCCTATCCTGCTTTCTGGACGAGCGAGGATGCCGCCGACCATCGCACTCGGGCTCTCGCCCATATGGTGTTGTGCCTGCCGGAGTTTCAATTGGATTAAACGGGAGGTTTTCCATGTTCACACGCCGTGACTTCCTCAAGCGCTCGAGCCTTGTCGCCCTGGGCTCGTCGATGCCCGCGTTTCTTGGCCGGACCGCGGCTTGGGCGCAGAACTCCGAGCGGCCCGGAGCGCGCGACACGATCCTTGTCGTCGTGCAGCTCACCGGCGGCAACGACGGCCTCAACACCGTCATCCCGTTTACCGACGATAACTACGCCCGGCTGCGGCCCACGCTCCGGCAGCCGCGCGAGCAGATTCATCGCATCACCGACGCCATCGGCCTGCATCCGGCGATGAACGGCCTCAAGCAGGTGCTGGACGACAATTCCCTGTGCGTCGTTCAAGGCGTCGGCTATCCGAACCCGAGCCAATCGCATTTCCGCTCGATGGACATTTGGCAGGCCGCGAGCACCTCTCGCGAATTGAATGAAGGTTGGGTCGGCAAGGCGCTACGTCACGTGCCCGCGGCGTCGTCGTTCCATCTGGCGAATCAGAATGAAGCGGCGCCTCTCGCCTTGACCGGCTCGCCCGTGCGGGTGCCGTCGATCACTTCGCTTCAGGATTTCCAGCTCCGCCTCGAAGCATCCGGCAGTGCCGATCGCCGTGCTCAGCAGGGCATCATCGAGTCGGCCGCGAATCCGACCAGCAACCAGTCAAGCAGCCTGCTCGATTTCGTGCAGCGGACGGCGGTGAACACCTACGCCAGCAGCCGCCGGCTTCAAGAGATCGGCCGTACTTATGAGCCGCGCGTCCCCTACCCTGCCTCGGGATTGGCGAATCATCTCCGCTTGGCGGCACAGCTCATCGACGGCGGCCTGGGCGCCCGGCTCTTCTACGTCTCCATAGACGGCTTCGACACGCACGCCGGCCAGGCTGGAACGCACACCAACTTGCTCCGTGAAGTTTCCGACGCCATCAGTGCCTTCTACCGCGACCTAGCGGCGCGAGGGCATCGCGATCGCATTCTCATCATGACCTTCTCCGAGTTCGGCCGCCGTGCAAGAGAGAACGGCAGCCGCGGCACCGATCACGGCTCGGCCGCCCCGATGTTTCTGGTCGGCGGCCGGGTGCGAACGGGCCTGGTCGGCGCGCATCCGAGTTTGACGGAACTTGAGGACGGCAATCTGCGCCACCACACGGATTTCCGCCAGGTCTACGCCGCCATCCTCGACCGCTGGCTGGGCGTGCCGAGCCGGCAAGTGTTGGGGCAGGCATTCGAGCCGGCCGACGTTTTTCGCCAAGCATGAAAGCATTAAACGCGGAGAACGCAGAGAAAGAGAAAGGCAGGACGAACCCTTCCCTTTCCGCGTCCTCTGCGTCCTCTGCGTTTCAAATCAGAGCCGCGCCCGCTAGGAAACGGCCGCAGTCGCGCCTTCGGACACCGATGACGGCTCGGGAACCAGATCCGCGATCGTCTGCCACAGCTCCCGCGCTTGGATGGGTTTGGTGACGTAACCGTCCATGCCGGCGTCCAGGCAGCGCTCGCGGTCGCCCTTCATGGCGTGGGCGGTCATGGCGATGATCGGCATGTGCTTGCCGCTGATTTCCTCGTTCTTGCGAATGACGGCGGTGGCTTCGAAGCCGTCCATCTCGGGCATTTGCACGTCCATCAGAACGACGTCGAATCTCTCCTTGACGAGTTGATCCAGGGCCTCGCGGCCGTTGTTGGCAACCGCCACGGTATGGCCTCGTTTTTCGATGAGGCGAACCGCGAGACGCTGGTTGACGAGGTTGTCCTCGGCAACAAGGATGTTCAACGACCGTGTCGTCGCAGCAGGCGTCTCTTCCGGAATCGGGTCCTTTGGCTTGGCCTGGACCTGCCTAATGAGCTTGGAAGCGCCGACGGCCGACAACAACGCATGAAGCAGATCGGCTTGCTTGATCGGCTTGGTCAAGTACGCGGCCAGTCCCATTTCCCGGCAGCGGGCCGAGTCTCCGGGGCGATCGAGCGAGGACAGCATCAGGATGGGAGGACCGCCGAGAAAAGGCTGCTGCTTGATTTGCGTGACCAGAGTGAAGCCGTCCATATCCGGCATCATGGCGTCGACTAAGACCAACGCAAAGGGGTCCTGCCGACTCGCCGCCTGGTACATCGCGGCCAGAGCTTTCGGGCCGTCGTCGACGAGCGTCGGCTTCATGTGCCAGTGGAGGAGGAGTTCTTCCAGGATGCGGCGGTTGGTGGCATGATCGTCGACCACCAGAACCGGCAAATCATGTAAGACTTCAATCTGCGGCAAGCGCCTGGGCGCTAGCGAGGCCCCCGAGCGGGCAAACCGCGCGGAAAAGTGAAACGTGCTTCCCTGGCCGGGCTGGCTTTCGAGCCAAATACGGCCTCCGAGCAGATCGACCAGCCGCGCCGTGATCGTCAAGCCCAGGCCCGTGCCGCCGTATCGGCGCGTCGTCGAGCCATCCGCCTGAGTGAACGGTTCGAAGACAAGTCGTTGTTTTTCCGGACTGATGCCGATGCCGGTGTCGCGCACGGCGAAATGCAGAACGGTCTCGTCGGTGGTCCGCGACTCGATTTCAACCGACACCGCGATTTCGCCCTTTTCCGTGAACTTGATGGCGTTGCCGAGCAGATTGACCAGGATCTGATGCACGCGCACCGCATCGCCGACGACGACTTCCGGCACGTCCGGGCGCACCTGGCAGGTCAATTCGAGCCCCTGGCTATGCGCCTTCATCGCCAAGGTCTTCAAAGACGTGTCGAGCTGATTGCGCAGATCGAAGGCGATCGGATCGAGGTCCAGCTTGCCGGCCTCGATCTTGGAGAAATCCAGAATGTCGTTGATCACCGTCAACAACGTGTCCGCGGACGACTTGACCATGCCGAGGTATTCACGCTGCTCGGCCGTCAATTCGGTGTCCAGCGCCAACTGCGTCATGCCGATAATCCCGTTCATGGGCGTGCGGATTTCGTGGCTCATGTTGGCCAAGAATTCGCTCTTGGCCCGATTGGCGCTTTCGGCGGTCTCCTTGGCCTGCCGCAACTCTTCGGTGCGGCGGTGCTCCGTGATGTCGCGCATGGTGACGATGAGGCCATGCACCGCAGGTTCGGCCAACAGGTTGTTGAAGGTCGCATCCATCAGGCGGCCGGAGCCGTCCTTGTGGACGAGACGAATATCCGCCGAGCAAACCGTGCCGGCCTGCTTGGCCGCCTCCTGAAGCGTGGCGAAAAGAAAGGGTTTGTCTTCCGGAACGACGAGTTCCAGGATATTGCGATTGACCCAGCCGTCGGGCTCAAACCCCATCACTTGTCGCACGGCGGGGCTGGCGTAGAGGACCACGCCCACATCGTCGAGCTTCATGATGATGTCGGTTACGTTCTCGATCAGCGAACGATAGTGGGTCTCGCTGCGGCGGACGGCTTCTTCGGCCTTCCTGAGACTCTGTTCGCGGGCGGAAACCTCCTTGACCATTTGCTGGAATGCCTTCGCCAGCTGGCCTACTTCATCCGTTCGGACGGCGATCACCTTGAGCGCCTTGTCCGCCTGCACGCCGGCAGCCGTCGCCGAGTCGCCCAACGCGGCGTCGCCCGATGCCAATTGCCGGGCGTGATCCGCCAACTGCTTGAGCGGGCTGGAGATCTTCTTCATCAGGAAGTAAGCGGCCAAGAGTCCCACCAACAGGATGCCGCCCATGAGGGCCGCCTGCTGGAGAATGGCCGCATTGATGGCGCGGCGAATCAGTTGCCGATCCATGCCCACGTGCACGTAGCCCACCTCGCCGGCCAGCAAGGGGGCGGCCACGTCGATGCACTCGCCCAGTCCCTCGCTTTCCACCGGCAAGATCCTGACCTTGGTCCGGTCTCCTTTCAAATGGCGCACGGCTTCGGGAATGCTCGGGGCGAACGTATGCGAAACGATCTCTCCCTTGGCATCGACGACGAACACATATGCGACGCCCTGGATGTCGAGGTACTGATCGATCATGGCCTGCACGGTCGAGGCATCGCGAAACAAGAGCATCTCGACACTGGAGCTGGCGACGCTGTTGGCGATCGCCGTCGCCTTGCTCTCGTACTGTTCGGTCAGGTCGCGATCGATGCGCCAGGCCGAGGAGATCGCCACCGCCGCGGCGGAGGCGACAAAGAGAATCACCAAAATGCCGAGGGCCTTGGCGAACAGGTTGGACGTTTTCATGGAGGCCACGTTTCCGAAACCGAGTGCGCGATTTGCCGAATAATCCGATCGTGCCGAAGAAGAGGCGCTCGCAAACTTCCGGCGGAGCATTCGGCGGCTTGGTTCGCGGTCTTTTACTCTTCGTTATCGAAGCGCGCGGGATTTTCTTGCCTCATCGCGCAGGCAAACTCACTGATGATTCAGCAGATTACGAAGATGAGAGAAATGGCGAGCCAAGGACGTGCCGTCGGCGCATCGCTACTTCAGAGCCGCTTGAGCGGCCCGGGTTCGCCAAGCATCGGCGGCGCCGTCGGCCAAGACTTGCAGCAGCTTGCGGGCGTCGGGTGAGTTGATTTCTTCGAGCACGCGGACCGCCCGCACATAGAGAAGGTCCTCCCCTTTCATGACGGCACTGCGCGCGGCAAAGTGTTTTTCCAGGCGCCTCTCCAATTCGAGAGAAGGCCTCGCCGGCATAACTGCCCGCAGGACCACGTCCGCTTCGGGTCCAAATTGGCTGAGGCGCTTGGCCGCGGCATCACGCTTTTGAAACGAAGGATCGTCCAAGTCGGTGAGTAATTGCTTGATTTCATCCTTCGCCGGCGCCTTGGCGGGCTTGAGCCGCTTAAGTGCCCCTGGGATGAACTGATCGGGTGCGGACGCCAGTCTCCGCGTTGCCAGGAACGCCCGCCGCGCATCGGCGCCGGCCATATCCGCCCAACTTTGCTCGAATTCGGCCGGAGTCAACGGGGTCGCTTTTGCCTTTACAGGCGCCGGCAGGTCCCAGAGCAACACCGTGGTGTCGGGAAGCCCGGTTGCGACCTTGCGGCCATCATTCGAGAGCGCAAGCGCACTGGCGAACGAGTTAACGTAACGAAGCCGAAACGGTGTCGATCTTCGAAAGATTTCCTTCTCCGAAACCAGATCCCAAACGTGAATCTTGTCTGCATCAGTTGCAATCAAGCGCGTGCCGTCAGGAGTAAACTGCAAATGTCTCAACCGGGCTGTTTCCAGTTGGAACACAGGCTGGTGTGTTGCCACTTCCCACACTCCGACGGCGAATTCCTTGAAAACATATCCGTCGGCAGTTTCTATCGGCTTTCCCAGATTCGCGGCAAACAATGTTCCGTCTCTCGATAGAGCGGTCTCAAGTCCAATGAAACGCCACTCGCCGGCCGAGAGGCGCGCGACCTCCTTGCCGGTTTCCACGTCAAGGATATGGCCCCCCAGAGTTGAAAGCCGAGAATTAGCGCTGTCAAAGCACCCCCTGGCAAGTAACTGTGGTTGGGAGAAGTCGCTGCTGCGCAAGAGCTTCCCCTAAGAAACTTCCCAAGTGATGAAGAGGCATCTGCAGTCTCCAGGCGACCCTGTGTAACCAAGCGCAACCAACCGTTTTCCGTCGATCGATAAATTCATCTCACTCAAGCCGACTTGGGCCTTTTCCGGCGCAAAGCACCGAATCTTCTCTCCCGAAGCGATATCAAACTGATCAATCCATTCACCTGTCATTACAAAAAGGAAGCGGCCATCCTGGCTAAATGTCAAGGCGTCCGGAGTTGCCAATTCAGAGAGCTTTCTCAAGGAGCGACCGGTGGACGCGTCCCACAGAAAGACACCACGAGATGATCCTGTCGCTATAGTCCGTCCATCCTTGGAAAGAGCCACGGCGTCCACACGATCAAGATGTCCTCGTTCAGGATCGTTGGCTGGAGACCTTCTTCCCCCCGTCAAGTCCCATAGATAGACAACGGCATCGTAGCCATCCGCGGCTGTTGCGGCGGCGGTTTTTCCGTCGGGCGAAACAATTAAATTCGCCGACGTTCCGCCAGGAAGCGTTCGAGTCGCTTTGCCCTCAATCGGATCCCACATGACGACGTTGTCAGTTCCGATGAAAGTCGTTTTTCCATCAGGAGAAAAGCGAGGCACGCCATAAGCAGGTGCTTCAGGGCTTTTCCAGTCATTTGCCTTTTTGCCTGTAGACGTGTCCCAAAAGCTCAACGAGTTGCTCCACAAGTCCCGAATTGCTATGAACTTCGCATCCGGTGAGATATGAGCATCAACCTGAAACTGGATCAGACCCATTTTCAAATTGATAGTCAATGGTTCTGTGTTATCTCGCAGGTTCCAAACCCGGATTTTCACGCTGTCAGGTGCTCCTTGCGGATCTTTGTTAATCGTCATCAGTTTACCGTCACGAGCGAACGACAAGTGCTGAATATCGCCATCGAGGTGGCCCACGAGTTTAGCATTCCCGCTCTTGACATCCCATGCCCTCACGTCGCCGTCCTTCTGGGTTGTGACGAGTGTCGCGCCGTCCAAAGAGAAGGCAACGGGAGAATCCCAGCACGAAGCTTTCAACAAGAACTTGTGCGCCAGCTGGTGCTTTTGCACATCCCAAAGGTAGAGTCCCTTCTTGTTTGACGTGTCTCGAAACGCAAGCCAGTTGCCATCGGGAGACAGCGCCGCCACAGGTGTGTCATAAACCTCCGGCAGCGGTTTATCCTCCATCTGCCGGCCAGTAACCGGATCCCATGTGCGAATGACGCGATCGCCGCCGAATGAGATAAGTTTGCGGCCATCCGCCGAAAACGCGATCGCTAAAACGCCGGGGTGCCGTAAGCGCACCGTGCCCAGCCGAAGAACCGCCCCTTCGGGCAGCGGGTCGCCGTAAAGATCGACGCGCGGTTTCTCATCCGCGCCCGCAAGCGACAAAACAGCGGCGATCAGAAAGTGCGCATTGGCCGAGATCACGGCTCGTCTCCGTTATCTGCTCGAGAGACTTGAGTTGACAGCGAACCGTGACCACCAGACTAACACAAACGAATAGGGTTTGCACTTACTTCGGAACAAATCTCCCGCCGGGGCTGAGGCTCGCGGCGATCTCCGCCAAAAACTTGCGGTCGTCCTCAGCCGCGTCCGGATACGGGAAGGCGGCGAGGGCCGCCGGACTTTCGCCCGTGATCTTGGCGTAAAGCACACATGCGGTGAGGAACGCGCCCAAGGCCGACTGATGATTGCCGTCGCCCGCGTGCAGCGGCAAGTCCGGCCGTTCCGAAAGGGCCAACTCCCAGGCCTTGCTCACAAGAGCCACCTTGACGTCGGCGGCATCGGCCATTTCCTGATAGATTTTCTCGGTTCGCTCCCGTTCACCGGCCACGCCCTTGCGTGCCCATTCCGAGTAGAAGCAAACGATTGCGCCCTTGGCCTTGGCCAGCTTCGCGATGTCGATCCCCACTTTCTGTGAGTAGCTGTGCTTGCCGCTCATGCTGATCTTTTGCGCCTGGAGCACCACGAACTTCCAGGGTCGCGATTCAAGCTCGTCCTTGCATCGGGAATCGTGGGCCACGTTGTCCAGAAAGGCGACGGACACGACATGGGAGTAAGCCTTCTTCTCCGGGTGTCGAAATTCAATCATCCTGCAGACCAGGCCCGGCAGATCGTGAAAGGTAGTATGGCTGTTGCCGACGAAGAGAATGCTGAAATCCGCCGCGCGAACCTTGTCGAGATCGGACTGGACGTTCCGAGGCCTCGCGTCGGTTTTAACTTCTGCGAGAGTTGGGCTCTTTCCCGGAGAACGGCTGTTGTCCGCAGGTGATCGGCCGCAACCGAGAAGAGACAGAGGAAGAGCGAGAACGAAGCTACAGCGCCAAAACACTTCCATGTCGGTGCCTGAGTTTTTGGAACTAGGACGGAAGAGGTTCGGGTTGCAAACCCGTTACCGCGCGCCCTCGGCTCGGAATTCTTGCGAATTTCGCTACGAGGTGATCTAAGTCGTAGCGGAATTCGCAAGAATTCCGGTTCTCCAGCGACGCCTGCACAAACGGGATGCACTCAGATGTCCGCCGTTTGTTGACGACTTTCGCGAGAGGATTGTTCGACGCGTCGTCGCTGCGCATTCGTCATTACGCGCGATTTGGTGTGCACAAACCCGCTAATGTTGTTGCTTGGAAATCGTCACGACCTTCGCCTGTGTCACGCCGGTGCTCGACCGCACGCGCAGTGGAAAGGCACCGGTGTCGAGAACGCGGGCTTTCCAAAAGATC
>JACPZP010000131.1 GCA_016195405.1 Planctomycetota bacterium | reverse complement strand
CGAGAGCTTGCAAGACTGGAAACAGGTTTCGGTGCTGTCCGTTGAGTCGAGCCGGCTTGCCCAATGGCATCGGCCCGGCGTGCTTTTGATCGGCGACGCGGCCCACGTCATGTCGCCGGTTGCCGGCGTCGGCATAAACTACGCGATTCAAGATGCGGTGGAGTCGGCCAACTTGCTCGCGGGTCCGCTCAAACGAGGCAATGTGACGGACGCCGACCTTGCGGCGGTGCAGAAATGCCGCGAACGGCCGACCAAGGTGATTCAACGCATCCAAGGCGTCATTCAAAAGAGGATCGCGGCGCCGGCGTTGGCGGGAGGCAAGCCGTTTCGTCCGCCGTGGTGGCTCCGCTTGGTCTTGCGCGTACCCGTGTTGCGCAACATTCCCGGCCGGCTCATGGCCTTCGGCATTCGCCGCGTGAAAGTACGAGATTAGTATGCTCAAGTGGGTGGCGAAACTTCGGAAGGCAAACGAGTAGCCTCCGAGCGTTTCAGCTCGCCCAATTCCTCTTCGACGCGGCGCTTCATCTCAACTTCAGCCAATTCGCTTTCGACGCCGGACTGTAGCTGAGCGACTTCGACTTGAGCGAGCAGATGGTCCTGGCTTTCTTGCAAGCGAACTTCGAAATGCTCGAAACGCGCCAGAAGGGCCGAGCTATCGAACACAGGGGTGCCGGCCAAACGGGCCACTTGCCCGCGGACCCGGGCAGCCGCGTGTTCTGCCAAGCTTACGCGCAGCCTGCGGCGAATCTGCGTCAGCCGAGATTCCAAAGCTCCCAGTGCGGTCTTGACTTCCGTCGAGGTTTGCCGCGCGGCGGCAAGCTGGCCCGTCAACTCCACAACCACATCTTCGTGCTCGATCTTTCGGGCCAGCGCCTCCCGAGCCAAATCCTCGCGATTTGCGTCCAGAGCGCGTCTGGCTTGCTTGTTCCAATTGTCCGCGGCGGCGCGGTTGTGGTTCAATTCCCGCTGCACACGCCGCTCAGCCGCGATGGCCCGCGCCGCCTGCTGCCGGGCGGCGGCCAGCCCTTCCTCCATGTCGCGCACCACTTGTTGCAACATCACTTCCGGATCTTCCACCCGATCCAAGAGCGCGTGCGTGTTGGCCGCGATCAAGTTCGATAGCCGCGCGAAGATGCCCATGACGAGTCTCCTTATGGTTGAGGGTGCCGCTGCTTACAACCGCAAGAAGTCTGAGGAAGTAACGGCAATTTCGCAAATACGGCGTTAAGAGCGCTGCACATGGTCGGTTGAAATGGAACAAGCCCGCACGCGAGTCTTCGAGCGTGCGGGGTGCCTCGGTTGGATGAGTTCAAGAATGGAGGTGTTCATGTTTCGGGAAAGTCTCGGAAATATCGGCGTTGCTCTGCGCGAGCCCGAAGAGTTCGCCTGGCGCTGGCACCGGCTGGGGTCGCCCTATCCGTGGTGGGTTTTCGCGGCCCTGGGTCTGACGGCCATCGCCGGAACGCTCAGTTACGGCATGACCATTGGACTCTTGGGCGGTGCGCCGCGAATGCTGTCGAGCGCTCTTTCGTGTACCGTCGCCGCTGGCATTGCTTGGAGTCTGCCCCTGCCCGCGCTCTACATCCTCAACAGCTTGACCGGCTCGAAGTTAAAGCCGAGCACCACGTTTCTCGCCGCCCTTGTCACCACGAGTTGGGGCGGACTAGCCATGATCGCGTCGATTCCGGTCAATTTGTTCTTCACGACTGCCCTACCCTATTGGCCGGTGATCCTGGCCATAAACCTGGTCGTGTTCGCCGGCGTCGGCATCGCCATGATCGATGTGTTTTCGCGCGTGATGGCCAAGCTCGAGCCGGAGCGCGGCCGGGCGCCAGCGATTTGGTTGTTTCTCGTCGGCGCCATCGGCGCGGAGTTGTTCTATGCGTTTGGACTCTTTCAATTTGCCGTTATTCCCTGAGAAGTCGGAGGAACTAAGACATGCACACGATCTTGGCTGCGGAACCGTCGCGCTACGAACCTCTCTCCGCCGAGCTGCCCGTCAGTCCGGAGGCTTCTTCCGAAGAGTCGCCTGCCGGCACCATGAGCCTCGTGGAGATGCTGCTCAAGTCTGAGAGACGCGTCGACCGGATCAACCGCGATCCGGCCAACCAGCGCGAGCTTTTTCCACGCTTTCTTCTCATCTCGCAGATCAGCACTTTGGCGTTCGCGCTGGTGATGGTTTTGGTAATGAATCTCGCGCCGAGCGCAATTATGGCGCCGGCGCCAGGACTGGCGATTCCGCCCGCCGACTGGAAGGACGGCAGCGCCTTGGCCCTTCCCTTGGCCTACAACCTCTCGATCGTGCTTGCAGCGTGCGTCTGCTTGCCGAGCTTCTACTTTTTCAGTTTGCTTGCCGGCGTGCAGATCACCTGGCTTCAGATCGTCAGCATCGTCGGCAAAGGGATGGCTGCCAGCGCCATCTTGCTCCTGGGCATCCTGCCGATTTATGTGGCCATCGTGTTAGGCATGGTAGTCCTGGATTGGCCGGCGGAAAATCTGCAATGGACATTGCGGCTCGGCCTTTTGCTGCCATTTGTGGCTGGCTTGTGGGGTCTCCGGGCGATTTATGGCGGCGTGATGGACCTGAACGACTGGCAGCATGGGCCCGCCTGCGCGAATCGAAGATGCTTCCTGCGACGATTGACGCTCGCATGGGCGGCGGTCTACACGGCCGTGCTGCCGGTGATGATCTATCGATTGTGGGAGACCTTCGCTTTTCACACGTAGCGGAACTGGTGAAAGTTCCGAGAATCCGATTTCTTACGAAATCAGCTACGACCGAGGCTGGGGTGAGCCATGACGTTGGGCCAACTGCTGCTGATTCATTTGATGGCGGGCGTCGGAGTGGCCGGCGCGGTTTACGTTTCCGCGCGACAGCGATCCGGTCCGATGCGGTGCTTCCAAGCGCTCAGTGCCATATTCTTTTGGCCGCTCTACCTGCCGATTTTACTGTCGCAAAAGACGTCGACGCAACCAGAGCAGCGATCAGTCACAATGCAACCGCCGCTGGATGAGTTGGCGGACATAATCGCGCAAGTAGACGGTGAACTGGAGAACGCCTTGAAAAGCCTGGATGGTTGGTCGGAAGATGTGCTGGCACGCGAGAAGGATCGGCTCCATGAGCTGCGGACGGCCTGGATTAGCCAGGCCGAGCGCATTCGTGAAATGGACGCGCTGTTGAAAAGGCCGGAATATACGACTGCAGCGCCCGCACTTTGCATCAATGTGAATAACGTCCTGGAGGATCGCCTGCGCGGCAGCAACCTCGCGATTCAGCAAAACGTCGATCGGCTCCGGCAAGTGCGCGAACGCACGCTTGGCGACCTTCTCGGTACGCTGGCCTGGGTCCGCGAGTTGGTCTCGATGATTCACTTGGCGAAATTCACTGGAGCGCCGGCGTCACGCGCGGAGGAGTTGGTCGGACAGATCGCGGCGGCCGTCGAAGGATTGTCGGCGCTCACCTGGCAGGCGGAATCGGCCTAATCTCACTCAAGCTCGTGCACGTCGTGGAGAACGCCGGGAGGAATGCAGATGGTCAGCACCGTCAAGTTGCCCTTGGCCTTGTGCTTGACGCCGCGCGGTACATACACAACTACGCCTTTGTGCAGCTCGATTTCTTCGTCGTCCAGGGTCATGGTCCCTTGGCCGTCGATGATGTAATAGAACTCGTCGGTGCGCTCGTGGTAATGCAGCTTGGCGTCCTGGATTTCGACGTGATGAACCTCCGCCGCGGCGTCGTCTTTCTCTTCCACGAGGCAGCGGATCTGCCCGCACGTCTCCGCCCACGGCTTCACCATCGCGGGATCGCGTCGCAAGCAGTTGGTCAGCGTCTTCATCGTTGCACCTCTTTCACGTTTTCCGCGAAATTCGCGAGTTTCTTTTGAAATCCTACGCGGTTCAACACTTCCGGGTTCACGACATTCTCTGGAAACAGTCCTTGTGCTGCTCGCAACATGCCCTCCGCCATCGCCCGGCCGGTCGCCTTCCACACATCCGTCGTCGACGCATTCCAATGCGGCGTCAGGATGACGTTGTCGAGGCTTAAGAGCGGATCGTCAGCCGGCAAGGGCTCGACGGCGAAGACGTCAAGGCCCGCTCCCGCAAGACGTCTGTCACGGAGCGCCTCGGTCAGCGCCTGTTGATCCACCAATTCGCCGCGGCCCACATTGATGAGATACGCAGTCGGTTTCATTATGGCGAGTCGCGCCCGCCCCAGCAAATGCCGCGTTTCGTCAGAGAGCCGGCAGTGCAGGCTTAAGAAGTCGGCTTCGCAGAGGATTTCATCTAGGGAAGTCAGTGTGACGCCCAATGCTTCGGCGCTACTTCGATCTGCGTGGGGCGAATATGCGAGAACGCGCATGCAAAACGGCGTCACTAGACGCGCCAGTTCGCGGCCGCTGTGGCCAAGGCCAACGATGCTCAGCGTTCGGCCTTGCAATTCGCCGCCCATCACCTCCGCTTGGAGGTCCCAACGGCCGGCGCGCACGATGCGCTCCTGCTCGTGTAAGCGCTTGGCAAGCGCCAGCATGAACAGAAGCGCCGTCGAAGCAGTGGCATGGTTCAGTGCGAGCGGGGCGTTGAACAGGGCGACGTCGTTTTCGGTGCAAGCCGCGACATCGACTTTGTCAAAGCCGGCGCCGGAGCGGCCGATCACGACTAAATCGCCGCCGCTGTTTGCGAACGTGCTCCGCTTCACCCAAGGCCGCAGCACGACCAGGCCATCGGTATTGGCGATGTGCTCCGGCTTGATCTGCATCGAATAAAGCCGGTTCCAATACGCCGCATCTCCGGGACGCGGCGCCAAGTCAGTAAGGAAGCGATGTTCGATGTAGGACTTGTCTTCAAGCAGCGGCAGCCCCATGTCGCCGTAGGCTGGGGCACCGTGGGCATTTAGAAAATCGCCGGTGTATGCGATGCGGAACTTGCGCACTCCCTATCTCCGCGAGTCATTTTGAGTTAACTTGTCCAACCACCGCGCATCCCAGAGGCTAGGAAAGGAATGGGCGAGGTACGGACGATCTTGAAGCGCCTTTTCGTCAATGTCTAGCCCCAGGCCCGGCTTTTCGGTCAAGATAAACTCGCCGTTGCGGACCGCGCTCCAACCGCCGACCAGGTCTTTTCGCCAAGGCACGTCGAATTCCTCGAAGGCTTCCTGAATCATGAAATTTGGCGTGCTCATGTCGAAATGAAGTGCTGCGGCCAGTGCGATCGGGCCGATCGAGCAATGCGGCGCTACGCGCAGATCCTGCACGTCGGCCATGGCAGCGATCTTCTTGCCGGCGAGAATGCCGCCGCAATGGGCGAGATCCATCTGCACTACGTCGGCAGCGCGCAGCGAGATCAAGCGGTTGAAGTCGGCGAGCGTGTAGAGCCGTTCGCCCGCCGCGATGGGACAGCGCACCGAGCGTTTCACTTCCGCCAGCAGGTCCAGGCTTTCCGGGACGACCGGCTCCTCGCACCAAACGGGATCGAAGCGCTCCAGCTTGCGAATCATGTCGATCGCGCATCCCGCCGCGAGCCGGCCATGGAATTCGATCATCAGCCCGACGTTCGGTCCGACGGCGTGCCGAATCGCTGCGACAATCTCAATGGCAGTCTCTTCTTCCGCGGGGGTCAAGTTCTTCCAGGCGATGCCGAACGGATCGAACTTGAGCGCTCGATAGCCGCGCTCGACCACGCCCTTGGCGCGCTCGGCGTATTCTTGCGGCGTGCGTGCGCCGCCGTACCATCCGTTGGCGTAGGCCGGGATGCGGTCATGGCAGCGGCCGCCCAGCAGGCGATAGAGCGGTTGGCCGCACGCCTTGCCCACGATGTCCCACAAGGCGATTTCGACGCCGCTGATGGCCGTCATCACCGTGGCGCCACCTTGGTATTGATCGCGGGTCAATCCGCCGATGATGGCTTCGATGTCGAACGGATCGCGGCCCAGGATGCGGCTTTCGAGCCATTCGTGGCAAAGCGTCTGAACGGTTTTCTCCTGCCATTCGAGCGAAGCCTCTCCGACGCCGGATAGGCCCGTGTCGGTACGCAGACGCAAGAGGAAATAGTTGCGCAGGCCGGCGTTGGCGAGAAAAGTTTCGAAGTGGGTAATTATCATGAAGAATCTCCGCCATCGCTTGCGTTTCGCGCTCGCGCCGCGCCCGGTTGGATTTCGCGTTTGCAAGGTGTCGGCGAGCGCGAAACGCAAGCGGCTGGCTCTAGCGCACCGCGATTGGATTTCCTGGCGAGCCACTGGCGCCTTTGAGCGGCAGCGGCGCGAAGATGAACGCGAACTCGTAGATGTTGTTGCGCGCGAGTTCCTCCAAGTTGAGGTTCTCGAGGTTGTAGATGCCGTTTCGCACCAGAAGAAGTTGATGCACTTCGAAGGCGCGCTCGGTGTTCTCATTAGGCACGACTTCCGTCGCCCAGGTGTCGGAGCCGACCATCACGATCTTGCGCTCGCAGAGCCATTTGGCCGCCGCGACGCCGATGCCGGGTTCGCCTCGATTGTAAAGTTCGTTATTGACTTTCCAAAGCTGGGCGTGGCCGGTGCGAAAGAGCACCACGTCGCCTTCACGCACTTCGACTCCTTGTTTCTTGAGCGCGCCTTCGAGATCGGCGACCGTGACGACGTCGCCGATCTGCATGCGTTTGACGCCCTTGAACCCCGCGACATCGACAAGTACGCCACGGTTAAAAAAGACGCCGACGTTCTCGATGCCGAGCTTTTCGAGGCCATACGCCTTGCCGAACTCGGAGCGCTTGAATCCGTTGTAGAAATAGTCGTCACCGCCCATGCGAACGCCGATGTGGCCCAGGCCGTCGAGCTGGGTGCCGATTTGGCCGATCTCGCCGGAGAACATTTCGTCGTGGTAAACCAAACGGTTCTTGCCGAACGGTCCGCCGGTAGGCGAGCCAGGAATGGTCAGACTGAAATGACGCTTCCCGTAGAGCGGCATGTCTTGCTCGTAGACGTGGCCTAGCGAATAAATTTTTCCCTCTTTGATGAGCTTGCTCGCGGCGACGACACGTTCAGGCGTAATACGGTTCGCGGCGCCGCGCTGATCGTCGGCGCCAAAGGGCGACGGCCACCACACTGAGCCGATCGGTGTCTCGGACTTCTCGCCCTCGCCGCCGTTTTTCTTCTCCTGCGGAAATGCGGCACGTTCTCCCGGCAGCGTCAAACCGATAAGAGCGGCCATAATGATTGCAGTCGCCCTCGCGGCACTCGGCAACGACATAACGGTCTCCTTTCGAAAGGGTTTTGTCTTGCAGGATGGCGCATGAGACCGTACTTTGCAAGCATTCAATTCAAAAAGGGGCCAAATTGAGTCGCGCACCTGCGTCGCCCGAAATCGCTTTGATGCCGCCGACGCGCGTGCGCTACCGAGTTCTCCTGGCGGCTTGTGCGGTTGCGGTGGTGAGCTACATTCACCGGATCGGTTTCGCCACCGCGTTCACGGAGATGAAAGGCCCACTCGAATTATCGAGCACCGACTTGGGCTACATCATGGCGGCGTTTCTCGTCGCTTACGCGGGCTTTGAGATTCCCTGCGGCGCTTTGGGGGATCGCTGGGGCGTTCGCAATCTGCTTACGGCCTTAGTTCTCGGATGGTCGGTGCTTACAGGCTGTCTTGGGCTCGTCATGTTTCTGCCTGCACTCTGGCTCACTCCATTTCTCTTTCTTCTCGTCGTTCGATTCTTATTTGGAATGCTGCAAGCCGGATGCTACCCGTCCCTGTCGCGGATGATGGCCGACTGGATGCCCGTGCGCGAGCGCGGCACCGCCCAGGGTTTGATTTGGATGTCGAGCCGCATGGGCGGGGCGATTGTGCCGCTCTTGCTGGGATTGATGTTTGCGTACTACAGTTGGGAAATCTCCATGGCCCAATTGATGTTGCTGGGGCTGGTCTGGTGCCTCGTTTTTTGGCCTTGGTTCCGCAATCGGCCCGAGGAAATGCCGCAAGTGAACGATGCCGAGGCACAGGTGATCCTGTTGGGTCGAAGTCCGCTCTCTCGCAAGCATCTCTCGTGGTCGCAACTTTTCCAGTCCAAAAGCGTTTGGGGGCTATGCCTCATGTACGGCTGCGGCGGTTTCAGCGCCAGCTTTTTCGTGACGATGTTGCCCGACTACTTGAGGAATCATCGCCATTTCTCGGAGCATCAGTCGCGACTATTGACAAGCCTTCCTTTGGCTTGCGGCGTCGTGGGCTGTGTTCTCGGTGGTTTGTTGTCCGACTGGATCATTCGCCGCTTTCGAAGCCGCAAGTGGGGCCGGCGTTTCAACGGCGCGGTGGGCATGGTGTTGGCCGGTGCGGCGTTCACGTCAACGATCTGGGTGGAAACGCCGCTTGCGTTAGCGATCCTTCTGTGCGTGACCTTCTTCTTCAACGACATCAACATGGGGCCCGCCTGGGCCGCGTGCGCCGACATCGGCGAGCGCTATGCCGGCACCGTCGGCGGCGCCATGAACATGGTCGGCAACATGTGCGCGGCTTTGATGACAGTCGTTTCCGGATTGCTCTTGGACCGCACCGCTCCTATTGAGATCTTCGGCCGGTCGATCGGGGGCCACGATTTGCTGTTTGTGATCTTTGGCGTTGTTTTCAGCCTGGGTGCGTCGTGTTGGTTCTTGGTGGATGCGAGTAGGCCGCTGGCCGCGGAAGTTTTGATCGATCCAAACAACGATCAACATGAATAAGTCGGTCGGCGAGCAGGCGACTACTGCTGCGTCACACCTAAAAAGTCGGGTAGCCGCTCTCGCCAGAATGCGGGAAACCGCGTTTTCGCGGCTTCCCGAAAAGTAAGCTGTGACGTAGCACTTGTCACCAGGACTAACAAGAAATGGCTTCAGCCGACGCTGAAGCCATTTTTCGGCTGCAAAGGCATATCAGACCAAGAGATGCGAAGATGGTTTCAGCGCGGCACTGGGACAGATACCATCCGACACTTCGCTGAAACCATCCGGCCTAGCGCTGAAAGCATTTTCTTAAGATCTTGGCTGGTAAGCTTAACTTGATTGATTGTAATGTATGTCGGATCGAGGGTACAATCGCAGGGCTCTCAAAGCCCATTCCTCTAGCAACCGCTTTGACGGAGTGACGCGATCATGTCGGCCATCCGTATCAATCAATTAGGCAAAGTGACGCTGGTAATTGTTTCATTATCGCTACTCGCCCCATGTTTCCCGACGGGCAATCAGTCCCCAAACGCAAACCATTCTATCGCGCTCAACGGTCACACCTTTACGCTTCCCGCCGGCTTCGTGATCGAGCTGGCCGCGGGACCGCCGCTGGTCGAACGTCCCATTACCGCCGATTTCGATGAACAGGGCCGGCTTTACGTCTCCGATTCATCCGGCTCCAACGACAAGCTCGACATTCAGCTTGCCAAGAAACCACACCGCATCATCCGCCTGGAGGACACCAAAGGCGACGGCAAGTTCGACAAAAGCGTGGTGTTTGCCGACCAGATGATGTTCCCTGAAGGCACGATGTGGTATGACGGCTCGCTTTACGTGGCCGCTCCACCCAGCATCTGGAAGCTGACCGACACCAAAGGCATGGGAATAGCCGACAAGCGCGAGGAGTGGTTCAACGGCAAGACTCTGACGCGCTGCGGCAATGACTTGCACGGTCCATACCTTGGGCCGGACGGCTGGATTTACTGGTGCAAAGGGGCATTCGATAAGCAAGAGTACGATCTTTCCTCGGCTCGCCCTGGGGGCGCCAAGCGGCATTTCGCCACGCGCGCATCCCATGTCTTCCGCTGCTGTCCGGATGGCTCGGGGCTCGAGCCGGTAATGACAGGCGGCATGGACAATCCCGTTGACCTAGTTTTCACCCGCGGCGGTGAGCGCATCATCACCACGACGTTTCTTCAATTCGCGGCGGGCGGCAAGCGCGACGGACTGTTGCATATCGTCTATGGCGGCATCTACGGCAAGGACTACGATCCGATCTACGAGCACCAATGGACTGGTCCATCGGTTATGCCGGTCTTGAGCCACCTCGGCCCGGCGGCGCCCGCGGGCCTACACCGCTACGAATCGGAAGCATTCGGTCCGAAGTACAAGGACAACATCTTCGCCTGCCTGTTCAACCTGCAAAAGATCACGAGGCATGTGCTGACGCCCGACGGCGCCACGTTCAAGAGCCGCGATGAAGATTTCGTCGTTTCCGACAACAAGGATTTCCATCCCACCGACGTGATCGAAGACGCCGACGGCAGCCTGCTTTTCGTCGATACGGGCGGTTGGTATCGGATCTGCTGTCCCAGTTCGCAGCTTACGAAGCCGGACGTGAAAGGGGCGATCTACCGTGTCCGCTGCAAGGACGCAAAGCCTGCCGACGATCCGCGCGGCTTGAAGATCAAGTGGGTGGGTTTGACGCTGCGTCAGTTGGCAGACTTGCTCGATGACTCGCGGCCTGTCGTGCGGCGTCGCGCCGTCGAAGCCATCAGCAAGCGCGGCCCGGAGGCCGTGGATTTGCTCGGCAATTGGCAGGCGCCATCGCCGGAAGCTCGCCGCAACGCCGTTTGGGCGCTTGCTCGAATCGACTCCGCCAAGGCGCATGCGGCGTTGCGAGCGGCGCTGCGAGATTCTGACAACACGGTTCGGCAAGCCGCCCTGCACGCTCTTGCGCTTCGACCCGATCCTGCGGACGTAGCCGAACTGATGCGCATATTGGAGTGCCCTTCCCTACACAATCGGCGGGCAGCCGCCGTGGCGCTGGGACGCATTGGCGACAAGCGAGCCGTACCCGCCATCTTTGCAGCGCTGGCACAAACGAATGATCGATTTCTGGAACATTCGCTGACGTACGCTCTTATCGAAATCGGTGATGCGGAACGAACGTCGTTTGGCCTTTTAGAAAGCAACCCGTCCGTTCGCCGTGCTGCCCTCATAGCTCTCGACCAAATGGAACACGGCAAGCTGCCATCCGGCGCGGCGATCTCGGAACTGAGCAGCCGCGATCAGGCGCTTCGAGAGACCGCTTGGTGGATCGCGAGCCGGCATTCGGAATGGGGCGCGGCACTGTCGGGTTTCCTGCGCACGCGCCTAAGCGAAGTGAAGTGGACCGCCGCGGACCGTGAGGAATTTGTTCAAACGCTGGCAAGGCTCGCCCGTTCTGCGGCGATCCAAGATTTGCTCTCCGAGCAGGTTCGTGACGACAACACGCCCGTCCCCACGCGACGTCTGGCCATGCAAGCTATGGCGCGCTCCGATTTGAGAACTGCTCCGTCACCGTGGTTCTCGGGTCTTTGCAAGGCGCTTACCGCCGAGGACGTGGAGCTGATTCGCGAGGCGGCGGCGACTGCGCGGGTTCTCAGCTGGCCTAAGAAGCGGCCTGACGACCTGGTCGCCCTATTGCAGAAAGTCGGCGCCGAAAAGAAATCGCCAGCGGACGTGGGCCTGCTCGCCCTGGCAGCGCTTCCCGACGGCATCACCACTCCCGATCCAGAATTGTTCGCCTTTCTGAAACATGAAATCGATGCGGACAAACCGGCAAGCACGCGCGGCTTGGCGGCGGAGGTAATCTCCCGGGCCCATTTCGACCGAACGCAACTGCTCGATCTCGCTCAAGCACTCGCGAAAGTCGGCCCCATGGAAATCGACCGCGTCCTCGATGCATTCGCTCAATCCACGGACGAGGAAGTCGGCCAGAAGTTGGTGACAGCGCTGAAATCGGCCCCGGCGCGAACGAGCCTCAGGCCCGATGCGCTGAAGTCGCGATTGGTCAAATACAGCGCTGCGGTTCGCAACCATGCGGAAGCGTTTGTCGATTCGCTTCACGCCGATGCCGCCAAAGAACGCGCCCACTTTGAAGATTTGCTCGCCAAGCTGCCGGCGGGCGATGTTCGCCGCGGTCAGGCCGTCTTCAACCATCCGAAAGCCGCTTGCGTCACTTGCCACGCCATCGGCTATGTCGGCGGCAAACTCGGCCCGGATTTGACGCGCATTGGCAGCATTCGCACCGAACGCGATTTACTTGAGAGCATCGTTTACCCAAATGCCAGCTTCGTGCGCGGTTACGAGCCAGTGGTGATCGTTACCAAGAGCGGCAAGAACCACAATGGTCTCGTTCGCAAGGACTCGCCCGAAGAAGTGGTTTTGGCGCTTAACGCCGACCAGGAAATGCGCATTCCCCGCCCCGACATCGAAGAAATGCAGCCAAGCCGCGTTTCCGTGATGCCGTCGGGACTCGAACAGCAATTGACGCTCCAGCAATTGGCCGATTTGGTTGCGTTCTTGAAAGCGAGCCGGTGAGCGAGTAATGAGCACCGAAAAAACAAAACAACCAAAGCGGCCGAAGTCACGTCGCGGTCGCGCGATTCTGGCATGGAGTCTCATCCTGCTGGGGACGGTCGGAATGGCCTTCGGCGGGACCCACCTTTACGTTGCCTTTGCCACCGAGACCCTCGTGGAGCAAGAAGTCGCCTTGGTCCCTCGGCGTTACAAGCCTCTTCCATTAACGACTTATCAAACCAGGGCGATGTACGTGGATTCCGGGCTGATGATCTTCGGCGCTGCATTTCTCTATGTGGGCATCCGCCTTCGTGCGTCCAAGCGCAAGGATATGTGGAAAATTCGCCAACGCTGTCCGCTTTGCAACAAGCCCAATCCCGCATGGCGCTTCAAATGTGCCAAGTGCGGCGAGGTCATGGATTCGATTTGAGCCGTACGGGCAAGTCGATTAAGCCGTCGATGCGAAAAGCGGCGTCGTGCGGGCATGCCCGAACGCAAGCCGGGCCGCGCGGACCGCACAGATCGCAAGTGACGGCTCGATGGGTGACGGCGACTTCCGCGACTCCGTCTCCTTCGGGCGACTTGAGTTCGGGTTTACTGACCTCGTGCAAAGTTAGCTGAAGGAGCAACTCACCGGCCACGGGACCTGGGCGCACCCGGACCGCAAGTACGTTGCGGCCCGCGCGAAGCGGCGTTGGACTCTCGATGCGCCGGTCCTCGCTGCCAACTTCTCGTGGTCTGGGAATCCAGAATTCCTGCTTGCCGGCTTTGGAGGGCGCCGCTGGAAGGCGTTCGCCGTTGATCCAGATTGCGAGCCCACGTCCCTTTGTGTGCGCTTCCAAGCGAAAATGGCGGCGCGCCAGGTCGTTTTCGTCGCTCAAATGAAACGCATGCCGCAAGCAGACCGCTTCGGTCGAATCGCCGATCTTTAGGGCGGCTCGCAAGACAGCATCGTCGTGAAATGGAGCGGACAACTCGGTCCAGCCGCAATCGTTAAAGTTTGCTTGCTGCCAGGCCCGCCGGCGCACCGCGCCTTCGTGGTTCAAGCGCCAGCCGGCGCTTTGCTCCGCGATGACTCCAATGTCGTGCATCTGAATCGCGCCGTAGGGACACTGCCGAGCGCACAAGCCGCAGCCGATGCACCAGTCCTCGATCACGATTTGGCCCACGTCTCCCTGGTGGATCGACCCCACGGGGCAACCGACCAAGCACTGGGGATCGCGGCAGGCGCGGCATGTGGAAGGCACTAGATACTGACCAATGCGTGGGCCGACCAGAAATAGCCTGCTGCGTCCGTCGACGTGGTTGTCCGCGCATGCTTCGACACATTCGCCGCAGCGGGTGCACCGGTCCATGTCGATAAGCATGAGTTTTCGTCCCTGGGCCAGGCCTAACTCATCGGCCCGCGTTCCTTGTAGCACGACAGCCGGTTCCCGCCAGCTTCGCATTTGCTCAGTAATTTGCAGCGTTCGACGGCGGGCGCTGGCGGTCACAGTCGGGCCGAGCCAGCGAGACCGCGGCAGCCAATCGACGAGCAGCGCCCGCGGAACGCTCACCAGCTCCACGCGCTGACCGTGTGCCGTGCAAGTGACCGGATTCGGATCTTGCTCGAACAAACCGATTTCACCGATCAGCTCGCCGTGACCCCAATAGCACAACGGGAACTGCAGGCCTACCGGATGAGGCCGAAAAGGATGTAATCCCGCGGCAGACCCTTCGAGGAGCCGCCGATTCTGCACGCGCACGTCGTGGTCACAGCCGCCATCCGCGGGCGGCGCGGAAAGTGCCCGTTGAAAGGCGAGGTTCGCGGCAAGGCCGGGATTCATCTTGAGAATTGCGTTGAGCGATACGAGAATCGCGCGGCAACCCTCGGCGCTCACGACGGTTCCCTCCAAGGCGCGTCGTGCGGACGCGGAGAGCATTCGCCAGACGACGTGCATCGGCAAAGAACTCGGTTGGGCGCCGCCGCGCAAGCTCTCAAGCAGCCGGTTCCAATCCGCTACCTGCTCGGGAGCGAGAAGCGCGGAAACGCCCTTTTGCACTTTGACCAACCCGCGCCACACAATGTACAAACGGTCCGATGCCTCATGCTCATCGAGGACGATCTCGCCCGGTTCAAACGAAACAAATTCCGCGTGTTGGGCAAGCTCGTCCATCTCCGGTTCGGCCAAGTTCCGAAACAGGCCAAGTTGCCTGAGAGGAAGCAGGCTTCGGTGCGCGGGATCCATCTTTCGGTTGAACGCCGCATCGCGATTAAGCTGCTCGAGAATATTGGGCAGCATCTCCAAAAGGAAGAGTTCGCGGCGGGCGATCACGGTCGCGGATCGAGGCACGAAATGCAGACAGCTCATTTCGCCGAACAGGTCGCCCTCACAGAGCACCGCCTGGCGGCTGTCACCTTGGATCACGGTCGGGCCGTCAAAAGGAATGGACGCCGGCCTTTTCTTGCGGTCGGGCGGCTTTGCCCAGAGTCTTGCCAATGGATTGAGCCAGCCGGGGCGAGGTCTGCGCTCCTTCGGGCCTGCAGCGAGATACACCCCCGCCGCCTCGCGCAGGACGTGGTCTCCGGCGTGATCTTGCAATTGCCGAACGCGCAAGAACATGCGGGCGACGTCGCGAACCAGTTTTTTGCGCTGGCGGTTGCTGTTGGCAATGCGGAGCCGATAGCGCAGCATTTCCAGCACGTCGGCGCTGGTGAGCACGTAAAAAGCGGTCCAGCCGGGAGCGGCCTGACGGCAAATCACCTCGCCGGCCTGAAAATGCCGTAACACCAGGCTCCCCGGATACTTTTCGAGACTCGGCGGCCGTGACAAACCCTGGAACAGCCCCAACTTCAAAAGCTGTTCGGCGGGAAGACTCATGTCGCTGGCCCGGGGGGCCAGCTCGGCCTTGGGCATCCGAAACTTCATGGCACGCTTGGGAGAAAGCAAACGGACGGGAGGAATCAGAAGAGGGACAGAAAAGGATAGGTCAATCAACGCGTGTGTCAACAAAGCTCAAGTCAAATTGCGTGAGCCTTTGTCCCGGTTTGATGCTATGTTTGCATATCCCGTCTTCCAACCCCGTGTCGCTCCCACAAATTCGTTCTCCCGCGCGAGGACCTCGCATGCCGGCCCGGTCGACCGTTGTAGCTTCCAAGGACGATGAGTTGTTCGCCCCCGCCGATGCATCCGAAATGCGCGCGGCCCGGGAATGGATGCGTCTCGAGAAGGAGCGGTTGGAAGCACAGCTTCGCAAGCAGCTCGCCCTTCTCCAGGAGCACCGGGCGGTCTATCTCGCCGAAAAGTCCGGCATTCACGATGCCCTGGCCCTACGTGCCCACAAGCTGCGGGAGCAAAAGGAGCTACTGAGCGTTCGGGCTCGGACTCTCAAGCAACAACGGGCCACGTTCAAGGAGCGCGACGAGAATCAAAAGCGACGCGAAGCGGAATTGAACGAGCGTGAAAGCCGGCTCCAGCGCGAAACGGCCGCGTACGACGGTAAGCTTGCCGAAGCGGCGACGCGCCTGGCGGAAACCCGTAAGGCGGCCGACGGCATCCGCCGCGAGAGCGAGCGCTGCCGCGTACGCATGGAGGATTGGCGGCAACAACAGTCGCAGACGGAAAAGGCTGTGTTAGCTCTGCGCCGCGAGCTTGCCGACTTGCAGAAGCAAGTCGCCCAGTGCCGCCACGACGCCACGAAAGAACAACAAAACTACGCCGGCCAACGCGACCAGCTTACGCGTGAACGTGAGGCCCTGAAGGACGCCGAGCGCGCCCTTAAGACGCGCCAGGCGGAATTCGCGGAAGCGGAGGCGCGGCTGCGGCGCGACTTGGCCGACTCCGAAAGGGAGTTGGTTCGCAATCGCCGCGAGTTGGAACAGGTCGGCCGCCGCCTACACGAGCAGACGCGCAAGATCGAATGCGAGCTGTCAGAGATCTTCGGCCCGGAAAACTGGCGGCAAGTTCTCGAGCTTTTCGACAAAGAACCCAAAACCGATTGAGCCATTGGTCGACTGCGCGGCGTTTGTGGCGGCAATTCTCCAACTTGCCGAGCCGACCGGTTGGAAACCGGTCGCCACAATTCAGCGCCGGTGGAAGACGTGGCACTCCGCGCAATCGCTGCGGGCGCCGATTTTGGGCTCGTGACATTTGCGGCAATCTTCGAGCTTCGGAAGCAACACGTCGCTGGTTTGCTTGCTCGCCAAGGCCTGGCCGTGGCAATCCGTGCATTCCATGCTGCGGTGGCTTTGGTGATTGAAGATGCTTTTTTCAAGCCAGCGCCGGGGCAGAAACGGCTTCGGCAACTCCGGCAACATCCCTGCCCCGACGCCCGCCTTTAAATCCGGATGGCAACGGCGACATCCGTCGGGGCCCGCGAAAAGCTGGCGCTCCGCTGCCGCCAGATGTTCCTCTGTTGAGGTCCCGATTTCCTTCGCCACCGGCTCGGCGCCTGGAAACGGCCGATGCGGGGAACGCACCCGCTTGAGCATGATTTCCGGATATTCCTGCACGAGAGCGAGAACGCGTTGGCGAACATGATCCTGAACGTCCGCGGGCCCCTCGCCGGGACCGGGATGGGGAATGCGTTGAATGTCTCCTGGAAGCGGGACCGTCAGGCGAACGACCAGCGGATGGCATTCTTGGCAATGCTGTTGAAAGGTGACAGGCGCCATGTAGTGCCCGCCGGCATCAGGCTTGTGGCAATACGCGCATCCTTCGCGGAACAAGCGGGTTAACGCCTTGTCCGCTTCACCCCGCCCCGAATGCGCCAGCGTCATGTGAGCCTTGTGATTGAAAGCGATGTTGCCGGGATCGCCTTGTCGGTTCCTCCAAACGGCGAATTCGGGATGGCTGTGCGCGAAAGAAGTCACCTTGGCCAAGCCGGCGTCGGGAAAGCTGTGTTTCAAGTCGGCATGGCAGCGCGTGCATTGTGCGTCGGCCACGCGGGCCAGCTTGGCTTTGCCGCGGTGTTCCTGATGGCACAGCGCGCAGCTTGTCTCCGCGACCTTGTCGTTGTGAGGCCCGACGCTGTGGCATCGGCGGCATGCGGCGTCGCCCACGGAAAGGCGGCTGGGATCGCAGCTCAATAACCTCGCCACGGGCTGAAAAGCACTGGAGTGGCACGAGTCGCAGCGGTCGTTCAGCATCGCATGGCCCGTGGCGACCGGGGCGGCTTGGTGCATGTGTCGCTGACCTGGAAGAAGACTGACGGCGGCCACGACGGCGCTCGCCAGGCCGGCAACGATCGTCAGCACGCGCCGCCAATGCCGCGGGCCGCGCGGCCGGCGAAAATAGTCCAACTCCAGGGATTCCTGCAACTGTACCGAATCGTGGAACGGCTCCACCATGTAAACGACCTCGTCCTTTGCGACTTCGTCTCAGTAATAAAGTGCCACCGCCGCGTGCGCCAGTCCGAGCACCAGGAGGGCCAGCGCCAGCGGCACGTGAATCACCAGCCAGCCGTTGGTCCACCAGTGAAGGTTCGCCAGGTAGTGCAAGTGACGCCTGCGACGGCAAAGATGCTCCAACTCGGCAAATTGGGATCGAACGCCGTCGAAGCCGGCCTGCGGCTTCAAGCTGTCAAAAAGCGCCTGTGCTTCGAGCGGCCGGGCAAGCGGGGACGATCTCAGGTATCTCTCCGCGAGATACGGCCGCGCCAGCCGCACGAAGAACTCGCGCAAAGGCGCCGCACCTTCCTCAAGCGAGTGCTGCGCGCCACACATCTCGACCAGCAAGCGATCGGCATGTCGCTGCAAAAGCCGGCACGCATGCGGAATCTGTTCGTAAGGCATCTCCTCGATTGCTAGGCTCGTCCAGAAGCGCGGCAGCAGCTTTTGCATTGCAAGCCCTGCCATTCCAGTGACCAGCGTCAAGCCATAAACGGTCCAGAGAATCTTGGTAAGCGGTCCGCCCCAATGAAACCCGGAATGGCCCAACAAGAACACGACGCTGAGAAGGCCGAGACAAACGTGTCCTTGCAAGAGCCAGCGGGCGGAAGGCGCGTAGCGCCAGCGAAGCAGCTTGCGGCGCGCGGCCAAGAGTCCCGCGAATACCATTAGCAACGAACCGACGAGCCCGTACCACAGGCCGAAAATACTTCCGCCCGTGCGCCCCTGCGGGTGCGCGTCCAAATTCCATCCGTATACGGCAAGCGCAACTGTGGCCGCCGTCGCTGAAACGATGATCCAGCGTTTTTGCAGCGCGTCGATGGGCATGAATCCGATTCCTACCGCGCGTTCTCACTTTCCAAGAGCCGAGAGCCTTCGCCGCACCGTCTCCGGCTCGAATCGGCTCGGACTCGCACAGCCTGGGGGAAATCGCAGTGCTTCGTGCACCCCCTTGAGGAGGGATGAATATTCGCGCGCAGGCCGTGCGTTTCCTTCCGTTAGGCCATCTTGCAGGGCCGCGAGTGCGAGGTAGATCGCCGCCGCCTCGTCCCAGGATTGGAGTCTCTTTTTTCCATGCTTTGCCAATTCGCTCAGGATTAGCGGCGTTGGAAAGGCTTCCTGGATCGAGATGAATGGCGTGGATCGCAGCGCCTCAAGCATTTGCGTCGTGAGCGTGGTAATGGCTTTCCGATCGGGAACGGGCGGCGTCATTCGATCCTTCAGCTTGTCCAGATCTGCAAGGATACGAGCGGTTTTTTCGTCACCCAAGAGTGCTTCTGAAAGAAGGGCGGTGTACCAGGGACTCAGACGCATGGCGCCGGCGGAGCGGCCGGGTGCCGCCTGCCGTAGCCGCCAACTTCGCTCGTTCAGGTCATGGTGGCATGCGAAGCAATCCAGGGCTGCGAATTCGGGCCAGGCTTTGTTGCTGTCGGAGGCCGCATCGTGGAGCAAACGCAAGAAAGCCTCAGCGCCTGTCGCCTGGCCGATCGCCCAGGCGCGTGCCTCGAAGTCTGGATGTCCGTTCCGATCCTTGCCATCGGTCCAATGGTGCGGCCAGTTCGCGTGATAGGCGCCGAACTCGAAGCGCAGCCTGGGATGGCCCGCCGCCAACATGTCATGATCGACGGCTTGGCCCGGAGCGCCGACGTGGCAATCCACGCAGGTCGCTGCTCGGCCCGGAAGGGAGCGCGTGTCGCGCATGCCAAACGATTGTTTTTGCGCCGGCGACTTCTGCTGCCACTCGGGTTGAACGTGAGGCCTGATCCACGCGGCTGCCGATCCGTGGCAGGCTTCGCAGCTTACTCCGTCTTGAATGCGGGCCGGCGAGTGCACGCCGGCATCGTTCGGCGAAAGGATGCTTGCATCGCCGACATGGCATCGGATGCAGAGCTGCTCTGTTTCCGGAGCAACGTTGTCGGCCGATTTCCACTTGCGGAGGATTGCGCGGGATCGCTCCTGAAGCAACGTCTCGCCGGAGCGTGCGTGCGGATCGCGGACCAGCCAAATCGACAGCTCGCTTCCCTGCACTTCGCCGTTGCCGCCATGGCAGCTGGCCGTGCCGCACGACGCCGGCCCGAGAAACGCGGCGCGTAGGGTGTGGGAAGGATTCTCTAGATCAGCTCCGGCATCGAGCGCGGGGCGCGGCGTGATGCCTCGCAGGACGAGGAGCGTCGATAGACCGGCCAGGGCAACGGTGGTCCAGCGCGAACGCACGACAGCAGCCTTTGCATGGGCGCCGTGGGGCAGACATTCCCGTTCGCCGGCTAGGCGGCGACGCAGGAAGCCTGCCCCACGGGTATGAAAATCGGGGACCTTAATAGGGAGGATTGCATGGACGGGAAAGTGGGATTACAAGGAATTTGCGGCCTAAACCGCGCATTGTCAAGCAAAGCAAGCTTTTTCTGGAGAAAAAAGTTGCTCGTTGGCACTTCATATTCTAATCTTTGTCAATCCCGTCCACGACCGTTTTCCGTCCAAGACTTTTCTTCCCTCTCTCCCCCTTTGACCGCTCCCGTCCCAACCCCCGCTTGAGCTCTTAATCTTTGCGTGCCCTGGTGCATCCTCTGCGCGCTCTATCGATTGCGCGCTTGGGATGTTTCCTTGTCCTTTATTCTTTCGAGGTACCACATGGTTAAGTCAAAGTCTTTCGCCTTGGAGCAGTTGGAGGACCGCGCCGTTCCGTCGGGCAACTCGGTCCAGCTCGACGCCGGCGTCCTCAGCATCGTGGCTGATGCCCATCGCTCTCACACCGCCGTCGTCAGTCAACCCGACGCCAACACGGTGCAGGTGCAACTCGACGGCAAGTCGTACACCTTCACCGATCCCGTGACCACCGTCAACTACACGGGCGGCGAGCGCAGCGACAAATTCACCAACCTCACGCCCTTCTCCGGCAACGTCGACGTCGGCGGCGGCAACAACGTCGTCCTCAGCAAAGCCGCCAGCGTCAATATCACCGCCGGCGACGGCAATAACGTCATCCAGGAATCGGGCAGCGGCTCGACCATCGAGGTCGGCAACGGCAACAACAACATCTACGGCGGGGCCGGAAACACCACCATCAAGGCCGGCGATGGCCGCAACCTGATCTACGACCTTTTGGGCACGAATCAAATCTCGATCGCCGCCGATGCCAATCGCGATTACGTCTTCACCAACGCCGCCTCCACCGTCGAGGGCGCCGAGGCCAACGATCGCGTCGCCCGCTTTTTCGATGCCAATCGTCTGCCCGGCTCGGGCGCCATCGTCCTCGACCAGGGCGTCCTCTACTTCGCCGCCAACAACAACGGCGACACCTACATCCTCAACCAGGTCGGCAACAAAGTTGTCGCCGTCTACAATCTCAATGACGGCAACGGCTTCCAAACCCAAACCTTCAACCGCTCCGACGTCAAGCTGGTCGCCAACTTCGGCGGCGCCGGCAACGACACGATTATCAACAACACCGATATCCCGGACGTACAATACGGCGCTGGCGGCAATAACACGCTAATCGGAGGCACCGGCGCTCTCGACCTCGAAAAAGCCGGCGGCGCCTCCGGCGCTTCGACCGCCATCGGCCGCTCGCCGGTCTACAACGACCTCAACGGCAGCGGCAACACCAACATCCAATCGACGCTCATCGCCAATCCGCGCGCCGAGCACAATATCTTCCGCACCAACAACCCCGCCGACGTGCTGGTCGGCTTCGACGGGTTCAACGACCTCTTGGTCAGCCCATTCGGCCTCAAGCGGGGCGGACAGAAGTAGCGTTCGGCAGCCGCTTCAACTCAAAAGGAGGTCGTGCGCAGCGCCCGATGCGCGCGACCTCCTTGCGTTTTACACGCAAAGCAACTCCCTTAACTTTGCTCCTTTTCCGAATCCAGCACCTCGCGGACTTTCCACGCCAAATCAATCGGGTTGAAGGGCTTTTGCAGAAAGGCGACGCTTACTTCTGGCACCCCGTGGCGCAGAACCGTTTCGTCGGTGTAGCCGGACATAAAGAGGACTCGTGCATGGGGCCTGGCCTGCGCCAACAAGTCGGCCAGTTGCCGACCACTCATTCGGGGCATTACCAGGTCGGTTACGAGGATGTGGATCGGTCCCTGATGGCGCTGGGCGACCCGGATCGCCTCCAGCCCATCCCGTGCTTCCAAAACCGTGTACCCGTTCGACTGGAGGACGAGTCTGGATAGGGTCCGGACGGCATCCTCATCCTCGACGAGCAAGACCGTCTCGGCGCCCTTGGAGACCCTAGGAACGTCCGGGAACATCTTGGCGGAAGGAGTAGTCTCTTCAGCGCGCGGCAAGTAGACCGTGAACGTCGTGCCGTGGCCCCATTCGCTGGACATTTCGACGTGCCCACCGGATTGCTTGACGAAGCCGTACACCATGGCCAGTCCCAGCCCCGTCCCTTTGCCCGGTCCCTTCGTGGTGAAGAACGGTTCGAAGATACGGGCCTTGGTGGCCTCGTCCATACCTTGCCCCGTGTCACTTACGGTTACCAGGACATACCGGCCGGGCCTAACCTCCGGGTGGCGCTCGGCGTAGTCTTCATCCAACTCAGCGTTGTGGGTCTCGATGATCAGCCGTCCTCCTTGAGGCATCGCGTCACGGGCGTTGACCGCCAGGTTGGTGATGGCTTGTTCGAATTGCCCCGGATCAACCTTCGCCAGGCCGAGATCCCCGTCCGGCGCCAAAGCCACCTCGATGTCCTCGCCGATCAGCGGCCGAAGCAGCTTTCCCAATTCGCCGAGCAGAGTGTTGAGATTAACGACCTGAGGCTGGAGCACCTGCTTGCGGCTGAAGGCCAAAAGTTGGCGGGTTAAGTTAGCAGCGCGTTCGCCGGACCGCTGAATCTCGACGAGCCGCTCGCGGTTAGGGTCGTCTACGCGGAGGCCGCTAAGGACCAGCGCGCTGTAGCCGTTGATGACGGTGAGGAGGTTGTTAAAATCGTGGGCCAACCCACCGGCCAGCCGTCCCACCGCCTCCATCTTCTGCGCCTGACGGAACTGCTCCTCCAGCCGTTTCAGTTCGGTGACGTCACGGGCGATGCCAACGAGACCGATCACCTTGTCGTGGGCGTCACGGTAGACGCCTTTGCACGAAAGGTACGTCCGCGTCACGCCGGCCGCAGTCGCCGTCTCCTCGAACGTGCGGGATTCACCCGCGGCCAACACCTGGCGGTCGCGCTCCATTAAGATACATGCGGTGTCTGGCGTGAACAGCGCGCGGTCATCATTGCCGATGATCGCTTCAACCGGCTTGCCGATGAACCGAGCGCCGGCAGCGTTGATCATCACGTAACGGCCTTGAAGATCCTTGACGAAGATGGCATCGGACGCTCCTTCGATAACGGCATTCAAGACACTGTGACTCTCGACCAGGGCGCGCTCCGCCCGCTTGCGCTCCGTGATGTCTTCGACCGTGCCCTCGTACCAGAGCAAGTTGCCGGCGACGTCTCGGACGGCGCGCGTGCTTTCGGCAACCCAGGCGCGCGTTCCATCTTTGCGCCAAATCTCGAATTCAAACCCTTTGACAGCCCCGTGAGCGTCGATCTGGCGGACGAACTCCTGGCGACGGTGGGGGTCCACGTAGAGCTGGTGGCCAATGTCCTCGAAATGGGCGATCACTTCTTCGGGGGACTCAAAACCATAGATGCGCGCCAAGGCTGGGTTCAAGCTTAGAAACGTCCCTGAGGGGGTCGTCTGAAAGAGGCCCTCGACGGCATTGTCGAAAATGGCACGGTACTTGGCCTCGCTCGCTTGCAGCGCCTCCTCGGCTCGATGGCGTTCGGTGATCTCTTGCGTCATGCCCATCAGCTTCTGGACCGACCCGTCTTTCCCTCGGATGGGAATGAAGCTGGAGGCGAATCGGCGCGGCTCGCCCTCCGTGGCGGCAACAAACTCGAACTCGGCTGATTGTCCCGCCAGCGCCCTATCCAGCAATTCACCGATGCGCGGCCGGTCAGCGGGCGCGACGGCATCCAGGTATGCCATGCCACCCAATTGATTTTCATCGGTGAGCCCCATCATCTTGAGACCGGTGGGGTTCATCGAGATCAATCGACCAATTCGATCAACCTCATGGATGCAAATCGGGGCGGTTTCGACAATCAAGCGGTAGTGCCCCTCGCTGACACGCAATGCCCGATAGGCCAGCAGGCTGGTCAGGGCGTCGGCCAGCCGTCGGCCGATCTCCTGGAATAGCCTCTCCTCCTGCGCCGTCCAGACACGCGGGTAAGAGCACTGGTGCAACCCGAAGACGTAGGGTTTGTCGACTTTGGGGTCGATGGCCATGGTAATTTGGGACTGGACGTGGAAACGCTTGGCCGCCTCTGTGGGCAGCGGATGTTCCGATCCCGGACCGAAGCGCACCGGACCGGTGGAAGCCCTCACCGTGCGAAACACGCGCACGACCTCAGGATCGACGGGCACAATCAGGCCTAACGCGAAGGCGCCGGGATATTCCGGGCGGGTACGCTCCATCGGCACCCACCACGAAGCGGCCTCTGGATCGCACGGATACACCAACCACGCTCGGTCGCAATCGAAGATTGAAAGCACGGCGTCCAGAACATCGCGCATCATCTGCTCGAGGTCATTCGTCCCTTGCATGGCCCGGTTGACGTGATCCATGCTTTCCAAAAACCGGAGATGGGCCTGGCGTTCTGCCTCCACGTGCTTGCGCTCGGTGATATCACTCACAGCACCGTCGATGCGGAGACCGCCATGTCCCAGCCGCGTCACCGTCGCACAGTCCCGGACCCAGCGAATCACTCCATCGGGGCGCACCACCCGGTATTCCTCGTCCTCGCGCTCCGACTGGCCGGCCACGACCCGCTGGAAGGCGGCAACGAGTCGCGGCCGATCCTCCGGGTGAATTGTCTCCAGCCAACGTTCGGGACCCTCCAGATAGAAAGAGGGAGGCCGGCCCGTGATCTTCTCCACGACCGGCGAGTAGTAGTGGTATTTCCAGTTCCCTTGTTCATCGACTTGGCCACTCCAAAGATAGTCGGAGACCGAGGCCATCACGCGTTGCAATTCCGCCGTGGTGTGGCGAAAGAGTTCCTCGCTTTCCCGCAGCGCTTCCTCGGTCTGTTTGCGATCGGTGACGTCCACCATGATGCCGCGGAGCTTGATGGCCACGTCGCTTTCCACGACCACGCTCACAAGGTCGCGCAGCCAGACGGTTCGTCCGTCGGCGGCGATCATACGGTATTCAAAGTCGTGGCTGCGCTTCTCGCGGGTGGCCCGCAGGCAGAACTCGGCGGCCCAAGCGCGGTCATCCGGGTGGAGATGGTCCACCCAAAATCCCGGCTTGAGCCATTCCTGCAACGGGTAACCCAGCAAGCGCTCGGCTTGCTGGCTCACGAAGGTGAATTGGAAGGACTGGGCATCGAGTTCCCAGACGATGCCATCGACGCTTGCCACCAGTTGCTCATACTGCTGCTGAGCATCGCCGTGGGGGCCCGTGGCGGTTGGCCTGGTTGACATAGTCCACCCTCCACGCGGTCACGCCTTCCCCTGAAGGGGCCGTGTAAATGAGCCGCGCCGCCGCCATGCGGAGAGCGCAACTTCTGGGTTGGTGAAGGGACATGGCCAGTGTAGTCGATAAGCCGGTGATCGCAAGCGCGATTGTGGGTAGGAGCCGCTGAAAACCGTCACGATGGCTCACGGCGGCGCGCCTCGGCCCAGGCTCTCGATAAAGCGCTCGAACGCCGGCCGCAGGGTGGCCCAATCGGAAGCCCGGCACTCGCAGTAAATATCCAGCGCGGTTAGATTCATCAACATCGTGACCCGATAGCCGCGTTTGGAGCCCTGGGCGTAGGCCGACCGTCGCACCTTGCCGTGTCTGGCCATCACGGTCTTGGCCGGTTTTTCTTCGTAGCCTTTGGTGTCCGGACGACGCGCCTCGTGCACTTGTGCCACAGGCGAGAGTTCGTCATTGTCGGGCCCTCCGCGGGAGAGGCCGCCGGCGATGTCGCCCAAAAGCGAGCCGCCTATGCTCTCTTTGATAGTGATCGACGCACCGGGACCGGTGATCTCAACTTCGCGCCTGTCCTTGATGCCGTAGCTCTTTTCGTGCCAATCGGCCGGGTACACGAAGCCGAACTCCCCTTGTTCGCTGCTGGTGTATTTTTCCCAAGTGGTGATCGGCTGGGCCGGCGGGGCGCCGCCCAGGAACATCACGGCTGCCCAGATGAGCAGGCCGAGCACCACGGCGCCGCCGCCGGCAGAGCCGGCAATCCAAAGCCAGCGCGATGACGCCTGTTTCTTTTTCCCCTTTTTCTTGGACCGGATCCGAACCTCGCCGCGTTCTTCGTCATCCGCGTCGGCTCTTCGTGCTCTCGGACGATCCTCGCTATCCGGATCGTCCGCGTGGTAATCCGCGCCGCCGGAATCCACTTTGAATCCATACTCGCACTTCGGACAGTTGATTTTTTTTCCGCGCTTGTCTTCGGCGACTTTCAGCCGGCTTTCACACGAGGGACATTGAATGATGACAGGCATGGTCATATCTCCAAGAGCACGCTACTGGGCCGGACATTCATCAATCATCGTCAAAGCTCACGGTCCTGGTAGGGAAGGCTTCGCCGAAGAAGAAGACGATAAAGAAGATCACGATGACAAGAGCCAGCAGGCCCCAGGCCAGGCGTCGCGCCACACTGGGGAGGTGGTCCCACCAGGAATAAAAGTCCCTGGGATGAATCCCGATAAGAAGGAGGATTCCATGGAATATCAAACCAACCGGAAGCACCATGAGGATGATGCACGCGGCCGCGCCGCGGATGCCGCGCATCGCGCCAATCCACACGGACGCGATGAGCAGAACGGTGAGCACGATGCCGCTCAGGATGCCGAAGACGAGCAAGATGACGCCCACCACCCGGTCGCTCTTCGTCAGGCCCTTGCCGGCCGCGTGTGGGTTGAGGGCATCACAGCCCGGACACCGCAGCGTTCGCAGCCGGTACTTCGTGCCACAGCGATCGCATTGGACGCGTTTGGGCTTCATCCCTACTGATACCCCCTGACAATTGCTACCCTCCAATTTAGGTGGGAGCGTACCACAGAAATCCACGAGTGTCCAGCGGCCAGTGCGCGGAAAAAGCGCGCGGCCCAACAACGTGACAAGTAGAGGAAGGCGAACGGTGCCAAACGACTCGCGCGCGACCGAATTGCCCGTGATCAATCTGCATGCCGCCACCTATGAGTGCACGTTTGGTCGCGGATGCGACGGCATCTGCTGCCGCGAAGGACGTCCGCTGATTTATGCAGAAGAGATTGCAAAACTCCATGCCAATCTCAGCCGCTTTCTCCCGCTGCTGCGCCCGCGGGCGCGTGCCGTCGTGGAGAAGCGCGGGTTCGTCAGTGGCCGACGGCGCTTGGGCCAGCCGTTGCTGCGTATCGCCGATGGCTGGTGCGTCTTTTTCAATTCGGGTTGCGTGCTGCACCGCGTCGGCGCGGAGGAGGGTGACAAGTTCCGCTACAAGCCGGCGGTCTGTTCGCTGTTTCCTGTGCAGCAAAACGAGCACGATCAGTGGTACGTGCGTCAGCACGGGTTTGAAAACGAGAAGTGGGATTTGTTTTGCCTCGATCCGAACAATAGCGCCGTTTCGGCTGCCGAATCGCTACGAGATGAGCTGGCCCTCGCCATGCGCTTCGACGACGAGGCGCGGGCGGCACAAGCAAACGCTGGAGATGTCGGTTCGGCTGAGTGAGGTGAACCCCCACGTGCTGCGTTCGCTGCGTTCGCTTTCTTCCGTCTTTTCTTTCCGTTTTGTTTTTTTCAGGAAGAACAGACACCTGCTGAAATGCATTTTTCGTTTATGAAACGATTCCCGCCTTCCGGTGGCGAGAAGGTGAACTAGGTCACAGGTTCAAACTCGGAGTCACAGACTCACGCACTTTGGCGGTGAGCTCGTCGACGCAAGACGTTGATTAGTTGAATGTTACGGCGGCGAAAATGTCAGGGACTCACAGACTCAAAGTCATATACCCCCCCTGAGCCTGGACACCAAAAAACACGCCTATCTACGGAATTTCATCGCAACGGAGCTTGACTTCGGCAAACCGGGCCGAGTAGGCGTCGAGAAAAGCGGGTAATAAAAAACATGAATGTCCCTTTTGTTTTCCTTGCAAGGTGTCTTTGGCGGACGGATACTTTAATCCACCGCGTCACTCCTCGACTCTACTTCATTCAATCGGGGCTGGTTTTGGGCACCAGATGATACACGCACGCCGTTTCCAAATGACTAATTCAGCCTGGTTCCAAATCGAAATCTTAATCCTCTTAGTTCCAGGGTCGGCCCGCCCTTGAGTGAAACGGTTGTGTCCAAAACGAACGAGTTACTAATCTTGTTCCCTTCCATAAACCCTTCGAGATCCTCGCGCGTTACGGGGTGTATAATGATCCGTTCCCAAACTCCCGGTGAACCTTTGAATTTCTCGTTCGACTCCACGGAAGTGCCGTCCTCCCGTATGATCACCTCGGAGTAACCTCCTGGAATTGCAGTTTCTCGGAGTTCGGGCCTGAATTTGATGCGCAAAGGGGAACCAACTCCGTCTAGGCGACGAAGTGCAAGAATAATCGTAGTCTCTGGAGGAGTAGTGCAATCTTTCTTGAATACTCGAACTCCAAAACTGAAACCCAGAACAAGCCGACCCCCGCTCCACACATCGACGTTCCACCCGTCTTTCTCAGCCGAGCGAAGGTTCGACTTCTGAACGATGTCTATGTCGAGCGGAGCTTTCTCTAGGTATTTTGCCTCGCGCGCCCGAATCGCAGAATCCATCTCGGCTTTCTCCTTCAAGCGATCGGCCTCTCCTTTTACTCCACTCCGAGGTGCCTCAGAGCAGCCACCGACCACTGTAATCAAGGTGAGTACCATGAAGTGTGATTTCATCAGCGGAGTCCTCACTATTTTAGTCCCAAATACTGGAGGTATGGGTCATCCGAATAAATCTGCCACACAGCAGCGGAAGAACAGGCCCTGGATCAATTCCGGGTTTTGGGACATTGTGGCGAGCTTCCGTGCCGTGAGCAGATAGGGTGCGTCAAGCGCTTGACGCACCCTACGGTTCTACGGTTCTAATAAGGACATAAAGCATCGAATCCGGTGACGCGCTAGGCGCACAGCGTGCCGAGTTCGTCGAGAACCTTGCGGTCTACCTGGCCTGAAGCCTTTTCGTCGCCCCGGCCGCGTCACGCGCCAGGGGAGTGTCCCCGGGCTCCGCCGCCGACTTGAGGACCGCCAGCGCCAGCGGCGTTGCGATGGTTTCGAGCAACTCAATGGCCCGGCGCTCGCGCAGGCGCGAACCCGTCAATCGCCCGCGCCAGTCGTGTTCGTGCAAGAATGCTTCGAGACGGCGCCGGACCTCCAGCGAGGCTGCCTGCGGCAAGCGGTCACGCACGCGCGACACCGCCTGGGTGCCGAGGCGACCGAGGTCCTTGGATGCGGCGTCGCGCTCGGCGAAGTCGGCAGCGTCAAGGCGTTCAATTAGTCGATCGATCTCGGCGCTTGAAGGAGCGACCGTCGCCTTCAGGTTGGCCTTCAGGAAGGCCACCGTGGCGACCGGATCTGCTGCCAACTCGCCGAGAGCCCGGTAGGCAGCCTCCGCGTCGGCGGCGCCCAGGGCTTCCCAGCGCAGGCGGCGGTCTGTATCGGAGAGCTTGATTAAGGCCTCCGGGCGCGGTGGGGCGACGTCCCACACCAGGCCGGTGCCGTCCCGGCTGGCAGACACGAGCCGCTGGCCGTCGGGCGTGAATACGAGCTGGCTGACGAGGTTGCCATGCCCACGCAGCTGGCGGCGAATGGCGCCGGACGCCGTCTCGTACGTGGTGATCGTGTATTCGCTCTCGAACACCTCGGCGACCGCGAACTGGTAGCCCGTCGGCGCCATGGCAAGCCTATCCGCGAAGCGCTGCATTGCCTGTGGGTTCGGTGCGGCGAACGGCGTGAAAATCTTTCTTTCAGCGGGATCGAATAGGACCACCGCGTTCGCCACCGTCGTCCAGCCGCCAACCGCAAAGGCGGGGCGCGGCAGCGACACGAGGCTGCCGCCAAGTACGATGGCCGCGCCATCCGGGGTGAACGCGGCGTTGCTGAACAGGTTCGGGAACTCCCAGATACCCTTGGATGCTCCGCTCTGGACGTCGAACAGGCCGAGCCAACCACGGCTCGCGCGCAAGCCGCCGCTGGGCGCACCCTCTCCAGCCATGACCAGCCACTTCCCATCCGGAGAGACCGCGACAGCGTTCACTTGCCGGCCTTCGGCCGCCTTGAACGATCGCAGCTCCCGTCCTTCCCGGTCGAAGTGGCATGCCTTGTCCGATCCTTGCGACGCGATCAGGGACCCGTCCGGCAGCCACGTCAGCGGGAACTCGTAGGACTTCGCCACGGGCAGCTCGGCAAGGACCTTGCCCGTGGCGACGTCGATCAGCCCCGCGGCGACACCTCGCTCGACGTGCCATCCGGCCACTGCCCTTTGGGCGTCTGGGGCAAACCCGATCACGTGAAAGGACTCCAGCGAGTCAAGCGTGGTGCGTCCGACTTGCTTGCCGGTCGCCAGGTCCCATCGGCAAATGGTTCTATCGCCGGCGCTGGTGAGCGCGGTGCGGCCGGCGTCGGTGATCGCCACGGCCGCCAGCATGCCGCCGTGCCCAGGCTGCTCGTTGAGCACCTTGCCGGTTGCCGCTTCGCAGATCAATAGGCTCCCACCATTGTGGCCGATGACGAATCGCTTGCCGTCGGGAAGAACGCCGAGGCTGTGCACCGAGTTCACGTTCTTGTCACGGCACTGCCATAGCTGCTTGCCGGTGCGGGCGTCGAACCCGGCGATGGTCTCGAATCGTTGGACGGCGATCAACGTGCTCCCATCCGCGGTAATGGCCAGCCCATCGATGGTAAACGGCTCGCGGGAAGGCGGCCCGGGCGCAAAGGCCACGAATCCGTACCGCTCCTTCCCGGTCGTGAGGTCGATGGCCGCCATCCGGCCCGACTGGTCAAGCGCGTAAAGCGTCCGCCCGTCCGGGGTAATAGCCAGCGTCCTCCCCAAACCGGCCGGCGTCTCGTAGGGGTCAACGTCCTTGAACGTTCGGAGCTCCTTGCCGCCCGGCCCTTCGAACGCGATGATTTGTTTCCCCGTCGCCGCGTCCCATGCGAAGACGTTGACGGTCGGTGCGGGCTGCCCGGGGACCACCCGTCCCATCGGGCCGATTTTCGCCCGCGCGTGCCGCTGGACGATGCCGATGAGCCGCTTTCCGTCCGCCGTGAAGGCGAGGCCGAGGAAGCCGCCGGGCAGGTCCAGCGACCAGCGCGGACTCAGGGCGCGCACCCGGCTGTCGGGGACGAGGGACCACACGTGCAGCTTGCCTTCGTTGCCGGCGTCCCCCGCACGTTCGCCGCCGGCGAGCAGGTTGCCGTCCGGCGAGACCACCGAGGCCGCAAACGTGCCGTTCCCGGTCACGTTGATCTCGTCCGGGCGGGTGGCCGTCGGCGGTGCGGCCTTGTCCTCGGTAAACTCCCACACGGCATAATCGTCCCTGCTCACCTTGACAATGGCGAACCCTCGGCCATTCGGCAAGACCGTCGTCGCCTGGACCGACACGTTCGGCAACGGGACCTGCCGGATCGCCCGGCCGGTCGCGGCGTCCCAGACGGCGAGGCGCTCCGACGCGCTGAGGTTGAAACCAACCGTGACCAGTTTCTTCCCGTCCGGGGTGGCCACGATCTGCTTTGGCCACATCCCTGCTCGGAAGCGAAGCGTGCCAAGCCGAGCCAGAGCCCCCTGGGGGAGCGGGTCGCCCAGTGCGTCGGTCCGGGCGACCCCCTTCGGCGCGACAGGCGCGGGAGCAGGCGGCGCGGTCTGCTGCGGGGAGGCCACGGCGGCCCCTCCGCTACCGAGTGCCAGCACGCTTACCATCGCGAAGATCGCGACGGCCTTGTAGAACACTCCACGCATGATGACCTCCTCGGCGAGGAAGTTTAAGGGGACATTCATGTTTTATCTCGACACCGCGAGTGTCCGCGTGCGTTTTCGCTAATGGCATTAATAAACATGAATGTCCCCTTTATTCTCCTCGGAGCATGCCGCATAGAATCGAGTTGAACTAAACCGCGGACCCCACAGTCAGGAAGCGATGGAGTTTCGATGGCCGCGGGACTGGTGCAGACTTGCTTCAGTGTAAGCAAAATAGGCCGGGCCACAAGCGCGTTTTTCGATGGGCGTCGGCCTGGAATGTTGGGGCGGGCTGTCACGCGCTGCGCCAGGCGGTCGGGGACGCTCGGCGCGCACCGCGAAAGCGACGCAAGCGCGCCGGCAAGACCTTCTCGCCAACACCAGCCGCCATACGGCCCGGATGCCTTGACTGCTACGACGGGGAAGTTTAAGGGGAATTCATGTTTTATCTTGACACCGCTGGCGTCCGCGTGCGTTTTCGCTAATGGCATTAATAAACATGAATGTCCCCTTTATGCTGTCACAGCATTCGTACAAGGGTTGACTGGAAGAACGATCCCCAACCCTTGTCCGAAAGGCTAAGCCATGAAACTCTTTAGGAAGCTGATCACCTCACGATTCAACCGGCCCGCGCGCAAATCGCACCGCTGGCGGCCCGGCATCGAAGCTCTTGAAGATCGAGCAATGCCTTCCACCGCTCCCATCCTCTATTCGACCATCACGGAAGCGGCTGACTTCGGCAACACCCGTGCAACCGCACAAACCATCCCTCTGGCGGCCATGATGGAGACGCAGGTGCAGGGCAAGCTGGCCGGCAGCACGGACGTTGACATGCTGCGAATCGCTTTGACCGCGGGCCAGGTCTTCACGACTGACGTGTCCGGCTCGCTCGTTACCAGAGGCTCTCTCGGTCTGCCTTTTACGACGGCTCGTGCAACGCTGTCGCTGCAAAACGGCGCCGGCGTCCCGCAGACGGTTCAACTTGCCAACTACGGTCAAAGCCTCGAGTACCGAGTGACAAGTCCAGGAATCTATTTCCTCGCGGTGAGTTGGACGGGCACGGCGAGCACGCAAAGTATTAACTACACCGCTCACTTGCGGGCTGTCGGCCTGGACAACTTCAATCTCGATTCCACTCTCCTCAACCGCACCGACGGCGCTATGACCGCCTGGCAAAACGGCAACGTCCTCAACATCGCCGGTCCGACGGGCCATGGCTTCGGCATCCGCGGCAACTGGGCGGAGACTCCGACCACCGCGAACGCCTTGACTTCCGCCAGCTACAGGGCGACCGGCGACATCTACTTGCAAACCGCCGCGGGCGATGTGTTGATCCATTTGCCTTCGGACCTGACGCTTACCACCAAGCCGCAGCTATGGGGCGACGCGTTCGGCGAAGTCAATTCGATCGATTGGACGGCGCCGCCGTCGCTGGCCGCTTACGAAGCGATTCTGGGCGTTATCTATCCGCCAGGCCTTCTGGACATCGGCCAAATCAGTGCAGGGACGAAGATCAACATCGGCCTGGGCCGCGACATGGCGCTCAAGAACACGGGCGCCCCGCTCAACAACGAGATTCCGTACCTGTACCTGAGCGTCAATCCGCTGGCGAACAGCTCCGCCGGCAGCATCACGCAGGCGTTCAGCGCCGTACTCGACCCGGCCGACCCGTTCCTCTATATCGGCAGCCCGCTCTCGGGCGACACCACCTACGTCACGGCGCTTGCCGGCTCCGCGCACGGAATCATTCCGTTCACGCCGGTCGATGCACCGTCGCAGTGGCACGGCAATTTGCGGGGCCATGTCTACATTCAGAGCCAGTTCGACCTGACCGCGCTGACGGGAGTGCCTTCCGAGCTTGACGGCAACATCACGCTGAATCTCGATCCCAACCACACCGGTCAGGTCCTGGGCAATCCAAGCTTGAGCCTGCAGCCCTTGCTCGACGGCCTCACGAATCCGCAAGCGTTGTCGGCCTATGGCCAGGCAATCGACACGATCTTCAGCAACTTTAGCGCCGGCGTCAACGGTACGCTGAAGCTCAGTCCCTGGAAGAAAATCGCCGACGTTCCTGGCCTGGCGAGCCGGTTCGGCGGCAAGCTGAGCGTGGTCGACTGGCTCATGACCAATAATGCTCCGAAACTGGCGCTTGGCAATGCGTCCTTGATCTATGATGGAACCACGGAGAACGCCTATTTCCGCGGCGGCACCGCCAATCCCTTCGCCGGCACCCAGCTCGCCCCCTTTACCGCGCCCGTCAACACGATTGATCTCGACGCGGCCTTTGCCAAGGGCGGTCACTTCTATGTGGACTTCCAAGGCGGCTATCAGCCTTTTGGCTTCAGCACCGTTGGCGAGATCAAAGTCCTTGGCAATTGGCCGGTCCCGGTCATTACCATGTTTCCCGGTCTGAACGGCCTGCCCAGCCCGGTTGTCACCATGGTTAATCAAACCAGCGTCACGGTCGACCTGAGCATGAACGTCCTTGGTTTGGCGTCGGAGGACTTGAAGGGCCAGGTCTACAGCAACGGCGACTTCGTCTTGAGCGCGGTCGATCACGCGGATCTGGGCCCGTTCAGCGGCTCGGAGACATACACGCTCACTTACTCGCATCTCAACGGTTTCACGTTCAGAGCCGACCTGGCGGGCAGCGCGTCGAACGGTCCGGCCGAGGGTGATGTAACCGCCACGGTGTACATCAACGTGAACTCCGCCGGTCACATGACCTTCTCCGGCGGCGGCAGCGCGACGGCATACGTCTACGGCGTGAATGTTGGAAGCGTCGGCGTCTACGTCAACAACAATGAACTGGTGTTCTGGGCGGGCGGTTACGAGATCGATATCCCGCTGTAAAAGGTGGTTTTGGGGAATGGCCCAGGGTTCGCACTATGGCAACCCTGGGCCTGTTCTCATTTCCGCCGCGCCAGCGCCGCCCTGCAATAGCGCAGCAAATCCAACTCGCGAAGCTCCTGTTCCAGCTCGTCCGGCGTGGTCGTGTCCAGCGATGCGGCAACTTCGTCGAGCATCAAGTCGGCGAATTTCTCATGGGCGCGCTGCAGTGCTTTGCGCACCAAGGCGGCGGAAATTGGCTTTGCGAGTTGAACGCTCAGCTTTTCAGCCAACTGCCCCGACGACAGTTCGGGTTCCTGGATCCGTAATTCCAGGGCCGCCTTGTAGGTGGAATTGTGCTTTTCGAGTGCTTGCCAGGTTCTCGCCAACAGCTCCTCGCGCCAGCTTGCGACGAACGTCGTTTCATCTTCTTCCGGAGATGGCGGCGACGCAACATCGGGAGATATTGGCCGGGGAGACGCTAGGCGGCTGCGGTGATAATCGGTAACGAGATGGATCAGCGCCGTCTTGAGGTAATTGCGAAAGCGTCCTTTGCTTGGCTGAGCACGCCGAAAATCGCCGCGCAGGAAACGTAGCGCGAATTCTTGGGCCAGATCTTCCGCGGCATCGGCGTCGCGCACGGCGGCGACCAGATAGCGAAAGACCGCGCCGCTGTAGCGCTCCAGTAGCGTCCGCCGCGCCAGTTCCAGTGCGTCTCCTTGCCCTCCGTGGGCACGGAACACCATAGTCCATTGGGTGGAGATTCGGCTCAAGCGCTGGTCCAGCTCCGTGCGGTTCATGGGTCACGGCCTGAATTCTGGATCGAGATCACGGCAGACGCGGCCATCCTCTAGCAGCACATAAGCGCAGGCGCCATCGACCACGGCGGCATGAACGGGCGTGCCTTTGATGCCCAGATTCGTGGTGCGCCACAGGGCGCCGTTAGTCGTGAACAGGAGTTTGCCGTCGTCGCGGTTGTCCTCAAGAAGCGCCAGGCCGAATTGACTTCCCTGCGGATCAAAAGCCAAAGCGCGGATGGCATGTTCCTCAGGATTGAGCTGGGCCTTCCACGTGTCGCCGCCGTCTTCGGTGTGCCACAAGAATGACGACGCGGATACCCAGCCGCGGCCCAAATCGTCGAAATGGAGAGCACGAAGTCGGCGGTTTTCACTTGTGAAGACCGCTTTCCACGACTTGCCGCCGTCGCTGGACCGGAGCAATGTGCTTCGCGCCTGGAAGCTATCCGTGCACCCTATCCAAATCGTTTGCGCTCCGGACACGGCGACCAGACTGGCGCCGCCGTTCCTGCCCTCGACGGCGCCGCGCTTGGCAAAAAGTAGGTCGGTCCACTTGCCGGTGATGCCGCGTTTCTTGAAGAGGGCCTCGGGAAAGCCGGCCGGCTCCATCGTTCCTACGACGACCACCCATGGGTCCTTGCGGCTCAGCGCCAAGTCGAACACCCGAACATTCAAGTCCGCGGGAATCCACGAATCGCCGCCGTCCGTCGTGCCATAAAGCTTGTTGTTGGAGCCGAGCCAGCCAACGAGCGCATCGCGAAAGCCAAGCGCTTGAAAGTTGCCCGACTTAAGGAAAGCCGGTTGAAAGATCGCTTTCCACGTGAGGCCGGCGTCAACCGTCTTGTAAATGGCGCGGTTGCTCGCCGCGAAGCCGACCTCACGCGTCGGGAACGCCAGGCGTGCGAATTTCTCTTCATTGGCCCCGATCGCGGGCAGGATTTCCCATTTGGGTTCGCGCGCCGGCTTCGGCTTCTGCTGGGCCAGCGGCGCTTCGTTGCCGTTCTTTGCGCTTGGCTTTGTGCCCTTAGCGTTCGTACCCTTGCCATTTGCGCCCTTAGGATCGGGATCCTTAGGATCGGCATCCTCAGGCTTCGTACCGTCTGAGGACGCGCGGACAGCGTTGTCTTTCACTTTTTCGCTTCCGGTTGAATCCGCAATCGGCGTCCATGGCCAAAGCGGCATTCGGCTCCAGATCAACAGAACGAACGTAACCACGATCATCGCTCCGCCTGCCGCCCACCATAATCGGGCCCAACCCGGGGATTCGGACCTATCAGGTTTGGTACGGGCAATCTCGGCCGTTTTGTCGTCGAGCAAGTGCTGCAGCGCATCAGCCAATTCCTTCGCGCTGGCGTAGCGCTCGCGCGGATTCTTGCGCAAGCAGCGCAGACAGATTGCCTCGAGGTCGCTGGAAATCTGTTTTTGATGGCTGGACGGCGGCGTCGGCTCGTCGCTCACCACCTGGCGAACGACGGCGAGGGGAGTCGCACCCAAGAAGGGAGGCCGCCCCGTCAGCATTTCGTACAGGATCACCCCGAGCGAGTAAACATCCGTGTGCGGGCCGATCTCCTTGGTAAGCCCCTCGGCCTGCTCAGGCGCCATATAGCATGGGCTGCCCATAATGACGCCGGTCTGAGTCACGGAGTCGCTGCCTAGGTTTTTAGCCAGTCCAAAGTCGGCGATCTTGGGCGTGCCGTCGGCCATCAAGAGGACATTCGCGGGCTTAAGGTCGCGGTGAATGATGCGGCGCTCATGGGCGGCCTGAGCTGCGCGAGCTAGTGTTGCCACTAAATGAGCCGCGTCGCGTGCGGGCCAGGGTCGTTGTGCTAGCTTTTGTGCAAGACTGCCGCCTTCCATGTACTCCAATGCCAAATACGTGCAGCCTTCTTGGACGCCGATATCGTAGATATGCACGATGTGGGGATGTTGCAGGCGTGCGACGGTCAGGGCCTCGACTCGCAGCCGCGTCAGAGCTTCGGCGTCGTGAATCGTTCCGCCGGGCAGCATTTTGAGAGCCACCAAGCGGTTGAGGCTAGTTTGCCGGGCTTTGTAAACCACGCCCATGCCGCCGCGCCCCAGCTCGCCCAAGATTTCATAGCCGGCCGCCTGAAAGGACCTTAGCGGTGAGGCTCGTGCGGGCTGGATCTGGGGCTGCGGCAAAGGCGGCAATTCATCCATGACTTGGAGCGTTCGGAGACTTCCGGCCGCCGAACAAATGGGACAGATCGGCGCCGACCGACTCGACTTCGAATCGTCGCTCAGCTCCCAGCGATGCCCGTTTGGACACGTAAGGAACTGAGCCATCGACGGACCTCCAGCGGATTAAGGCGCAAGACGGTCGAGCACGCCCGTTTCTTAGGCTAGCATATTCAATGCGGATTGAAATCGCTTGCCCAGACATAAAAGGTGTCAGGACCCTTTTTAACAGGTATTTATAATTATATCCAATGTCCGATGCGCCTTTTCGCTCCTCGGAGCGGATATCCGGTCTGAGGACTTGCATTGTCAACCCGATTTACGGCCGAGAATCATCACCCTTTTTTGCTCTTGCTCGCCAGATGCGCCTCAACCTGCTGCATGTCTTGCTCCCATTGAAACTGTTCGTGGAAACGCGCCATCAGGTGTCCGGTCAAACGGCTCTCCAGAGTGTCCCAGTCGTCGATGAGTTCTGCTGCCGGTGGCCCCGATTGATCGGGTTTGATTTTTTTCGCTTTCTTCCAGGACACTTCCAGGGCCGCGAGCCGGTCTCGCAAGCAAGGATGCGAATCCAACCAATGCGTTCGAGCCGACAGCGCCCTGTTGCAGGCGCGCTCCCAGTCCATCAGATCGATGCGGCCCGCGCTCGCCGCCTGCTCCGAAAAGATGCGCTCCAGCGGCGTGTTGGTGGCCGGAAGGCGCGCGCTCCATTCTCCTTGCGGCCGAAATGGCAGAATCGATGGTCCCGAATCGTCATCGGCCTCATCATCGGAATCGCGACCGAATATCCCAGTAGGCGACGAGGGCGGGAATCCTAATTGTGCTTCGAAATCACCCATCATTTCTTCCTGCAAAATGCCGCCGAGATCCGCGAAGGCTTCCATTTGTTCTCGCAAGCGCTGTTCGCATACCCCGGCGCGGATCAATCCGATCGGGCCTGGATCGTAGTCGTGACTGAATTCCCAATCAACTTGAAAACGTCTCGAAAGCTCGCAGAGGACGTTGATCATGTCGTGAACCGTGCCATCGGGGAGGGATTCGCGAGCGGCCGAAGCCGCGTGATCGGGGTTAGGCAGAAAGTTCGGTTTGCTTCGGCCCAATAGCCGCCCATCGTTTTGATCTTCGTAGAAGTCGACCGGTTCGCAGCTAAGCCAAGTTCGGCCCGCAATGAGAGTTTTGGCTGCTTCGCGGATAGCGTTCGTCTTCGCGGGGCTGAGTCGTTGCGTGGAACGGTAGTTGATTGTGAAGCCCATCTGTGTGCCTCGTTTGGTGGTCCAGCGTTGATTAGGCAATTCCACTCCGCTCTCTTGCGCGTTGCCGCAGCCAGTCGGCCAAGGCCTCGGCATTTTCGCGATTGCCGTACTCTGCGATTGTTAACGGTGAGTCGTCGCCGTTGGGCAGATCCAAACGGTAGCGACTCCGTCGGCCCCTTGTATGCTCGGTGACGGCGATACTGTCGATGGCGCCCACAGGCAGATCGATGGGTGCGCTGCCGTTGGGATCGATCCCCGTCGGAGCAAACTGAAGTGTCCCTTCGGAGGTATCGATTGCCAGCAGAGGATTTCGCCGAACGGCTCGGAATGTCGCCTTAATTCTCTCCCAAGACTCCAGCGGACTGGTCTCGCCGCAGATCGGACAGTGAACCGTTTCTAAGGAAGATTCTGGCATTCAAGCGATCCTTGCTTTCCTCAAAGTGGATCACGCATGTGAATCAGAAGGGAATGTATAAGACTTGCTCCTTGATCTCGTGCTCCGCGTAACACAACGCGACCATCAGGATGTCGTCAATAACCCGCCCGACACCGACGTTTTCCAGCAAGCCAAGCACGCCTACGAGGCGAAGCATGTTCTAGTTCCATCTGGGCCTTTCGAGCCAGCAGTTTGGCACGCAGCTCCGTGCGGCTCGGCTGCTTCGCCTCGATCTCCTCACGCAGTTTCTCGGCTTCCGCTCGGCGCCCGCGAAGGTACTCGTCAATCTCCTCACGGTGCCGCAGGTAGTAAGCGATGACGTCGTAAACGTCCGCCAGCTTGAGCGTCGAATAGCCGTGGACAATCGCTTCCGGATCGGGGCCGTTGTGGAATTCGCGGATATTCATCCACACGAAGTGGGACGGGGTCCATGTAGATACTCAACGGCATGATCGATCTCCTGTTTCTCCGAATCGAATTCCGAATTCCTTTGGGTCATTCCGAACTATAGCGCGTCCAAGCCGCCCAGTCCCATCTTACCGGTTCTCCATGTCAAATTGGCTGTCCTTTCTGTCGGAACAAGCTGACACCTCAGTTAAACGACTTCATTTTCCCGTCCCGTAGCGCCTGGCGGCAAACCGCCCTTTCGCCTTGTCAAAGTCAATGGTCCAGCCGTGCCACAGAAGTCGCGACATCGCCAGGGCGCCAAGTGCAAGAAGTTCAAAGAACACGGACGCGCCGTAACCGAGCAGCGGCGCCTTCAAAGCGCCTTCCGGGTCTTCTCCGAATTCCAGGCGACTTATTTCCGGCTCCTCCGGCACATAGACCACCGATATGGTCTTGACTCTCTGGAAAGCGTCCCAAAGCGAACGGTGAAGTTGTGCGTCCCGCTTCGCAGAACGGCCATCCGGGGTGGTGATGCGGTAAACCAGGCGCGGCGTGACGCCATTGGACGCAAGGTAGAGCTCCTCAACGTCGGCCTCGCCGGACACACCAACTTCGCGGAGCAAGCGCTCGGCCCGCTGCTCGCTGTAGGTCAACCATGCAAGCGACGGTGAAATGCCCAGGCAAACCAGGCCCGCGATTGCGCTGACTACGGCCGCACGCTTCGCCTTTGCCAGCTGAATCCGGTCCGCGGTTTCGCCCCCCTTGGCGCGAATATACCTGCCGACCAATTCGGCGAGTTCGTCAAAGCCCCCGATGACGTCGCTCAGGTTAGCGATCCTTCGGCCGGAGGTGTCATAGATTCGCAGGTGCCGCCGGAAGTCGAGGCCAGGGTTCTGGATGCTGGACCAACCAATCTTGTCCCAAGTGTACTGGCGGGGACAATGACGGGTTTTGATACGCAGTCCTTGCGGCGCAACACAGACTTCCAGGGGCGCGCGGGCCAAGCTCAGCGCGTTACCAATGCTGATAAGAGCAAGCATGACCGGTAGAGTCGTCATGACTTGGAAGGACAGCATGGTGGAGTGGCGCGCGTAGATTCCCAGCACAAACCCTACTGCACCGACCAGTAAGCCGATGCCGCCTAGCATGAACCAGAATCTGGGCGATTTCGTGGAACGCATTGGCTTAAAAACGCGTTCTTGCGGTTTTGGCTCCGACAGCGACTCGAATTCGACGACGAACCTCCAGTTGCTGATCACACGCGGCGACTCGGCCCAGCGCTCTCCGTCACGTTCGTAAAGCTTGCCTGGGTCCTCCTCGGCGTTGACCAGCAGTTCGGTCCCGTCAGCCAGTGTGATGGTGTAGTCGAGTCCGCGGGTGTTTATCTTGCGAATTGCCCCCAGCTCCGGATGCCGGATGGCCGCGATAGTCCCGCGGGCGATGAGCAAGTTGCCAGAGTGCGAGAAGTCATTGCAAAGAACCAGCCGCTCCGGGCCACGGAGATGTTCCGGTACGAGCCACCAGAACGCGAAATCGCCGGATTGCCCGACTTCAAGTGGTTGATCGAGTTCGTACCAGCAGGGAACCCACGCGACATTTTCACGCTCCCCTGACGGCGGTGCGAATTGGATTTCGGGCATGACTGAGCTTAGTCTGTAACAAGATCCTGAATGCGTGTAGAGCCGCGAATCGAATCGAAAGGAAGGTTACAAGCATCGCAAAGTATCAATCGAATCTTGCCTTTAATCTCGTCAAACGACCAGAGTCCCTTGCGATAATCAGCGAGGTCGAAGCGCGTCAACTGTAGCGCCGCCTCATGCAGGGTTTCGCAGCCGTAGGGAGGGTAGGTTGCCCATGGCCGGGCTGCTTTGCGCGTGATCGCTCCAAGTTCAACTACGCAAAACGCGAACGACCAATGGCAGACGTGGCAGAGTACGACCGCGGAAAGGAACACGAGAGAAGCGAACAGCATGAACACGCGGCCAGAAAGCTGCAACGCCGGCAATGCGACACCGGCCTCATGAAGCTGCATCCAAACTCGGCGGCGCTCGTCGACGGGAATCAGATCATCGAATCGTTGCGATGGCGAGAGGCCCTGCGTCGCAGTGTGAAGAACGCGCGAGAGCTGTTCTCCCAAAGCCTGAAACGTTTCTTCGACCTTCGACGGTCGTTTGAGAGAATGTTGCTCTGGGTCGCGCAATTCAGCCTCCACGATCCTTCTCCTTGCTAAGGAGCCTATTCTCTCAGAAAAACTACAACAGTCGCAAAGGGAGTCAACATGTCTGCGGTCGATCCGTACTTGCGAGAGATAGCCAAGACCGGTTACAGCGTTGTCAAATCTGCTTTCTCATCGCAACAGATCGACGACATACTTTCCGGGCTGGAGAATGCCTTCCAGCGACAGCCCAATTCGAGCGCCGTTCAGAGCAACAGCGCCGGCATTTACGCCGCCCGCAATGTGCTGGCGCTTTGGCCGGATGCCGCCGACGTCTGGCGGGAGCCGCCGCTTCCGGAAATTGTTGCCGCCGTGCTCGGAGCGGAAGCCGGTCTCGTTCGCGGCTTATATTTTGACAAGCCGCCCGAAGGCGCCTGGGCCCTTCCCTGGCACCGGGACTTGACCATTGCAGTACGCGACAACCGACTGCCGAGCAGCTCGTTCTCGAAGCCGACAGTCAAAGCGGGTGTGCCGCACGTCGAGGCCCCTCGCGAAGTGCTCGACAAGATGCTGACAGTGCGCATTCACCTCGACGAGGTAACCGATGAGAACGGCCCGCTGAAAGTGCTTCCCGGTTCCCACTTGAGCGGCCCGGGACCAACCAACGAGGGTGCCGCACCCGTGACCATCCTGTCCGGCCGCGGCGATGTCCTCTTCATGCGGCCGCTCTTGGCGCATGCCAGCAACCACTGCTCAGCGGGCACGCGGCGTCATCGGCGAATCTTACATTTGGAGTTCGCGGGCATACCGCAGTTGCCGGACGGGTACAGTTGGTTTGATTTTCGGCCGCTTTAACAGCGACTCCCATGGATCATCGCGTCTCCCGGATTTCGTTTCACGAGGTGCGCGACGTCGTGACATCAAATTGCGGTTGATGACACGAATCGCACCGATGGGTGGAAGGTGGAGGATGGGCAAGTAAAACTTCTCGTCTAAGTGGCGATCGAATTAATCCGCCTTCACTTTATTCCTCTTTTTCCTTTCGCCCGATCGCGGCTTTGGCTTCTTGGGTCAGCGGCGATCCGGTAGCGCCGCTGGCCAGCGACTGCAATAGTTTACACGCCGTGGACGTGCCGATTTGTTCGAGAAGCAAAACGCCCCGCATTGCCCGCCTTAATTCCACGTCCCAAGATAAGCCATCCTGCTTGGCCAAGATCCGATCGATGCGCCGTTGCATTTCCAGCGAAGGGTTGTGCTTGAGCGCATTCTCGAGCGCCGGTCTAGCCAAAGCCATCTGCTCGAGCGTCAGCGTTGATTTCTGGCGTTCCTTGAAGCTCTCACTATCCAAGCCGGCGATCAAGGCGGCAAGATTCTTGCGGTCCAGGGGCTCCACCGGGCGCAAGGCGCGCTGCAACATCTTGACCGTGTGTTCGCCGCCCGCAACCAGCGTCCAACGTGCCCGATGACTGCGCGGTCCATCGTCGCTGGTCAATTCCAGCCAAGCGCCGTGGAGTTCGGCCGGCGTTATATCCTGCGAAGGGAGTTTGCCAGGCGCGGTTGCCCTCCCCGTGACGTCACAGACAAGCATGGAACCGCCCGTGCGGACACTCAGCACCATCGTGCAACCGTTCGGGGCGAAAGCAGCGCCGTCGAATGAACTCAAAGGATCGACCCAGCGGCAAACACGCCGACCCGTGAACGTGTCCCAAAGGCCTACTTCATGCCCAGACGCCTTCCGAACAGCCAACAAGCTGCCGTCGGGCGAGAACTCCAGGGGACGGGAACCGCCGTAGGGAAGCAAACCGTCCAGTGTTCCGACAAGCCGCCCGGTCTGCAAATGCCTCACCGCAATGCCCTTTTCACCTTGCAGCGCCAGCCAGCGGCCATCTGCTGACATTTTCAGGATCGGTTCATCAAAGCTCTGGAGTATTCGGCCTGTACCGACGTCCCAGACGCGTGCCCAAACTCCTTTCGTTTCCCTTTCAATGTAATAGCGGTCAGGCGCCCCGACGATGAACTCGTTGCCAGGGACGAAATACAAGGAGCCGTTTGTCCAGTGCGACGGGCATTCCATGGAGCGAAGCATCTTGCCCGTGGCCAATTCCCAAAGCTCGATATTGCGCCAACTCCGAGCCGAAGCTGCCAGACATAGATCGTCGGACACGGCCACGAGAGTGTTTCCATCGTGGCGATACGACGGAGGCGGCAATTTCTTGATCTCGCGGCCTGTCGTTGCGTCCAACAGCGTGAATTCATCTTCGTTCCAAGACAACACGGCGACTTTCTTACCATCCGCGGAAATGTGAATCGCACTCGGGTGCTTCGGGCGGCGCCAAAGCTCCTTCCCAGTGGCGGCCTCGAACATGAAGATCTGGCCTGCACCATGCTCGTCGTGACCCACGCAAGCAAAAAGACGCCCATTTCCGCAAAGCCCACCGTAATAAAATCCTCCACTCTTTTCGGAGTAGTATGCCCGGAGACGCTTGCCGGTGGCTGTTTCGAGTTGCGAGAGGCCTGCCTGATCGTAAACCGCGAAGGACTGACCGTCCCTGAAAAAAGAGGCCGAACGCTCCCAGCCGGCAAGGGACCACGTGCCGGGATCACGCCGCGAGAAGCCGACTCGATCTCCTGTGGCCGTTTCGATCAGCGAGATCACGCCCCAGCGTCCGACGGCCAACGTCTTGCCGTCCCGGCTGAACGCCAGAACATCAGCAGCGAAGGCAAATTTTTTCTTCCACAATTGCTTTCCGGTGTCCATGTTCCAGATTGCAACCATGCCGTTGTTGGCTACGGCCAACAGCGTGCCGCTCGGGTGAAAAGCCGCGCGTTGGGCCGCGAATTTGGCTGGCGTGCCCTCAGCAAAGGGACCTGACGCCTCCAATGTCAGCCGCTTACCCGCGACCGTATCCCAAACTTCAAGGGCGCTGTCGCTGGTTATGACCGCGATCGTCCGTCCGTCGGGAGACCAGTGCGCCTGGCTCGGGGATGCTTTGGTGTCTAAAGGCGGCTGGGCTTGTTTGCCCGTGGCCGTGTACCAAAAGTGCCACGGCAAAACAGGCTCGCCATTGGCGACGTGTGGCTTGAAGGCCACCGTGACGCCGCCCGCAGACAAGGACCAATGCCCATCGAAATTCTTGCCTTTTAACTTCGTCAAGTCGAGATGGACGCGGGCAGTTTCCTTGCGCTCCGCGACGTCCCACTTCACGACCAATTCGCCTGAGGCCAGACCGACCAACTCTAGGCCGTCTTTGGAGAATGTCAGCGCAAGCCAGCCCGTGGGATGGTGCCATTGGACCATTTCTTCGCCGGTCGCTTTATCCACGAGGACCACATGGTGGTGATGTGACACGCAAGCTAAATATCGATCATCCGGCGACGCAATCAGTTGTCGGCATTCCTTAGGTGCCGCGAATTGCCGCACGATCCGCCCCGTGGCGACGTCCCAAACGCGTAAGTCGGGAGTCGCGCCCTGGGAGAGCAACTGCGATCCGTCCGCGGAAAAGATCAATGCCTGAGTGTGCTGGTGTCGCATTCGCACCGTGCCCAGGCGATAAAACACGCCTTCGGGCAGCGGATCGCCGAATGCATCGCTGCGGGGCTGATTAGCTTGCACAACATGCTGTTTGTTGCCACCTTTCGAAATTCCGACGGTGGCTGGAGAAATAATCAGCAAGCAAATAAGGGCGGGTCGCATCTACAGCCTCAGCGCGATCGTGATGGCGGCTCATCTTGGTGAACGCGACGCGGGCGGTTTTTTCCGCGGGGGTTGTTCCCGAGTCACGGGTTATCTTACCAGTCGAGGCCACTGACGAGCTGCGGAACGACGGTCGGCGCTAAGAGAGCGGACAAAGGGGAAATTCAAGTTTTCGAATTGAGAAATATGTGTGCGCGCGTGCGCAAGCAACCCAAGCCATAAGACGCTGTCCATCAGTCGGATGGAATTTCGCTCTTCCGGCAGTCATTTCCCTGATCCCTTCGCCATCGCCGCCGCCATTTCCTCCATCATCTGCCGATCGCTCAGGCCGCGCCAGCCGTGGCCTTGGCCTTTGGCGTAGGTGATTCGGCCTTCATAGGCGGGTTGGGCTTTCGACAGGAACGCATCCAAGAGGTGGACGGCTTCATTGAGGAAGTAATCGTCCGCCTCGCCGACCCAGATGCGGATTTTGCCTTTGAGCTTGGGCGCGAGCGCGGGCCAGTTCTCTTCCAGCACGTAGCGAAGGTCGTACTTCCGCCAATGATTGAGAACGCTCTGGTCGATCTTGCCGGTCTTGCCGTCCCAAAGCGGCCTGGGCAGGCCGTCGTCGCCGCGCGGGCCGAAGACGGCGTTCCAGGCGCACCAATCCTTGCCGGAAAGTTCCCAGCGATTGCCGCGGCCGAGCACGATCTCCGAGCGCGTTTCGAGGGGGACCGTGGTCAGCACCTTGCCGGCCTTGTTTCGGCTCGCGGGTCGCTCCTTGCCTTCGGCGTTCACGAAGGCGTTATCGTCGCTGTAGATGTTGATCTTCTCATAAGCGCGGAAGTCGACTGGATCGGGCGCGTGCGACCAGCAGCCGTTGAAGAAATCGGGATAGAAGACCTGTAGTGCCAGCGACACCCAGCCGCCGGTCGAATGGCCTTCGACGACACGAGCGTGACTGACGCGGGCGTCACCCTGGCCGATGCCACGGAACTTTTTCTCGACTAGGGGAATCAACTCGTTGATAAGAGCGTCGCCGTAGGGCCCATTGTTGGCGGAGTTGACTTGGTAGGGATCGCCGTAAGGCCCGGCGCCGTCGAGATGCAGCAGGATCATCCGCGGCGTGCTATCGGCCTGCCAGAGCTTGCGAAAGCCCGAATTCCCCGACATCATCCTGCCGGGCGCGGTGTAGCGCGTGCCGTAGCCGCCGATGCGCACCCAGAGGGGATAGCGCTCATTGAGGTTTTTGTCGAAATCGCGCGGCAAGATGACCGCGGCACGGTGATACATGGGCCGGCCGTGAAACTTGCTCAACAACTCGGAGGGGACCTTCAGATACTTGACATATTCCGTGTCCGCGGGCGGTTCGTCCGCGGCGACTTTTTTGGATAGCACTAACGAAACCGTGTCGCCTTTGCTGGGGTCAAGCTCGACGACGACAGGCTCGCTGTAGAGGTTGCCGGGGGCATCAGGAATATTCAGATCGCGGTTGCCATGAAAGACCGCCTGCACCTTGTACTTGCCCGCCGGCAGCTTCGCCAGATGAGCGACCGGAAAGATCGCCGCCTTCTGACCGACCAGGACCCTGCTGCTTTCGGAGAGTCCCTTGACGTCGACGCCCAAATACGGCGCGGTGTTCTTATCGGGCTCGCCGATGTGGCGTCTTGGGTTCTTGTCATTCGCTCCGGCAATCACCACGAAGAGCCGACCGGCGCGCGCGTCCTGGGCCAAGTCTTTTGCGACGGTGACTTCGAAACGAAGGCCGGTGGCCGGCTCGCCGGCTTCGAACGATTGAGCGAAGCCAACCACCCACGCGGCGGCGATAACGATCGACAAGAGAAAGCGGTGCATTGCGGGGCTCCCAAACATGAGGTCGGTGCGTTTCGTCCATTGTAACCATTAGGAATTTAGACCGTACCATTTTGGAATTGCTTCAGGAAAATCTGGCCGATGGGCGTCTTGCAACGCACCCGGACTCCGGATAGGGTTGTTACTTCCGGCGCGCTTCCGCGGTTGATTGGCAGGTCCTAAGATCATCCGACGGCCCGCATGGTGGACGACTTTGATGAATGTAAACCCCTCATTCCTGTGGACGTGGAATCGAACGATCGATCGGCTGCCTTACCTGGTCACGGGCATCGCCTTGTTCGTCGTGAAGTTTTGCATCGACTGGACGGTTGCCACGGCATTTTACGGGCGCTCGTGGTCCGTGCTGAATTATCTGATCTGGCCCAATGAAAACACATTACGTGCGCTGGACTTGAGCTATCCCGACCGCTGGTTCGCACTTACGATGGTTGTGATCTCGCTGCCCTTTGTCTGGAGCGGCGTGATCCTCACCATTCATCGCCTGCGCGCCGCCGATCTTCCACTCGGACTGGTGTTGCTTTTCTTCGTGCCGCTGGTCAATTTCCTGCTGTTTCTGGTGCTAATTGTGGAACCGACGCGCGCGACGGCTTCGAAGCGCATCGAGCCGCCGCTAGATGCGGCCCACCCGCGCGGGCTGCGGCGAGCGCATCGACGTCTGACCGGCGAAAGCTCGGGGCGCAGTGCCGCGCTGGCACTGGCCTTTTCGGTTCCGCTCACGGTCGTGGGCGTCATCGTCTCCGCGCAGGTTTTGGGTGTGTACGGCTTCGGCCTCTTTCTGGGAGCGCCGTTCGCCTTGGGAATGTGTTCGGTAATGATCTACGGCATGGACCGGCCTCAACCTTTTGGCCGCTGCGTGTCGCTGGCAATGGCGGCGACCGTGTTGGCCGGCGTTGCCATCCTTGCGTTCGCCATCGAAGGATTGATATGTTTGCTCATGGCCAGCCCGATTGCGTTCACGCTGAGCTTCGGAGGGGCAGTGATTGGTTACACGATCCAACGGCGGCCCTGGCTCTCCGATCATAGCGGAAGCCTTGTGCTTGCCATCGTGCTCGCACTTCCTGCTCTTATGGCGGCCGAATATGTCTACGAGCCCGAGGCCGACTTGCGCGTGGTTCGCACCGAAGTGATCGTGGATGCATCGCCCGAAACGGTCTGGGAATTCGTTGTGTCATTTCCCGCCCTGCCCGAGCCGGATGATTGGCTGTTCCGCGCCGGGGTCGCATATCCGCAACGGGCTGAAATCCAGGGAAGCGGCGTGGGCGCCGTACGGCACTGCGTTTTTTCAACTGGCGTGTTCGTCGAGCCGATCGAGATTTGGGAGCCGCCCTCGCTAATGCGCTTTCGCGTCACCGAGCAACCCGAGCCGATGCACGAGTGGAGCCCCTACTCGATTCATCCGCCGCATCTCGACCATTATCTCGTGAGCCGGCAGGGGCAATTTCTGCTCGAACGGCTGCCGGACGGCCGCACCCGGCTGGAGGGCGCCACCTGGTACTCGAACCGCATGTGGCCGGCGCCTTATTGGCGTCTGTGGTCCGACCACATTATCCAGAGCATCCACCGCCGTGTGCTCACGCATATTCGAGAGCTTTCCGAAGCGCGGCAGCGCCCTGTAGATTAATCCGGAAGCGCTTCTCAACAGAATGTGAGACCTCATGAATCGCAAGCGCAACGAGAGTCGCGCCGTTCAACTTACCGTGATTTGCCTGGCGATCACCTGCCTCCCTCTGCGGATCGGCGTCGTCGGCCAGGCCCAAGGACCAGAGAAGAAAGCTCCGAATCCGCAAGTGGTGCGCGTGACAGGACCGGACGCCCGTAGCGCCGTCGAGGTCGCGGTCGCCATCGATCCGACCAATTCCGACCATATTGTCGGCGTATCCATCCAGGCCGGGATAAGGAAGAAAGATCCGACGAGCAACTACGCCTACAACTCGACCGACGGCGGCCGCACGTGGAAGACCGTCGCACAGGCAAATCCCGGCAAGCGCACTCAGGGCGACGACACGATCGCCTTTGGTTCAGACGGCCTCGCGATCCGAGCCTATCTCGCCTTTGACGGCTTTACGGAACCGCGGCCTAAACGCGCCTTGAGCGGCGTTTGGACGAGTACTTCGTACGACGGACTCACGTGGAACAACCCGGTCGTCGTCGTGGACCATATCAACAGCCCGATGCCGCATGAGGATAAGCCGTGGATTCGCGTCGACAATTCGAAGGACTCGCCGCACAAGGGCAACATCTACATCGCCTGGACTCGGTTCGACAAGTACGGCAGCAAGGACCCCGATCACAAGTCGCACATTTACTTTTCGCGCTCCACCGACGCCGGCAAGTCTTTCGCCGTGCCGCACCGCATTTCCGAGGTCCCCGGCGATTGCCTCGACAGCAGCAAGACCGTGATGGGCGCGGTCCCAGCCGTCGGACCCAAGGGCGAAGTCTACGTCGTCTGGGGCGGACCGCTTGGCTTGGTGATGGCCAAATCGACTGACGGCGGCCTTAACTTCGGCAAGAACCAGGTGCTCGGTGAAACGCCCGGCGGATGGGACTTTGCCGTTAAAGGATTGGGACGTTGCAACGGCTTGCCGGTGGTCTGCACCGACGTGAGCGAGGGAAAGGACCGCGGCTCCATCTACGTCACTTGGATCGATCTCCGCAACGGCGATCCGGACGTCTTTCTCATCGCCTCACGCGACGGCGGCGAAACCTGGTCGAAGCCGCTTCGCGTCAACGACGATCCCAAAGGCAACGGCAAGGACCAGTTCTTCACTTGGATGGCCGTCGATCCTGTCGACGGCTCGGTCAATATCGCCTTCTACGACCGCCGCGACACCGAAGGAACCAAGACCGGCGTGACCTTGGCCCGCAGCATCGACGGCGGCCGCAGTTTCGTGAATTACAAGATCAACCAGGAACCGTTCGCGTGTGAGCCGAAGACGTTTTTCGGCGACTATCTTGGCATCGACGCGTACGGCGGGCGGGTCGTGGTGTTGTACCATCATTTCGTGGAGTCAAAGCGATGCGCGATTTCATCGGCGGTGTACGACTTCGCGCCGGGGACGCAGGAGGCGCGGGTGGAGAAGAAAAAGTAAACGCGATCTTACGGCGGCAGCTCTGTCAGCCGGATATTGCGGAAGCGCACGATGCCGCCGTGGGCTTGCAAGAGAATCGGGCCCGGTTGGGACATGTCGCTGTCGAGACCCTGGGCGCCGACGCGGTCAAACGTCTGATCATCGATCACCGTGACGCCGTTGTGGACCACCGTAAGCCGGCCCGGTTGAAGGATGCCTCCTTTGGGACCGACTTTGGGCGCTCGAAACGTAATGTCGAAGGATTGCCATTCGCCGGGCGGTTTGCAGGCGTTCGTACTGGGAACGATCTGGCCCCAAAGGGCGCCGCAGTCGTTGGCGTCCAATGTCTTTTTGCCGTAGGAATTGAAAATCTGAATTTCGTAGCGGCCATGCAGATAGACGCCGCTGTTGGGCGGCGGCGGTTTGCCTGCCTTGCCGGCGGCGCCGCACAGGAACTCGACGTGCAACTGAAAATGCGGGCCGAATTTCTCCTTCGTGTAAATGTCGCCGGCGCCCATCACCATCGCGCCGTCACTTACCTTCCATGATGCCGGCATGCCGTCGTTCTTATTGATCCAGCCCGTCATGCTCTTGCCGTCGAACAGGCTTTTCTCCGGCAAAGGCGACAGCACAGGCGCCGGCAACTCCACCAAGCGAATGTTGCGGAAACGCACGGGATGCCCTACGCCTTGAAGCCGAATTGACGCTGCATCGACGTGCTTTTTCTCCGGCATCGGATCGACCGGCGCGTTGTTGATGATCGTAACGCCGTTGTGAATCACGGTGAGCCGGCCGTTCGTGAGCTTTCCATTCGAGTGAATGCGCGGCCCGTGGAAGGTGATCTCGAAAGATTGCCATCCTCCAGCCGGCTTACAGGCGTTGAGGCCCGGCGCGATGCGGTTGAAGAGGGCGCCGCAGTCGGCCTCCGTCGGCTTCTGAACGCCGTAGGAATCGGCAATCTGAATCTTGTATCGGTTTTGGATGAAGACGCCGCTGTCTCCGGCCACCTTGCCTTTCTTGCCTTTGGAGTCGGGCGGAACCCAGAACTCGACGTGAAGCTGGAAATCCGGGCCTACTTTCGACTTGGTGCGGATATCCCCCTGCCCCGCCTCCACGTAGCCGTTCGCCACCTTCCAGTTCGGGGCCTCCCCTTTCATTGCGACCCAGCCGGAAAGGTCCACGCCGTCAAAAAGGATTTTCTCGCCTTTCTTTGGGCTCTTTTCAGGCGGTGGATCGGGCGGACGGACGTCGGTAGGCTTTTCAATTACAGGCTTGTCAATTACAGTCTTGTCAATTACAGCCTTGTCGATTGCAGGCTTGTCGATCCCGGCCTTGTCGCTTGGCGGCAATTCTTTGGCAACATCGTCAATCTTCGTGTTCTCGCCTTTGGCCTGGACCACGATGCTCTTCTTGAGTTCCTGTGGAGGCTTGTCGTGACCGCCGAAAACCACAACGAGCGTAACGATCACCGTCACCACGACGACGGTCCCGCCCGCGCCGAGCCAGACCCAGGGCAATCCGGACTCCGCTCGTTTCTTCGTCTTCCGCGTCGGCCGATTGATCGGCGCGCGATCGGCAATCGGTTGCGCCGGCTCGAGACGTTTCTTGCTCGGAAGAGGCAGTGTCACCGTGGCGCGCAACGGCGGATCGGGAATCGTCGGGCCGGTCTCCACGTCATGGAGCGCATCGACGACCGTCTGCGCGGATGCGGGCCGATTGCCGGGCTTTTTTTCTAGGAGCCGCATGATCAGGTCCGAAAGGCCCTTTGGCACCTGCTTGGAGATTTGCCGCGGCGCGGGAGGCGTCTCGGTGGCGACGGCCACCAACGTGGAAACCGTGTCGTTTCCCTTGAACGGGCGCTGTCCGGTGCATGCCAGGTAGAGAACGCAGCCGAGGCTGAACAGATCGACTTTGTGATCGACCGGATTGCCGCTGGCTTGCTCGGGGGCCATGTAGGCGGGCGTGCCGATGATGGCGCCTTGCTGGGTTAGATTTGATTCCTGACCGGCGGCGCGAGCGAGGCCGAAATCGACGATCTTCACCCTTCCGGTTTCCGCCTCGAGCCAGATGTTGGCGGGCTTGATGTCGCGGTGGATGAGGTCGCGCTTGTGCGCAGCAGCTAGACCGCGGGCAATCTCCTTGCCGACGCGGATGGCCTCCGGAATCGTCAGTTTGCCGTCGCGGCCGAGCCGATCCTCCAGAGGCTCGCCCTCCAGAAACTCCATGGCGATGAAGGGAACGCCGCGGTCCTGGTCCACCTGGTGGATGGTGACGATGTTGTCGTGCTTGATGGCCGCAGTTGCCCGAGCCTCGCGGATGAATCGCTCGCCGGCGGACGCGCTTGCCGCCAATGCGGGCCGCATCGCCTTGAGAGCCACCATGCGCTTAAGCTGCGGATCCTCAGCCTTGAAAACGACGCCCATGCCGCCGGAGCCGAGCACTTTCAGGACGCGGTAGGCGCCGAGCCGGCCGATCTCATCCGCTTCTTTGGGCGGCGCGAGAAAATCCCACTCGTGGCCACCGCCCGCCGCCGGTTGCGTGTTGCCGTCGCTTTTCGATTCCGCCGCCGTGTGCGACTGCGGATCATTTGGCGGCCTCTTGTCTGCCATTGCCGGGGCGTCTTCTTCGGCGTCCGGCAACAGCGTCGGCGAATCGGGCATCACGGCGTCCGTTCCCACACGCACCGAGCCCGGTATGGTCATCGGCCGGCCGCAAGCGGGGCACTTCGCCTTCTTGCCGGCTAATTCATCCTTGACTCTTAGGCTCCGCGAGCAATGAGGACAGGGGAAAGAGATCATCCCCGAATTGTAAAGTGAGGGACACGAAATGCGAAGAATAATCACGCCGAAAATTTCTGCGCGAGATGGCGCGGCACGGGCTTGACGCCGTTGCTTCCAACGCCTAACATATAACCATATGGTTATCAATCGACAACCCGCGCTCAACCGCGTGTTTCACGCCCTCGCCGACCCGACCCGGCGTGAAATCATCATACGTCTCGCCGGGCACGACCAGGGCGTAATGGAATTGGCGGGTCGATTCGCCATCTCGCAGCCGGCGGTGACGAAGCATCTCGACGTGCTGGAAAAGGCGGGGCTGATCGTGCGGCACAAACACGGCCGACAACGTCGTTGCAGGATCGTGCCCACGGCGCTCGATCCTTCGCTTGTATGGATTGAGCGCTGCCGCGCCTATTGGAACGACCGGTTGGATGTGCTTGAGAAATTCATCGAAGAATCCAAGCGAAAGGAGAAATCCGATGCCGGCGACTGAAGCCATTTCGGCGTGCGTGGTTCGCCGCGTGATAGCGGCGCCGGTCAGTGCCGTCTACCGGGCCTGGACCGATCTGGAGTTTCTCAAGCAATGGAACTGGGGCCGCGAGTACGAGAGTGTCGCCGTCGAGCAGGATTGCCGAGTCGGCGGGATCTGGAAGCAACAAATTCGCGATAAGAAGACCGGCGAAAACTGGTACTTCGACGGCGTTTTCGAGGCAGTAACGCCCGGAAAGAAACTGGTGCATACGTTCCATTTCCGCAGCGACCGCGGCAAAGACGAAGGACCGTCGAAGGTCGTGATCGAGTTCCTTGATCACGACGGCAGTACGGAGGTGGTCATCACGCATACGCAGCTGGCGCCGGACAAGAAGAAAGGCACGGAGGCGGGGTGGGTCGAAGTGCTGGAGTGCGTTGAGAGGTGCGTGCTCGCGTAAGCGGCAGAGTTTTCTACATTATTTCATGAGAATTACGAAACCGCCCTGCACGAAATGGTGGTCCGCCGAGAGAACTTCATCAAGGCCTCGCTCCTTCATCACGTTCATCGAAATACAATCGGTCAACGACCAATCCTTGTCTGCGCGGGCGGCACAAAGCGCGGCGCCATCATCCAATTGCTGTTGGTGCGCCGCCACTACGGTGTCTCGGAGTCGGCGCTTAGATCCTTAAGGAGTTGGACGAAAACACCACGATTGGCGGATTTTCGCATGGCATCTCCCACTTCGGCTAGAACCCAGTGTGTGGTGACGAGTGGTTGAGTAAGCGATTGAGAAAGGGCTACTGCTGTGTATGCGCTTGGTCGCGCGGATTGATTAGAGCCAGCCAATAATACGTATCAGCAAAGACCGGTTTCATGGCTGCGGACTTCCGTGCAAATAGTCATCGTGGTTCTTTGCCAAGTCTTTTGGAAGATCGACGCCGGCACCGATCACGTTCTTGAAGCGCTGTGCAAGGGTCTTGCGCCTTGACTCGGTCACAGCTTCTACTCGGACGGGAGTGCCTTCAGCTAACGTCATGGGTTCGTCAAAAACAACGACACCTTTCTCGACAGGACCTTGGTACGACACAGGGATCTCCTTAAGAATCGCGACTAAATCTCTGTTCTCACCGTACTAAATTGTCGTCGACTCCTCAATCGCTCCACCATGTAACCTTCGATCGAATGCCCTTTAAGTCCTCGTACTCCTCCACTGCGCGCACGACGCGGAAACCAACGTAATCCGCTTCGGTCATCCACCAGATGCTCTGCGGCCGTTGTGGATCGCGCTTAAGCCAATCTTTTTCCGAGTAGCGGCGGGCGGCGCTGCGGCACTTGTCGGGCGGATCGATCCACGAGCCGCCGCGGGCCACGTAGCCGTAGCGCGCGTCTCCCGGTGGGTTGAACGGGTTCAAAGTCGCCTTGTCGCGCGGAAAGCTGGCGTAGAAGTCCTTCTTGTAGCGGTCGAGACACCATTCCGCGACGCCGCCGTGCATGTCGAACAGACCCCACGGATTGGCCTTCTTCTTGCCGACCTTCTGTGCCTTCTCGTCGGAGTTGCCTTCGAACCAGCCGTACTCGCCAAGCTTTTTCGGATCGTCGCCGAAGCTGTATGCGGTGCTCGTGCCTGCCCGGCAAGCCCATTCCCATTCCGCCTCGGTTGGCAGGCGATACTTCTTGCCGGTCTTTTCCGACAGCCAACGGCAATACTCCATGGCCGCGTGCCAGGTGACCGCGATCACGGGCTGCTCGTCGCGGCCATAACCAAAAGTTGGATCCTCGTAGGGCGGCGTCGGACTCGTAATTGCGTCAGGCAGCTTATCCGACTTCTTGGAGATGTCCGGTCGCGGCGGCGGACCACCGGGACGCTTTGACCAGAACCAGTCGTATTCGTCCCAAGTCGCCACCAGCTTCGCGATCCAGAATGGCTTCACGGTCACGGGATGCTGCGGCCCCTCATCCGGTTTGCGGCCCTTCTCGCTGTCTGGGCTGCCCATCAAATAAGTTCCGCCGGGAATCGCGATCATTTCGAACGACGCCTTGTCGTTGATCTTCTCCGTGTAGTTTTCGTGTTTCTTGACATCGATTGCGGGCAGGTTTCCGGGCGCTTGGCTCGGAGCCGGTGATTCTTGGATCAAAAGAAACGCGACGCAGGCAAGCGGCAACATGCAAACGGGACGCTTTAAGCATCGATTCATTTCTGGTATGCTCCGAAGAATATGCAGAAGCATTTGTCTTTCAGTCTATTGATTATTTTCGCGGGCTTGCTGGCCGTCAATGCCTGCGATGAGCCGGCACTCATGCGCTTCGCCTTCACCGAGCCGCACATGGGGACGACGTTTCGCATCGTCCTTTATGCCAAGGACGAAGCCGCGGCCAAAAAAGCCGCCGCTGCCGCCTTCGCGCGGATCGCCGAATTGAACCACATCATGAGCGATTATCAGGACGACAGCGAACTCATGAAGGTGTGCAAAGCCGCCAGGAGCCATCCTGTCGAAATAAGCGTCGACCTGTTCAAGGTTCTGGAGAAGGCGCAGGAAGTGTCGCGGCAATCCGATGGGGCTTTCGATGTCAGCATCGGTCCGGTGGTTCGTCTATGGCGCAAGGCGCGGCGCACGCATGAGATGCCCGATGCAGCCGCGATCAAGAAAGCGCTGGAATTGGTCGACTACCGCAAGATTCGCCTCGATCCGAAAGGACGCACGGTGCAGCTCCTTTTGATCGGGATGATGCTCGACTTGGGAGGCATCGCCAAGGGATATGCAGCCGACGCCGCCCTGGAAGTGCTGCGACAGCACGGCATCACGCGAGCCTTGGTAGCTGCTGGGGGAGACATCGCCGTGGGCGAGCCGCCGCCGGACGCTCCGGGTTGGAAAATCGGCGTCGCACCTCTGGAAGACAGCAAGGAACCGAGCGAGTTTGTTTCATTGAAGAACGCGGCTGTATCAACATCGGGCGATCTGCATCAGTTTGTGGAAATCGCAGGCAAACGGTATTCGCACATCATGGACCCCAAGACCGGTCTGGGATTGATGGGCCGTCGCAGCGTGACGATCATCGCCCCCGACTGCACCACGACCGACGCCTGGGCCACGGCGATCTGCGTCGTCGGCCCAAAGCGCGGGCTGAAAATGATCGAATCCCAAAAAGGCATGGCAGGATTGCTGATTTTCGAGACTGAAAAAGGAATCCAAACGACGATGTCCAAGAACTATGTAAACTATCGTTGGAAACAATGACCCCCAAGCCTGCACGCGAGTCTTCGAGCGTGCGGGGTCATGTGACCCCGCAGATTCGCTGCGCTCATCTGCGAGCTTGAATTATGTGAGGAATTGCCATGCCTAATCGACGCGACTTTCTCGCCGCCTCGGCAACTTTGGCGGCCGCCTCGGCACTCTCGCCGCACGCCACGGCCGGCGACAAGGAAGACAACTCTCGGATTGGCCGCACCGCGCATACGCGCATGGCCCCGAACCTTGAAATGTGGTGGCGCAGCCTCAATCCGTTTCATCGCCGCATCGAGGAAGCCTCCCGACTCGGCTTTTCCGCCGTCGAATTCTGGCCCTGGCAAGGCAAGGACATCAACGCCATTTCCGATACTTGCCAGAAGTGCAAGATCGAGATTTCACAATTCAGCGCGTGGGGTTTTACGCCCGGCCTCAACGATCCCAAGAATCACAACCGCTTCGTAGAAACCATTGAAGAAAGCTGCAAGGTCGCGCAGCGGCTCAATGTCCGGCTCATGTGCGTAGTCGGCGGCAATGACATTTCCGGCATGACGCCACAACGCATGCACGAGAACATCATCACCGGCCTTCGCCGCGGCGCCCCCATTGCCGAGAAGCACAACATCACGCTGATCTTGGAGCCGATGAACATCCGCGTGGATCACAAGGGCCATTGCCTTTATGGCAGCGAGCCGACCCTGCGCATCCTCAAGGCCGTCGGCTCCCGAAACGTGAAGATGCTTGCCGATCTGTATCACTTGCAGATCACCGAGGGCGACCTGTGCGGGCACATCCGCGAGAACTTCGATTCGGCCGCCTACTATCAGATTGCGGATCACCCCGGCCGCAACGAGCCCGGCACCGGCGAAGTCCACTATCCGCGCGTCCTGAAGCAATTGCACGATCTAGGTTATCGCGGCTACATCGGACTGGAATATCGGCCGCTGAAAACGGAACTCGAAGCCGCCCGCGCCGCTAACCGCGCGGATCGCTGGTAAGACGTCGCCCGCTGGAGATTTCGCGCGATAAAAAGTAGCCGAACTCGTAAGAGCTCGGGTTAACCTGAATTCTCACGAATTCAGCTACGGAAGCGGTCGATTGAAAGCGGCAAAGGAATCCTCACCATGGAAATCGAATCCTCTCCTATCCGTCCGGCTACCAAACGGAAAATGTGGCCCTGGGTGGTTGTCGGTTTGTTGGTCGCCGGCGGCGCCGTTGCGGGCGCCATGGTGTACCAAAATGCCAACGACTTCGGCCAAATCCAGGTGAAGCTCAACGAGCCGGACGCCCAGGTCGAATTGAAAGTTGACGGCAAGCCTCTTCAACTCGCTGCGGACAAGACGGCCAAGGTGCGCACCGGCGAGCATTCGCTGGAAGTCTCCGGAACGGACTACAAACCGGAAACCAAGCCTTTCCATGTCAAGCGCGGCATAACGGAGGTGATTCAAATCGATCTGCGCTCGTCGGTAGCGCAGGATCCCGCTCTCCTTCGCGCGCGCGAAGTCGCAAAGATCTTGGCAAAGGCGAACACGCTATTTGAAGCCGAAAAGCCGAATTTGGACGAGGCGCTTGCCGTGGTCTACCAGGCGTTGGAAGTCGACGCGGAATCCATCGACGCTCTAGAAATGCGTGGCCGGGTGCAACTTGCGAAGGGCAGGCTTGAGGCCGCCCGCGAAGATTTCGCCCGCGTACTCAAGGCCGAAGAACGCCGTCCCTATTCCTTCTTGGGTCTTGGCGCCATTTATTACAATCAAGGCAACCTCGACGCATGCATCAAATATTGCACCGCCGCTCTGCGCATTAGTCCGAAGTTCATCCCGGCCCACCAGCAGCGTAGTCTCGCGTATTACAGGAAAGGCGACACGGTCAAAGGAATTGCCGACGCCACCGCGGTTCTAAACGAGTTGCCGGACCACACGTTGGCACTCGAAAAACGCGGCCTGGCGTATGGCTCCTTGGGCGAGAACCAGAAGGCGCTCGTCGACCTCGACCGCTATTTGAAGCTGCACCCGCAAAACGCCGTCATGACCTTGGCCCGCAGTGAGATCAACGCCCGCTTGGGGAATCTCGACCAGGCGCTCAAGGATCGGGCCCTGGCTTTCAAGCTCGACCGCAAGCTCTCTTTCCGCGTCGAGCCGATCATCAAGGACGCAGTCGTCGCCTTGCAGGCGAAGCTGCTTGCGAGCGACCAAATCAAGGCCGGCGAGTTGGCGATCCGCGCCCGCGAGGCCTTCCGAAATCTGAACAAACCCGATGTTCTGAAGTTCGCGTCCGAAGCCCTTAAGCTCGATCCGGGAAACGCCGATGCCAACGCCCTCGTCGCCTGGGTCATGCTCGAGCAAGGCGAAGAACGGATCAAGATGCTCTACCATGCCAATCTCGCCGTCGAGGCCGACCGTCGCTGCGCCCTCGCCTACCTCGTTCGCTCGCTGACCCACAGCGAGACTGACGAAGCGGAGCATATTGTTTCCGATGCCACCGTCGCCATTCACCTCGCTCCTCTCGAAAGCCCCGCCTATGCCCGCCGCGCCACCGGCTTCAATCACCTGCTCGAATACGCGCAGGCCAAGCACGACTGCCAGACGGCGATCGTGATCAACTCCTACGAAGCGCTAGCACACTTCAACCTTGGCTACGCCGAAGCCATGCTCGGCAATTACGACAAGGCTCTTGAGAGCTTCAACAGATACCTTGGGATGAAAAAGGACGCACGCGGCCACCTGCACCGCGCCGGCGTCTACCTCAAGAAAAACGACATCGCCAAAGCCAAGGCAGACATGACCATGGCCGAGAAGATTGACACCGACGTGGCTGAAGAAGGCGAGACGGTGTACCCAGAGCCCAAGCGAGCGACGCCGGCCATAAAGCTGAGCGAGGCGGACCGAGCCAAGGTCAACAAGCTCTTGGACGGAGCGAAAGCGTCGCTCGAAACGAACGATTTGGAAGCCGTCATGAACGGCATTGAGGAGATTCTGAAGATCGATCCCAGCCATACCCCGGCGCGGCTCCTGCGCGTGCGGGTGCTGCTCAAGGAAAACGATCAACCCCGTGCGATCAAAGAGTGCAACCAAATCCTCTCCAGCGATCCCGAATCCGCCGATGCTTACCTGCTGCGCGCCCGCGCTCATAAGAGCCTCAAATCCATCGCCGACCTTACCGTCGCGCTCCGCCTCAAGCCGGATTACGCGGACGCCTGGGAGCTGCGCGGCCATTACTTCTACGAACAGGGAGATTTCGCTCAGGCCCGGGCCGATTACACCATGGCACTCAAGCACCAGCCCGAACGCATCAACTCAGTGCTCAATCGCGCCTACGCCAACGCATTCCTGGCGGATTACACTCATGCGATGGCGGATATGGAAGCCGTGGCTGAACTCGGAGTCCGCAGGCTCAGCAAGGATGAGGCCGCGGATTTCCACTGGGTTTGGGCGATGTTCCACGAACGGCTCGGCAACCGCTTTGAAGCCGCCACGCAGCGCGACCTGGCCGTCAAGGTCAATCGCGACATCGTCAACCGCGAATTGCCGCCGTTTCCGCACCCCCCCGGCATCATCGAGGAAGCCCCACCACCTTATCGGGAAGTGTGGGAAGAGATCCCGCCTCCCAGCCCCGCCAAGCCCGCAGGCGAGTCTTCGAGCCTGCGGGGTAACGAAGCACCCCGCGGGCTCGAAAACTCGCCCGGGAGCTTGTAAACGAGTTTGCTCTTATGCCCGCTCCCCAACCCAAGCGCGTGGCGGCCATCGTCACGGAATACCGCCGTTGGTCGCACGCCGACGTCATCGTCGGCAAGATTCTCGAAGGCTATCTCCACGACGGCAAGGCCTTCCCGCGTATGCGGGTCGTGTCGATGTACGTCGATCAACATCCGGAACGCGATTTAAGCCGCGAACTCGCCAAACGCCACAACTTCACCATCTACGACACCATCGAAGGCGCCTTGACTTTGGGGCGCAAGGAATTGGCCGTCGACGGCGTACTATCGATCGGCGAGCACGGCCGCTATCCAACGAACAAGCGCGGCCAGCTTCTCTATCCGCGGCGGCGTTTTTTCGAGGCGATCACGAACGTATTCGCACGCTACAAGCGTGCCGTTCCCGTCTTCAACGACAAGCATCTTTCCGCCGAATGGGCCGACGCCCGTTGGATGGTTGACCGAGCCCGCGAGCTAAACGTCCCGTTGTTGGCCGGTTCTTCAGTGCCCGTAACCTGGCGTCGGCCCGTGCTGCGGATTCCCCGCAACGCCGAATTGGTTGAGGCCGTTCAGATCGGTTACGGCCCCTTCGAAGGCTATGGCTTTCATGCCTTGGAAGGACTCCAGTGCATGGCGGAGAGGCGGCGCGGCGGCGAGAGCGGCGTACGCTCGGTTCAATGCCTGCAAGGTGAGGAAATGTGGCGAGCAATGGACCGCGGCGTCTTCTCACGCGAGCTGCTAGATTCGGCATTGGCTCTCGTGCCGGCTCATGCGCAGGGCGACATTCGCAAGCTTACGGTCAGCAGCGCCGACGCCGGCGTCTTCCTCGTCGATTACCGCGATAACTTCAAGGCCGCGGTCGTGATGCCCAACGGCTGGATTCACGAAGGCGACGGCGGCGCGTTCATCTTCGCCGGTCGCATCCGCGGCCAAGACAGGCCGGTGGCGACGCTCTTCTATTTGCAGCAACCGGACCCCTTCGCGCACTTCGCTTATTTAGTGCGCGCCATCGACGCCATGATGAAGTCCGGCCACCCCCCCTACCCCGTCGAGCGCACGCTGCTGACGACCGGCATCCTAGACGCAGTCATGACCAGCAAAGCCGAGAAGAACCGCCGCGTGGATACGCCGCACCTCAACATTCGCTACACGCCGACGGAGTGGGCTTTCGCGACCGGTCCCGTGCCTGCGGCGATCAAGAGGTGAGCATGGCGACTCCAAGTTCGGGAGAACAAAAACATGGATTGCCCACTGACCTTTCTGCTCGAAAGAAGATTCGAGAGGGTCTCACAGAAAACGAGAGGAAGGAGTTTGATAAAATAATTGAAAAGATCGACGAAGGAAAACAGCCTGATCGGAAGCAGCGAAAGTTCGTTCGCACGCTAAAGCAGCTGGGGAAAATCTTGGTCCCGAGCAAATCTTTCCGAAGTCCTTCCGATAAAAAAACTCACTAGTAGGTGATCACTTGGAAAAGCAAGCAAGCGCATTGGCACGGAAAGCCATGAAATTATGGGATCAGCGTGATCTCGCCAAACTGTCTGCGCTGAGTGAAAGTCCGGGAAGCGCCAACGTCGGCACAGTGCAGTTCTATGTGGGGCTAGCTTATCACGCCCTCAATGACAAGCGCAAAGCAGTGCAATGTTGGCGCGAGGCAATACGGTTGAAACCACGCTATGAAGCGCCCATTCGCGCTCTGGCATTTGAGTTCGTTGAGCAAAATGCGGCAGAAGCGGCCGATCTGCTTTCTCAACTTGATGGAATGGGCAAAGCCGACGCGGATGACTTGACCACGCTCGCAGAAATTCGGATCAAACAAGACCGCCTCCGCGAGGCGCACAGATTGCTGGAGCGGGCGCTCGAGTTGGAGCCGAACAATAGCCTGTCGCTCTTGGCCATGGCTTCGGTATACGCGCAGTTGCGTGACCGCATTCTTACGCTGTCATACCTAAACAAGGCCGCCGCCACTAAGGATATCGACTTAACGGACTTGCAATGGGACCCCGAATACGAGTTCTTATGGAATGACAGCGAATTCACCGATCTCGTGGCGCCAGTGCCGCCACCGCCGGACTCTAAGGAGACGAGTGATTTCAAATTCAAAGGGAAACGCCGGATTCTGAGTCTGAAACCCGAGAACGAGAAATAACCTGCGTTAACCGCGCTGCCCATTTCGGGCGGCGACGAGGGCGCGGTGTCAGCGGCGATTCAGAGGTGGCGTGCAAACTCATTTCGCTTAGGTTTCGCGCTCGCCGTGCAATCGCTGCGGAACCGATAGAAACCCACCCGCGCAGCCATTATGATGGCTTTCGATGAACGAGATCCCCTGCCCGCACTGTCGCAAACTGCTGCGGCTTCCGGAGAAGCTTGAAGCACGCCAATTCCGGTGTCCTGCATGCGCCGCCGTGTTTGATTGCGACGGCACGTCATGCTCCCCTCGAAGCGATGCTATTCAACAACGCAACGGCCGCTTTTCACATCGCTCAGGCCAAGAGAACGTGTGCGAGCCCGAGCGAGTCCGTCGGCCCTTGTTCGCTGGCGGCCGTCGCCTCGCGAGAGTGCTGACCGGCGCGCAGCCAAAGGGCGATGAGGCCTTGTTTTCCGTGAGCTTCAAGGTGTCCTTTTGGATTGGCGTATTGATTTGTTTGTTTCAATCTTTCCAAGAAAAGACTCCCGAATTCCTGCCATGGCTCGTATTGTCGCCTGTGGGCGGCCTTTTTGTCGGCGCCGCAACCGTGGCGTATCGCGAGATGGGGTCCGCGCTCTGTGAACCTGAAAATTGGCACGAGTGGCCTTATATCGGATTCGCTTATATCGGATTCTGGTTGGCAGCTTGTATTTTCGTCGTGTTAGGTTTGCTCGCCCTCCATGCCGCGGGCGACTTCGCGATCAAGGATTTCCTCATCGCCTACGTTGCAGGCGCCTTGGTGGGCTTGTTCGGACTGTACTCGATGCTGATTTTCCGCATGTTTCTCACCGCGGCGCGCGACCTTCCCGGAATGCTCGCCCGCGCTTCCGAGCCGGACGAACCCGAGCTAGCCCCGTTGGCATCCGCCGACGAGCCTACCCGCATCCCTCCTCGCAACATCCCACCGCATTTGGAGGATAAGATTCATGAGCATTAGGAAAGCGCTACGTTGGACTTTTCGTCTTCTTATCGCGCTCGCCATCTTCATCGCCTTGCCCATTTCCGACGGCGACGAAGCCGTCGCCCAAGAAAAACAGCCCGGCTGGCTTCTGGGCCGTGCCACGCACATTCCTTCGGAGTTCACCAACCAGGAGAGCGGCTATTTCTCCATCGTCGAAGGCCACAACGGCTGCGCTTACGTCGGCTGCGCTAAGTACGGAGTCAACGCACACTTGGTCGAGTACAACCCGCTCAAGAACATCGTTCGCATGGTCGTCGACGTCCACCGCGTCCTGCGCACCATGGTCACGGGCTTCGCCGCCCAGGCCAAGATTCACACCCGCAACAACGTCGGCGACAGCGGCAAGATCTACTTCGGCTCCAAGCAGGGCTATCCCGAGAAGGGCGAAAAGCGAACCGATTACCTGGGCGGCTATGTCTTCGCCTACGATCCCAAGACCGGCGAGACCGAGAACTTCGGCAATCCAAAGAAGCATCACGGCGTCATCAGCGTCATGCCCGACGAGTCGCGCGGCCTCATCTACGTCTCCACCTGCGACGATGGCCGCCCCGTCGAGCATGCGCACTTCATGGTCTACGACATGAAAGAAAAGTCCTACCGCGATCTCGGCGACACCGAACACTCCTACGCCTTCATCATCCTCGATCACAAGGGCCGGGCCTATCATCCCGTCCACGGCGGCAAGATCGCACGCTTCGATCCGGACAGCAACAAACTGGAAACGCTTGACATCACCGTCGACGGCGCCAGCCCGCCCATGGAACTCACCAGGGAAGGCAAAGAGCCCAAAGACGGCAAAGGCGGCCAGCACGGCGCCATCCTCAATTGGGACTCATCGCCCGATCGCAAGACTCTCTGGTGCGTCGAGATGTCGACGAATCAAGTGTTCTCATTCGACTTGACCGCTGTGGGATCGACAATTCCGGGCAAGCGTTATGGCCCACTACTCTCAAGCGCGAAGCAAACGGATTGCCGGTCCATGTGCGTGGGACCCAAAGGCAAGGTTTGGGCCGCGGTGACCGAACATGGCCTGCCGGGCGGAGCAATTCTCCACCTCGTCAGTTACACGCCGGGCGACAAGGCGCCGCGCGATCACGGCAAGATCGGCATCGCCAATCCGGACTACACGCCGTTCGCCGATGCCCAAGGCAAGCCGCTGCCGTGGCATCATACGGTTCGAAAGGAGAAGGACGGCACGCTGACGCCGTGGCAACCGATGGGGGTGAGTGAAGGCAAGGACGGCGCCGTCACCGTTTTGACCATTGCCCCGTTCACAATCCTGCGATTTGAAGCGGCACAGGTGAAGTGATGTATCGCCCCAAGCCCGCAGGCGAGTCTATTGCATTGCCGCGGGCCTGTCTTTAGACTCCAAATGAAGCTGCTTGATGGTGGTTCCATCCTCCCACACCCCAAGGAGTTATCCATGGCCCGATTCCATCGCTGGCTGGCGCTATCCCTTTTGGTTACATGGTCGCTCTCTCATGCGTGGCTGGAAGCCGGCGAGGGCAAAGAAGCTCCACGATCCGAAAGTCCCGCTGAGAAGATTCGCAAGGCCCTCGATCAGCAGATGGTCTTGGATTACACCGGTCAATCGATCTTCGAAGCAGTCGAGCATTTCAAGGAAAAGACCCAGCTCAACTTCACCCTCGATACGATCGCGCTGCAGCAAATCGGCATCATTCTCGACCCGGCCAATCCCACATTGGGACCGGTGAACATCAAGGCGGACAAGTACACCAAGGTCCGCACCGCACTCCAGCGCATGCTCAATGCCTTCAGCCTAACCTACGTTATTCTTGAAGATTCGGTCTTGATCACGACCGAGGAATTGGGCGTGCACCGTCAGATGCGGCAACGCGTCAGCGTCAGCTACAAGGACGTGCCGCTTGCCAAGGCCTTGAAGGAACTGGCGCGTGCGCATGCTCTCAGCATGGTCATCGATCCACGCATGACCAAGGAAGCTCAAGCTCCGGTGACCTTGGAAGTCGAAGATGCGACTCTGGAGACCGCAGTTCGCTTGCTCGCTGAGATCGGCGGCATGAAGGCCGTTCGGATGGGCAACGTCCTTTTCGTCACCAGCGAAAGCCGGGCAGACAAGATTCGCAAGGAGGAGCAGCAGATGCCCGTGTCGCCGAACTTGCCCGTGCGAATCGAAGGGGCGGCGCTCTTTCCATGCACTACGAAAGCGCTGCTTTTCGCCGCTGATATTCCTTTAACATCTCATCCTTCGCCGTCTTATCGTCCTCTCCGCGGAGTCGGCTAATCTGGAACGCCAAATAGACGAAGCTCACGGCGGCGACAAGCAGCGCGAGCGCGCTCATGTTTTTCTTCAAGAAGGTGTCGTACAAACCGTGCAGAATCATCGGCACGGCGACCAGGACCAGAACCCGGGGAATGTATTCGAACCACCTGAAGTCGCCTTGGATCAAGTGTTGCTTCTGATTGATCGTGATGCCAACGGACCCAGTCCAAAGGGCATGCAACGCAACGCACGAGATGAAGCGTACGAAGTAGTCGCCCATTCCGCTGACCCCATTGTAAAAGCCACTCGAGTACATGATTCCTTCCGCCACGCCAAATCCGGCCCCCGATGCCAAACCCCAATGGAAAGCCGTGCGCCAGCCTTGATCGGATCCACTCCGGTAATGCCACAACAACGGCAATGCCTTGCACGCTTCCTCGCAAAAACCCACACCTGCCGTGTAACCAAGGAAGCTGAGAAAGAAACTGTTGTCCGGATCAATTGCAGCCTGATAGGAGAAGCCGATCAGCTTGACGATATAGAAGAGAATGACAATGATTCCGGTGCCAGTCATCCAGACGCCTTGCGACCAGTTGGCTAGTGTCTGCAAGACTAGCAACAGTATGATCCCGACGGTGGCCGTGAATAATCCATGAACAAAGATAACGCTTACTGCCTCCGAGTCCTCGGACGCAAGAAACGCAAGAAAGCCAAGGAATAAAACCGCTGCCGCGGCGCCGAAGCCCCAATGCAGCCAGCTGTTCCTGGAAAGGAAAGCTCCATCAAACTTTCTCTCGGGCAGCACGGCGAAAAGATTCTCGATCGAACCGCGACCCTTTCCACCCTTTTCCAACTCGAGTATTTCCTGAATCAATCGCATTCGCACGTCAGGGGGAGCCTGATCTAAAGTCGTCTTCAGCTTGCTGATAAATACGGATTTTTCCTCTCTTACCTCGAGCAATGAAAACGCCAAAGGTACGAGCGCCAAGATCAGCAGCCAATGCAAATGCCGGTGCCAGGACGAAGGCTCCTTCATGGACAAGGGCGGCGTCGCGAGTGGTTTTTTCTTGGCAGGAGGCTCGGGTTCTTTAGGAAGCTCCGGGACCGTGATCGGGTGCCGACAATTGGGACACGCCACCCTTTTCCCGGCGAGTTCAGGCTTGGCCTTGAGCTTTTTTCCGCAGCCTGCGCAAGTCACGGAAATGGGCATGGGCGGCTACCTCGGGGCTACGATCCATAAGCAAACTAATTTCTGCGACGAGTGTCTCGCGACGCATCGCTTCGCATTCCCGCGCTCGCCGATGGCTCGCGGCTAAACGAATCCGTCACTGCGCTTTGCGTGCCAGCCGCCTGCGGTCGGCTTCCTTCAAGAGTAGCTTCCTCAGTCGGATCGCTTTCGGCGTCACCTCCACCAACTCGTCTTCTTCGATGTATTCGAGCGCCAACTCCAGGGTCATTTGCCGCGGCGGCTTGAGGATGATGCTCTTGTCGGCCCCGGCGGCGCGCATGTTGGTCAGCTTCTTCTCGCGGCAGGTGTTGACGGACAGGTCGTTGTCGCGGCAATGCTCGGCCACCACTTGGCCTTCATAGACTTGTTCACCGCCCCCGATGAACAGCGTGCCGCGCTCTTGCAGATTGTCGAGCGCGTACGGCGTGGCTCGGCCTGTTTCGACGGAAACCATGACGCCGTTGGCCCGGCTGGGGATGGAGCCGCGCATCGGCTGATAGTCGAAAAAGTTGTGGTGCATGATCGCCTGGCCGCTGGTGGCGTTGAGGAGCCGGGTCCGCAAGCCGATCAGGCCACGGGCCGGGATCGTGAACTCCAGGCGCGTCAAATCCGCCTTGCTGTCGAGCTTGACGCACTCGGCCCGGCGATTGCCGACAAGCTCCATGACGGCGCCGACCGCGGTGTTCGGCGCCTCGATCGCCAGGTACTCGATCGGCTCGCACAAATTGCCGTTCTGGGTCTTGTTGATGACGCGCGGCTTGCCCACCGACAATTCGTAGCCTTCGCGGCGCATGTTCTCGATCAAGATCGACAGGTGCAGGAGGCCGCGGCCCGAGACGTGGAATTCGTCGCGCCTCTCCTCGCTGGGCACCACGCGCAGGGCGACGTTCGACTGCAGCTCTTTCATCAAGCGATCGCGCAATTGCCGGCTGGTGACGTATTGGCCGTCCTGGCCGGCGAAGGGCGAATCGTTGATGCGAAAGACCATGTCGAGCGTCGGCTCATCGACCTTGAGCGGCGGCAGGGCGACCGGGTTCTCGATGTCCGCGAGCGTGTCGCCGATGTCGACGTCTTTCAGACCGACCACGGCGCAAATATCGCCGGCTTCGACTTCGTTCGTCTCGGCCCTGCCCAGGCGGTCGAACGTGTAGAGTTGCGCCACCGTCTCGTCGATGCGCCGTCCGTCCGCTTTCAGCATGGCGATGCGTTGGTTCTTGCGAATCTTGCCGGAGAAGATTTTGCCGATGGCGATCCTGCCGACGTAATCGCTCCAATCCAGCGTGGTGACCAGCAGTTGCAAGGGCGCGTCGGGGTTGACCTCGGGCGGCGGCACGTGAGTCAGAATCGCGTCGCACAGGGGCCGCAGGTCGGCGGCGGGAATCTTCAGGTCGGTGGTAGCGATGCCTTGCCGGCCGGACGCATAGATAGTTGGGAAATCGAGCGTGGCGTCGTCAGCTTCGAGTTCCGCGAACAGATCGAAGACGGCATTGAGGACTTCGGTGGGCCGGGCGTCGGGGCGGTCGATCTTGTTAATGACGACGATCGGCCTCAAACCGCACTCGAACGCCTTGCGGAGCACGAAACGGGTTTGCGGTAACGGGCCCTCGGCGGCGTCCACTAAGAGCAGGCAGCCATCGGCCAGCTTGAGGACGCGTTCGACTTCGCCGCCGAAATCCGCGTGGCCGGGCGTGTCGATGATGTTGACCTTGATGCCGTCGAGAGTCAGGGCGATGTTCTTGGCGAGGATGGTGATGCCGCGTTCGCGTTCGAGATCGTTGGAGTCGAGGATGCACTCGCCGCGCAGCTCGCTCTCGCGAAAGAGGCCGGACTGGCGCATCATCTGATCGACGAGCGTGGTTTTGCCGTGGTCCACGTGGGCGATGATCGCCACATTGCGTATATCTTTCCGCTTCATGCCGGAGAATCTCGATTCAAAAGTCTTCTCCATCTTTGAGAAGATTGGTCGCATGGACGAGTCGGAAGAGTTAAGTATTATAGAGAACTACGCATGACGCGGAAAAGAGCAGAACCATGGACGCAACCATTGACACACGCCTGTCACGGCAAATCCGGAGATGACACCGTGGATCTGTACTTGATTCGTCATGCGGACGCGCTGGCCCTGGGCGAACGCGGCATCACCGAGGACGACGACCGGCCGCTCAGCGAAGCGGGCGAAATTCAGGCCCAACACGTCTCCAAGACGCTGCAGAAAAAGGGAGTGAGCCTGGACAAACTCGTCACCAGTCCGCTCTTACGCGCCCGCCAGACGGCGGAGTGGATCGTCAAGGCTTGGAACGGCAAGGCGCCCGAAACCGTCATTTGTGATGAATTGGCGCCGGGCGGCGGCGCCCGCAAACTGGCGCGTTTCCTCAGAAATCAAGGCGGCGAGCACGTCGGTTTGTTGGGCCATATTCCGCACCTCGCCGAGTGGGCCGGCTGGCTCATCGGCAGCAAGAAGGCCCAGATCGATTTCGCCAAGGCCGGCTTCGCACACATCACTTGCGGCGACGGGCCTCGCAAAGGAAGAGGCGTCTTGCAATGGCTGGTGACCCCGGAATGGTTTGAGGTGTGATCGATTCGGGTCCCCGCTTGTGGGAAATCCTCTCTTGCCCAACTTCGTCATCTTGTAGTACACCTCTTTCAACCTTTTTCTTTCCGAGGCCACGCATGGATGCGCATTGGCTTTCCCGGGCAGTCGCTACCCTCCTGTTGATGCTATGTGGTTGCAGTGAGGCGCCTTGCCCGATCATTGGAGGCGAGCGCGGCGAGGCAACGAGCGAGCGCGAAACGGCAAGCCAGGATTATTGCGAGCGCGAGACGGGGTCGATCCGTGGACGTGTGGTCTGGTCCGGGCCGCTTCCTTCCATTCCGGCATTCAAGATCTTCGGAGTCGCCGGCATGGGGACCGAGAGTCTCAAGGAGCGTCCCAATCCGCATGTGCCTATCGTGGAAAAGACCAGCGGTGGCGTGGCGGGCGCGGTCGTGTTCCTACGCAATGCCGATGTCGCGAAAGCGAGGCCTTGGAATCATCCGCCCGTTCACGTCGAGTTTAGCCGCAACCTCATTTCGATCTTCCAAGGCGAGGCACACGGCTCGATCGGCTTCGTTCGTCGCGGCGATGTCATCGACATCGTCAATCGCGACCCGTACCTTCACGTCTTGAGCGTCAACGGCGCCGATTTCTTCAGCTTGCCGTTTCCCGACAAAGACAAGCCAAGCAAGCGGCGGCTCGACCATCGCGGCGCGCTCGACCTGACCGGCGGGGCCGGCTACTTCTGGATGAGCGCCCATCTTTTCGTGGCCGATCATCCGTATTACACGCGGACCGATGTGGGGGGCGACTTCTTGCTCGAGAAGGTTCCTGCGAGACGCTACGAACTCGTCTGCTGGCTGCCGCATTGGGAAATAACAGGCACGGAGCGCGATCCGGAGTTGGGCCTGGTGCACCGAGTGTTCTACCGACGTGCATTGGAGCGTGTGCTACACGTTGACGTGCCGGTCCAAAAGACCGCCGAAGCCGAGTTCTCGCTGTCCTTGAAAGCCTTCGAGTAATTGGCAGCGGCGTCGAAGCCCGCATGGAGGATTCGCGACCGACCTCAGAACGAAAACAACCGCCGCCGCGCTACATCATCCAGCGCCGCCCCGTATTCGCACATTTCAAACCCCTCGGCAGCCATTCGTAGAACTGCGACGCATGGCAGTGCAGCATGGAAACGATCTGGTCGAACACCGGCCCGACGTCGATGGCGACCGTAGGCTCGAAGGGATATGGCCGCGTGAAGTCGTCGGGGAGATAAGCAACAACGGGGTTGGCGGCCAGATGCGGCACGTCGGGCACGATGGCCGGCACCGTGACCATGTAGGCGGCATCCTGCAAAAGCTGGCTAGTGTAGCGGTGATCGGGGTGGTAGTCGTTGGGTCGATGCGTGAGCACCAGGTCGGGCATGAAGACGCGGATGAGAGCGATGACGCGCCGGCGATTCTCGATGGTCGGCAGCAGTTCGCCGTCGTGGAGGTCAAGTATTTCGTAAGTTGCGCCGATAACAGCCGCGGCGGCGTTGGCTTCTCCGAGGCGGCGCCGAGCAAGATCCGGACCGAATGTTAGGTGATGGCCCGCGTCGCCGTTCGTCATGCTGACCATGTGGACGACATGGCCTGCGCGACGATAAAAGGCCGCGAGCCCACCGGCCGCGTAGTCGGCGTCATCGGGATGGGCGCCGAGAATCAACAGTCGCGGGGATCGGTCGGCCATGTCTTTTTGAGCTGGATTCGGCGAGTTTTCGTTCGAGGTCCGCGCGGCTTGTAGTTTTTTCTTTGCGACGTTCTCTAATCAGCTTCCAGAATTTCGCGGATTGAGACAGTTCAAGCTGCTCCAAGTCCATCCCTTCCACGCCGCACAACAACGCAACAGGCTTTCCCTTTTTGGTTATTACGACGGCTTCCGCTTGAGCAGTTCGCAGGCACGCTTCTAGCTCAAGGTTTTGTGCGCTGACCACTTTCATAGAATTTCCTCGGTTGTTTTGTGAGGAGGCTTATGCCGAATTGCTCGCACGGTAACCTTTTTCCTCTTCTCGTCAAAATCATAGAAGACGCGATGCTCGCCAATCCTCAACTCCCAAGCGGGTTTCTCAAATTTCCATGGAAACTCGAGTCCAATGATTTCCTTCTTGTTGCGCGTCGATAATCCGGGCTCATGGCTTAACTGCTCCTCGATTTTGTCAAGAATCCGCGTTCGATCATTGGCATTCACGTCGCGAAAGTCCTTTTCGACGCTCTCCACATACACAATACTAAACATTTCTGAAATCCGTCATGAAATGCCTGTCCCAGTCAATCGCACCAGAGCTTCCGCGTACTTCTCTCGCGTTTTCTCCACCACGTCAGCGGGCAACGGCGGCGGGGGGCTGTTCTTGTCCCATTTCGTGGTTTCCAGCCAATCGCGCACGAACTGCTTGTCGAAGGACGGCGGATTGACGCCCGGCCGATGGGAATCAAGCGGCCAAAACCGCGAGCTGTCCGGCGTCAACACTTCGTCGATCAGGATCAGGTCGCCTCCGGGTACGCGCCCCCATTCGAATTTGGTGTCGGCCAGTATGATTCCGTGCGATTTGGCGTGCTCCGTGCCTCGCCGATAAATGTCGATGCTCTTACGGCGTAGCTCATCGGCAACGGCTCGGCCGGTTACCTCTACCATCTTCTCGAATGGAATATTCTCATCATGCCCCGATTCCGCTTTGGTCGCCGGAGTGAAAATCGGTTCCGGCAAGGCATCGCTCTCGCGCAGACCGGGGGCGATCTTCAAGCCACAGACGGTCCCACTCATCCGATACTCTTTCCACCCCGAACCGGCCAAGTAGCCGCGCACGACGCACTCGATCGGCACCACGTCCGCCTTCCGCACCAACATGCTTCGGCCTTCGAGAACGTCGGCCCGATCGGCGAATGCCTTGGGAAAAGCGCGCACGTCGGCGCTCACCAGGTGATTAGGGACTTGGAGAAGGCCGAGCCAGAACAGAGTCATCTGCGTGAGGATTCGGCCCTTGTCGGGAATCGGCGTCGGCAAAACCCAGTCGAAGGCGCTGATGCGATCGCTGGCGACGATGACCAGCCGGTCGCCCAAGTCGTAAACGTCGCGCACCTTGCCGCGCCGGCACGTATATCCTTCGATGTGGCTTTCAAGCAGCGCGCGCGGCATCGTCATTGCTCCACCAGGGAAACTGGTTGTGGTCCGGGACATTTTATAGGGTAAGCCAAGTTGCGATGGAAGTTGATCTTTGGTATTACCCGCAGATTCGCTGCGCTCATCTGCGGGCTTGGACCGCATAGGGCATTTTTTTTTCGCACATGGCATTTTTACAGGCGGACAACCTGTGGGTGAACCAGCTGGCCGATGGCGTCGCGGACCTTGTTCTCGACGTTCTCGGCAGCGACCTCAACCTGCTCAAACCCGCCGTCCTTGACGAGTTGGAACGCGCCTTGGACGCGGTCGCAAGGAGCAGCCAATTTCGTTTGCTGATGTTGCGATCGAGCAAACCCGCCAGCTTTTGCCATGGAATCGATTTCAATCATTGGGCCGAATTGGCGAGGTCCGATGACTTCGTCGCGCTTTCCCAGCGCGGCCAACGCCTTTGCGACCGGTTGGTTAACCTGCCAATTCCCAGCGTCGCGCTCATTTCCGGAGCATGTCTCGGCGCGGGCTTGGACCTGGCCCTGGCCTGCGACTATCGCGTCGCCCTGACGAACGGTTCCACGCAAATCGGCTCTACCGAAGTCGACATCGGCCTTCTGCCGGCGTGGGGTGGAACGCAGCGACTGCCGCGCTGCGTTGGGTTGGAACGTGGCCTCATGATGCTCTTAGGCTCGCGGCAGCTTTCCGCAACCGAAGCGAAGGCGTGGGGCCTGGTCGATGAGCTTGCGACGTCCGGCGACGAGCCGCCGCGGACGTTCGTATCGAGTGCATCCAAGCGCTCGTTGGGCAAGCTTCCACGGCGCACCACGCGGCAGCGGCTTATCGAGTCGAACCCGTTCGGTCGTTGGTTGATTTACCGCGGCACCGACCGGCTTTTGCGTAGGCGTTTGCCGGAGGATTTGCCCGCTCCCTGGGCATGCCTGGAAACCGTTCGCTTCGGCCTGAAGCGCGGCCTGGAAGCCGGCTTAAACCGCGAGACCGAGGCGCTTGGCGAGTTGTCACAGACCGAAGCGTTTAGAAATCTGCTTCGTCTTCAGCTCGGTCGCGCCGCGCTGCGCCTGGCGCACACGGACGTCGACTCCAAACGGACCATTCGCAAGATCGGAGTCCTCGGCGCCGGCGACCTGGGCGCGGCCTGGACGCATCTAGCCGTCACGCATGGCTGCCAAGTCATCATTCGGGAGTCGAACGAGCTTGCCCTTGGATTGGCATCGTTTGGCATGATGGCCCTGTTCCAGCAGGAAGTCGCGAAAGGTCTCATGAGCCGCGAAGAGATGATGACGCACTTGAGCAAAATTCATGGCACCAGCGCGTGGCGCGAATTTGACGAAGTCGACTTGGTCCTCGACGCCTCCGAATGTGTCCGGGATGCCCGACAGACGCTGTACCGGGAAATGGAGAAGCAGATTTCGCCCGATGCGATCGTCGCCTTCACGCGAGGTACGTCAAGCATCGCCGAGCTGCAGGAATGCATGAAGAGACCCGAACGGGCGGCAGGCCTGCGCTTGATGGACGCTTCAGGCCGGCGCCCCTTGGTGGAGATCGTGGCAACGACGCAAACGAACGAACGCGCTCGCCGCAGGCTGAGCGATTTCGTGATCTCATTAGGCCGCGTGCCGCAGCTGGTGCCCGATCTTCCCGGAAACCTCGTGCACCGTCTGTTGTTTCCGTATTGGAATGAAGCAGTGCTCTTGATCCGCGAAGGCTTTCAGCCGCAGCGCATCGACGAAACCATGGTTTTCTTTGGAATGGCACGCGGGCCGCTCGAGCAGTTGGACGAATTGGGACTTGACGTAGCTGCTCAACTCGCGCAAAGTTTGGAAGCAACATTGGCCTCGCGCTTGGCCGTCGATCCGCTGTTCGCGTGGATGGTCGAGAATCGTTGGCTGGGGCAGAAGTCGCGGATCGGATTCTATCAATACAAGGGCCGCAAACGGAAGCCGCACGCCGCTTTGGTGGCCCAGTTGCGCGCCGAATCGCACGTCGCCGCGCCGCACCAGATCGACGCGACGCCCGTGGCCGAGCAACGAAGCCAAATCAAACGGCGGCTTGTTTGGATGATGGTCAATGAGGCGGCCCATTGCATCCGTGAGGGCCGTTCCCCCGGCCCGGACGAACTTGATCGCGCGCTGGTGCATGCCGGCTGGGCGCCGCACCGGGGCGGCCCGTTTCGCTTCGCACGGCACACCGGCGTTGAGGAGACGATGACTGCGTTGGACGAACTGGCCGATGCCTTGGGCCCGCGTTATGCGCCCTGTGACGGTTTACAGAAGATGATTTCGTGATTGCCTCGCCGGACCAAGGCATTCTCTTTACAATAGCAGCCATCTGATTCGGCAGTTATCGATTCTTGCCGGCGACTGGCGACCCATTCCAATCTCCGCTAGCGCCGTGCCGCTTCCATTTCCGGAGGGAAACGCCGATTCACTAAATCAGCCATCGAACCAGATCGAGATCATGCCTGGGGCAGGAATCTACCCCCCTCCTGTCGTCCGGTGATCTCGATCTCTTTTTGTTTTTGGACGGTTGCTTGACCGCCAAAAGCGCCGTTGTAGACTACGAGTTTGCGTGATCCTCGCGCATGACCCCCACGGATTCGAAGCCTCATCCGTGGGCTTGGATTTCAACCAAATTCAAACACAGGAGAGGTGTGCCCATGGCGACGGCGGAAACACGATTGAAGGAACTTAACATTACGCTGCCCGCGCCGCCCAAGCCGGTGGCCAAGTACCGGACGGCGGTGCAGGTCGGCAACATGCTCTACGTCTCCGGGCATGGACCGGGCAAAATCGACGGCAAGGATCCGCTCATAGGCAAGGTGGGAGCGCGGCTAAGCGTCGAACAGGGAATGGAATCGGCGCGCCTCGTCGGCATCAATATCCTGGCTACGGTCCGGAATACGCTCGGCTCGCTCGACAAAGTGAAACGCCTCGTCAAGACGCTTGGCATGGTCAACGCCGCCCCTGACTTTACCGATCATCCGCAAGTCATCAACGGCTTTTCGGAGTTGATGGCCCAGGTTTTCGGCGAGGATGCCGGTGTCGGGGCCCGAAGCGCCGTCGGCATGGGGTCGCTTCCCAACGATATTCCCGTGGAGATCGAGTGCATCTTCGAAGTGTAAGCGCGACCGCTTGCCGTTTCGCGCTCGCTCCAATGCTCGGATTGGATCAATCTAAACCGCTTCGGCCAGCGGCTCGCCCAAGAGCGCTGCGCCCAGCGATTCGATTGCATCGTCCCGTGCAAACAGGGCCGTGGCAAAGATCGCTTCTTGAAGCCGGCGCGTCTCCGACGTGCATTCCGATGCCATCAAGATCACTTTGAGGCCGCCCTGCTCGAGCAGCCAAGGGCGCCATGCCTGCAAACCGGCGTCTTCGATCAGTGCCGTGTCCACCACCAAGACGCTGGGACCGACGCATTCGACCAGCCGGTGCACCTGCGATCCATCTGCCACCAAATGCACTTCCCAGCCATGGCGCCGGAAAAAACGGCCGCAGTGAGCGGCATGAGCGGAATCGACGTAGGCAAAAACCATTCGGGGGCGAAATGCTCCACTTGCACGCACTTCTAACATACATTCCCTTTCCACTTGCCGACCTAAAGACTTTTCTCCAACAACCTTCGGCGTTTGTCGTCGCAGCTTGGTTGCGCGAAGCAATTGCAAAAGCTTAGGACAGGCTCATTAAGGATGAGTTCTTGATCTTGCGAATTTTTCTCAAAGATTAACAAGTTTCCCGGTGCTTTTTGGTAGAAAAACCGTATCTCATTTTTCCAGAAGCACATGGGCGGGGTCAATACGAACTGGCATCGATATATAAACAAAATTACACTAGCGCACCGTCTTCGGTTGGAGGAATCTATAGGTATGGCGAAGAAACCCCACAAACCCGCTCCGAGCCGACATACGCCGAGTCGGCATACCCCAAGCCGCCATGCGTCAAATCGACATCCGCAGAGCCGAGTTGCGCAAAGCCGAAACGCGCAAAGCCGGCGCGCCTCCAGTCGGCACGCTCCAGCCAAAGCCAAACCAAGAGTCGTAGCAGCGGAAAAGACGAGTCCGACCTTAATTAAACAGGCCCTTTCCGCCAGTGCCGGGATCCTGCGCCTTGCCCCAACCTGGGTGCCGCGCTCATTCCTTATGCCCGGACGACGCCTCAAGCTCGCGGCTCAAGACCTCTATGCACTGGGGGCCAACCGGGGCGGCATCGACGAACGCTGGTTTTCGTCAACCACAACCGCCGCCAACGCAGGCGCGCCGCCCGACGAGGGCCTGAGCTATGTGGTTTACAACGGCGCGAGAGCTTTCACGTTGAAGGAAGCCATCGAGTTGGATGGCGAGCGGCTGATTGGTCCTGAAATCTGGAAGAAATACCAACGCTGGCCCGTCTACAGCAAGTTCTTCGACAACATGGGGCCGATTCCCCATCACCTGCATCAGAGTAACGTCCAGGCGGCGTTGGTCGGCCAGCAGGGCAAGCCCGAATCGTACTACTTCCCGCCGCAACTCAATTACACGGGCAACAATTTCCCCTTTACGTTCTTTGGCCTGGAGCCGGGGACGACCAAGGCTGATATCCGCCGCTGTCTGGAACGTTGGAACGAAGGCGACAACGGCATTCTCAATTTGAGCCGTGCATACCGCCTCCAGCCTGGCACCGGCTGGTTGGTGCCGCCTTGCATGCTGCACGCTCCCGGCTCGCTCGTGACCTACGAGCCGCAGTGGGGTTCCGACGTCTTCGCCATGTACCAGTCGCTGGTCGAAGGCCGGCCGGTTCCGTGGGAATTGCTCGTCAAGGACGTGCCCAAAGAGCATTATCACGATCTCGACTACCTGGTCGATCAGCTCGATTGGTCTGGCAACCTCGACCCCAATTTCAAGGACAATCACTACCTGGAGCCGATCGCCGTTGCCGGCGGTCCGGAGCAAGGTTACGTCGACAAATGGGTCGTCTACGGCAAGATCGCCGGCGAGGAACTCTTCACAGCCAAGGAGCTGACCGTCATGCCCGGCGCCAAGGTCACCGTTCGCGATAACGGCGCCTACGGCCTCATCGCCGTCCAGGGCAGCGGCTGGATCGGCAAGCACCGCCTGCACACGCCCGCCATGATCCGCTTCGGCCAGCTCACCGAGGACGAGGTATTCGTCAGCTTCGAAGCCGCCAGAAACGGCATCATCTTTGACAACACCGGCACCGAGCCGCTCGTGACCTTACGTTATTTCGGCCCCGGCACGAACCCGCTGGCGCCAAATCTTGGGGACTATAAGAAACCGCGCAGTCCCGTTTAGCCGCGTTTAGCCGCGAGCCAACGGCGAGCGCGGACGCGGCATCAATCTGCGTGCACGCAGCCCGCGCTCGCCTCTGGCTCCCGGCTAAATAACACGCACATCAATTGAGGAATTCACCATGAAACGCCGTCTCTCCATCGGTAGCTGGGCTTACATCTTCAACCAGGAAACGCCGACCAACGACTTTCATGAGCTGGTCCACAAGCTGTCCCATCTAGGCTACGAAGGCGTCGAGCTTGGTGGTTTCAACCCGCACCCTGGTCCCGATACTTGCGACACCAAGGCGAAACGGCAAGAGCTGCGGAAGCTCGTCAAGGACCATAATCTCGAATTCTCCGCCCTCGCCGCCGATTTGTGGTCGCAGAAATTGTGGAGCGTCGAAGACCAGGGGCCGTACATCGCCGCTTTCGCCAAGAATGTTTTCTTCGCCGAAGACCTCGGCATCAACCTCATCCGCGTCGACACCGTTGAACCGATCACGCGCATCAAGGAATCAGGCATCGACTCGAAAGTGATTTTCGACCGCTGCTTGCGCGCCTTCGATCTCTGCTCGAAGCTGGCGGCCGGGCGCGGCATCAACATCTGCTGGGAATTCGAGCCCGGCTTCCCGATCAACAAACCCTCGGAGATCGTCGCTCTGGTTGACGCCGTTCGCTCAAAGGGCAACCCGAACTTCGGCGTCCTCTACGACACCTGCCACGCCCATATGTGCGCCACGGTCGGCGCCAACCAGATCGGCGCCAAGGAAACGCTCCCCGGCGGTGCACTTGAACTCCTGCAAAAGCTCAAGGGCAAAATCACCCATCTCCACCTCATCGATTCCGACGGCAGCCTCAACGAGCACAACACCAGCACCCACAATCCATTCGGCACCGGCAAGCTCGATTTCGAAAAGCTCGCCCCGGCCCTCATGGACTGCGGCGTTCCCGACGATTGGTGGTGCGTCGATCTCTGTTTCTGGCCCAACGCTTGGGAAGTCACCGCGCAATCGAAACAGTTTCTTGATAAACTGCGCCGCAAATATGCTGTCTGACAAGGAGCGGCCATGGCAACCTATATGTACTCCTCGGAACGCCTCACTCCGCCGCGCAAGAACGGGCGCGGCCAACCAGCATGGAAACTGGCGCTTCTCTATCCGCCACAGGGGATGTGGACCGAGGAGGAATATCTCGACTTGGAGATCAAGAGCGAAAACTACATGATCGAGTTGGTCGATGGGTTCCTGGAGTTTCTGCCGATGCCCGATCCGTTTCATCAGGGAATCGTTGGTTTTCTTTACCGCAAACTGTATCCCTTCGTAACGGAACGCGGGCTCGGAAATGTGTTCCTTGCACCGATGCCTGTACGTCTCTGGGAGCTGCAAATGCGGGAACCAGACATTGTTTACCTTAAGCCCGGTCGACTCAAGGATCCACACAAGCCGCCCCGAGGCGCCGATCTCGTCATGGAAATCGTCAGCCCAGGCAGCGAGAATCGCAAACGCGATCTAGAGGAAAAGCGCAGAGCCTATGCCAAGGCCAAAATCAGCGAATACTGGATTATCGATCCGGAAAAGGCGACAATTATAGTTCTGACGCTTAGCGGCGGCCGCTACAAGGAGCACGGGAAGTTCAAGTCCGGCGACGAGGCGACTTCAGCGTTCTTACGCGGTTTCGCAGTCGATGTTTCCGAAGTCTTCGCCGCCGGCGAATCGGCCGGCTAATAAGATAATTCACATCCGAGGCTGGCATCCTTCTGGAGGCGCAGAATGTTCACGCGCCATGCAACCTTGCCCTCGATCGTTCTCCTTGCGATGTTGGCGGCAACCAGCGTTTCAGCGGCCCAAGTCAAGGACAAGGAAAAACCCGCCGACTTACGCGAGTTGCTTGAAGAGCTGCGCAAAGAGTACAACCTGCCCGCCATGGTCGGCGCCGTCGTCAAGGGCGATCAAATCATCGCGGAAGGCGCCGCCGGCATCCGGGAACTCGGCAAAAAGAAAAACAACCCGGTGACGCTCGACGACCGCTTCATGATCAACTTGTGCACGCGGCGGGTCACCAGCGTCATGATCTGCCGCGTCATCGACTCGGGCAAACTCAGCTTCGACACGAAAATTGGCGAGGCCCTGCCGAACTTCAAGATTCGGGACGAATACCGCAACGTGACGATGGACCTCCTCCTGGCCGGCAAAGCCGCTATGGGGCCGTATCGAGACGTCGACCCGAGCACCACGCCGGAGCTTTTTGAAAAGAAGGGGAGCATCGCCGACCGGCGGGCTCGGTTCCTGCAGTATGTGCTCGTGGACAAGCCAATCGCCAGGCCGGGCGACGAGTATTTTTCGAACGCCGGCTTTTTCGTGGCCGCCGAGATCACAGCGCGGCGCACAGGGCGTACCTGGGAAAACCTCGTGCAGGCGGAGATTTTTAAGCCGTTAGGCATGACGAAATCAGGGTTTGGCCGACCACGAACCCAAGGCCGGCCCAACGAACCCGTGATGTATTTCAAGAAGGACGCCGACTACGAGGCGGCCCCACTTGAAATGCCCGCGGAGTTGATCATGGCTGCCCCGGCTAACGTCCACTGCTCCATTCGAGATCTGGCGAAGTTCGCCGCCCACGAACTCGCGGCCGCGCGCGGCTACGACAAGCTGCTCAAGGAAGACACCGCCAAACGCTACCAAGAGTTGCCTCCCGGGCCCAGGAAGGACGAAGTCGCGTCCATCGGCAAAAGCAAATGGTCGGTTGCCGGTTACGTCTACTGGCCGTCAAAGAACATGGCCGCCGCGGTCGCCTCCAACGCCGGAGATTCGGAAGAAGCGTGCCGCAAGTTTCTGGCGACGGTCAAGAAACGCTACACCGATGCCGGGAAATAACATTTCCCGTGCATCCGGCGCCTTGTAGGTCCGACACCCCGTAGGTCCGGCGAGCCGAGCCGGACCCTTGGCATAAGCCCCGTTGGGGCCCTCATCCTCCCGGCTGAACGACGCCATCGGGGTTTACTGTCCCCGTTCGCCGACCCATCGCCGCTTCTGTATAATCTTCCCTAAGAAGTTATTTGCCAATCCGGAGGGGACCCGTCATGCTCGCCCCGCTTCGCTCCCTCCTCATGTTGGTGATCCTCGTCTGTACCGTTTCCGCTCAATCGCCCGTCCGCAAAGACAGCCATGGTGATCCGTTGCCGGAAGGCGCACTCGCCCGCCTCGGGACGATCAAGTTGCGCCCCGGTGATGTGGTCCGTCACCTCGCGTTCTCTCCCGATGGCAAGCAAATCGCTTGCTGGGCCGGCGGTCCTCTGAGGACCGCGAACGCTTTGGCTATCTACGATGTCGCTTCCGGCAAGCAACTTCGCTGGGTTGCGGCATTTGATTCCCGTTGCCACGACTTCGTATGGGCACCCGATGGGCGCGGCATTGCGCTCGTTCAACCGCACCCCAGGGAAGATCGCTTCTTGATGTGGGAGTTCACGGATTCCAAGACATCGTTGCCGAAACGCACTACTCCTTTAGCTGGCGACGCGCGGGTAAGTCCTCGGGTCTTCGCGCTCTCTCCCGACGGTCAATGGGTTGTTTCGAGCGGCGCTAGTCCGCAAGGATTTCCTCAACAAACTGGGGAAATGATTGAACTGCGGCGCTGGCAGTCGGGGAAGACGTTTGCCGAGACTCAAACTGTTGAAACAATCGGCCTAGCTGGCTTACTTCCCCGAAAACTGGCCTTCAGCTCAGGCAACAAGAGCTTGCTCGCTATGTGTAAGACAAAAGACCGTGATGAAACTAAGGCGATTCTTGTGGATATGGAAACGCGAAAGTTCCGCCACACTACAACCGTAGCTGAACGGCTTTCCTACCATTCGAACCATGTCGATTTGTCTCCTCTAGAGAATTCGGTGGCGTTTCAGCGAGGCGGGAGCGCACGCCTCGTTGAGCTTGCCGGCGGAAAGGAACGCCTGCAAATAGCTCTGCGCGATCTCCTCATGACCGACCACCCCATTCTTGAAGAGGGAATCCTCAAGTTCTCTCCAGATGGCAAGTACCTGGCGCTTTCGCAGCGTACGGGGCCGCTCCGTCTTTGGAATCTGAAGGAGAACAAAGAGGTATGGAGAACCCAAGGCAGCGACGAACTCTTCACGGCCCTTGCGTTCTCGCCCGATGGTTCGCTCTTAGCAACGGGCGAGGCGGACGGCGCAATTCGCCTTTGGGTCGCAAGCGCAGGCAAGGAACTCAGTCCCGCCGAGCCGTTTCAGCAGACTAGCTGGATGCTGACGCTTGCTCCCAGCGGCAACACGGCTGCCTCATTCGGACGTGACATGGTTTTGCGCCTCTGGGATCTTCAATCGGGTTCACAACTCCGCAGCACGAAAGTCGGCGATTCAATCAATGGCTTGGCGTTCACCCCGGATAGCAACTGCGTGCTATTCACTTGCCAAGGGAAGATGTTTCAATGGAACCACGATTCCAAGATTGCGTCGGTGCAATGGACTCAAAACCACGCAATTGGTCCTTTCCATCTGGCCGGCGACGGCAATACCCTGGTGACTCTTCACGACGGCCAGGTTTCCATTTGGGATTGGTCCAAAGAAAGTCCGCGCGCGACTTGGAAGCTCGGGGAATCACGCCCGCGGACATATTACTCCAGCATTTCGGCGACTCCGGACTGCTCTCTGTTCGCTCTTTTCGGTCGTTCGGGCGACAAAGTCTGCCTGGAAATCTGGGACGCCAAGAATCAAAAGAAAATCAGGGACATATCGAGAGGCCAGGAGTTCTCCTACTCCGCTCTTTCCCCGGACGGTACTCAGCTTGCGGAAATGAGAGAGACGTTTCCACCGATCATCACGGCGGGAGAACCGGAGTTGGTCTTGCTGGAAGCGCCCACGGGACGCGCGATTCGAAGCTTCAAAGCGCCGCTGGGCCAGCACGATCCGCGAGTTCGAAATGTTTGCGAGGCTAGATTCTCACCTGACGGCCGCCTTCTCGCCAGCGCCGAAAACAACCATTGCGTCGTCTTCTTTGAGACGGCCACCGGCTTGCCGCGCCGCGTCTTGTCCGGCCATCGCAACAGCGTGACGCAACTCGCATTCACACCCGATGGCCGGCGGCTCGTCACCCTAAGCGAAGACCTCACGGGCTTGGTGTGGGATCTGTCCTTGCCGATTGAGGGCAAACGCAACGCCTCGGTCGAGCAGGTGACGAAGGCTTGGGAAAGCCTGAGGAACGCGCGTGATGGCATCGAAGTCCAAGACGCCATTGCCGCCCTTGGCGCAAATCCAGAGCGCTTTCTGAAGCTTTGCAAACTGCATCTTCATCCCGCCATGGAACTCGACCCCCAGTCAATCAAGAAGTGGATCGCGGACCTCGATAGTCCCGAATTCGCCGTCCGCACGCACGCCGACAAGGAACTCGAACGCCTTGGAAACGACGTCGTTCCCCTCTTGCGCACGGCGCTCACAAAGGACATGCCGCTGGAGCAGTCGCGTCGCTTGCAGAAGCTGATCACCCGGCTCAATCCCGATGAACCGACGCCGAAGCGTCTTGAAGAAATGCGCGCCGTCGAACTTCTCGAATACTTGGCGACGCCGGAGTCACGGCACTTCTTGGAGCGCCTCGCCGGCGGAGCGCGGCAAGCTCGGTTAACCGTCGATGCCCGCGCGTCTCTTGACCGTCTCGCAAAACAGAGACAGAGATAGCCCCGCTATCGCTAGTCTGTTAATTCAAGGAAGTCCGCACATGCGAATCACGATCGCGCTGATTTTCGGCACTCTCATCGTTTCTTCCCCGGCCGATGCTCAGGAAAAGATTCGCAAGGACATCCATGGTGATCCGTTGCCGGAAGGCGCACTCGCCCGCCTCGGGACGATCAAGTTTCGGCCGGGCGATGTGATTCAGAATCTGGCGTTCTCTCCCGACGGCAAGCAAATCGCGTGCTGGACAGGCAGGTTGCATGCCGCGGAAGCCAATGCCCTGGCTATCTACGACATTGCTACGGGCAACGAATTACGCTGGACCCAGGCGCACGATGGGCGATGCCACGCGCTGGCTTGGCTGCGCGATGGACGCGGTCTTGCTCTCGTCCAGCCCGACCCCAGGGAGAAGCAAGTTCTCCTCTGGGAGTTCACCGACCCGCATCGTGCACTGCCAATCTCCAACAAACCGCGGGCGGCGCAGTATCCCAGCCCCAATGTCCACGCGCTTTCTCCTGACGGCCAATGGGTCGTTGAAGCGGACATCGAGAGGCCAAGGAAAGAGTATTCGTTGGACGTGCGCCGCTGGCAGTCAGGAAAAAAGTTTCATGAGTTGGAGCAACGACAATTCATTCCCATTGGCGACCATGAAGCTCGTACGCTTTTTTTCTCATCTGACGGTAACAAGATAATTTCAATAGGCCGGCAAAAGGGCCAGGAACACGAAGCGCTTGTCGTTGAAGTGAAGAACAGCAAGCAACGAGTTTCCATGCCGCTGCCACCACCGATAAAAGACGTCTTTTCGTCGCACAGTTTCGCGGTTTCACCCGGCGAACAGCCATTTCTTGCATTTCAGGACATTAATGCCGCAAGAATAGTAAATCTAACCAACCTCAAGGAAGAAACGGCGCTTGTTTTTTCTTCCAAGTCACGCTACTGGCCCGGACCATGGCGTTTTCGCCGGACGGCAGGCAACTGGCATTCGCTCAGCGCACGGGGCCAACGAGGCTTTGGAACGTCAAAACCAAAGAAGATCTTTGGGAAGCCGACGGGGGATACCTCAGCACATTTGCATTCTCGCATGACGGTCGACTTCTTGCGGCCGGCGACCTTGATGGCCGAATACGAATACTTGAGACGGCTACGGGCAAGACGATTTCGCCCGCTTTCGATATGCAGCCGACGGATCGGTTCGGCGTCGCCCCGAACGGAAAGCATGCAGTGACGCTTGATGAAGATGGGAGACTAAGTTCCTGGAACCTTGCGACAGGCGCCTTGGCCGGGCGAACGGAGAAACTCGGCAATACCGTTTGGGACCTTGGTTTTGTGCGCGAGAGCAATGCCGTGATCTTCAGCCACAAGCAGCAACTAAAGCAGTGGGATCTCGATGCGAAAATTACTACGATTCCATTTCCGACGGACCATTCATTCAAGCGATTCAAGGTCTCAGCTGACGGCAAGACGCTGGTTTCCTATTTCCGCGGCGGCCGGCTCGCGCTCTGGGATTGGGAAAAGAAAACGATTCGCAAGACCTTGTCTACCAACGACGTGAAAAAGGACGCGAGAAGCTTCCGATTCGTCGCGCTCTCCACGGATGGCCGACTCGTCGCGGGATTCGGCGACGTGAGCTCTCGAGATAGTTTCGTAGAAATATGGGACAACGAAACCGGCAAACGACATAGCCGAACCGAGAAAGTCGACCTTGCATGTATTCAGTTCGCTCCCAGCGAACTAATGCTTGCGGTCGGCGTGGCGCCGCTGAATAGAGAGCGAGACGACTCTGAAAAACGCTTGATGCTTCTTAACGGTCTGACCAACCAAATAGTCCGCTACTACAAGCCCCCGCCGAACCCCTTTGACAGCGAGTGCCGCCGCGTTTTCGCCGTCGCCTTTTCCCCGGACGGCCGGCTCTTGGCGAGCGCCGAGGATAATCACAGTGTCGTGTTGTTCGAGGTCGCGAGCGGTTTGCCGCGACGGCAGCTTCTGGGCCATCGCAACTCCGTGAGGCATCTCGAATTCACTTCCGATGGCCGCCGCCTGGTCACGATAAGCCGGGACCAAACGGGCTTGATATGGGACGTTTCGCTGCCCACGACGGATAGGGCCAACGCTTCAGCAGAAAAGATCAAAGAATGCCGGGAGGCTCTCGGCAACCTGGAGGACGGCTTCAAGGTCCAGACCGCGCTTGCCGTATTAGCCGCGAACCCCGCCGCGTTTCTCGATCTTTGCGACAAGGACTTGCGACCGGCTCCGGCATTGGATCACGCCGCCATCAAAAAATGGATTGCCGATCTCGATAGTCCCGAATTCGCCCTCCGAACCCGTGCGGGCAAGGAATTGGAAAAACTCGGCGACGATGTCGTGCCGTTTGTGCGCGAAGCCGTGGCGAAGGACCTGCCCCTGGAACAGGCGCGTCGCCTGACTACTTTGCTCGCCCGGCTCAAACCCGATGAACCGACGCCCAAGCGTTTGCAACAAATGCGCGCCGTCGAATTGTTGGAGAACTTGGCAACGCCGGAAGCGAAGCAGTTCTTGGAGCGCCTCGCCGGCGGAGCGCGGCAAGCTCGGTTAACCGTCGATGCCCGCGCGTCTCTTGACCGTCTCGCCAAACAGACACAGAGATAGCCCGGCTATCGCTAGTCTGTTAATTCAAGGAAGTCCGCACATGCGAATCACGATCGCGCTGGTTCTCGGCATTCTCGCCTATTCTTCCCCGGCCGATGCTCAGGAAAAGATTCGCAACGACATCCACGGCGATCCGCTTCCCGAAGGCGCCTTGGCACGCCTCGGAAACATTAAGATGCGCCCCGGTGATGTGATTCGTCATCTTGCGTTCTCTCCCGATGGCAAGCAAATCGCGTGTTGGGCGGGCGGCTTATTTAGCACGGCAAATGCGCTGGCAGTCTACGATGTCGCCTCCGGCAACGAAGTGCGCTGGACGCCGGCCTTCGACGGCCGCTGTCATGCGCTTGCTTGGCTGCGCGATGGACGCGGCCTCGCTCTCGTTCAGCCCAATCCGGAAGAGGACCAAGTGTTCCTGTGGGAATTCACCTCGCCGGCGAGTTCGCTTCCCAAGCGCGAAGGACCGCTCAGAACACATTTCAGATCCACCTCTCCATTCGCTCTTTCACCCGACGGCAAGTGGGTCGCGAGCCCGAAGCCCCATCCGCGCGGCAAGGGAACGTCCATCGAATTGCGTCCCTGGCACTCGGGGAAGATGTTTCATGAGCTGGAACAGGGCCGGACACTGGAAATCGTCGGACCTTTCCCCGGATCAATCCTGTTTGCTCCTGACGGCGAGTCGGTCGTTTTAATCGGCGCGACATTTGGTAAGAACAGATTAATACCGGAGGCAACTCTTGTGAGGCTCAAGGATGGCAGCCGCGAAGATTCGATTCCACTACCACAGGATGTTCACGTTCATTCGACGCTCGGCTTCGCAGTTTCGCCAAACGCCGATCCGTGTCTGGCATTTCAGGAAATCAACTCGGCCCGGATCGTTAGATTGAGCAAGCCGAAAGAGGAAACAACCATTGCCTTCTCGGGAAAAGCGCAACGTTTTTACTCGCCTAGACCGATGGCATTCTCACCGGACGGTAAGCATATGGCGTTTGCCGAGGAGCTTGGCACTATTAGGTTTTGGAATTGCGAAACGAAACAAGACATATGGAAAGGCGACGGCGAGGGACCAAGTGCCTTAGCCTTCTCGCACGACGGCCGACTTCTCGCCGGCGGCGATTACACGGGGCAAATCCGTTTTTGGGAGACGGCCTCGGGCAAAGAAATCTCCCCGGCATCCGATATACAACGCATGGACAAACTTGCTGTCTCGTCCGACGGCAAGCGAGCCGTCACATTTGCTCGCGATACCGCACTTTGCTCGTGGGATCTCTCCACCGGCGCGTTTTTGCGAAAATCCGAAGAGCTTGGCGATACCGCGTGGGATTTGGCCTTTTTGCCTGACCGTGGTACTGTGGTCTTCGGTCACAAGCAACAACTGAAGCAATGGGACCTCGATGCACAGGTTGAACCGATTCCTTGGCCCATCGAAAATGCGTTCAAGCGCTTCACGCTGTCGGCCGACGGTAAGACACTCGCCACATTTCGCCCAGTCGAACTATCCCTTTGGGATTGGGAGAAGAAAACTCTCCGCAAGGAGTTTTCCGTCCGCGATCAAACAAACAAAACGAGACAAACCAGACGCGTCGCCGTTTCCCATGATGGCCGCCATGTTGCGGCCTTCGGATACTCGAATCCAGGGCTTAAATTCTTGTCAGTTTGGGATTGTGAGAGCGGAAAGCGAGTCAAAGATCTGGAAGAAGGCGATGTAAGCTGTATTCGATTCGCTCCAAGTGGGCCAATGCTGGCGGTCGGCGTTGCCCCGCACAGTGGAGACTCAGGCTATGGCGAAAAAGGCCTGATGCTGCTCAACTGCCTGACGGGCCACGAAACGCGCTTCTATAAAGCGCCGCCAAATCTGTACGACTCTCAGTCGCGCCGAGTCGCCGCCGTCGCCTTCTCTCCGGACGGCCGGCTTCTGGCAAGCGCTGAAAACAATCATAGCGTCGTGCTGTTCGAAGTCTCGACCGGTTTGCCGCGGCGCATGCTGCTGGGCCACCGCAACAATGTCAGCCACCTCGAATTCACGTCCGATAGCCGGCGGCTAGTGACGATCAGCGAGGACTCGACCGGGCTGGTATGGGACCTTTCTTTGCCCACGGCGCGAAAAGCCGGCGCTTCGGTAGAGATCGTCAAGTCATGCTGGGGCGATCTGCGCAACACCCAGGACGGCTCGCAAGTTCATGCTGCGCTGGCCACATTGGCTGCCAACCCCGCGGCGTTCCTCGATCTGTGCGATCAGCATTTGCAGCCTGCTACCGAGCTCGACCGGGCGGCGATCAAGAATTGGATAGCCGATCTCGATAGCAACGAGTTCGCCGTGCGCAGTAAAGCCGACAAGGAACTGGAACGCCTTGGCGAGGATGTCATTCCGCTATTGCGCGACTCGCTCAAGAAAGACCTTCCGCTGGAACAATCACGCCGCCTGGATAAGCTGATCGACCGACTCGAGTCCCCATACCGGCCGCCCCACGGCTTGCAAGAACTGCGTGCCGTCGAGGTGCTCGAATACTTGGCGACACCGGAAGCGCGAAAGTTGCTGGAACGTCTGGGCGGCGGAGGCCCGCAAGCACGCCTAACCATCGACGCCCGCGCCTCTCTTGATCGCCTCGCGAAACAGAAAAAAAGATAGACCCGCCGTGATTGATCGAATCCTGCAAGGAGGTCAGCCCATGCGAAGGATGTACACTTTTCTTCTCGGCCTTCTCGTCACTTCGTGCCCAGCCAACGCTGAAGATAAGCTCCGCAGAGACATTCACGGCGATCCGTTGCCCAAGGGCGCCATCGCCCGGCTTGGCACCATCAAGCTGCGTCCCGGCGCCGGCGTTGATCATCTCGCTTTCTCTCCCGATGGCAAACAACTGGCTTGCTGGTGCGGCTTCAACTATTCGGCGAATGCTCTCGTTATTTACGATGTCGCCACGGGAAACGAGGTGCGTTGGACGCCGGCGCCCGAAATGCGCGCTCTTGCGTTATCCTGGCTACGCAATGGCCGTGGATTGGCACTGGTACATGTCGATCAGGAGGAAAACGACTATGTCATGTGGGAGTTTACCGATCCGAAAGCCTCACTTCCAAGACGTGAGGCCGCAAGGAACGGACGCTCCGGCTACGACTTGTCGCAATTCGCCATTTCGCCCGACGGCAACTGGGTCGCAGCCAGCGGGATGACATCGCGCACCAAGGAGCAGCCAATTCGAATTTGGCGCTGGCACGCAGGAAAGAAGCTGGACCGGGCAAGTGTGGCGCACAAGATCGACTTTGGGGGCAGAGGTTGCCGGGGGTTTCACTTCTTCCCCGACGGTCAATCGCTTCTCGCCGTCTGTCCGAACGCCTCCACCAAGTCCCTTGATCTGATTGTCGTCGATCTACTAAAAGGGATGCAGCGGGAAATCATCACAGTTCCTTTACCCGCCGATGACTGGAAAAACGAATGCCAGGTCGTCGTGGATCCTCGTTCAAAGCAATTTGCGTTGACCCGTCCCGGGATGCCCGCGCGGCTCTTCGATCTCGCGACCGGTAAGGAACACGCTTCGCTGCCGTCTCCTAGGCAAGAGAAAGACGGCCGGCAGAAACACATCCACACCGTAGCGTTTTCGCCCGATGGGTCTTTTTTGGCGAGCACCGAATACTATGGGACGCTGCGGTTGTGGGATTTGAAGAACAATAGACCCCTCTGGGAAGTTCCAGATGCGCACGTTAAAACCCTTTCCTTTTCCCAAGACGGCCGCTTGCTTGCCACAGGCGGCATCGAAGGCGCTGTCCATATTAGAGACGCTGCCACGGGCAAGGAACTCTGTCCTCAACCAGGATGGGAATTAGTGCCATCCACGCTTGCGTCCCTTCCAGACGGTCGCCGCGCGGTCGTGGCTTCCCGCACGCCGTCGCTGAGCGTTTGGGATCTCGTTGAATCCAAGTGTCTCAATCAAAAGGATTTGACTGGAAGCGTCTGGCGTCAAACGTTGACGCCGGGCGGCGGTGCGATGGTCTTCACTCGTGATAACAAGCTTCAGCGCTGGGATCTTGCCGACAAGGTGGAGCCGGTCGCGTGGGCATGCGACGAAACGGTTTACAACCTATCGTTCTCGCATGATGGGAAGACTCTGGCGACACTTGGTGACAAAGAAGCCCGTGTCTGGGATTGGCCGTCTGGGAAGCTGCGCCGATCCTGGCCGTTGACCGAACTTCTGAGTCCGGGGTTGGAATTACTATCGGCTTTACCAGTATCTGAAGGCGGCTCGCGCTTGGCGACCGTCGTGTGCGAATCACATTTTCAATCGTGGATGGAGTTTTGGGACACGCGAACAGGCAAGAAAGTCGGCCAATCGCCGAAGGACGATGGTCGCTACTACCGACCGTGGCCGACTTCGAACGGCGTCGGCGTTTTTGCGGGATATAGTACACGAGACGGCAGATTCATTTTGTATGACGTGAATCGAGGCAGGTTCATTCGCGTCTTCCGCTCCGCCCCAGAATCACGCGACGGGGAATTCAACTTCATCCATGATGCCGCTCTTGCTCCCGACGGGAGAATTCTGGCGCTCGCCGGCAACGATCAATCGGTGGTTCTGTTTGAAGCGTCCACCGGACTTGTGCGACGCCGGCTTGCCGGACACCGCAATGATGTCAAGGCGCTCGCGTTCACGCCAGACGGCCGGCGACTGATCACGATGTCCCGCGACCTCACCGGCCTCGTCTGGGATTTGTCGCACCCAACCGCGGGTCTGAGGGGCGCATCGCCGGGCATAATCGAAGCCGCATGGCACGATTTGATAAACACGACAGACGGCGCCCTGGTCCAGAATGCTCTCGCCACGCTTGCCGCCAATCCGGCAGGCTTTCTTGGCCTATGCGAAAAGCACCTCCGCCCGGCGGCGAAGCTGGATCATAGAGCGATCGATCAATGGCTCGCCGACCTCGACAGCTCCGTCTTCGCCACCCGCGCGAATGCGCAGAAAGAACTGGAGCAGCTTGGCGAGGAGATCGTGCCCATATTGAAAGCCCAACTTGGCAAGAAGCCCTCATTGGAAACCGTCCGCCGCCTGGAAACCATGATCGCCAAGCTCGATCCTGTCGATCCGCCGCCCGACCGGTTGCAAAAAATCCGCGCATGCGAAATTCTCGAATACATAGCGACGCCGGGTGCTCGGCAGTTTCTGAAACGGCTCGCCAACGGTGCACGTCATGCCCGCCTGACGGTCGAAGCCAGAGCAGCCTTAGACCGAATTGACAAACTGCAGGCTAGAAAGTGACTGAAAGCATTAAGTGCCTGGTGCATAGATACTTACATCGAAATTGCGAAAATGGTTTCAGCGAGAAGCCGGATTGTATCTGTCCCACCTCGGGGTTGAAACCATTATTCTAAAGGTAAGTCAAATAACGACTTACTTACGAGATTTGGCTTCAGCGACCATTGAAGCAATCTTGGCACCACCCTGACATTCATGGCGTCGATAGAATCACTCCGAGATTCGCTTTGGAGGCTACCATGGCACGCAGACTGTTTCTTGTGACGGCAATCCTGGCCTGCTTCCATTCTCCCTGCAATGCTCAGGACGGCGAGCAGTCCCTTCCCGCGAAGCTGAAGGCTCTCGCCGCAGCGCACAAGGGCAAGGTGGCGATCGCGTTCAAAACCCTAACGGGCGACGAGTGTTTCTATCTCGATGCCGACGAAGCCATGCCGACGGCGAGCCTCATCAAGTTTCCGATCTTGATCGAGGCATACTATCAGTTGCAGGCTGGCAAGATCGACTTCAACGAAACGTTGACGCTTTCCGGCAAGGACAAGGCGCCGGGCGCCGGCGTGCTCACGCCGCACTTCAGCACCGGGGCGACGTTCCCACTCAAAGACGTCGTTCGCCTCATGATGGTCTTCTCCGACAACACGGCCACCAACATGGTGCTCGACAAGATCGGCTTGCGTTCGGTCAACGAGCGCATGGCCGCCCTCGACTGCCCCAACACCCGCGTCAATGCCAAGGTGTTTCTCGGCAGCACCACCTCCATCGACCCGGAGCGAACCAAGAAATTTGGCCTCGGCTCGACCACCGCCCGCGAGATGGTCACTCTGCTCGAAAAGCTGCATCAGGGCAAGCTGGCCAGCGCCGAGGCGTGCAAGGAAATGATCGCCACTATGAAGAAATGCGACGATTGGCAAAAGCTCCGCCGTTTCCTGCCCGAAGACCTGCCCGTCGCCCACAAGACCGGCGCCGTCGCCAAGGTCCGCACTGACGCCGGCATTCTCTACCTCAAGAGTGGCCCGGTGGCCGTGTGTGTGATGACGAACGAAAACAAAGACGAGCGCCGCACCCGCGACAACGACGCCGAGATTCTGATTGGCAAGGTGGCAAAGGAGATCTACGATCACTACAGCCGTTAAATGTCGGAGATAGTAGTGAGAGTCTACCTGGATGTGTCGTGTCTCAATCGACCGTTCGACGATCAGACCCAACTCAGAATCCGTCTCGAAGCGGAAGCCGTGACATTGATTTTCGAGCGGATGGAACGCGGACTCTGGAGTTCAGTTACGTCAGAAATAGCGGAAATTGAGGTCGATGCGATTGGCGACCGAGAGCGACGAACGCGGGTGAGGGCACTTTTGCAAGTTTCTGAGGAGTCTGTTAGTCTAACGGATGGGATTTTCAGACGCGCTGCAGATTTGGAAGCACTTGGATTCAAAGCGGCGGATTCACTTCATGTGGCTTCCGCCGAGGCTGGTCAAAAGCCTGGGTTGACCGCACGTCGCTCGCCGACTTGCGCAAACTCGCGGAAAAACGAAGACGCCGAAGCAAACACCGGAAGAAGTAGTAGCGCTCATCTCGTAGGCGCGATTCGCGTCATATTCCTCTTGCTTATGCATTTCCATCTCGTTCAATTCCTTCAATGCCTACTTCGCACAACTTCACGGGAGATTCGCCATGTCCAAACCGCTCAATTTCGGCATTATCGGCTACGGCTTCATGGGCCGGGCGCATTCCAATGCCTATCGCAAGGTCAACAATTTCTTCGATCTGCCGTCTCATCCTGTGCTGAAGGCGGCTTGTGCCCGCGACAAAGACAAGGTAAAGGCGTTCGCGGATAAGTGGGGTTACGAGTCGGTCGAGACCGACTGGCGAAAGCTGCTCGAGCGCAAGGACATCGACGCCATCGACATCTGCACGCCCAACAACACGCATGCCGAGATCGCCATCGCCGCGGCACAAGCCGGCAAGATGATCCTCTGCGAGAAGCCCTTGGCGATGAACGGGCCGGAAGGGCTCAAGATGGTGCAAGCGGTCGAAAAGGCGAAAGTGCCGAATATCGTTTGGTACAACTATCGCCGCGTGCCGGCGGTCACCTTGGCGAAGCAACTCGTCGACGAAGGCAAGCTCGGCAAGATCTTCCACTACCGCGCCAACTTCCTGCAAGACTGGACGATCTCCGCCGATTTGCCGCAGGGGGGCGCCGGGCTATGGCGGCTCGACGTAGCGGCGGCGGGCAGCGGCGTCACCGGCGATCTCTTGGCCCACTGCATCGACACGGCGATATGGCTCAACGGCGGCATCGCGACCTTGAGCGCCATGACCGAAACCTTCATCAAGGAGCGCAAGCACACCCTCACAGGAAAGGTAGAGAAAGTCGGCATCGACGATGCCTGCTCATTCTTTTGCCGCTTTCAGAACGGCTCCTTGGGCCTCTTCGAATCGACCCGCTACGCCCGTGGCCACAAGGCGCTCTACACTTTCGAGATCAATGGCGAACACGCCTCGATCAAGTGGGACCTGCATGACCTACACCGATTGGAATATTTCGACCACCGCGACCAGGGCATCCTCCGCGGCTGGCGCTCGATACACGTCACCGACGGCGACCATCCCTACATGGGCAAATGGTGGGTCCCGGGCCTGCAGATCGGCTACGAACACAGCTTCGTCCACCAGGTCGCGGACTTTCTGGAAGGGCTCGGCAAGGGACAGGCCGTGCAGCCCGACTTTCGCAACGCCTATCAGACGCAGTTGGTGCTAGACGCGATTTTGGATTCGGCGAAGAACCGAAAGTGGACGGAGGTGGCACGGGGCTAACTTGGATCGACAAGCCGCGCATGATAAACTGGAAACGGAAGGAGGAGCACATGCCAAAGATCGCCGAGAAACTCATCACTGCGGAAGAATTCGCCAGGATACCCGACCCGCCCGATGGATCCCAACAGGAACTTGTCCGAGGAGTAATCATCACCATGCTCCCTCCTGGTGGAATGCACGGCGTTTCCTGTTCAAAAGTTAATAGGAGAATTGGGAACTTCGTGGAGGAAAAAAACTTGGGGACAGTTACCGCAAACGACACGGGATTCGTTACGGAGCGCAATCCCGACAGCGTCCGCGGCCCCGATGTTGCTTTCTGGTCGAGGAAACGCTTATCCGAGATTCCGCTGGGCTATATTGAAGTCGCTCCCGATCTGGCAGTAGAAGTGCTTTCCCCAAGCAATCCATCCAAGAAAATCCGCACCAAGCTCAAGGAGTACTTTGAAAAAGGGGTGAGCATGGTCTGGATCGTCGCTCCGGAGGATCGGACGGTTACGGTTTACCGCTCCTCGGACGAAGGCCGGCTTCTTCATGAAAACGCCGATCTGAGCGGCGAAGAAATCCTACCCGGTTTTTCCTGTAAGGTTGCCGACTTGTTGCCGTGAAATATTCCGTAGCCGAATCAACAATGCTGCATGCGACCTCTCAATAGACTCTTAAGCGATTTCCCCGTTTCCGTTGACACGGGGCTCTCCGCCCAACAGGTCTTCCAAAGCCGCCAACTTTTCGGCGCCAACCACCTCACTCCCCTGCCGCGCGAGTCGCTTTGGAAGAAGTTTCTCGAAAAGTTCGACGAGCCGATCATCAAGATTCTGCTGGCGGCGGCGCTTCTGTCGATGATCGTCGATTTGTTCCGGCCGCCATTTGAGTCGCTGCGTTTCACCGCCGGCGGCATAGCGGTGGGTCTAGTCGTGTTGGCGATTACCGGCGCCTACCTTCTGCGCCGTTCGCATCTGATCCCCAGTTTGCTTTTTCTCGGCGCGCTGCTTCTTTTTCCGATCGGATTGGCTACGGGCCATGCATCCTTCGACGGCCTCGCCGTGATGTTGGCGGTCATTCTGGCGACCGGCGTCGCATTTGCCAGCGAGTACAAGAGCGACCGCGAATTCGAGATTCTGAACGCTCAGAAGGAATCGCTGGAAGTCAAGCTGCTGCGCGGCGGCGATGTCCATGCCTTGCCGCTCGAAGAAGTCGTAGTCGGCGACCTGGTGCTTTTGGAAATGGGCGATGAGATTCCCGCTGATGGCCGGGTCGTGAAGGCGACCGAAATGTACGTCGATCAATCGCTGATGACGGGCGAATCGGAGCCGGTCCGGAAGCACGCTCGACTCAATGACGACGCCGACGGTCCGGAACAGGCCGGCTGTCTTTATCGCGGAACGCAAGTTGTCGACGGCGTCGGCCAGATGATCGTCACCGAAGTCGGCGATGAAACCTATCTCGGCGAGATTGCCCGGCGTCTATCTGCACACGACGAACGTGAAGAGGAGAAGGCGGGACCTGACAACGAGCGCAATCGAATCAAGCACAAGTTGACGGTGTCGAAGGAATTGACGCCGTTGCAATTGAAGCTGCAAAACCTGGCGCAACTCATCAGCAAAGTTGGCTACGCAGCGGCCATTGCGATCTTTCTGGCGCTTCTGATTCGCGGGATCATCGTCGGCGAGGTGCGCTGGCCGGGACCGCATGATGATTTCGCCGCGGTTCTCTTGGACTCCGCCGCGAATCTGCTCGGCTACTTCATGTACATGGTCATCATCATCGTGGTCGCTGTGCCGGAAGGGTTGCCGATGAGCGTGACGGTCTCACTTGCCCTCGCCATGCGCAAGATGACGCGGGCCAACTCACTGGTCCGGCAGCTGGTGGCCTGCGAGACCATCGGCTCGGCAACGGTCATCTGCTCGGACAAGACTGGTACCTTGACGCAGAACAAGATGCGCGTGGTGCGCGTGGGCTGGGATGGAATGATGATGGAACGGGGAGCGCCAAATTGGGTTTTTCCCCTACAAGACGTGGCACGAGCGCGAAACGGCAAGCCGAGTGAGGGCAAGCCCATGGATTGGATCGCGCTCAACGCGGCGGTCAACTCCACGGCTCATCTTGAATTCAAGGACGGAGAGCCCTGCACCGTCGGCAACTCGACCGAGGGAGCGCTTTTGCAATGGCTGCACGAGGGCGGCCTGGAGTACGCTCGCCTGCGACTGGATTTCGAGCCGCTCTATCAAATGCATTTCTCGTCCGAGCGCAAGCGGATGACGACGGTGATCCGAATCGGCGACCGTCTTGCGGCTCTCGTTAAGGGTGCGCCGGAATGGCTCCTTGGAGAAAGCACGCATTACCTCGACGACAATGGCCAACCAGTGCCATGGACGGAGACGGCCCGCACTGCTTCGCTGGAGCAGCTCGCCCGAGCCGCCGGCCAAGCAATGCGCACGTTGGCCTTCGGTTTCGCCTGGCTTGCAAAAGACCAACCCGCCGACGAGGAGAGTTTACACGCACGCCGGGATCAACTGGAAAACGGCCTCGTGTTCATCGGATTCGTGGCCATTCGGGATCCCCTGCGCGACGACGTGAAGGATGCGGTTTCCGAATGTCGTCGAGCCGGCATCGAGGTCAAGATGATCACCGGCGACAATCTCGAAACGGCCCTCGCTATCGGCGGCGAAATTGGCCTCTTAGATCGCCCCGACGCGCTGGTGCTGACGAGCGCCGAATTCAACAACCTTTCCGACGAGCAGTTGAAGGAATGCTTGCCGCGCCTGCGCATTCTGGCCCGCGCTCGGCCGCTCGACAAATTGCGCATGGTGAAGCATCTTCAAGAACTGGGAGAAGTCGTGGCCGTCACCGGCGACGGCACCAACGACGCGCCGGCGCTCAAGAAAGCGGACGTCGGCCTGGCGATGGGCCGAACCGGCACCGAGGTCGCCAAAGAGGCGAGCAAAATCGTCCTGCTGGATGACGCCTTCTCGACGATCGTCAAGGCCGTGCATTGGGGCCGGTCGCTCTACGAGAACATTCAGCGCTTCATCCAGTTTCAGCTCACGATCAACGTCAGCGCCTTGGCGATCGCTTTTCTCGGACCTTTTTTCGGCGTGAAGCCGCCGTTCACGATCCTGCAGCTCTTGTGGATCAACGTGATCATGGACACCTTGGCGTCGATCGCTCTCTGCTCCGAGCCGCCGCGCCCCGGGCTCATGGACATGAAGCCGAAGCGAAAGGACGAGAACATCCTGACGCGCGACATGATGCAAACGATTCTGACAACCGCGATTTTCTTCATCGTAGTGATGATGGCGTTGCTTCTGGGACTGGAAAACGGGTGGTGCCTGCGCGATCCAAGTGGAACGCGGTCGAAGTCGTTCCCCGAATTGAGCTACTGGCAAGTGGCGGTGTTTTTCTCCATCTACGTTTTGTTCCAGGTGTGGAACGAGGTCAACTGCCGTTCGTTGACGCCGAAAAGAAGCGGACTGGTCGGCATGCTGCGCAATCCCGTTTTTCTGGGAATTGTCGGGTTGATTGTTATTGGTCAAGTGTTGATCGTCAGTTTTGGCGGCGAAATATTCGAAGTGGCCCCGCTGAGTGTCGTAGCGTGGCTTGGCACAATAGCCTTCACCGCGTCGGTGCTCGTGTTCGCGGAGATCGCCCGGCGCGTTCGACTCCGCATGAACAGAGGATAGGATGAAAGGGTGCCGCTTACTGCTTCGCACTTCGCGCTAACCCGCAAGCGGGAGGAATGGGCGATGTCCGACGATGATGAAAAGATCGGCGCCGCCGTGACCAAGATCGCGCTGCACCTGGCGACGCGGCATGTTTTCCTCTGCACCGGCCCCAACTGCTGCACTCCGGAAGTAGGGCAAGCGGCGTGGGAAGCGCTTAAAGAGATTATCAGAGACGCCGGTCTTTCCGCGGGCCCGAACACCTGCCAGCGCACGAAGGTCGGCTGCCTGCGGATCTGCACCGGAGGACCGACGATGCTCGTGTATCCAGAGGGAACCTGGTATCACGGCATGACGCCCGAGCGAATTCCGCGCTTCGTGCAGCAGCACGTCGTCGCAGGCAAGACAATTGAGGAATGGATATTCGCAGAACACCGTTTGGAAGGATGAAAGCATGTCGCAGGGCGAGCCTTTTAATTTGAACGATGTTCAGCGACAGCTACGTCGACACGTCGAGAGCCTGCGCGCCGCCGGCGTGGAGTGGCTGCCGCGCGGCGAGCCTTTGCCCCTAGGTTTGTCACTCGGAACATCCATCGCCCCTGCCGCCGAATCGCTGGCAGCCGAAACGCCGGCGGCCGAGTCGTCGCTTTTCGAGATCGCGCCGACTTCGTCGGCGTCGGAACTGTCCTTGGAGAGCCGTCGTCAAGCATTGGCCGTGCTCACCGATGAAGTCAAGAAGTGCATGAAATGCGCCGGCCTGGCATCGACGCGAACGCAAACGGTATTTGGCCAAGGGCAAGTGGGCGTGGAATTGTGCTTTGTGGGCGAGGCGCCGGGGGCTGATGAAGACGCCCAGGGCTTGCCGTTTGTCGGCGCCGCCGGGCAGCTCCTCAACAAGATCATCGCGGCCTGCGGAATGAAACGCGAAGAAATCTACATCTGCAACATCATTAAGTGCCGGCCGCCGGGAAACCGGACGCCCCTTCCCGACGAGGCTTCGAATTGCCGCGGCTTCCTCGAACGCCAGCTGGAGCTGATACAGCCCAAGTTCATTTGCGCTCTTGGAACATGCGCGGCCACCAACTTACTCAACACGACCAAGTCGCTCGGCATGCTGCGCGGCAAGTTCCACGATTACAAGGGCATTCCGGCTATGGTGACCTATCACCCTGCCTATCTGTTGCCGCATCGCAGTCCGGAAAAGAAGCGTGAAGTGTGGGAAGACATGAAGATGCTGCTGGCGCGCATGGGCCGGCCGGTGCCCGCGAAAGCGTGAGGAACGAATTAGGCGCTGCCCTCAATGTGGCGGCAAGATTCCAACTTGCCGAACCGACCGTTTGAAAACCGGTCGCCACTAGCCGTTATGCATTTTGTGGGCCCGCGATGTCGCTTATTTTATGAAGCAGCTGCCGGAGCTTGACCGGCTGGACCAAAATAGTTTGGTTCGGCCGGTCCGTCACTCTGCTCTTCCAGGCGGTCTGATCCTCGCCAAGCATAAGTATGCCGTGCACGGACACGCTGTGCTTGAACCCTTCATTCATGATGCGATCGAAGAACAAGAGGCCTTCTTCGCCGGTGGTGCTGGCGTCGATGATCAGGATTTCAAACGGTTTCTGGCGAAATCTCTCGAGTGCCCGGATCGGATCGACCGAGATAAGCACCCGCAGTCCCTTCTCGCGGAGCTTCTCGCGCAGCACGTTCATGAGCGTGTCGTCTCTCTCGATCACGAACACCGTCTTTTGACTCAGCTCCTTTCTTTTCTTGTCGTCCGGGTCGACTCGCTTGCGAACATCGCGAATCGCCTCCATGAGTTGCGACGGGGTCTGAAAACGCTCGTGCGGATTGAGCGACATCATGGTTTCGACCAGGCGAATCACTTCCAAGCGTCTTGGCACTTCGATCGGCAGAATGGGCGCGATGTTGGTGAAACGCTCCTTTTGCATGCGTGAACGCGGATTGCGCGTCGCTTTCAGAGGCGCTCGGCCTGTCAGAATCTCGTAAGCGACACATCCAAGGAAATAGATGTCGCTGCGGGTGTCGCCCGGCGGCACGTTGGTGGCCCTTTCGAGGCCGGCGTAATCGACCGTGCGATCGACGTTGCTTTCCTCGTTTTCGTGAGCCTTGCCCCAGGCGCCGGCAAGACCGAAATCCACCAGCTTGGCCGTCCGCTGAGCGGAAAGAAGCACGTTGGTCAGCTTCATGTCGCGGTGGGTGATGCCCTTGGATAGGGCGAATTGCAGCCCCGCGGTCACGTCTTCGAGAATCTTCAAAGCTTCATCGGGTTCGAGCTTCTTTGGGTTGCGAATGGCCAGCAAGTCACGCAGGTCGCCGCCCTCGACGAATTCCATGACGATGTAGAACTGCTTCGAGGCCATGTCATGGCTGACCGCGAGGATCTCGACAATGTTGGAATGGTGGAGCGTCATGCCGAGCCGGCCTTCACGCTCGAAGAGTTCGATGTTGTGCGGGTTGTCGCTCCACTTGCGGCGCAGCACTTTGATGGCCACGACTTCGCCGCTGGAAGGGTTTTCGGCGCGATAGACCCGGCCAAAGGTGCCGGCTTTGATGCGATAGAGGATGCGGTAGCCGCCCAGGAAGTAACCGTCGCGATCCATCTTTTCGAGCTTGTGCGTTTGCCACGGGGTCAGCCATCCGCGCCGTTCCATAGCGCGAAGAAAGGGCAGAGCTTCCCCGCCCTTCTTGCCCAGCTCGTTCCAAACCATCTGGATCTGATCCGGGGTTATCAAACCCATACGTACGGCCAGATTCGATACGGCTACGGCGTCAATCGGATCCGTCATACGCCTATTCCCAGCTTCCTGTTCCCAAATTACCCGGACCAGAAGAATGAAGACACTTTATTTTATCGTGTGAGACTGGGCTGCCAAGTAAAAGCCGGTGAAAGAGCGCAAAGCGGTCATTTCTGAGCGCGGCGTTTGCCCAACCTTCCCGATCTCCTTGTGCCGGGGTTTCGGCGAAAAATCACACAGTCGCTCAACCTCTTTCACCGATAATATCGTTGTTCCGTGCACAATCGTCATTACGCTTCCTTCCGCTACTTTCCGCAGAGGCTGAGCTGTGAACCGTAAACGAGTTGCCCTTGTGCTTGCTGGGCTTTTGTCCACAAGTTTACTTTCTGCAAGCCCCTGCCTGGCCCAAGACGACGGGAAAACGCCCGCCGAGCCGATGCGGCGCGAACGCGCACCGGTCGAGCGTGCGCAGGTCGAGTCTTTGCCGGCAGATGCTGTGCCGGGTGAGCCGTCATCCCAAACCGCGCCGATTCAGCCGGCAGCGGCGGCGAGCTATCCGCAGCTGACCATTGCGGAATCGCAAGGATTCGTGACTCTTGACAACCCTGAGGTCGTCGTCGGTTCCAACGGCGGCGCATACACGTGGGCTAGTTTCGATCTGCTGACCTCCTGGGTGCGCGGCATGCATCTGCCGCCTTTAGTCACCACAAGCCCTGTGGGAACGTCACTGAACACGGCCGGTCTCTTCGGCCTTTCCACGACGCAAGTCCTCTTCGGCGACAATAGAGTTGACGGCGATTCCCGATTCGGCGTGCGTTTCGCACTTGGAGGCTGGCTCAACGACGAGCGCACGGTTGGCTTCGAAGCTGGCTACACCATCTTTGAGACGTTGCAACGAAATTTCGGCGCCGCCTCGGACGGAAGCACGATTCTCGACCGCCCCTTTATCTCCATGGCAGACAACCTTCCGAACGGCCTTCTGATTGCGTTCCCAGGTGCGTCGTCCGGCTCGGTGGCGGCGACGGCAACTTCAAGTCACTTCCAAAGCGCATTTCTCGACCTGCGTGAAACCTTCTACTCCTCGCCGACAATCCGCTTGGATTCGATTCTTGGCTATCGTTATTTGCGCTTCGACGAGCGACTTTCGATCTCCGATTCGTTTGCTCCGACCAACATCCCGCAATTCAATGTGGTGCCGGGGACCGTAATTCAAAACAGCGATTTTTTCGGAGCCACCAATGAGTTCAACGGCGGCGAAGTCGGCGTGCGCGCCGAACTTTTGTTCGGTGGATGGTCGCTGGATTTTCTCGGCAAAGTTGCCGTGGGCGGCTTGCACCGCGTCGTGACGATCGCGGGTCAAAGCCGATTCAACGTGCCGGGCGCGACGCCTACCGACTTTCCCGCCGGCCTACTGGCTTTGTCGAGCAACAGCGGGCGCTTCGGAAGCAGTGATTGGGTGACCGTGCCGGAATTGGGAGTCAACGTGAACTGGCATGTCTCGAGCAGGCTCAAGCTTCGCCTGGGCTACTCAGCGCTGCTCCTGACGGATGTGGCGCGGCCCGGCGACCAGATCGACCTCACCATCAATCAAGCCTTATTGCCCGGCGGCACTGGGTTGGGCGTGGCGCGGCCGGCCTTTAACTTGATCCGCACAGATGCATGGATTCACACGTTTAATGCTGGCCTGGTGTTCACTTACTAATCGCTCCAATCCGCCTTTCGCGATTGGGGAATTTGCGTAATTTATTAAAAAAAATCCGAATTCCATTGCATGGACCCATGGAGGAATTAAAATTTACCTTGATTGATCCTGTCTTACCTCGGAACGACTCGGAACAACAAGGTAAAGCTCCATGCGCCGCACGATCCGGAAGTGGTGGAACAACTTCACACAATCCAATCCTCCAAAAAAAAGAAAGTGCAACTGGGCGCCAAGCCTCGAAGCGCTTGAGGATCGCTTCACACCGGCGGGAGGAGTGCTCAATCCGCTGCCTCCCGGAGTAATTTCCGGGCTCGTGTTCGCCGACTCCAACAACAACAATCTGCGCGACGCGGGCGAGAACATCTTGCCTGGCGTTTCGATCACGCTCAGCGGAACCACGCGGCAAGGCGCGCCCATCAACCAATCCACGGTTTCCGACGCCACTGGCGTTTTTTCCTTTCTACAGGTTCCCGCTGGAACCTACCAACTCACGCGCGGTTCCGTATCGAGTTTCGTTGGGGACAACGCGAGCGCCGGCAGCCTGGGCGGCGTCGTCGGACCGAGCACCATTTCCAATATTTCGCTTTCTCCCGGTCAAACGGGCCTCAACTTCCTGTTCGCCGTGCGCGGACTTGGGCCGCAGGGCTTGTCGCTCGGCTTGTTCCTAAACCGCCCGGATGCCGCCACGTTGCCCACGCATTCGCCGGGCAGCGGCCAAGGCTTCGGCGACGGCACCGTGCAGCCGCTCCATCAAGCCGCGGCGGGCGCCAACTCGCTGTCCGGCTTCGTCTTCAACGTCCACACCCCATTGGCCGGCGTTCAAGTCAGCCTGAGCGGAGTCGACGACAGCGGGACCGCACTCGCACGTACAACCACGACGAACAGCTCGGGCGCGTACAGCTTCTCCGGCCTCCGCAACGGTAGTTATTCGCTCAACCTTCCGATTGTACCTGCGGGTTTCCGCACCGATGCTCCAACCATCGGCTCCCTTGGCGGCGTGGTTCTGCAAAACAACGTCATCGGCAACATCCCGCTCACGGCAAGCGGCACCAACTACAACTTCCAGTTCCTCCCGTCCGCTGTCGCGGTGCCTGCCAACGGCCCCAGCATCGCTGCCGAACTCCTGGATGATACGACTGGACCCGACGACACGAACGGTTCCACAAGCGACGGCATCACTTCCGATCCAACCGTTCAGGGCAGCATCGTTGACTCGGCTAAAATCACGAGCTTTACGGCCGCGTTCAACGGCGCCGCCACGAACATACTGGGACAACTCAATGCGAACGGTCGCTTCCTGCTAAACAAGGCGGTGCTTGCCGGCATCCTAGGAGGCTCTCTCGACAACCTGGATTTGGCGCCGTTTACCTTGCACCTACGTGCGACGGATGCCTTGGGGCGTACTGGGGCCTTTAACCTCTCGTTCACAGTTGACGATTTCGCGCCGGATGTGCCTACGCTGACACTCGATCCCGCCAACGACGACGGCCACGGTCGCACCACCGATGCCGCGGTGACCCTTCATGGCCTCACCAGTCCGGGCGCACACGTCGATCTCATCCAGGGCGGCGCTTCCCTTGGCACTCAGGCCGACGGCGGCGGCAACTTCCAGTTCAGCGGCGTCGCGCTCAACGACGGCGCCAACAATTTCTTCGTCCGGGCAACCGACGAGGCCGGCAATCAAAGCGAGTTTTCCACGCTCATCGTCAAAAACCGGCCGCCTGTCGCCGGCACTCAGGCGACCATCGTCGGCGCTCAGGGTGGCGCCGATAAAATCATCGACTTATCCACTCTGTTCACCGATCCGGACATTTCCAGCACGGTGGTCAGGTTCAACACGTCGGCAGGGCCGGTGAACATTCAACTGTTCGATTCCTCCAAGCCTCAGACCGTGGCCAACTTCCTCAACTACTTGAACAATAGCGCCTACGACAGTTCCTTCTTCCATCGCCTCGTGACCGATTTTGTGTTGCAAGGAGGCGGCTTCACGTTCCAGAATGGCGTCGTCTCGACGATTACCGAAAACCTGGCTGTCAATAACGAATTCAACGGCAACGCCGCGTTCAATAACGTCATCGGCACCATCGCCATGGCGAAGCCCGGCGGCAATCCCAACGGCGCTACCGACCAGTTCTTCTTCAATCTGGCGAACAACACTTCGCTCGACACCACCGCCAACAACGGCGGCTTCACGGTGTTCGGCAAAGTGCAAAGCGGCGACGACCTGCGCATCATCAACACGCTGGCCGCCATTCCGACTCAAAGTCAGACCGGGACCAACACCGCCTTCACCAACTTGCCGCTCAAGAACTACACGGGCACGCATTTCCCCACGGATGCCACGGCAAGCAACTTCGCCCTGGTGCAGTCCGCCGGCATCGTGAGCCAGCCCGACGCGCTCACCTATGCGCTCGACGCTTCGGTACCGTCGTCGGTGGCCGAGATCAAGGACCAGGACCGCCTCGTCCTGCATTTCACCAACGCCGGCAGCACCACGATAACCATCACCGCCACGGACAAGTCCGGGCAAACCGCAACCTTGGCGTTCACGTTCACCGTCGCGTAATTCTCTCTTGTACGGACTGCCTGAAAACGCTATAGCCGCCACCCCTTATAGTTTCAGAGAGAATCCAGGGGAGGATGCCCTGCCCTGTCGGGCGGGAAATCGCGTCGAAGCCATGGAGGCGAAGGGTGATGGCAGTCCTGACAAAATCCGTTTGTTGGCGAGGATGCGGACTTCTGGGAAGCGCGGCCCTTTTCCTGGGCTTGTCGGGCTGCGCCGGCCTCTGGGATGAGATCACGAGCAACAATCGCGACCTCAAAGGCTACTTCTTTAAGCCCGATCCCCTGCAGGTCATCCGTGAGAGCAACGACGGCGCCAAGCGGGGCGATGCCCTGTCATCACTCCGGGAGCCTTTGCAGAACGGCGGTACGCAAAAGGACCAAGACGCTTACATCAACATTTTGACCGCCGCGGCAACCGTGGATAGAGAGCCATTATGCCGGCTCGGCGCCATTCACGCACTCAGCGCATTTAAGGATCCTCGGGCCGCACAGGTTCTCGAGGAAGCCTATACGCGCCGGCTGTCATTCGGGCCGGAGTTGAACGGCATCATCCGCCAGCAGACGCTTGAAGCCATCGGCAAGATCGGCAATCCCGATTCCCGGCACTTGCTGATCCGCGTGGCGCGGCAACCCAGCGGCGCCGTGGACGCCAGCCTAATTGACCAGCAACAAACTCAAGACGAGCGGTTGACTGCCATCCGCGCCTTGTCGAGGTATAAGCAGGCCGACGCGATCGAGACGTTGGTCTACATCATGGAAACGGAGAGAGACCTGGCCTACAAGGACCGCACGGTCGAGTCGTTGCGGATCGCAACCGGAAAGAATCTACCTCCCGATCCCAAGGCATGGCGCGATCTGATGGCCGGCGGCGGAAACGTCGCGCCGGAACCGAATTTCATCCAACGCGTGGTTGGCAACGGTAAGCAGTGACCGCCTGCACATAGGCTTCGAAGTTCGCCACCGGCGTGCGGAGATCGAGCCCGTGACTTAGATTGACGATGTGCCGCCGGCCTCCCCCTGCCTCGACGCAGCGCCGGGTAGTTTCGGCCACTTGCTCCGGCGTTCCGGATCGCATCAATTCCTCGCTCACGTTACCCTGAAAGACAAGATTGGGATAGTTCCGAAGCGCCGCCGCGAGATCGTGACGTTTGCCGAGGCTGATCACCTCCGCGCCGGACTTGGTCATGAGGTCCAGGTATGGCCCCTCCTTCACAAACAGTATGCGCGGCACTCCAATAACCTGTTTCCAGATCGCTTCGTGATGCGTCTGGGCCCAGTTAAGATACTCCGAACGCTCCAGGGCGCCCGCCCACGAATCGAACAGTTGCACCACGTCGGCCCCCGAGCGAATCAGCGTCTTCAAGAAATGGACCGTGGCTTCTTGCAACCGCCCGAGAAGGCGTTCCCACACCTGCGGGTATTCCTTGATGAAATGCCGGGTCATGTTGAGGTCTTTGCCCGTGCCGATGCAGTAGGTCGCGACCGTAAAGGGCGCTCCGGCGAACGCAATGATCGGCAACTGCCCGGCCAGCTCATTCTGCACGCTGTGCAATAACTCGATGATGTGGCGGAACTGTTGCGGATCGGGCGTAGCCTCGAGGCGCTCGACGTCGGCCAAGCTTCGCACCGGACTCGCGGGCACGGGACCTTTGCCGGGCTGGAGCGTGAACGGCAATCGCATGGCCACGGTCAAGGTAGTAATGTCATAAAAGAGAATGATCGCGTCGACGCCGAAGCGCCGCGCCAGAAGCGAGGCCTTGGCAGCCAGCTCGACGTTTTCCGAGAAGTCGTAAAAAGGTAAGTTGCCGCGCAGCTTCATGAATTCCGGGTCCCATCGGCCCGCTTGGCGCATGGCCCAGACAGGGGGGCGCTCCACCTCTTCGCCCAAGGCTGCCCGAACCAGCAAGTGCTTGTGTTGTGGAGGCTGTTGCGTCACGGTTTCTTTCCGACATACAAGGTAGCGATCCCGAGCGTGAGAGGGTGCCAGGTCACCTCGGAAAGGCCGTGTCTCCGCAGTCGCTCCGCCAAGGCGGCGCCGTTGGGAAACTCCATGACGCTTTCCGGGAGATAGCGGTAGGCGTTGTCCTTGCTCCGCGAGATCGTCTGTCCTACCAGCGGCAGGATGCGACGGAAGTAGAAGCGGTACATTCCGCCCAACAGGCTGCCCTCCGGCTGCGAGAACTCCAAAATGGCCACCTTGCCGCCGCTCCGAGTGACACGAACCATCTCCCTTATGCCGCGCTCCGTGTCGGTGATGTTGCGCAGGCCAAAAGCCACCGTCGTTATCTGAAATTGGTTGTCGGCAAAAGGCAAATGCTGGGCATCGGCCTCGAGAAAGCGGATGCGGCCATCGGCCTTTCTGCGATTGCGCTTCACTTCCGCCAAGCGCAGCATCTCCCGGCAAAAATCGGCGCCGACGATGGGCACACGTCCTCCAGCCGCCCGGTCGTAGGCGAAGGCTAGGTCGCCCGTTCCCGTGCAGAGATCAAGGATCGGCTCGGAACCTAGAGGCGGCACGAGCTTCGTGGTCCGCCAGCGCCAGTAGTGGTCGATATTCAGGCTCAGCAGATGGTTGAGAAGATCGTAGCTGGGCGCGATGTGCCCGAACATGCGGCGGATGCGCGCCTCACGCTTGTCGAGAAGAGAATCGACCACGATCGCTCCTCATGCCATGATAAAACCCCTCGCGTCACTATTCTTTTTATAGACGGAGAACCGCGAATCTTGCGCCGTGTTAACCGGAGAAACATGTCATGTCTGCCGCCATGCTCAGTGCCGAAGGATGCCGTGAGCGCCGGCTGGAATTCTGGAAGAACCTCGATCCGCCGCCGGAGAGCGATTTCCTGCTCCTCAGCGATCCCATTCACCTCATGTATCTGGCGAATTTCTGGGTGGATCCCATTAGCTTGGGCGCCGGCTTTCCAGGCTATTTGCTAATCCGCAAAGATGGCCACGGGAAGCTGCTGCACGACAATCGCCTGCCTCAATCGGTGGAGTCGGCTCAAGTCGAAGAGAGACGCGCGATCTCATGGTACGACGGCCAAACGCCGGGCCATGGTCCGCGGCAACTCGCAGTGTTGGAATCGGTTAACCCAAGCCGCGGCGGCGTGCGCGTTCACGACCGGCCGGGCGATCCTTACGCTGCCGTCGTCATCCACACGCTGACGCAAATGCGCCGCCAGAAGTACCCGGACGAAATCGTGCTTCTTCGTCGATGTATGTCCGCGACCGATGCAGGCCATGCTTGGGCCCGCGCGAACATCAAACCCGGAATGACCGAGCTGGACGTGTATGGCGGAGTCAGCGCCGCCTGCGTGCGCGCCGCGGGGATGCCCGTGATCGTCTACGGCGACTTTGCTGTCAGTCCGGGTCCTTCGCGCCGCGGCGGACCTCCGACAGATCGCGTTATCGAGCCGGGCGACGTGTTCATTCTCGACTTCTCGGTGGTCATCGGCCAATACCGCAGCGACTTCACCAACACGCTGGTCATCGGCAAAGAGCCCACGCCCGCTCAGGAGCGCCTTGCCCGTCTATGCGGCGAAGCCATGGCGAGCGGAGAAAAAGAGCTGCGCGCCAGTGCATCGTGCCAAAGTGTTTATGACGCGGTCCGTCGGCCTTTCGAGAAGGCCGGCGTCGCCGAGCATTTCCCGCACCATGCCGGACACGGCCTCGGGTTGACCCACCCCGAAGCCCCGTTCTTTGTCCGGCATGCCACCGAAACTCTACTGGCCGGCGACGTGGTCACGTTGGAACCCGGCTTGTACGTGGACGGCGTCGGCGGCATCCGCGTCGAGCACAACTACTTGATCACGGACACGGGCTTTGACCGGCTAAGCAACCACGTGATTGCACTGCGATAAACCACCCACTCTCTTGTATTTCTCTTATCCTGTGAACAGAATGGTAGGAAACAAGGGCGCGCGCATTGTCGAAGGCAGGCGTGAACGCGCTGCTGGCCATTTGAGCATATTTCTGGAGCCCACATGTCTCCGATCAAGTTCAAATTCCGCTCATTGTTGGGAATCGCAGTCGTTGGAGCTGCGGTCGCTGTCGTTTCCGTGTCTTTAGCCGGCGGCGGCAAAGCGAAGGAGCAGGACGTCACAAAGGATAAAGGCGCCAAGTCCAGTAGCGCTCCGACGGAGGTGGAGGCCCAGCTTCGCGACGATAGCACGATCAAGCTCATCTTGCATGATAAAAAGGTTGAATTGCACACCGCTTACGGGAATCTGGAAATTCCGGTAAGCGCCGTCGCGCGCATCGATTTCGGCATTCGCCTCTCGGCGGACGAACAAAAGCGTGCGAGCGCCGCTATTACGGAACTCGGCCATGCTGACAAATCGCGACGCGATGCGGCAACCGCCGCCCTGTTAGCGCTGCGGGAAAAAGCGCTGCCGGCGCTCGTGAAAACGGCGGATGGCGACAAGCCTGAATCGGCGCAGCGCGCGGAAGAAACTCTCGCGAAGCTTCGCGAGTCGCTTTCGAAAGAGGAGAAGGAAACAACCGACCTGGATGTTGTCTATACCGCGACCTCCAAGTTCAGCGGCCGGATTAAGGTCTCGTCGTTTAAGGTGAGCACCTTGGCCTTCGGAGATCAAGAACTCAAGCTGACGACCATTCGCACTCTCTCATCACTAGAAACCGCGTTTGCCAATGACGGAAACGCGCTCGTTCATGCGGTGAGCAAAGACGGCCTCAAGTTGGAAGACAAGCTCGCCGATGGGGATACGCGCCATAACTACAATGTCAACCTCCAAGGGATGGCTCTCAATATGAACCTTCGGATGAAGACCTACCAGGTAAGGCTAGGCGCGGGCAAGCACCTTATAGAGGTCAAGGCCGGCGATGAAGTCTTCGATCCCTTGCTCGTGGTCTACGACAAAAGCGGCGAGATGCTCGCCTACGACGACGACAGCGGCGGCGCCCTCGATTCCATGCTCGAATTCGACGCCGGACGCGGCGGCGTCTTCACGATCCACGTCGCGGGCATGCGCGACACGCTCGGCCCGTATACGCTGAAGATCAACGCGCGAAGAGTTGGAAGGTGAGTGCCGTTCGCTCAAAAGATCGGCATGGAGCAGGATCAACTCCTGTAGCGGCCGCGTTTGGACCGGGTCGGCGACGGTTCGCACAAGAGCCGAAATGCGTTTCTCGATGTTCGTTGCCGACATCGAAACCTTTCTTGTTGTCGGCTCACTCCGGCGCGCGACGAACCGAATCATCAAGATTGTTTTTTAGCCCTTCCCTTTCCGCGGGCCGCTGATCCGTTGCAAGCGAAGGCGCCGTTTCACTTCGGCCAGCGGAATGGACCGGTTGCCGGATTCTGCGCGCTTGGCCATTCGAAGTTCAAGCAAATCTGCCGCGTCTGTCAACAGCTCTTGCAAGGCCAGGAACTCCTCGTAAGACACTACGGCGAAATGTTTTTTTCCGTTCTTGACCACAAACTCAGGATGGAGCTTAAGCATTTGACAGCTCACTTGTAAGCGTCTTTGCGGTGCAGTATGCGATAGACAATTACTTTGTCCTTTTCTACTTCATGGTTGCTCTACACTGCCGGTCCCAGCGCCTGTCAAATCTTCTTCAGCAGCCCTTTCCACCTTCCCCATGCTTCCGTCCGGGCTTTGCGGTCGGGTTCTCGGCCTTTCGGATCTTCGCCGCTGCGCATGAAGCCGTGGCCGGCGCCGGTGTATGTCACCGGGTCGTAGGTCTTGCTAATCGACTTCATGAGATCGACCGATTTCGGAATGGTGGCGCTGATGCGGTTGTCGTTCTCGCCGTAGAAACCATGAACAGGGCATGGAATCTTGGCGAGGACGTCCTTCTCCGTGACCGGTGTGCCGTAGAAGACGAACGCGGCTTTCAGATCGGAGCGATTGGCGGCGATCTTCCAGGTCTGGCCGCCGCCCCAGCAGAACCCGCATGCCGCCAGCTTGCCATTGCAGGCGGGCAGCTTGAGCACATAGTCGGCGGCTGCGTTGATGTCGCCGATGACCTGATCCGGCTGGAGCTTGCCGAGGGCGCGCGTCGCATCGTCGAGGCTCTTAAAGTCCTTGGTGCTGCCGCCGTTCGGTCCGAATCCGGAAAGCATGTCGGGCGCGATGGCGATGTAGCCGGCCTCCGCGAGTTGGTCGGCGACGCCGCGAACCCAGTCGGTCAGGCCCTTGTTTTCGTGAATGACCACGACGGCGGTCGCCTTGTCCTTCACTTCTGGAAAGGCGAGGAAGCACTGCACTTTGCGGTCGCCGTTCTTGACCTCCACCCATTCATGGTGCCGCGGCGACTTCTCCAGCCGCTCCTTGACGAAATCCTGCGCCGAAGCCGGCGTGGTCAAAGCCGTGATGACGAGCACCGAGAGTAGTCTCTTCATGGCAACCTCCCTAGAATTTCACGAAAACCCGAATTCTCACGAATTCAGCTACGTTAATCCGTCACCTTGATCTTGATGTTCTTGAAGTGCAGTACCGTGCCTTCCGACTGGAACCCGAACGGTCCTTGGGTCAGCTCGCTTTTTCCCGTGGCGACTTGGATGCCGTTGATCTTACTGGTGATTTCGCCATCCTTGCAAATGATCTCCGTGGTGTTCCATTGGCCCATCTTGATGGCCTTCTTCTGCGCTTCGGCGTTCTTCTTGAAAGAGTTCTCAATCTTGCCGACCGGGAAGATATTGCCGTGGTCGCTCTGCAGGCCTTGCACTTCGATGCACTTGGGCCAAACCTGATGCTTGCCCTGAATGTGTACCAGACAGCCACTGTTGCCGTCCTTGATGTATTTCCAGTCGAACTGAAGGACGTAGTTCTTGTAGCTCTTGTCCGTGTAGAAGTAGCCGTTGGGCTGGCCCGTGACCACGATAACGCTTTCCTTGACGGTGAAGGTTTTGTTATCGTCGGGCTTGCCGTTCTGAAGGATCGTCTTCCAGCCGGTCAGGTCCTTGCCGTTGAAGAGCTCGACGAATCCCTTATCGCCGGCATGGACTCCGGATGCGACCAAGCCGATGCCAAGTGCGAGGGGAGCGAGAGCCAGGAAGCGCGAAATACGCATGGGTGGGAACTCCTTGGTGGGTGGGACAGGCCGGAAGGCAACGCGGAGGCGATGCTGCCGGTGCGGAGGGATTTTATCGGTGTACGGTGATTCTGCAACCAAGTCCCACGCAACGGCTGCCTTGAGTCCCAACTTTTCGTCCGCATCACGCGATCCCGCTACCGAGCGCCACTCACTCTGGCGACGACTAGCCGATGCGGTACAATAACGCTGTTCGCAACGCAATACGCGGCCCGGAGAGGTGACAGAGCGGCCGATTGTGCGGCACTGGAAATGCCGTGTGGGGGTCAAACCTCACCGGGGGTTCGAATCCCCCCCTCTCCGCCTTCAAAGAGCCAGCCGTCGTAAGACGCTGGCTCTTTTGCATTTGCGCTTCAGCGTGCAAGCGCGGCAGGCTCGCTGTCCCGTTTTTGTCCAGGTTCTGATTCGCCGCAGTCCTGGCTAGCGTGGCGATCGGCGTCACCGTCACCACAATCAAGAGCACTTTCGTGATTGGCATCATGAGCTCTTCCTCCGTGTGTGCCGGCGCAGGCCGCCGACGTGCCAGTCCCAAACGGGACTCGTAGCATGAAAGCTTGGGATTCTTCGTCCTTGAGCTTGTAATAGACCGCCGCCATCGATTTATCTCCGTGGTGGCCGAGCCAGGCATCCACCGCGCGTTGGGGAATTCCCGCGTTAACGGTGATTGTCTCGAAGGCATGCCGCAGGCTATGGATAGTAAAGCCGGCGTCGCGCCCCACCGGCAACTTCAGGCGTGCCAGAAGTTCAATGAAGCGGTCATTGAGCTTCTTCGTGCCAATCCAATGGTCCCCTGCAGGATATTTCCGGCTCGGTTTCGCGGTAAAAAGCCATGGGCCTGGATTCCGGGGCTTTTGCTGAAAGAGCATGCGCAGGCGCGGGTGCAGCGGCACCTTGCGCGAGAATTTGGTCTTTGTTTCGGCGCCCGTCCGCGAGGTGACATGTAACCAGTTGCCGACCAAGTCCAAATCCTCCTTGCGCAGGCGCTGCAACTCACCGGAGCGCATGCCTGTGAACGCCAGGACCGCCAATATGAGGCGGAATTGGCCCGTAACCGTGGCGAGAATGGTGTCGATCTGGGCTATGCTCGGGCCCTCTTTGGGAATCAGAGGCGGCTTTGTGAGCTTAAACTCCGCCAGCGGGTTTTCGCGGACGAGCTTGCGACTTTTGCACCACTTCCAAAACTGCTTGACGACGACGCCCTCGGTGTACATCGTTTTGGGGTGATGGTTCTTTTTTCGCTCGCCGCGGAAGCGGTCGAAGTGTGTGACGGAGAACTGTCGCAACCGCGTGACGCCTAGGCTTCCGATGAGGTCCTTGAACGTGACCAGGATGCCTCGGTACTTTACCAGCGTCTTGGGAGCCCGATTCTCCGTCACAAGGAAAGCCAGGTAATCTTCGATGCTCTGCTCAAAAGTGCAGTCGCGCGGCGGCTGATGATAGGAGCCGGTGGCGAGTTCAACTTCCAGTTGCAGAGCCCGTTGACGGGCAACTTTTTCGTTGGCGGTCTTTAGCGATTGACGGCAATGCTGACCGTCACGCCAGAAATCTGCGCACCAAATACTTTTCTTGCCGCGTTTATAAATCCTAACATGATCGCCGATCCGGATGCGGTCGGAGGTTTCAAGCATGACTCCACTCCTTGCCGTTGTAGATGATGTCGAGCGCGCGATCACGCCAGAGGAGGACGTGTTTGCCGCGCTTTCTGAAGGCGCCGTCAAGGCGACCCTTTGAGATCCACTCGTAGATGGTTTTCGTGGACAGACCGAGAAGCGCAGCCAATCTGGCAGGAGAAAGTATCACCGGAGTCTGCGCAGCGCCCTCTTGCGCGAACGCGTCGCGAATCTCGTTTTTCGTGAGCTTTTGATTTCGAGTGCTCACCGGGGTTCCCGTCGCCATGGTGAATCGGTGGCAACCCAATCGGGTTGCCACCTCCGACCCGATTATCGGAAACGGGATTTTTCTTCGCTAACGGAGCTGACTGTGAGCTGACTGTGAGTTGCGCGCATCTCAATGAAGACGTCATCGACAGGCTGTGCTAGTGCTAGCAGCCTCTCTCATCCGCTGCACCAGGATCGCAAGATCACTTTGTGGAAAGTAAACACTGGCGGAAAAGAAAAAGCTCGGCACGCCTCTATGAGACTTCTCGTTCACGCTCAGGGCCATGTCACAGGGAAAAACCGTGTATTGCCAGACTGGAGCCGATAGAGGGCCGGTGAACATGTGGGTAATTCGGTTGTAAAGCGTGTCATTGCCGGGTTCGTATTTGGTGACGGTGTCTAGGAAGGTAGCCAGATTGTCCACGTCGGCGAACTCGATCCAGGCAATGCCCGGTTCGGTTTCCTCGCACGACATCGTTGTTTCGATGCCTGCTTTCCAAAGTTCCCTGATCAAGGGCGCCAACTTCCTGTCAATGTTTGCGCGCCTCGCGCCCACCCGCACCGATACCGTGGCGTGACGATTTTGAGTTTTCGCTTTCATAATGTGCCTCTGGCTCGAATCTTGACAGACGTAATTGCCTAACGCGGCTTTGCCGCAACCACAGGAAATTTGCGCGCGGCGCGCAAATTTCACCAAGTAAGACTCTAATGGAATAGCCGATGCCGCATAGCTCAGCTTCCATACTTGTGCCGATTGTGACCGAGGAAAGATCAGCCCGCTAGCGGAGCTGACTGGGAAGTGACTTAGAGTTTCGGCACAGTTTCCACGAGATTTTCGTAGCGCCCGCCAACGAGTGGAAGCGGATTCTCTTAAGGCCCTTATTGAGGGAACGAAGTGCTTGGTGGAGTTTCTGCTTGTCTTTTCCGAGTGGATTCGGAATCTGTTCGGACCAACAACGACTTTGAAAAGCTTCAAGAATGATGAATATGTTGCTTGGCCGAGCCTGTAGTCTCACGTGCCGAATAAATTGGCCCTGCCAGCGCAACTCTCCGGAAGAAGCCTGGAATTCAGGTAGATTGGTTGGTGCCGGCGCCGCCATTGGCTTTTTGCCGATTTGCCGAAGAAGCCAGTCGTACTTGCTAGGAAACAGCAGGCCTATTTTGTGAGCTGCTTCCACCACGGCCTGTTCCACGGAACCACGATGGAGTTCTCGCCACATTCCAACCGTACCAAGGCGTTTGTAGGCCTTTTCAAAATCTCCACCGAGTCGACGGCGATCTTGCTCCGTAAAGACTTGTTGCCAGAGGCGGCTCGCGGACACAATCGGTTTCACCGCTAGGTGCGAGTTACGCCATTCTTGGAGCCAGTCTGGCTGATCGTTGTTCATCGCGATACTGCCCTTGAAATTCCAGGTCCATATCCGCATCAATGGTAACTTTGTGCAGGGCAACTTGCCTAGAGGGAAAACGCATGGAATAGGCTCATTTGGCTGATTAAGGCCGTTTGGCAGGCGGCGTTAGGTGCTCAGCAGGTTCGCACCTTTCCATAGTTGGTGAATCGGAAGCCCTATTGCTTCGCTCTCGGAGCCACCACCGCGCCAAAATCCGTCCTAAAAGCTGCGCCAGCATTGTCCGCGCAGCTCTCCGATCTTCTTCGGGACGGATGAGCGGCGGATCGTCGGTGTTTTCGGGGTCACGAGTGGTCTTTTTCATGACAATTGCTCCTTTGTGAATTTGATGGATCGGGACCGATGGATTCCGATAGGCCTACGGCGGTGGGATCAGCGCCGCAGGGCGATCGGCCAGCACAGTTTCAGGATGAGCAATCGATCGCTCTTGCGCTGGAGCCTCGGGCAACTCCGCCATGGCGCGCGGTCTGGGCCTTACCGAACTGAAAAACAAGGGAGAAACTGCGAACTGGCTTGCAGCGGCGACGATGTGATCTGGCACTTGGGCGAGCGCTTTGACCTCTTCAGCTCTTAAGGGACACATCCGCGGGTTGCATTTCCCCCTGAAATGTGGTCCATTCGCGGTGCCAGCGTCTTCGAAGTTGGGTCACGCGGCCGCAAGACATCCGGAACTTCTCGGCCGTTTCCGTGGCAGAGTTACCCAGCGACAAGTATTTGGCCATGGCTCGATCGCGTCGGCTTAAGGTCCGCATGAACGCGGCCCAATCTAATCGAAAACACACCTGCTCGGGAATCGGCGTCAGCGAATCGTCTTGCAGATGCTCCTCGAATGCATCAAGGATTCGTGAGCTTCGACCGAATGCGTGCCGCGCTTTCCGACGTCGCGGCAGCGTGCGTTGCAACGAATCCACGCGAAAGCCATGCTTCTGTTGTGCTTTTGCCGAAAGTGCGTCGTGGCTGTTGGCATGGCCGCCCACATGTCGGTCATTCTTGACATGCAGGGCAGCATACTTGGCCATTTTCGAAGGGAATTCGAGGACACAATCCCTGCCGCGTTGTTTGAGAGACAGGTAGCTTTCGAATGCGGATGCCATCGCCTCAGCAACGGCTTCTTCCCGTTCGGCGATGGGAAGAGCGCGGAAGACAACGCTTGCGTGCCGTTCTACGACGGGACACAGAGTAAGGAAGTCGGCGTGAGGGTGATTTGGCTCGAGCGACGTGCAGCACAGTGAAAGCGTACTCATGAAACGGTCTCCTTCATAGCAGACCGCCCCCTGCAGGAGCGGTCATGTCGAAACATGGACCGCCCCGCACCGCGCAGGGCCCACGAAGCAGGACTTACTCATGCCGCGCGCCAAATGCAGAAGCCGGAGGATGTTCAGATCCAGTCCGAACAGCCTCCGGCTCCGATGGCGCGTGGCAATGCTAAGTTCTGCCTCGGCGGGTAGGGGCTCACCTCGCGGTGAGCACCCCCCCAGGAACCGTACGTGCGCCTCTCGACGCATACGGCTCGACCTCAGATGCCACTGAAAGGCACATCCTTCAGCGAGGCCAATTTGGGGTCGCCTCCCTGCTGAG